>QZKJ01000094.1 GCA_003605035.1 Desulfurivibrio sp.
CCACCGTGCCATCCGGCCGGCGGAAGACAAAATCGCCAAAGCCCAGGTGATGGAGGAAAAACTCATGGATCTCCCCGGCCAGGGCCGGCGCATGCTTGTCAGCAAATACCGCGGGAATCTGGAGCGCCAGCTCCCGGTTGGCCGGCTCGGCGCTCAACAGCAGCAGGGGCAGATCCGGCACCAGCTTCCGGAAATGTTTGAGCAGCGTAAGACCGGCCCGGCCATCAAGCCTCTTTTTATGGGGAAAGCGCCCGTCGGCAATGACCCCGAAAACATAAGGCCTGAAGGCGTTGAACAGCCTGACCGCTTCCTCATAATCAGGCACCGCCAGAATCTTTGGCCTGGCCCGCATCTTCAGCAGCCGGTGCTCATCGTTGAGACTGTCGGAGAGCACCGCCTGGGTCTGCTTCACCACCTCGCTGTAGAGCAGGGGCAGCAGGTAGGAGAGGTAATGGGGGGAGTCCTCCACCAGAATCAATACGCGTACCCCGGCTTTTTCGGTGTCTCGGGCCACATTGAGGTGATCCTCGACATTTTTGACAAGGGCCAGCAGCAGCGAGGGGTCGGACAGCCAGATGAAAAAATGGTCAATGCCGGCGGTCGCCGCCCGCTCAGGAGCACCGGCAACCGAGCGCAGACTGTGGGTGAGCAGCACCACCGGCAATCGGGGATTAATTTTCTTGATTCTCCGGCCCAGGCTCCAGGCGTCCATGTCATCCACGTTGGGCATGGTGATGACCAGATCAAATTTCTTCAGCTCAAGAATGGCCAGGGCCTCCCCGGCGGAGCTGACTCGCTGCAGCCGGGGCGGATGGCTGAGATTAAGCCCCTGATATTCATCGATAATCCGGGTGGCCAGGCTGCCGTCCTCCTCCATGATAAAGGCGTCATACGGGCTTGCCACCAGCAGGATTTCCCGGATTTTCCGGGCCATCAATTCATGAAAGACCTGAAAATCGCTTTCCACCCGGTCACACCTCTTTTTCCTCTTCAGAATCAATGAAAGGGGGCAGAGCAGCGAGATCCAGCTGCCGGGCGGCCGCGGCGCCCGCATGCAGGGCCCGGATATTGAGCTCCTTGAATTTTGCCGGCACCCGGCGGGCGATGGCCTTTTCCAGGCTGGCCAGCCTCACCCTGCCGCAGACCACCCCAACTGCCCCCAGGGCGGCCATGTTGGCCGCAAGTGCGTCGCCGAGCTGCTGCCGGGCGATGGTGGTAAAGGGCAGGAGCAGGGCCCGGCTGGTGGGCACCTGGCTGACAAAGGTGGCGTCGGCCAGCAGGATGCCGCGAGGTTTGCAATCAGCGAAATAGGCATCCAGGGCCGCCTGATTCATGGCCAGGAAAAGATCCATGCCGATGACCCTGGGATAATCGATCGGCTCGGAACTGATGACGATCTCGGCCCTGCTTCTGCCTCCCCTGGCCTCCGGGCCGTAACTCTGGGACTGGCATACATGAAACCCTTCATGGATGCCAACCGCCTCGGCAAAGATGACCGCGGCCAGGATGATCCCCTGCCCGCCCGCCCCGCCGAATCTCAACTCATAGCGATCTTCCTGCATCATTCACCCCGCCCTGCCGCGTGCCGCTCACTGCTGCCGGGCCCGGTCCCGGATCTTCTGATATTCTTCCGTAAAATTGGGCTTCTCCACATCGGCCAGCACGCCGATGGTGAATCTGCCGGCCATCTCTGCCGCGCTCATCCCTGCCGCCCGATCAACGGCCACCGCCTGTTCCTTGAAATAGCGCAGCATGGTGATCGCATCATTCATCTGATTACGCCGGCCGTACTGGGTATGGCAGTTGGACATCACTTCAATGACGCTGAAGCCTTTTCTGGCGATGCCCCCGGCCAGCAGATCGTCCAGCATGGCGGCATGATACACCGTTCCCCTGGCCACATAGGAGGCCCCGGCGGTGGCGGCAAGCTCGGCAATGGGAAAGGCGTGTTCAATATGCCCCCAGGCGGCGGTAGCGGCAAAGGAGCCATAGGGGGTGGTGGGTGAATACTGGCCGCCGGTCATGCCGTAGATCTGGTTGTTGATGATAATGGCGGTGAGATCGAGATTGCGCCTGGCCGCATGGATGAAATGGTTGCCGCCGATGGCGGTGGCGTCGCCGTCACCCATGACAATGATCACGGTGAGCGCAGGCCTGGCAAGCTTGATGCCCGTGGCAAAGGTCAGGGCCCGGCCATGGGTGGCATGCAGGGTATTGAAATCCACATAGACCGGCATGCGGCCGGAGCAACCTATGCCCGCGGCCAGCACCAGTTCATCCTTTTGCAGCCCCAGCCTGGCAATGGCCCGGATGAGCGAACCCAGGACAATGCCGTTGCCGCAGCCCGGGCACCAGACATGGGGGAACTTCTTGTCATGCCGCAGATAATCATGCCGGAGACTGCCCGTTTTTTCTGTCATTGGCCTTTCCTTTGCTGACAGGGAAAAAATCCTTCTGTAATCATCTGGTCAGCGATCACATGGCAAGCAGATGTGCATAGATCTCTGCCGGGGTGATGAACTGGCCGTCCACCCGGTTATGCCGGACAATCTCGGTGGCGACATTGACCCGTTTCACCTCCCTGATCACCTGCCCCATGTTCATTTCCGGCACCAGCACCCGGCGGCACTGGCGCAGCACCGCCTCCACCGCCTTTCTGGGAAACGGGTAAAGGGTGATGAGCTGCAGCAGCCCGGCCCGGATCCCCCGGCCTCTGGCCTGCCTTACGGCCCGCAGGGCGGAACGGGTCACCGCGCCATAGGCGATCACGGCAATTTCCGCATCCTCCAGCATGACGGTTTTCGTCAGCTGGATTTCCGGAAAGCCGTTGGTGATCTTGCGGAACAGACGGCGGATAAAAGCGTCCACCTCTTCGGGCCGTTCGGTGGGGAAGCCGCGTACATCATGGATGAGCCCGGTGACATGGTGCCGGTAGCCACTGCCCATGTCAGCCATGGCAGGCACCCCGCGGCTGTTGTCTTCATAGGGGATATACCACTCCGGCGGCACGGCGGGGCGCATGCGGTCAATGACCGTGACAGCGGCCTGCTCAGGCAGGATAACGGTTTCCCTGGTATGGGCCACGATCTCGTCCGACAGCACAATCACCGGCACCCGGTACTTTTCGGACAGGTTGAAAGCCTGGATGGTGAGGTCAAAACAGTCACTTACGGAGGAGACGGCCAGGACGATGATCGGGTGGTCCCCATGGGTGCCCCATCTGGCCTGCATGACATCGCCCTGGGCAGGGCTGGTGGACAGCCCGGTACTGGGGCCGGCCCGCATGACGTTGACCACCACGCAGGGCACCTCGGCCGCGCAGGCAAAACCGAGATTTTCCTGCATCAGGGAAAAGCCCGGACCGCTGGTGGCGGTAAGGCTTTTAACCCCGGCCAGCGAGGCGCCGATAATGGCGCCCATGCTGGCTATCTCATCTTCCATCTGGATAAAGGTGCCATTCAGTGCAGGCAGGCGGAGGGACATCAGCTCAGCGATCTCGGAGGCCGGGGTGATGGGATAGCCGGCAAAAAAACGGCAGCCGGCCGCCAGGGCCCCTTCGACGATGGCCTCGTTTCCCTGCAGCAGCAGCCGCTGTCCGGTTTTTTCACTCATCAGCTCCCCTCCAGACTATCATGATCGCAACTCTTTTCTTTGCGCCGTAGCTCAGGGCATTCGACAATGGTGATGGCAAAGTCAGGGCAATGAATTTCACAGAACCCGCAGCCGGTGCACTTCTCCGGCCGGGCCGCCAAGGGCTTGCCCTGATCATTGGCGCGAAAAACCTGCTGCGGGCAGAAGGCAATGCAGATGCCGCAGGCCTTGCACCAGTCATAAAAAATGGTCTGGCCAAAGCGCCTGCCCCGTTTTCCCCTGGCTGCCGCTGTCATCGGCCGGCTGCCATCAGCCGCTGGTGCGCCGCCGGGTCTGTTCTGACGGAGTTGTCAGCCGCTTCACCATTTTGTGATTTTTTGGACATCCAGTGCCCCCCTGCGCTCTGCGGCCAATGCGCCGCACAGTCAGACAAGTTGCGGAGAAGATTTTTCACATATCGTTATATTATATATTGCAAAGATTTTAGTCAACCAGCCAATATTTTTAGATATTTACCTGAAGGCTTCTTTTGGCGCACCAGGGGCGGCGGGCTGTGCCGCGAGACGGCAGCGAGGCGAAGAAACAGCATGGCGTGAAAAGAGGAGGAAAACTGAAAACCCTGGCGGCGCTCGCCGGAGATGCGTGAAAAAGGATCAGGGCCTGAAGGTTTTGGGCAGCGCGTTGATAAGTTTCTGCAGCTGCTGGGGGGGGGGACCATTGGTTTCAAAGACGAGCAGGGAGCTTGCGGGCAGTTCGTCAGGGAACTCGAAACTCTCCTTCTGCCGCAGAAATATGTCCCAGGTGCCGTCCGACACCGCATGAGGATTTCTGGCCCGCACGGCGAGACGCCGCTCGGTTTCCTCATCATCACAGCGGCACAGAATGAAAAGAAGCGAGGCCCCGCATGCCGCGGCGCACTGCACCACCAGCTGCCGTTCGCCGCGCTTGTGATAGGAGCCGTCCAGCACCACGGACTGGTTTCTTGCCAGCTCCCTTCTGGCGTGTTCCAGCAGGGCGTCATAGGTCAGCCGGCTGAATGCCGGGGTATAGATACCCTGGTGCAGAGGGCTGCCCTGGCGTGATTCAGGGGCCTTGCCGGCCAGTTCCTTGCGCACCACATCGGTATTGAAACAGGGCAGGGAAAACCTGCTTGCCAACCCCCTGGCCAGGGTGCTCTTGCCGCTGGCAATCAGCCCCATGAAGACAAAGAGGTTAGCCGGCATAGCGCTCGGCCAGCAGAAAGTATTTCTCCGCCTGGATGAGCGCCCTGTCGCGGGTCGCCTCGTCCACCTCCGGCGCATGGGCGGTGAACAGGCCGATCTTGCCGCGCACGTAAGCCCGGTAGCATTTATAAAAGGGCAATACAGCCAGCAGCCCGGTGTCCCCGCTGGCCGCCACAAAACGGTCGATGAAGAAGTCAGAAAGGGCCTGCAGGCCATGGAAATCGAGATCCATGGCCAGAAAGGCCACATCGCTTGCCACATCACAGTAGCGGAAGCGTTCATTGAACTCGATGCAGTCAAAGATATACACCTGGTCGGCCAGGCAGATATTGGCCGAATAGAGATCGCCGTGGCAGTCCTTCACCCGCCTGGCGCTGCGCTCTTGAAAAAGGGCCTCATTGTCCAGAAAGGCGCGGGCATAGTGGCTGATGGCATCAAACTGCCCCTGCTGCAGGGCGCCCTTGCCGATAAAGCCCCTGGTCTGCTCAAAGTTTTCCAGCACATTGACGCTCACGGCCCGGGCCGTGCCGAAGCCGGCAATCTCACCCCCGCCGGCCGCCTTGTCATAAAACGGCACCAGGGCGGTGACGATGTCATTGATATGAGACTCGTTCAGCTCACCCCTGGCAATGACCCGGCCCATCATGCGCTCCTGGGGCAGCATTTTCATCCTGACGCCATATTCGACCGCCTCACCTGTCCCGTTGAAGGCAAAACCGGACTGCTGCCGGCAGACGGCAAAAACATCAAGATAGATGTCCGGGCAGAGCCGGCGGTTTAAGAGCAGTTCCTGCTGGCAGAAGTGGCGGCGCCTGTCCAGGGTGGTGAAATCGAGAAAACCGAAGTTGACCGGCTTCTTGAACTTGTAGACGAAATCCCCTGCCAGCAGCACATAGGAGATATGGGTCTGTACCAGCTCAACCCTGTCCACCGGATGGTCATAATGGGCAGGGTTGAGCAACCAGCTAATGAAATCGGGCAGACTGGAAGACATCAGTGGCGCCCCTTAGTAGCGGTAATAATCGGGTTTGTACGGGCCGTTTACCGGCACGCCGATATAGTCTGCCTGCTCTTTGGTCAGGGTGGTGAGATGGACGCCGATTTTCTTCAGATGCAGGCTGGCCACCTTTTCATCAAGCTGTTTGGGCAGGAAATAGACCTTCTTCTCCATCTTGTGGCTGTATTTCCACAGTTCGATCTGCGCCATGACCTGGTTGGTGAAGGAGTTGCTCATGACGAAACTGGGGTGACCGGTGGCGCAGCCGAGGTTCACCAGCCGGCCCTCGGCCAGGACAATGATCCGCTTGCCATCAGGGAAGATGACATGATCAACCTGGGGTTTGATATTCTCCCAGGTGAGTCCCCGGAGGGAGGCGATATCAATCTCGCTGTCAAAATGGCCGATATTGCAGACAATGGCCTGGTTCTTCATGACATCCATATGGGCCCGGGTAATGACCCTGACATTGCCGGTGCAGGTAACAAAGATCTCACCCACCGGGGCAGCCTCCTCCATGGTGACCACCCGATAGCCTTCCATGGCGGCCTGCAGGGCGCAGATGGGATCGATCTCGGTGATCAGCACCGTGGCCCCCATGCCCCGCAGGGCCTGGGCACAGCCCTTGCCCACATCGCCGTAACCGCACACCACCGCGGTTTTGCCGGCCACCATCACATCGGTGCCCCGCTTGATGCCGTCAATCAGCGATTCGCGGCAGCCGTAGAGATTGTCGAACTTGGATTTGGTCACCGAATCATTGACATTAAAGGCCGGAGCAAGCAGTTTGCCGGCCCGCATCATCTCGTTCAACCGGTGCACGCCGGTGGTGGTCTCCTCACTGATGCCCTTCACATCCTTCATCAGTTCCGGATACTTCTCGTGCATGACCTGGGTGAGGTCGCCGCCGTCGTCAAGAATCAGATTCGGCCGCCAGTTATCCGGGCCGAAGATGGTCTGGTCAATACACCACCAGAACTCCTCCTCGTTTTCCCCCTTCCAGGCAAAAACCGGGATGCCGGCGGCAGCCATGGCCGCGGCGGCATGATCCTGGGTGGAAAAAATATTGCAGGATGACCAGCGCACCTCGGCGCCGAGTTCCACCAGGGTTTCCATCAGCACCGCGGTCTGGATGGTCATATGCAGACAGCCGGCGATCCGGGCGCCTTTCAGCGGTTTTTGTCCGGCATACTCTTCGCGTACCGCCATCAGACCCGGCATCTCCGTTTCCGCAATGGCGACCTCCTTGCGGCCCCATTCGGCCAGCCCCATGTCCGCTACTTTATAATCGGTAAATTCGCTCATTATTTGTTCCCCTTCAGGCCGGCGGCATCCCGCAGGATTTCCGCCTTGTCGGTTTTTTCCCAGGTGAATTCGGCGCGCTCTCTGCCGAAATGGCCGTAAGCCGCCGTCTTCTTGTAAATCGGCCGCAACAGATCAAGATGCTGGATGATCGCCTTGGGCCGCAGATCAAAATGGGCCAGGACCAGGTCCCTGATTTTGCCGTTGGGGATCTTTTCCGTGCCAAAGGTATTCACATTGATGGAAACAGGCTTGGAAATACCGATGGCGTAGGCCACCTGCACCTCAACCTCGGTGGCCAGACCCGCAGCCACGATGTTTTTGGCCACATAGCGGCCCATATAGGAGGAGGAACGGTCGACCTTGGAAGGATCCTTGCCGGAGAAGGCCCCGCCGCCATGGGATCCCATGCCGCCGTACGTGTCGACAATGATCTTGCGGCCGGTGACGCCGCAGTCGCCGACCGGTCCGCCGATGACAAAGCGGCCGGTGGGATTGATGAAAAACTTGGTATTCTTATCAATCATATTCGGCGGCAGCACCGGCTTGATGATCTCCTCCATCACCCCTTCCTTCAGATCCTCATAATCAACAATGGCATCATGCTGGGTGGAGAGGACCACCGCCTCGATCCGTTTGGGTAATTTATGTTCGTATTCAATGGTCACCTGGCTCTTGCCGTCAGGACGGAGCCAGGGAAGACGGCCGCTCTTGCGCACTTCCGCCTGCCGCTTCATCAAGCGGTGGGCATAGGTAATGGGCATGGGCATCAGCACCCTGGTCTCCGAGCAGGCATAGCCGAACATCAGTCCCTGGTCTCCGGCGCCCTGATCAAGATCAAGTCCTGATCCTTCGTTGACGCCTACGGCAATATCGGGAGACTGCTTATCTATGCTGGTCAGAACGGCACAGGACTGGGAATCAAAACCCATCTCGGAGGAATTGTAGCCGATTTCCTTGATTGTATCGCGGACGACTTGCGGCATATCAACCCAGGCGGTGGTGGTGATCTCGCCGGCAATGACCACCATGCCTGTGGTAACCAGGGTTTCACAGGCAACTCTGGCGGATTTATCCTGCGCCAGGATGCCGTCAAGAATAGCATCAGAAATCTGATCCGCGACCTTATCAGGATGACCTTCAGAAACAGACTCTGAGGTAAAAAGATAGTTTGACATATTTCTCCCCTAAAAAATCAAACGAAATAATGAAAAAAATAACCGCAAACAATTTTCCAAACTACCCGTTTCCGCGGGTGTCTGCAAGCTTTTTCATGGCAGAGACAGGCTGATGGCGGCAGACTGCAAAAGGGGGTATGCTGAAGACAGGTTCTCCCGGAAAAAGTTACTCTTCAAAAAGAACGGGCCGTGAAAAGCGGCCTGTTTTTACCGGAAGCAAGCTTTTTTTAGACAGAAACAAAACAAGACAGGGACAGCGGAGAACACCTGAGGAAAGCGTCGGGAAACATCGACAATGGGCTGGCATCGCAACGGGCAGGATAGATAATGGCCCTGCCCGTGGAGCGATTTTTTACAGATCACGCTTTCGTAATCTGCTGCAGATAATGCCGACCATCCCGGTTCCGAAGAGAAGCAGCGTGGAAGGGAGGGGAACCGGCGCAGCCTCCAGCTTGACACTGTCAATATAACCGCCCAGGGTATTTTCTATGCCAAAGGCCTCAAACCAGAGGTCATAATCGCCTTCATCAGCAAGGGAGAAGTCCCAGACCACCTCTTCCCAGAGGGCGCTCATTTCGCTCCTTTTTTTGCTTACAGAACCTAAATCAACAACCAGCTCAGAGGTTCCGCTCCTGTTGATAAAACCCTGTATCCCGTTACCATCAGCCCCGTTGGTGCGGGCATGATACATCCAGGAAATGCTGTAGTTACCAGCAGTAAGATGAATGGTCTGGTACATGGAACTGAGAAAATCCGGGCCTTTCGTGTCAAGCTCAACATAAAAATCCGAACTGTGCGAATCGATAAATGAATCATACTGTATTTCAATGCCCGCTTTACCGGCCCCGGCAGTCCAGCCGGGAATCGCCGCAAAAATATCCCACTGCCCGGAACTCATGGTCGCCAGATTCAAATGCCGTCTGGTTCCGGTGATATCCGCGCGCATGTCGAAATCACCGTTGACCAGCAGGGAGGCGCTGGCAGTGCTTGCACCGATTAGCAGGAACACCCCCATGACAAAAATCGACAACTGTTTCTTTTTCACGTTTTCACCCTCATTTTACATAAAATATAAGGTAAAGGAATAAGGCAAAGACACCTCATTTTCTGTTTGCGTAGTAAGTATTGCAAATTACACTCCAGCTCAAACATTTTTTTTACACCTATAAAACTTTGATATTACACATTTTTTTACAAGCACCCATCTCTTCTCAGCAAACCCCAGCGAGACTTTCCGCATTACTGGAATCACAATTCCAATATTCAGGAAATAATTTTCTACTTTTTTCATAAAAACGGAAACATACAATTGGCCGCAAAACTTCACATACCTGCAAGGAAAAACATAAGGGCTTTCCGGCTTTCCGGAAATTTTTCCATATATCCGTAATATTACCCAAAGATTACCCAATGACAGCTATTTTGCAAAAAAATATCGCTTATACAACAGGATAGTAAAAAAAGAACCTGCCTGGGAATTTAATGAAGATCCGTTTGCCATAAAGGCCAGCCATGACGGTATGCAATCTTGGGATTTTTCCCATTTGCTGCAATGTCAGATTAACAAAAAAAACGCACAAGCACATTGTGCAACATGTGCCAATAAAACAAATAGCCGATCTGCGGAAAAACAAGCGGCGCAATTTTCACACCGTTCGCATTTTTCCGCAAAAATACAGGCAATTCAGAGGACAACTCCACACCAAACCCGCCAGAAACTGTCCAGCTGTTCACCAGAATCTGGTGACCTGTAAAATAAAATTTTCCGCCGGACTGAACATTGTAATTTCAGATCAGAATTATCAGCTCTCTCGCAAGCCCTCACCTTTCAACAACATACCGCTTTTTTTGCTTACCCATCGATTTTTTTCCAACAGGACCCTTACACCGAATATTAACGATGCCCATGCAGACAAACAAACAGCCAAATCAGGCGAACCATAAGACAACTATCGGTGTTTATTATCTTTTTATTAAAAAAATCAACAAACTCACCGCATCTCCCTTAGGCGTAAGCCTGAACTTTCCGGATATCCGTAAAAATACCTATCCAACCCCTGTCCCCGGATAAGGTAATACTAAAAAAACATCGAAAAAACATTAAATTACAGCAAGACAAAATATCTGGTTTTTCTGGTCCGAATGGTGACTATTTTGCATAAACCCCTTTTGAGGAGCAAGTCGAAAAATATTCCAGGTGGCCACATATCGCACAATTTTCATTGTGCATATCTGACGCCCCACCTGGAACACAATATACAGCGACGGTTTCTGAGGAGTTTTCTCTTATTGGAGCGTAGCTTTAGTAAGAGGGAAAATGAGGGAAGAGTCAGTAAAAACCGGGCTGGCCACAGCCCCAAGAGAAAAATGAGGAATGAAAAAGGAGGAACTTCATGAAACGCTCAATGTATGTCGCGGTAGTTGCACTATTCCTGGGCTGTTCGGTGAACGCCCTGGCCGGAAACGGCTATATGGGCGGCAGCGGCACCACCACGGCCGGGTCTGGATCAGGATCGGGGTCAGGCAGCACGGATGGAGGCACGACCACTGACGGCCCCCTGACCGACCAGGGCTCTGACCAGGGAGAACTTTTCGGCGATCTCTTTGTGATTGACCGCTATCTGGGCGGGGAAACCAAAAGAGTGCCGGCAGTTGATCCCGCAACCGGAGAACCAATGCTGGTCATGGGCGACTGGATCGATGAAAACGGCAATCCGGTTATCGATCCCAACACCAACGCTCCCTACCAGGTAGAGCAGCAGGCCTGGACCACTGCTCCTGCCATCGGCGGTGAGCCGAAACTTACCGAGGGTTTTGCCCGCTACACCATAGTCAATGAAGACACCGGCGAGACGGAGATCAACCCGATGACCGGCGACATTTATTTCCCCGCGCCATATCCGAGCCAGTGCGTGCAGCCGGTGGCCGATGCCGTGCGCTGGGGAGACATTTCGTCCAAGACCGGCCTGCCCGCCAACCACCTGCCCCTGGTCATCACCTTTGACTCAACCTGGGAAAGGACCGAGTGCGAGGTGGCAAGCACTATTTTTCTGGCCAATGGTGAAACCTGGGACGGGATCACCTATTACAAGGATATTTACTATGCCGACCTGGTCCAGGAAGTCGAATTCGGCCGCCTGAACCTGGGCCGGGCTCCCGATGCGGTGCTGGACCATGCCTTTGACGAGGCCATCAACAGTATCAACAAGTCAAAAAGCATCGCTCTCGACGCCTCGGGCCGGCTGCTGCTGACCACCGATGTGTATGACGAGTTCCTCACCAATCCTGACGGAACCCCCGTCTATCTTGAGACGGTGACCAAGGCCATTGACTCGCCGCTGGAAAATCTGGCGCTGTACATCAAACTCATGAGGGACGGCAACCTGATCACCCCGGCGGATGAGCGGGGCGCCATCGATCGCTCCATCCTTGGAGGCATTCCGCTGTGGAAACTGCTGGAACTGGAAGACGGACCGTCAAAATCACTGCGGCCCACCATAGATATCGCCCACATGCAGGAATTCGGACTCGGGGATCTGGTTGACGCCTCCAATATCACCACGTATTGGACGACGCGTGATGCCGAGGGCAATCTGATTGTTTCTCTGGAAGCCTGTGAAGGCTGTGAACAATCTTACGGCATTACCACCAGATCGGCAAACGACATGTCGGTCGGCGACGATTTCGTCTTCAGCGCCACCTTTGTCGCCTCGGCAGCGGATAAAACCGGCAGGATGACCATGGACAAGGTTGTGTACCTGAATTCCATCCTGGGCATCAACCTGGTGGTCGGCTACAGCGAGTATGATGAGAACGGCGACCCGGTTCCCGGGGCCATCAGTTATACCAAGAACCCGGTCTATTTCAATTTTGCCACCGGCATGAACGAATATAACCGGCAATCTGCCTTCGCCAACCGTGGAAATAAAGTAACGGAACCGGGCGGAGGCAATCCGGCCACCTATGACGGCAACGTCACGGTGCTGGTTGAAGATCCCGCTACAGCTGGCACCTGGGTGCAGACGGATATGCCGATCTTTGCAAACGTCTTCGGCGACGGCACCACCGGCCAGGATTTTACCGGCACGGACATCTCCGGTTTTACCGCCATGTCTGATGATGACCTGCAGACCATCGGCTATATCCATACCTATCAAATTCCCGGCCTGCGCTAAGCCGGTGTTCAAAAATAACGGCAACAGCGCAATGCTGTAAACGGCATAAGGGGCCGTAACGAAATAGTCAGAAAAGTAATGGTTATTTCTTAACGGCCCCTAAACGCCAGTCGGCCTGAAAAATCCCTGCCGCTCCAGCCGACCCGGCCCCCTCCCACTCCTCAACATGCTTCTATTCCCTTGACAAGGGCAAAAAACCCTATTTACTATAAGCATGAGTTATGAACTGACTGCCTTCCCCCATCAGGGCGATTGCCTGCCCGGAATACCAACCGGCGCCATGCCGGTTGCCAAGGTATACAACCCATGAAAGGATATATCTGCATTCACGGCCACTTCTACCAGCCGCCGCGCGAGAATCCCTGGCTGGAACGCATCGAAGTGCAGGACTCGGCCTTTCCCTACCACGACTGGAATGCCAGAGTCCATGCCGAATGTTACGCGCCCAACGCCGTTTCCCGCATCCTGAACGAGAGAAGCAGGATAACCGGCATCGTCAACAACTATGAGCATATCAGCTTTAATTTCGGTCCCACCCTCTTATCCTGGATCCAGCAGCACACGCCCGCCATCTATCAAAAAATCATTGAAGCAGACCGGATCAGCGCTGAAAAACACGGGGGCCACGGCAATGCCATCGCCCAGCCTTACAACCACATGATCATGCCGCTGGCCAACCGGCGGGACAAGATCACCCAGACCGTCTGGGGCATCAGCTCCTTCCGCAAACATTTCCACCGTGCCCCGGAAGGCATGTGGCTGCCGGAAACCGCGGTGGATCTCGAGACCCTGGAGATCCTCTGCGAACACGGCATCCGCTTTACCATCCTTGCCCCGCGCCAGGCCAGGAGAGTTCGCGCCCTCACCACAACAGTCTGGCGCGATGTCAGCGACGGGTCGGTTGACACCACCATGCCCTATCTGGTGCGTCTGCCCTGCGGCGGGCTCATCACCGTCTTTTTCTATCACGGGCCCATTGCCCATGACCTGGCCTTTGGCGGTCTCCTGCAGAATGCCGAAAATTTCGAAAACAGGCTTTTTCAAGCCCTGCCTGCTGCAGGCAAAAACCCGCCGCTGGTGAATGTCGCCACCGACGGTGAGACCTATGGTCATCACCACCGGTTCGGCGATATGGCCCTTGCCTACGCCCTTAAACAGGTCAGAAAGAAGCCGGATGTCGGTCTGACCAATTACGGCGAATATCTTTCCCTGTTCAAGCCTACCCACGAGGTGGAGATCATCGGCAACAGCTCCTGGAGCTGCATACACGGAGTTGAGCGCTGGCGGGCCGATTGCGGCTGCCGGGCCGGCGGCAACCCTGGCTGGAACCAGAAATGGCGGCAGACCCTGCGGGAGAGCCTTGACTGGCTCAGGCATGAACTGATCCGCATCTACAGCAGGCATGCCGCTCCTCTGCT
This sequence comes from Desulfurivibrio sp., assembly GCA_003605035.1. GTDB lineage: Bacteria > Desulfobacterota > Desulfobulbia > Desulfobulbales > SURF-16 > SURF-16. The sequence continues at coordinate 13,885 of QZKJ01000094.1, forward strand.
GGACAACCCATGGCAGGCAAGGGATGAATACATCGACGTCATCATGGCCCGCAGCGAAACCGCCAAAACCGACTTTCTCAGCAGGCATGGACGCAAGCCGTTGCACGATCAGGAACGCTCCAGGGCCTTACAGCTGCTTGAGATGCAGAGAAACGCCATGCTGATGTATACGAGCTGCGGCTGGTTTTTTGATGAAATGTCCGGCATCGAGGCAACCCAGGTGCTCAGATATGCGGCCCGGGCCATTGAACTGGCGGAACGGTGCTCGGCGGCATCGCTGGAGGACGCCTTTATTGAACAGCTCGAAAAGGCGCAAAGCAATATCAGCGGCATGGGGAACGGGGCCGACATCTACCGGCGCTTTGTCCTGGCCAGCAAATCCCACCTCAGAGAGGTTGCCATCCACTTTTCCCTCAGCTCTTTTTTTGAGAATTACCAGCAGAAAAACACCCTCGGCTGTTTCAACATCGAGCTGAAGGAGTATGAGAAGCAGCGGCAGGAACACACCCTGGTCGCAGCGGGCAGGCTGCATGCCCGGTCCACCATCACCGAGGAGGAGGCCTCCTTCATCTTTGCCGCCCTGCAGCAGGAACCCCATGATTATTACTGCACCGTCAAGGAGTGTTCGTCAATAAATGCCGCTGCGGCAACGCAGGAGAACTCGCCCGCCAACCACCTCTATGCCAAGCTGACGGGATCGCTCTTTACCAGCCTGAAGGAAAAGGGACCGAGCGCGGTCCTGAAGGTGATCGACCAGCACCTGGGTTCGGCCCGTTACACCATCAAGGATCTTTTCAAGGACGAACAGGATGAACTCCTCAACATCGTCCTGGAAGGAGAGCTTGAATGCATCGGCGAAATCCTGGAGACGGCCTACCGGAAAACCTCTTTTCTCACCGTACTGCTTGAAGAATGCGGCCACCGCATACCGACGCCTTTTATCACCGCCGCCGAGGTCACCCTCAAAAGAAAACTGGTCAATACCCTCAAAAGTCAGAAAGCGACCCACGAGACCATCCGCCTGCTGCTTGATGAAATCAACCGGTGGCGCATCTCCCTGGACAATGACTGGCTGGAGAGAACCCTGCGCACCTTGATCGAGAAGGAAATGGCCGCGGTGAAGGATAATCCGACCACCAGCCACCTGACGCAGATGAACGGCAAGCTGTCGATGCTCTACCTCTTTCCTGTCCAGGTGAACCTCTGGGAGGCGCAGAATGCCTATTTCGACCTGCTGCACTCCAGCTATGCGGACAAAAAGAAGCTTGCCGACAAGCAGGACCAGGAAGCGGCGAAATGGCTCGAGGAGTTTCTGCGGCTTGGCGACGGACTGTTCATCAATGTGGACAATGTCATTGACAGCATGACCCCGGCAGCCAGAAAAGAGCCGCTGCTGCTGCCGGCTCGGGAAGAAAAAAGGGATGCAGATGCGCCGGCCGCCGTCACCAGCCGGAAGAAATGACTAGCTGTCCTCTCTGCCCGGGGGAGTCCTGCCGATATGAATCATGGTCGCCTGCATCGACAACAGTACATCGACAAAAAGCAGAATCATCGACACCAGGATCAACAGACAGCTGCCGCCGACCAGGGAAATTTCAAACATCGGCACGGACAAAGCGAGCAGCTTGTCAAAAAGCGACACCATGACCAGGCAGCTGCTCAGGATGGTGCTCAGGACCAGGGTGGCAAAACTGTACTTCAACAATCTGCACCGCAACACCAGCAGATCGATTTCCCGGTTTATCGAGGCAGGGGCGTTGCCGGCCCGAGAATGATCATAGAGCTCTCTGGTTCTGCTGGTTGCCTGGATATAGCGGGCGTTGATGGTCAGCACCAGGATGCCGATGCCGGAAACCAGCACCAGCGGCGCGGTGGCGGCTGACAGGGTTTCACTGAAGATCACGTTCATACTGTATACTGTCCTCATGACGGCGCGGAGCAGGCCGTTGCAAGAGCCATGCGCCGGCCGGCTGCTGCAGCCGGCCGCTCATTATTTCCTTTTCCAAACAAGCAAACAAAAAAGGGAACCAGCTGCGATAGCTGATTCCCTTGCTAATTTCCGTGGTGACCCCAAGGGGAATCGAACCCCTGTTTTCGGCGTGAGAGGCCAACGTCCTGACCGCTAGACGATGGGGCCACAAATGATGGCAAACAAACTTAACGGAAAACGAAAAAATGTCAAGAATTATATGCGTGCGCCAGTGACGATCCGCCGGCCGAACTCTTCCGCCTCGGCCAGCCGATCAACGTCCCTGGCCATCTCGCCGCGCTTATCGATGCCTTTGACCAGCAGCGCTCCGCCGTAAGCAAAGCCAATCGCATCATAAAAATATTTCGCCGTCAGCACCGCGCCGTCAAAAACCTTCTCCCCTCTGGTGGCGGCCACCGAGACAAAATAACCGATCCGCTCAGGATCATCCCGCCACTCGCCTTTCTTCTTCAATAAATATTTCCGGCTCCAGAGGGCCTGGGACCGGTCGACAAAGGCCTTGGCCTGGGCCGTGACCCCGTAGAAATAGATGGGTGAGGCAAGAATGATCCTTTTCACCTCTGCCATCTTGGCATACAGCAGCCCCATATCATCCTTGACCACGCAGATGCCCGTTTTGTCACAGCCGCCGCAACTCTGACAGGGGGAGACGTTCAGATCAGCCAGACGGATGGTCTCCATCTCACCCCCCGCAGATTCCACCCCTTTTGCCACGGCGGAAAGCAGCACCTGGGTGTTGCCGCCGCGCCGGGGAGATCCGTTAAAAACCAGCACCTTCATTGTTGTCATCCTTTATTGAGCGGGCAGCTTGCCTCCCGCCCGTAGAAACGCACCTCATCCCGCAGGTAATGAATAACCTCCGGGGAAAGAAAGGGCGAAGCGCAGCGCCACATCCAGTTCCCTTCCAGCACACTGGGCCGGTTCATGCGGCAGTCTGTGCCGAAACCAAGCACATCCTGCAGCGGGATGACCGCCAGAGCAGCCACCGAAGCATAGGCCATCCGCACAAAATCACGGTGTATCACCTGTCCGTCGCTGTTGGCGTAACGCCGGGCCCGGTCTTTACAGGCCTGGGGCACCTGGCTGTCAAAATACCAGCCCACCGTGGTGTCGTTGTCATGGGTGCCGGTATAGACCACGCAGTTGGTCGTCGGGAAATTATGGGGAAGATAGAGATTTAATGGATCCGAATCAAAGGCGAACTGCAGAATCTTCATGCCCGGGAAACCTAAAGTATCCCGCAACTCCTCAACATCCGGGGTAATAACCCCCAGATCCTCGGCGATGATGGCAATCCCGTTGGTTGCCTCCCGCACCTGCTCGAAAAAGAATGGCCCGGGCCCCTTGACCCAGCTGCCGTTTACGGCCGTCTCCTCACTGGCCGGTACCTGCCAGTAGGAGGCAAAGCCGCGGAAATGATCAATGCGCACCACATCAACCATGCTGTTGATATGCAGAAACCGCTGCCGCCACCATTCATAAAGCCCCTCGTTCGGTCGGCCATCCACCTCCCAGAGATAGAGCGGGTTCCCCCAGCGCTGCCCGGTTTCACTGAAATAATCAGGCGGCACGCCGGCCACATGACGGGGCTGCAGGGTGGTCCTGTCCAGATCGAAACATGACTGATTGGCCCAGACGTCAGCACTGTCCAGGCCGACATAAATCGGGATATCGCCGATCAGGCGGATTCCCTTCTTCTGCGCCGCCTGGCGCATTCTCCGCCACTGCATGAAAAAGATAAACTGCACGTATTTATGAAACCGGCACCGCTCTTCCAGCTCCTTTGCCGCCCTGGCCAGACTTTTTCTATCACGGACCGCAATCTTGCGGGGCCATGCATACCATGGTCTGGAGTCGAACTTTTCCCGCAGACTCATGAACAGGACAAAATCCTCAAGCCAGCCCGCGGCTTCGCGGCAGAACTGCTCAAAGGCCTCATCAAACAGCCTGATGGCTAAAAACCTCTGAAAACTCGTGGCCAGCAGCCTGTTCTTGAATTCCTTGACGGTTGAGTAATCAACCGTATACTCGGAAAAATGAGGCTTGCCCAGCAAGTCTTCGCTCTGCAGCAGCCCCTTTTCCAGCAGCAGGGTCGGGCTTATCAGCAGAGGATTGCCGGCAAAGGCCGAAAGACTCATGTACGGGGAATTGCCGAAGACATCATCGACCATGCCGGTGGGCAGGAACTGCCAGTAGGACTGACCCGCCTGTTCAAGGAAATCCAGAAAAAAATACCCGGCATCAAGGTCGCCTATCCCGTAAGGGCCGGGAAGGGAAGAGAGATGGGCAAGGATGCCGCTGGCTCGCTGCTCTAACATTTTTTCTCACTTGTAAAAGAATCTTTTTTTTTGCTAAACTTAATCAGCATGATTACATTTCTAATCTGACGATACACGCCTGTTATCCCTCACTCCAATCAGAATTTAGATTATGAAACACCTTTACCCCAAAGTCAAGCAAGCTATTCCGCTTTTTTCTATTGCAACGAGACAAGGCTTGTTATAAGATAGGGAGTTTTCGTGCTCTGAAAGCCAGCTTAATTTTGCTTTCGATGCAACTTTTCTTATGCAGATAGCCATAGCAACATCTTAACCGAGTCGGGAGACAAAAATCAGTGCATGTCGATATTAAAGACAGAATACTGAAAGCTGGAAAGGAAAAAGGCTGTATCAGCATTGACACGCTCAATGACCTTATTCCGGAAGACACAGATGCCAGCTATATAGATGAAATCTTTGCTTTTTTGGATCAAAATGAGATTGACGTCGCCAGTCGCCCGGAGCTGGGTAAAAACAAACGGACTGACAGCAAGGACTGGCCGGAAGACGAAGCGGAAGAAGCCAGGAAAGCAGGGGGCAAATCCGCGATAACCAAGGACGATCTCCAGGAGGCGGAAGAAACCACCACCACCTATCTGCGCGAAATGGGTCGTTTTGACCTCCTCACCCCGGAAGAGGAGGAAAAGTACAGCAAAATCATCAGGGAGGGTTTTGATGCCATCATCAAAACCATCCACAGCGACGAATCAGGGGTTGAGGAAATGAAAGTCCTGATTGACCGCATATCCCTCTGGGAAAAACGGGACCCGACGCTGAAGCCGAAGAAACAGCACCTCAACTACATGTGCAAGAAAGTGCAGGAGGCCTCTGCCCTTTATCCTGATATGGAGCAGCTGCAGCAGGCGGAAAACAAGATAAATCTCTACGCCCGCTCCATTGAGTCCGCCAAGGATGCCATGATCAAGGCCAACCTGCGGCTGGTGGTAAGCATTGCCAAACGCTATATGCACCAGGGCCTCAGCCTGGCCGATCTCATCCAGGAGGGCAATCTCGGCCTCATGCGGGCCGTCTTCCGCTTTGACTACAAAAAAGGCAACAAGTTCAGCACCTACGCCAGCTGGTGGATCAGACAGGCCATCACCCGGGCCATCCTGGACAAAACCCGCACCATTCGCCTGCCGGTCCATTTCCTGGAGCTGCGCAGCCAGTTTTTCAAGGCCTTCTACTCCCTGCTCAAAGAGCTCGGCCGCGAGCCCACCCCGGTGGAAATTTCCGAAAAAACCGGGCTGCCCATGGACAAGATTCTGGCCATCCTGGAAGCCTCCAGGGAGCCGATCTCCCTGGAAACGCCGGTGGGCGACGACGACAGCACCCTGGGAGACTTTCTGGAAAACCAGGAATCGGTATCCCCCTATGAGGCGGTGAAAAACACCGAGCTGTCGGACCGGGTCAAGAATATCCTGGCCACCCTGAGCCCCAGGGAGGAAAAGATCATCCGGCTCCGTTTCGGCATCGGCGAAGATGCCGAATACACCCTCGAAGAGATCGGCAAACGGTTTAATGTTTCCAGGGAACGTATCCGCCAGATCGAAAAAAAGGCGCTGAACCGCTTACGCCACTCCAGCAGACGGGATAAACTGAAGTTCTTCCTCGATTAAGAGGATCCCCGGTGCTTTTCTCCGGGCGATCACCCCATATGCTTATCCAGGCAGTGCTCGCCTTTACCGGCGGCATTGCCTGCGCGGCCTATGTTGCCCCAGAGCCTGCTTATCTCTTCCCGGTTCTTGTTCTTCTCTCCCTTACCGCTTTTTTCTGCTGGTCCCGCAAAAATGCGCTGCAGCGGCCCTTAATGCTGCTGGTCTGGCTGGTCTGCGGCCTGCTGCAGGGGGCTTCCCTGCAGCCGCCAGACGAAAAAGACAGCCTCTACCAGCTGTTTGCCGCCGGCCGGGAGGTCACCCTTGCCGGCACCCTCCTGCAGGCTCCGGCGGTTGCCGCGGACAAGACACGCCTGCTGCTGCAGACTGAGGCCTACCTTGCCCCGCCAGACAGGCCGGCCGCCGCTGAGCGGCAGCCGGACAGCGCAACCGGCCGGCCGTTGCCGTCCTTCCTGCCCGCCCGGGGAAAAATCGAGCTGACCCTCCAGGGGCCGCCGCCGGAGACGATACGGCCCGGCCAGCAACTGCTGGTGCGGGCATTTGTCTCGCGGCCCCGGGACTTGTCCAACCCGGGGGGCTTTGATTACCGGAAATTTCTGGCCGGCAGATCAATCTGGGTCACCGGCTGGATCAGTTCACCGGCCCATCTGACCATCCTGCCGGATACCGGCGACACATCACCGGGACACAGACTGCGCTTTCTGCCGGAACAGCTGCGCCAGCAGATCAATCGATTTCTCACCAGCCGGCTTGCGCCAGGCCAGAGCAGTCTTTACAAGGCGATTCTGACCGGAGATACGGCCGCCCTTTCCCCGCAGACCCTGGAAAACTTCAAGGCAACGGGCGCCATGCATCTGCTGTCCATCTCCGGCCTGCACATGGGGCTCATCGCCCTGGGGCTCGGCGCGGCCATCAACTGGCTCCTCAAACGCTCAACCTGGCTGCTCATGCACACCCAGGCCTGGAAAACCGCGGTCTATGTCATCCTGCCGATTCTCGGCGGCTATGCCCTCATCGCCGGCCTGCAGATCCCGGTGCTGCGCTCACTCATCATGACTTCGGTCTTTCTGCTGGCGGTGCTCTTTGACCGGCAATGGCACATGCCGACCAACATCGCCATCGCCGCCCTGCTCATCCTGCTGATCAATCCTGCCGCCCTGTTTACCGTTTCCTTCCAGCTGTCATTTGCCGCGGTCATTGCCATGGCGGCCATCATGCCGGCATTGACTCCCCTGCCGCAGCACGAGGAGACAGGCGAACAGGAACGCCACCCGCTTTTCGCAAGAATCGGCACGATCTTAAAAACGGGATTTTTTCTTTCCCTGGCGGCCCTGACCGGCACCCTGCCCCTGCTGCTTTTCTATTTCAACCGTTTTTCGCCCCTGTCCACCATTTCCACCCTGCTGCTTGAGCCGCTGCTCTGTTACTGGGCCCTGCCCCTGGGACTGCTCAGCGTCCCCTTTATCTTCTTTGCCCCTGCCATCGCCCAGCCCCTGCTCACTGTCGGGGCCATGGGGCTCTCCCTGGCGGACAGGCTCTGCGCCTGGCTGGCCGCTCTGCCGCTCAGCTCCATCTGGCTGCCGACGCCAAACCCGGTGGAAATCATCGGCGCTTATCTCCTGCTGTTGAGCATGTTTTTCCTGAAAAAATCAAAAACCGCCCGGCTGGCCGCGACAGCGGGCATCATCACCCTGCTGGTCAGCAGCGGTTTTGCCTTTTACCGGCAGCAGGCAGACCATACCGACACCATTACCGTGCTGGACGTGGGACAGGGAAACGCCGTGGTCATCGAGCTTGCCGGCGGCTTTACCGCCCTTGTTGACGGCGGCGGCTCCTCTTCACCACAGTTTAACGTCGGGGAAAGGGTGATCGCCCCCTTTCTCTGGAGCAGGAGAATCAGCAGACTGGACGCGGTAGTCATCAGCCATCCTGACGCGGATCACAGCAACGGGCTGGCCTTTATCATCAGAAGATTCCGTCCGGCGACAGTATGGGTGAACGGCGACAACGGGGCCAATGACACTTACACCGCCCTGCTGGAGCTGGCCACTGCGCAGGGCGCCGTCATCCGCGTGCCCCGCAGCGGGGAAACGCTTTTTGGCAACAGCCGGTCCCGTTTCTCTAATGTGGGGGACAGCCATCTTGAGGGAGCTACCGGCAGTGAAAACGACCGGAGCCTGGTCATGCGGCTTGCCAGCCATGGGAAAAACTTTCTTTTCACCGGGGACATCGGGGAAGCCGCAGAGCGGGTACTGGTGGAGGAGCGCCAAGAGCTGGCCGCCGACGTGCTCCTGCTGCCCCATCACGGCAGCAAGTCATCAACCTCTCCCTCATTTCTCGCGGCGGTGGCGCCGGAATACGTGGTCATTTCCGCGGGCCGCAACAAGAACTCACTCTTTCCGGCGCCCGAGGTCATCAGCCGCTGCCGGGCGGCCGGCTGCACCATCTATAACACGGCCAGGGACGGCGCCCTCAGCTTCACCACGGCCGGGGACGGCAGCCTGGCGGTGGGCACTGCCCTGGCTATACATCGGTAAAATCCGTGGGGGGCTTGCCGAGAAACTGGACGAATTTCCCCTTTTCAATGCAATTGGTATACGCGTCATCAGGCGAGATCCGGCCGCTGGTCAGATGCTCCAGGATGGCGTCGTCCAGGGTCTGCATGCCGTAGCGCTTGCCGGTCTGCATGGCAGAGGGGATCTGGTAGGTCTTGCCTTCACGGATCAGGTTGCGCACGGCCGGGGTGCAGATGAGAATTTCCAGGGCCGCGCAGCGCCCCTTTTTATCAATCCGCTTAAACAGGGTCTGGGAGACCACCGCCTTCAGGGCATCGGCCAGGGTGGAGCGCACCTGGGCCTGCTGGCTGGAGGGAAAGATTTCAATGACCCTGTCCACGGTCTTGGCGGCGTTCAAGGTATGCAGGGTGCCGAAGACCAGGTGGCCGGTCATGGCCGCCTCCATGGCCAGGGCAATGGTTTCCAGGTCGCGCATCTCGCCCACCAGGATGATATCCGGGTCCTCGCGCAGGGCCCCGCGCAGGGCGGCGGCAAAACTCTTGGTATGCAACCCGACCTCCCGGTGATTGACGATGCACTTCTGGCTCTTGTGCACAAACTCGATGGGGTCTTCAATGGTGAGGATATGGTCGCTGCGGATTTTATTCACCTCGTCGACAATGGCGGCCAGGGTTGTCGACTTGCCGCTGCCGGTGGGACCGGTGACCAGCACCATGCCTTTCGGCAGGGAGGCAAGCTTTTTGACCACCGCCGGCAACCCCAGCTGGTCGCAGGTGAGGATCTCGCTGGGGATCTCCCGGAAAACAGCGCCAATGCCATATTTCTGCTGGAACAGATTGCCGCGGTAGCGGGCCAGGCCGGGCAGCTCATAACCGAAATCCACATCCCCCGTCTCTTCAAAGATCTTGGCCTTGTCCTCGCTGACTATCTCATACAGCATAGCCTTCAGGGTATCATTATCCAGCACCTTATACTTCACCCGTTCCATATCACCCCTGATCCGCAGAATCGGCTGCTGACCGGCGACAAGATGAAGATCCGAGGCTCCCTGGTCGTTCATCAACTTAAAAAAGGCGTCAATCTGGGCCATGCCTACCTCCTGATGTCAAAACAGAAAACCGACGGCAAACCCGTCAGCGCACCTTGCACATAATTTCTTATCATAACAAGAGTGCGCACCATAGCTCAAACAAAAAAACAAAGCGGAACCGAATGATGCCTGCGAACCTCATTACACTTGCATAGGCAGGTCCTTCCGGGTAGGATTCATAAATGGAATATATTGATCTGCACCTTCACTCAAGCTGCTCCGACGGCACGATGACCCCGGCCGAACTGGTGCGGGAGGCGGTCCGGGCAGGGATCAGCGGGGTCGCCCTGACCGATCATGACACCATTGAAGGTATTGACGAGGCTCTGGAGGAAGGGAAGAGACAGGGGGTTGAGGTGCTTGCCGGCATTGAGATCAGCGCCTATCTCGATGACATCCCCATGCACATTCTGGGCTATGGTTTCCGGCATCGCGATGCGGTCCTGCTGCAGAGTCTGAAAAAAATCCAGGCCGCGCGCAACGAACGTAACGAGGGAATCCTTGCCAAATTAAACGGCCTCGGCATTGCTGCGACAAGAGAGGATCTCCGGCGGCATTCCCGGACCGGCCAGACCGGGCGGCCCCATATCGCCAGATTGCTGATCGAAAAAAAGGTGGTCAGAACCATTGATGAGGCCTTTTACCGCTATCTGCGCAAAGGGGGCCTCGCCTACGTTGAAAGACGGAGACTGATGGCGGCCGATGCCATTGCCATGATCACCGCGGCAGGCGGCATAGCGGTGCTGGCCCATCCGCTCACCATTGATCAGACCATGCTGACCCTGCCCGCCGTATTACTGGAAATGAAGGGCATCGGCCTGGAAGGGGTGGAGGCCTATTACCCGATTTACTCCGCAACCGTCCGCCAGAAGCTTATTGCCCTCTGCCAGCAGATGGGGCTGCTCATCACCGGGGGCAGCGACTTTCACGGCACGATCAGAAACGGCCTGTCGCTTTCGGAGCTCAACAAAAAACAACGGACACCCTATCAGCTGCTTGCCGCCCTGAAAAATCATCTGTCAGCAGCCGCGCCGGAAGAAACCGCGGGCATCCTGGTCAGCTGAACTGATACTGTAAAAACACCTTGCCCTTGCACGAAATTGACGAACAAAAACAGAGACTGTCATGCACACTATTCTTGTGGTAGATGATGAACCGAATTATCTCATTATCCTGACCGAAATACTGCGGGATGAAGGATTTGAGGTCTTTGCCGCGGAAAACGGGGAAAAGGCCATGGAGATTGTCCGGACCACCGATCTCGATCTGGTGCTTACCGATATGCAGATGCCGGTCATGGGCGGCATGGAGCTGCTCAGGCAGGTAAAGACCATCAACCAAAACCTGCCGGTCATCATGCTCACCGCCTACGGCGAGGTGGAAAAGGCGGTGGCCGCCATGCGGGAAGGGGCGTTCAACTACCTGACCAAACCCTTTAAAAACGACGAACTCATCGCCAACATCTACAAGGCGGTTGAACACTACTCCCTGCTGCGGGAAAACATCCGCCTGCGCAGTGTGGTGAAAAAACGCTACAGCTTTGCCGAGATGATCGGCAAGAACAAACAGATGCAGCTGCTCTTCACCATGATTGAAAAGGTGGCCCCCACCCCCGCCTCGGTATTGATCACCGGCGAATCGGGCACAGGCAAGGAACTGGTCGCCCGGGCCATCCACAATTACAGCCTCAGGGACAAGGAGCCGTTCATTTCGGTGAACTGCGCCGCCCTGCCCGAATCTCTGCTGGAGAGCGAACTCTTCGGCCATGAGAAAGGGGCCTTCACCGGCGCCATCGCCCTGCGCAAAGGCCGTTTTGAACTGGCGGACCGCGGCACCCTGTTTCTTGATGAAATCGGCGAGATGGCCCTGCCCCTGCAGGCGAAACTGCTGCGCATCATCCAGGAGAAGACCTTCCAGCGGGTAGGCGGCGCCCAGGAGCAGAAAGTGGACGTGCGCATCGTTGCCGCCACCAACAAGGAGTTGAAGGAAGAGGTCGAGGCGGGCCGCTTCCGGGAAGATCTCTATTACCGGCTCAATGTACTGCATCTGCATCTGCCGCCTCTGCGGGAGCGCATCGAGGACATCCCCCTGCTTGCCGACCATTTTGTCAGCAAATTCGCCAGACAGCTCAACAAGCCGGAACTGAAAATTTCCCCGGCCGCGCTTCGTTTTCTCGCCACCCTGCCGTGGGAAGGAAATGTCAGGGAACTGGTAAACACCATCGAAAGAGCGAGTATTCTCTGCATCAACAATACCATTGAAGCGGAAGATGTGCAGCCCGAGATGAGCATAAGCAAGGTGGCGGCGCCGGTCAGCCAGACTTTTAATCCGGACGACATTGTCCCCCCCGGCACCCCGCTGCCGGACCTGCTTGACGCCATTGAGGAAAAGGCCCTGCGCGATGCCCTGACCAAAGCCGATTTTGTGCAGACCAAGGCGGCGGAAGCGCTGGGCATCACCAAAAGCCTGCTGCAGTATAAGATGAAAAAATTCAGGATCAAAAAAAATTAACCGTGCAATTATGAATAACAAGAATTTATTTTGCAGATACTGTATGATATGTGGAAAATATTCAAAGACAATCAAGGAGACTGCCAGTGGCGACCAGTGATTTATTTTTCATCATAGCTTCAGCGGGCATCGTGATCGTGGTGGCGATGCTGGTGCCGGTTCTCTATCAGGTGAAAAGGACGGCGGAGAAGGCGGAAACCGCCCTGGATAAAATCAATCATGAACTGGAACCGCTCCTGCACAAGACTACGGCGATGAACGAGGAACTGCTCGCCCTGTCGGTTTCCCTCAATGAAAAAATCGAAAAAAGCGATCATATTATTGATGTGGGCCAGCAGGCCGCTGACGTCCTGCTGACGACCGCCACCATTGTCAAGGACACCGTTACACCACTGGTCGTGCAGATCGGCGCCATCAGCGCCGGCATCGGCGCTTTTACCAATTTTTTCAAAAAATCCGAACCCTCAGAAAGGAGGTATTTTGATGAATAGAGACAATAATTGCAGTGCTGGCATTGCCGTCATCTCATTTCTTGCCGGGACCGTTATCGGCGCGGGCATCGCCCTGCTTGTTGCGCCGAGAACCGGTGAGGAAACCAGAGAAATCCTCAAAGGCTACGGCCACGACCTCAAGGAGAAAGGCAGCAGGATTCCGGCGAACATCAAAGACTCTGCCGAGCACGCCATTGACCGCGGCAAGGAGATGATTGAGCAGGGCAGGCAGATGATCAGCCGGGGCACGGAAATGGTCAGCCACGGCAAAGAGTATCTGGACGAAAAGAAACAGACCCTGAGCGCCGCCATCGAAGCCGGCAAGGAAGCCATGAAACAGGAGAAGGAAAAACTGTCCGCCGCCTATGAGGAGTAAGCGGGCAACGCCCTTCCTCTCACAGTCTGACAATCAATGCCACAGAGACGCAAAGCCTGGCAGGTTTACCACGGTTTTGCCGTCTCTGGGCCATGCTTGAACATCCGGTCAGATCTTATCACCTGCCCCGCCCCAGTTCAGTTTGCGCCGCAGAATGTCAAAGTAGCTGTTCTGCGGCGAACAGATGAGACGCAACGGCTTTTCCGCCAGGGCCAGTTCCAGGCTGTCCGTCTCATCCATATTCCAGGCAAGCTGTCCGTCGACAATCACCTTGACGTCAGCCGCCGGACCGGCAAGTCTGGTGCTTAAGCGAACGGTGTCGGGCAGCAGCACCGGCCTGCTTTCCAGCATGAAAGGACAGATCGGCGTCACCATGATGGCGGCAAGCTCGGGGTGCACGATCGGCCCTCCGGCCGAGAGGTTGTAGGCGGTGGAGCCGGTGGGGGTGGAAAATATCAGGCCGTCCGCCTTGTAGGTATTCAGATACTCATCATCAACCCAGGTGCAGAGACGGACCAGTCTGTCAATGGCGCCCTTGCTGATCACCACGTCATTCAGGGCATAGCGCCATCTGCCCTGTCTGCCGTCGGAATTGAGCCTGGTTTTCAGCATCATGCGGTTTTCAATCACCAGCGAACCTGACAGAATCAGGTCAAGGGCCTGAAACTTCTCATCCACCGCGACCTCGGTCAGAAAACCGAGATTGCCGAGATTGACCCCCACCACCGGCACCTGACACTGACTTGCCTCCTCGGCCACGTGCAGCAGGGTGCCGTCTCCTCCCAGGATGATCAGGATATCCAGGTCAGGGGCAATGATGTCAATGACCGTTTCCATGGATTTCCGGTAAAACCAGTCAACCAGTTCATCAGCCACCGTTCTGGCCTGGGCGGAGTCTTTTTTCAGAATTATGCCGACTTTTTTAAACATAGTGGTCTTATTAGTCTTACTGGTCTAACTGGTCTGACTGGTCTTATTAGTCTTACTGGTCTTACTGGTCTGATTCGTCTAAATGGTCTTACTGGTCTTTACTGATGGGCGAATTTTCGGCTTCCCCTGATTTGCCATGCATAATTTCCGATGTGTTCCGGCTTCAGCATTGCCAACGAATTTCACCTTTTGCCTCGAGCACCATAATACATGAATTACCTCTGGGGAGCATTCTTAAAAATGGGTAACTATCCAGCCTGGGACGAAAAACGTCCGATTCCCCGGTGCTGTAAACCAGCCAGACCAGTCAGACCAGCCAGGCCAGTCAGACCAGTCGGACAAGTCAGACCAGTCAAACCAGTCAGACCAATTTCCCAAGTTCCTCGGAACGTCTGGTTGCCGCTTCCACTGCGGTCATGATGCCCGCCTTGAATCCCGCCTTTTCCAGCTCATGCAGTCCGGCAATGGTGGTGCCGCCCGGCGAGGTAACCATGGCCTTGAGCAGGGCCGGATGCTGGCCGGTTTCCAGGGCCAGCCGGACGGAACCGAGCACTGTCTGCAGCACCAGAATCTCTGCATCCTGGCGGCTCAGGCCCACCTTGACCCCGGCGTCAATCAGGGCATCAATGAACATGAAAACATAAGCCGGACCGCTGCCGCTCAGACCGGTGACCGCATCAAGATAATTTTCCGGCAGCACGATACTCCTGCCGATGGCGGCAAAGATCAGGCCTGCGGTTTCCATGTCAGCCGCAGTGGCGTTTGCCCCGCCGCTCAAGGCTGAGGCGCCTTCCAGCACCAGGGCCGGAGTGTTGGGCATGACGCGGATGACCCGGCACCCCTGGGCCAGCCGCCCCTCGATAAAAGCGAGGGGAATGCCTGCGGCAATGGAGATGATGAGATGGCCGCTGTTCAGCCATGCTGCGCAGTCAGCCAGCAACCGCCCCATGATCTGCGGCTTGACCGCCAGAATGATTATGGCGCAGTCAGCCAGCCCGGCGTGGGCATCAGCTGTTGCAACACCAAAGGTCTTCTCAAGAAAGTGCCGGCGGTCCTGGTCGGGATCAACGGCAATGATGTTGGAGCTGTCCGCCAGACCTGCCTGTAAAATTCCTTTGATCAGGGCCTCGGCCATGCGGCCCCCGCCTAAAAACCCTATCTTTCCCTGTAATTTCATTTTTTTTTACTCCTAAGAGTTGACTGGCATATGGATTAAATGTTTAAATTAAATGGATTTCATCAGCGGCAAGGCCCTATTTACGAGCATCATCTGTCTGTGGTAAGTCTTTAGTCTTTTTTGTCTCCCATTTCAACATCGATTTGCAGACATCCCGCAAACATTAACAAGGAACCTGCATGTTCACCAGCCTGAAACTTGGCACGAAATTTATTCTGGCCTTCCTGGCCATTGCCATTATTCCCTTTCTGGCCATCGGTTCGGCCTCTCTTTACAAAGCCAGTGCAGCGCTGGAGTCACAGGCATTCAGCCAGCTCGAAGCGGTACTGAAAATCAAAAGAAATCAGCTGGCCGATCTCTTCCACGTTTTTGAAGGACAGTTGAATGTCACCAGGAACAACCCTTTTTTCAAAAACCGAATCATTGATTTCAAGTATGCCTTCAGCGAAGAGGCGGCAAATTCCATCGATTCCGAGGAGTGGCGCAGCCTGGCCGCCAAATGGGATGCCTCCTTTGCCGAGATGTGCGAAGATTATGGCTGGCATGATCTCTATCTTATCAATCCCCAGGGGTTTATCATCTATTCCGTGGCCAGGAAGGAGGATCTCGGCCAGTCCCTTGCTGCCGAACCGCTGTCCGCCACCTCTCTCGGCGCTGCCTTCAGGAAGGTTACCGACGAAAAAAACGATATCAGTTTCAGCGATTTCGCCCCTTACGGCCCGGCCGGCAACGCACCGATAGGCTTCATGGCCGGCAAGGTGCGGCATGACGGTCAGCTCCTCGGCTATATCGCCTTCCAGATCACCTGCCCCAGGATCAACGCCATCATGCTGCAGCGTGACGGCATGGGCGCCAGCGGGGAAACCTATCTGATCGGCCCTGATTTTCTCATGCGTTCCGATTCCTTCCGTGATCCGCAGCATTATTCCGTGGCAGCAGCCTTTGCCGATCCCGAAAAAAACAGGATCGATACCCTGGCCGTGCGAGAAGTGCTGGCCGGCCGGGAAGGCAAGAAAATAATCGACTCCTATCACGGCGGCAGGGTCCTCTCCTCCTACATGCCGGTGGCGGTTGCCGGGGTGCGCTGGGGGGTGATCGCAGAAATTGATGAACAGGAGGCATTCGCCGCCGTGACTTCCCTGGAAAAAATCACCGGCATCATCTTTATCTGCGGCGTGGCGGTCATCATCGGGGTCGCGCTGCTCTTCACCAGGGCAATCACCGGTCCGGTCAATCAGGCGGTCCGCTTTGCCCGCAATATGGCCGCCGGCGATCTCACCCAAAGTCTGCAGATCAGCCGGCATGATGAAATCGGTGCGTTGTCCGGCAGCCTCAACGACATGGCGGCCAACCTGCGCCGCATGATGAAGGAGATTTTAAGCAGCAGCGAGCAGGTGGCCGGGGCATCCCAGGATC
Source organism: Desulfurivibrio sp. (assembly GCA_003605035.1). Lineage (GTDB taxonomy): Bacteria > Desulfobacterota > Desulfobulbia > Desulfobulbales > SURF-16 > SURF-16. Next base: position 30,316 of record QZKJ01000094.1, read on the forward strand.
TTTCCGCCACCTCCCGGCACTTATCCCAGGGCACGGCAAAGATGAGCGCCCAATCCCATGCCAGCGCCTCGGCCATGGAGCAGATCTCGGTCAACATCGCCACCATGTCTGACACGGCCGGGAAAATGACGGAAAAATCAGCCATTATCGCCAGCAGCGCCGCAGAGACCAGCAGCAATGTCAGAGCCGTTGCCACGGCCATTGACGAACTTCTCTCCTCGGTTGATGAAGAGGCGCAGATCTGCAGCAGGGCGCAGCTGTTGGCCAACCAGGCCATGGAGCATACCCTGGCCTCCGGCGAGAAGATCAGGGAACTGGCCCTGGCTTCCCAGGAGATCGGCCAGGTGGTTGATATGATCAATGAGATCACCGAGCAGACCAAGCTGCTGGCCCTTAATGCCACCATTGAGGCGGCGCGGGCCGGTGAGGCGGGCAAGGGCTTTGCCGTGGTGGCAGGCGAGGTAAAGGAGCTGGCCAGGCAGACCGCCGCGGCGACCGAGGAGATTGTCCGCAAGGTCCGGCTCATTCAGGACAAGACCGGGGAGGTGACCAGGGCAATACGGGAAATCACCGCAACCAACCGCCAGGTCAGCGATATCAATACCAATATTGCCGCAGCGGTTGAGGAGCAATCCGCCACCTCCTCGGAAATCTCCCGCACCCTCAATATGACCACGGCACAGGTCGGCAGTGTCACCGGCAATATCGGCGAGCTGTCGGCGAATATCAAAAACGAGGTGATGCGCTCAATTAAGGAAACCACCGCGGGGGTCACGGAAATCTCCAACAATCTGCAGGATTTCAACCTGGTGATCCAGGAAACGACAAAAGGCGCTCAGGCTATTGACAGGGCAGCGGCGGAACTGGCAGATCTTGCCTCCGCGCTGCAGAGCAAAGCCGGCGCCTTCAGGGTTGATTAAAACGTGACGATCAAACCGGCAGGGGCGAGCTGTTGGAAACAGGCAGAACCCTTGGCGGTACGAGAAACGGCAATATCTTGTTGCCGGCCGCCCTGGTGGTCATTACCACCTTTTCAAAGGCGCTCTCCTCGCCTTTATCCGTCCACTTGATAAACTGCCAGCACTCCGGATGCTCGGCGATTTCCTTCATCAGCTGCAGATGCTGGGCATGGCCTGATTTGACCGCGGTGATATGGCCCAGCACCGGGCAACCCAGCAGGGCCAGGTCGCCGATCAGATCGAGCAGCTTGTGGCGGACAAATTCGTTGGAGAAGCGCAGCCCTTCCCGGTTGAGGATTTCCGCCCGGTCAATGACAATGGCATTGTCCAGGGAACCTCCCAGGGCCTTGCCATTCTGGCGCAGATACTCCACCTCGTGCAGAAAGCCGAAGGTGCGAGCCGAGGCGATTTCCTTCAAAAAGGTCGTTGAATCAACCTCAAGGGAAAACTTCTGTTTGCGCACCAGCTGATGATTAAAATCGATTTCTCCGCTGACCCTGAAGCCGTCGTAAGGTTCGATCACCAGCATGGAGTCGCCGTTTCTGATCTCGATCCTTCTGGTGATTTTCAACAGATACCGCGCCGCCTTCTGGCGCATGCGACCCACCTTCTTCAGCACATGGGCAAAAGGGGCGGCGCTGCCGTCCATGATGGGCACTTCATCATTATCAAGCTCGATTACCGCGTTATCAATCCCCATGCCGGCCAGAGCGGCAAGCAGATGCTCGGTGGTGGACACGGCGACATCGTCCTTGGCCAGGGTGGTGGCCAGCCGGGTATCGGTGACCCGGTACAGGGTGGCGGGGATCATCACCTTGCGGCCCAGATCGGTGCGGACGAAACGGATGCCGGTATTGGCGCCGGCGGGTTTTATAGAGAGTTTCACCGTCTTGCCGGAGTGCAGACCGACGCCGGCAAAACTGATGGTTCTACTGATTGTGTGCTGCCATTTATCCATTACCGGCCTTCTTTTCTATGTGAACTCTTTATCTGGAAAAAAGAGGGTAAAAAAAACACGCAAAAATACCCACAGAATTACAGCTTCTAAGAGAGTGCAAAATCAAAGCCAGCACACGCCGAATAAGGAATTACTTAAAATTTGCTGCGATCTCAGCATATTATCAATGAAAATCCTGACAACAACACCGCAAAAAACCGCCGCCGAAGTGTTGTCTAAAAAACACACCATGTCCTTTTGCACATAGCTGATCAGCCGGCCGACTCCAGCTTTTCCAGCACGAAGCGGTCAAAATCCTCTCCGGCCGCCACCTCCATGCGCAGGGCATAGAGAGGTTTGGCCAGCTGCCTGCCCTGCAGCTTGACCAGGTCCTTCTCGGAAGTAATATAGGCCTGGGCCGCGCTGCCGCGTGACTGCTTGTGCAGGAAGTCAAGCTCCGGCTTGAAATAGCGGCAGTGGTCGCGGAACACCTGGAAACCGTCCAGCTTGATGCCGGCCAGCTGCAGACTCCGCTGGAAAGAGTGCGGGTTGGCCAGGCCGCAGAAGCCGAAAAAGGAAGCAGGGCCGTCAGCCAGGGCAATCTCGCCGCCGTCCGCCGTAACCAGGGAGAGCGGCCTGAATCCGGTCATAAACACCGGAATGCCGGCAAACCTTTTGTTCAGGGCCCTGTTGATCGCTTCCGCCCGCTTGCGGTTATCCTCATCAACACAGGTCAGCACAAAGCAGTCGGCCCGCTCCAGGGCTTTCAGCGGCTCCCGCATATCGCCGCCCGGAAACACCCGGTTATTGCCGAGAAAGCTGTCGACCTTAAACAGCGCCAGATTGACATCGCGCCAGAGCCCCAGATGCTGAAAGCCGTCATCAAGAATCACGGCGCCGGCGCCGAGATGCTCCACGGCGTAGCGACCGCCGTCAACCCGGTTGCGGCTGGTAAGCACCGGCACCCCCGGCAGATTCTCCGCCAGGAAAAAGGGCTCGTCGCCTGCAGCCGGGGCGGTCAGGCAGATGGTCCGGCCGTCGGAAACCACGTTGACCCGCTCCCTGGCCCTGCCCCCATAGCCCCGGCTGACAATGACCGGCTTTCTGGCGGCCAGCAGCCTGGCCAGATAGATAACCATGGGGGTTTTGCCGGTGCCGCCCAGGGTGAGGTTGCCGACGCTGATCACCGGCACCGGCAGGCGCTGCTGCTTGAACAGTCCTTTTTGGTAAAATGCGGCCCTGAGCGACATGGCAACACTGTAAAAGGGGGAAAAGGGTCTCCCAAAGGTATAGAGAAGACGTAAGTGTTCACTCATGACAACACCTGCCTGATCAGATCGATATGACGCATGTTCACTCCCTGGCGGGATTTCACAAATTGACGGGCCGCCCTCCCCTTTTCCCTGCCCAGCTCCGGCTCCTGCAGATACGAGGAGAGGCTCTGCAAAAGCTCCTGTTCGCCGCTGACCTGGATGGCGCAGCCGGCCGCCAGCATATCCTCCACCACATCGGCGAAATCCTCCATATGCGGCCCGAAAAAAACCGGGATGCCGGCTATGGCCGGTTCAAGCGGGTTGTGGCCGCCCCGGGCCACCAGACTGCCGCCGATAAAGGCGATATCAGCCAGCCGGTAGAGCCCGGCCAGTTCCCCCATGGTATCAAGCACCAGCAGCTGATCATCAGCATGGCGGCCCGCCCTGCGGGTGGAGACGGCCAGCCCTTTGCCGCGGACCAGTTTTACCACAGCCGCGGCGCGCTCGATATTGCGCGGTGCCAGGATGAGAAAAAGGTCTGGAAACCGTGCGGCCAGTTCCCGGTAAACCCGGCAGAGGATCTCCTCCTCGCCCTCATGGGTGCTGCCGGCAATCAGCAGGGGCCTGTCCGCGGCAATGCCCAGCTCATTTCTGCTGATCTGCCGGGCGCCCGCCTTGGGCAGCATGGCGTCGTATTTCAGGTTGCCGAGGGTTTTCACCCTGGCTGCCGCCACGCCGAGGCTGACCATTTTTTCCACATCCTCCTGGCGCTGCATGGCAAGAAAGGAGAACGAGCGGAACATGGGCAGAAAGAAAGCTTGAAAAAATGAGTATTTCCGGTAAGATTTCCGTGAGATGCGGCCGTTGACCAAGAGGGCGGCGATGTTTCCGGCGGCAAGCTGGTGGAGGAAATTCGGCCAGAAATCGGTCTCCACCAGCACAAAGAGGTCAGGCCGCAGGGTTTTGACAAAGCGGCGCGCCACGGGATAGACATCCAGGGGAAACTGGATGAAGAGATCAACCGGCAGCCCCTCGCTGCTTCTGGCAAACCTTTCGCCTGCGGCGGTAGAGGCGGAAAAGAGCAGCGTGGCCTCGGGGAAATGCTCTCTGATGGCCTGCACCAGGGTGACTGACGAGGCGACCTCGCCCACGGACAGGGCATGAATCCAGATGCGGGGGCGGCCCGCGGGAATTTTTTCCGCCAGTTCACCCAGCCCGAAACCGAGTCTGGCCGGGATGCGCAGCCGGTATTTGGCCTTGCCGACCACCAGCAGCAGAAGTAGCGGCCAGAGCAGGACCAGCCCCAGCAGCTGAATGAGGTTATATACTGCCAGCATGGTAAAAAAGATGCCTGCCTGATTTCTTTACATGTAATATTTTTCCCGCAGCCAACCAAAAACGCAAGACTGCAACCCCATGAACATCATTCTCATCGATCCGGCCGAGGTCAGCAACCAGCGGGTGACCCTGCGGGACAGACGCAGCGACCATATCAGAAACGTGCTCGGCGCAGCCATCGGCGACACCCTGCGCACCGGCCTGATCAACGGCCCCATGGGCAGCAGCACGATCATCAGTATCAGCGCTGATGCGGTGGAACTTGCCACCAGCCACCACGGCCCAACCCCTGAGCAGCCGGCCACTGACCTGATCCTGGCCCTGCCCCGGCCCATCATGCTGAAAAGAATCTTCTCCCAGGCGGCGACCTTCGGGGTGCGAAGAATTTATCTCATCAACGCCAGCCGGGTGGAAAAGAGCTTCTTTTCCGCCTCGCTGCTGGCGGAAAGCAGCTATTACCCCCTGCTGCTGCGCGGCCTGGAGCAGGCGGTTGACACCATGGTGCCCGAGGTGAGCATCCATCAGCGTTTCCGGCCCTTTGTCGAGGACCTGCTGCCCCGCCTTATCGACGACTGCCCGGTGCGGCTGGCCGCCCATCCCGGCCCCTTCCCCTTGCTGCCGCAGACTGTTGCCCTGCCGCTCACCGAGCGCATCATCATGGCCATCGGCCCGGAAGGAGGCTGGGTCGATTTCGAGATCGACATGTTCCGCGCCGCGGGCTTTCAGCCCTTCACCATGGGACGCCGCATCCTGCGGGTCGACAGCGCGGTGCCCGCCCTGCTCGCCCAGCTCAACCTGCTGCGCCAGCTCAACCCGCCAGCCTCTGCCTGATTTTATCGATGATGACGGCAAGCTCTTTGACCTTCAGCAGATAGAGCAGGCTGCCATAGACAATGACCGCCGCTCCTATATACACGAAAACACCGGTAATCTGCAGAAAAATTGATTGCCCGAAAAAATTCCCGGCCACCACGACCAGCCCCTTCAGGCAGGCGGTCATGCCCAGGGAGGCCAGCAGGACCTTGGCAATCCCCTCAAACAGATAGGCCAGCGAATAGCCGGACAGCTTCCGGTAGAGCACGACGCTCAGGAAGAGGAAATTACAGATCATGGCGCATGAAGTGGAAAGGGCGATGGCCCGGTGCTGGAACAGGTCAATGGAGGCGGAGACAAAGAGCAGATTGGCCGCCACGGCCAGAAAGCTGGCGATAACCGGATAGCGGGTGTCATCCAGGGCAAAAAAAACCGGCACCATGATTTTCACCGAGGAATAGGCGAACAGCCCCACCGCGTAAAAGCGCAGGGCCTCGGCGGTGCGGGCCGTGTCAAAGGCGGTGAAGGCGCCGTACTGGAAGATGATGCGGATAATGGGGTCGGCCAGCAGCCACAGACCGAAGCTTGCCGGAATGGTCAGACAGAAGGCCATGGTCAGCGACGAGGTGAAGGTTTCCCGCATCTTGCCCAGATCCCTGGCCGCCGCATACCGGGCGATGACCGGCAGCGAGGCGATGGAAATCGCCACGCCGAAGACGCCGATGGGCAGCTGCACCAGCCGGAAGGCGTAATTGAGCCAGGAAACGCTGCCCTCCACGCAGGAGGAGGCGAAGCGGGTGTTGATAAAGATATTGATCTGGGTGGCGGACAGGCCGATGACCGCCGGCAGCATCAAACGGAGGATGCGGCGCAGGCCGGGATCGGCGAGATCAAAAAGTGGTCTGAAGGCAAAACCGGCCTTGACCAGGGTGGGCAGCTGGCCGACCAGCTGCAGAAAGCCGCCGATCAGAGTGCCCAGGGCCATGCCCATGATGGCCGGATAGCCCAGTTTCGGCAGGATATAGGCCAGACCGAGGCCGCCGGCGATGGAGCCCAGGTTGAAGAAGCTGGAGGCCATGGCCGGGATGAAAAAACGGCCCCTGGTATTGAGCATGCCCATCACCACGGCCGACAGCGAGACAAAGATCAGGAAGGGGAACATGACGATGGTCAGCTGCCGGGTCAGATCCACCTTGCCCGGCACCTGGACGAACTCGGGGTCAACCAGCAGCCGCACCAGCGGGTCGGCCAGAAAGATGCCGGCCAGGGTGATGAGGCTGAGCAGCACGGCAAAAAAGACCAGCACATTGTTGGCCAGCTGCCAGGTGGCCTTCTCACCCTTGTTGGCGTCATAGTCGGAAAATACCGCGACAAAGGCCGAGCTGAGCGCCCCCTCGCCGAAGAGATCGCGCAGCAGGTTGGGGATGCGGAAGGCCACCACAAAGGCGTCATAGGCAAAGCCTGCCCCGAACATCACGGCAAAAACCTGCTCCCGTACCAGGCCCAGCACCCGGCTGCACATGACGGCAATGGAGACGGTGCCGGCGGAACGGGCGATTTTACCGGTATCGGCAGACGCTTTTTTCATTTCTTCATCCTGGGCCAGGGAAAAAGCATGGGCAGCCGCCGGCAGTACTCGTCATAGGGTCTGCCGATATCCCGGTGCAGCTTTCTTTCCTCAAGCCACGCGCCGACTATAAAATAGAGAGAGATGATGATCTTGCTCACCAGGGAGATATCGGTGATCGGTCCGAAGGCCCAGACCAGGGCGATCCCGCCCGAATACCAGGGATGCCGCACCCCGCCCAGCGGGTTTGCGGTAAAGGCGGCGGCCGGTGGCTTGTGGCCCGCCATGAAGGCCTTGAGCTGCTTCAGTCCCGCAAAAAAAGCCAGGTCATAACGCCGCCAGCCGGCGTAAAACATATACAGGCCATAGACATAGAGAACGACTTTCAGCCCGAGCCACCAGCCGGGCCAGGCAAACAAGATAACCTGTTTGACGGAAAACTGGTAGGCCATCACCGGCACCAGGGCCACCAGGCTGATGAGATTGAAAAAAAACCGGTAGAGGCCGGTCACGATCCGGTCGCCGAACAGGGCGTGGCAGCGCCGCAGCCACCAGTGGGAAATCAGCAGACTGTGGAAAAAACACCAGGTGATCCAGCTGAGGGCGGTCACCAGCTGCGGGGACAGTTCCATCATATTCCATTGCCGGTCCGGCGGGAAAACCGGACAGAACGTATAAGCAAAGCGATAAAATGCCGATCAGACGATGGCCGAATGTACCAGTTAACCGCGCAATCTGCAAAAGCAAAAAGGGGAACCTGCAAAAAGGCCCCCCTCCTGACAGCGAATCGGCAATGATCGCTTGGCAATTTAGAAAATCGGCTTCATGGCGCTCATATAGGAACGTAGCTCCTCGCCGATCATCTCGACCCCGGCATAACGGATCTCTTCATTGGCCCTGATCAGGGCGATATTGTCCACCCCGTTATCCTGCAGCGAGAGCCCGCGGCCGATGACATCCGTCTCGATCTTCCGCATGAAACCGGCCAGCAGCGGCAGGGCGCTCTGGGTGAAGAGATAGCAGCCATATTCCGCGGTGTCCGAGATGACCACGTTCATCTCGTAGAGCTTCTTGCGGGCAATGGTGTTGGCGATCAGCGGCACCTCGTGCAGGGACTCGTAATAGGCGGATTCCTCCTTGATGCCGGCGGAAACCATGGTGTCAAAGGCCAGCTCAACCCCGGCCTTGACCATGGCCACCATGAGGATAGCGTTATCGAAATACTCCTGCTCGGCGATGACGGCGTCCGTGCTCACCGATTTTTCAAAAGCGGTCTCCCCGGTCTCGGCCCGCCATTTGAGCAGATTCGCATCATTGTTGGCCCAGTCCTCCATCATGGTGCGGGAAAAATAACCTGACATGATGTCGTCCATGTGTTTTTCAAAAAGCGGCTTGAGGATCTCCTTAAGCTCATCTGCGAGTGCCACCGCAATCAGCTTGGCCGGGTTGGCGAGGCGGTCCAGCATGTTGGTGATGCCGCCGTGCTTGAGGGCCTCGGTAATGGTCTCCCAGCCGTACTGGATCAGCTTGGAGGCGTAGCCCGCCTCCACGCCCTTTTCGATCATCTTGTCATAGCACAGCAGAGACCCCACCTGCAGCATGCCGCAGAGAATGGTCTGCTCGCCCATCAGGTCGGATTTAACCTCGGCGATAAAGGACGACTGCAGCACGCCGGCCCGGTCGGCCCCGGTGCCGCAGGCATAGGCCTTGGCCAGCTCCCAGCCCTCGCCTTGCGGGTCGTTCTCCCGGTGCACGGCGATCAGGGTCGGCACGCCGAAGCCGCGCTTATACTCCTCCCGCACCTCGGTGCCGGGGGATTTCGGGGCGACCATGATGACGGTGAGGTCCTTGCGGATCTGCATGCCCTCTTCGACGATATTAAAGCCGTGGGAATAGGAGAGGCACGCCCCCTGCTTCATGAGCGGCATGATGGCGGTGACCACCCTGGTATGCTGCTTGTCCGGGGTCAGATTGATGACCAGATCAGCGGCAGGAATCAGTTCCTGATAGGTGCCGACCACAAAACCGTTAGCGGTGGCGTTTTTCCATGACTGCCGTTTTTCGGTAATGGCCGATTCCCGCAGGGCGTAGCTGACGTCCAGGCCGCTGTCCCTGAGATTAAGCCCCTGATGCAGACCCTGGGCCCCGCAACCTACGATGACGATCTTCTTGCCTTTGAGGGCGTCCACGCCGTTGAATTCAGAGGCATCCATAAAGCGGCACTGGCCGAGTTCCTCAAGCTGGATGCGTAACGGTAAGGTATTGAAATAATTCTGCGCCATGTTGTTCTCCTTGAAAGTTCATGCTTTTTCTGGCTGAAACCGTAATCATCTCACCTTACCATTGAATTTCGTTGCGTAAAGTGATTTATTCGCTATATTACATTGCAGATATTGCAACAACATGAACAAAACCGGAAAGCCCGGCATTTTTCGTGGCCTTACCATGGTGAACCCGGCGGAGGGGCAACCCTTGTGGTTGCCCTTTGCCGGCACCCTCTTGATCATGGCTCACCGGGCACCCACAAGGGGTGCCCCTCCGCACCACACGGTCACGGGAGGCCACATGTCATATGAAACAGGCAAGAAGCAGGAATATTACCCGCCCTCCTCGCCATGGCTACCCCCTGAATAACCCGGGCAAAGCATGAATATCCAGGAACTGCAACTCTTCAAGCACCTGGCCGGCACCCTGCATTTCGGCCGGACCAGCCAGGCCTGCAACATCACGCCCTCGGCCCTGACCCGGACCATCCAGCGCCTGGAGGAAGAGGCGGGCAAAAAACTCTTCCTCCGCGACAACCGCTCCGTCTCTCTCACTCCGGCGGGCCAGCGCTTCCGAACCTATGCCGAGGAGACGATCAGAAACTGGCAGCAGCTGGTCAACGACCTGACCAGTGACGAGAAAACCCTGCGGGGCGAAATATCGCTGTACTGCTCGGTCACCGCGGTTTACGGCATCCTGCCGCAGATGCTGAAAAAATACCGGGGGCTCTACCCCGAGGTCCATATCAATCTGCAGACCGGCGATCAGGCCAATGCCCTGGAAAAACTGCGGAACAGCGAGGCGGACATCATTGTCGCCGCCCTGCCGGATAACCTGCCGCCCCAGCTCAAATTCATCACCGCCCTTGAAACCCCGCTGCTCTTCATCGGTCCGGCCCACTTTGCCGGCAACCCGGCCGGACAGGACGCGGCCATCGACTGGCATACCATGCCGATGATCATGGCCGAACGTGGCCTGGGCCGCCGGCGGCTTGACAAGTGGTTTCAGGAGCGCGGCATCACGCCCAACATCTACGCCCAGGTGGCGGGCAAC
>QZKJ01000097.1 GCA_003605035.1 Desulfurivibrio sp.
CTGGCGCTCCACCACATTCTGGGTGGCGATGCCGGCGTGGTCCGTGCCCGGCACCCAGAGGGTATTGTAGCCCATCATGCGCTTGTAGCGCACCAGCACGTCCTGCATGGTATTGTTCAAGGCATGGCCGACATGGAGCACGCCGGTGACGTTGGGCGGAGGAATGACGATGGAAAAAGAGGGGCGGGAAGGATCCATGCCGGCCCTGAATTTTTTCTGCTGCTGCCACTGTTCGTACCACCTGCGTTCCACATCCGCGAATTCATAAGCCTTGGCAAGCAACTCCGCCGTCTCTGTCTGGTCTGCTGTATTTGTCATGCTGATACTCTTTTTTCTTAACCCCGTGGGCCGTCCGGCCGAGTCGATTTGATTGAAAGCCATCCGAGTTTCTTGCAAAATGACATAAAATCACTTCGCCGTCATTCCCGCGAAAGCGGGAATCCAGGAAACACTATGGATCCCGGGTCACGCTGCGCTTGCCCGGAATGACGAAACGAGCATTGTCGTCATTTTGCAAGAGCCTCACCCTGCTGCGGGAAAAAACCTGACTACTTTACTGCACACTCCACCTTTTGGGAAAGAAAATATTTGTATAGAGATCCAGGGCGTAACGGTCCGTCATGCCGGCGATGAAATCGCATACCTTGCGCGGCCGTTCGGTTTCCTCGCCGTAGGCGGTGGAAACTTCCCAGATGCCGCCGCTGGGCAGTTTCACATCCTCTTCCATGAAATAAAAGTAGAGATCGCGGATGATCTTCATCGCCTTGATGAATTCCCGGTGCACGCAGGGGGTCTGGTAGACGTTTTCAAAGAGGAAATTGCGCAGGTCGGAGGTGGCCTCAAGGATCTTCGGGCTCATCACCAGGCGCGACTCGCCGGCGTCAATGGTGTTCATGATCAGATCATTGACCATGGCGCTGATCCTCAGGGAATTCGTTTCGCCGAGATCCGCCCGGATATGGCCGAGCATGTCCTTTTCCTCGATGAGTCCGGCCCGGATGGCATCATCAAGATCATGATTGACATAGGCCAGGATATCGGCCACCCTGACCACCTGTCCCTCCAGGGTCTCCGGCAGTTCGGCAAGATCGTCGGGCAGGATGTCCCTGCGGCCCTTGGAGTGCTTGAGGATGCCGTCCCGCACCTCATAGGTCAGATTCAGCCCTTTTCCCTTGTTTTCCAGCACATCAACCACCCGCAGGCTCTGTTCGTAATGCTTGAAGCCGCCGGGATGCAGCTCATTGAGCACCGCCTCGCCGGCATGGCCGAAAGGGGTGTGGCCGAGGTCATGGCCCAGGGCGATGGCCTCGATGAGATGGCCGTTGAGACGCAGGGCCACGCCGATGGTGCGGGCGATCTGGGCGACCTCCAGGGCATGGGTCAGCCTGGTGCGGTAATGGTCCCCGGTGGGCGCGAGAAAGACCTGGGTCTTGTGGGTCAGGCGCCTGAAGGTCTTGGAATGGATGATGCGGTCCCGGTCCCGCTGGAAGGCGACCCGGATGGGACACTCGGCTTCCTCCCTTGCTCTTCCCCTGCTGTTTTTGGTATGGCAGGCAAAGGGGGAGAGGTTTCTGGCCTCCCGGTCCTCGATTTCATGGCGGAGACAGCGTATCGAATTATTCATGGCATTATCAAAAAACTACCCACAGAGGAGCAGCGTCCTCTGTGGGTTTCTGTCAGATATAACAGCTATCTGTATGATTTACCGTAACTTATTGAACCCGGCTGCTCACATGGGTGACCACCGGTCCACGGGTGAGATCCTTCATAACCGGATGTTGCATGATCATGTTCGGAGACTTTTCACCGTTGATGTTGGTGATGATCAGCGAGCCGCGTCCCTGACCGTAAATATCATTGAAATCATAGACGGCGCCGACCAGCACCAGATCGCCATGGGCAACTTTCTCTTCATACAGCTTCATGGAGTAATCAACCTGATAATCAACATTGCGCTCGACATTCTTGGCCCAGCGCTCCTTGAACTCGCCGCTCTGGTCATCCATGGCGATAACCGGCCGCAGCGGATCAAGTTCCTTTTTAATGCTGGCGGTTTCCCCGGAATAATCGCCCATGGCCGCCTTCACCGCACCACAGCTCGAATGGCCGAGGATCATGAGCACCTTGGTCGGCAGATGGCGCACGCCATAATCAACCGAACCTGCTGCGTTGCTCACCTGATTGCCGATGTTCCTGATCACGAAGATATTGTTATCCGGCACAAATCCGAAAAGGTGGGAGTGCACCCGGGAATCGGAGCAGGTGACCACCGTCAGCACAGGAGACTGGCTGTTCTGAAAGGGCTCATAATACTTGCTGTCATGGTTCATCTTGAATCTTTCGTTTCCCTCGATAACCTCCCGCATGGTTTCGCTGGCTGAGATTTCAGGCTGGGCTGCTGCAGCGCCGTGGCCGCCGCCGTGCTCCTCGCCGTGATCAGCGGCCATCGCCAGCGGTGCTGCGGCAAACAGGGCGGAAAAACTTAAGGCTAGAAAAGCGTTTTGCAATACTTTTTTCATGGCAATCCTCCAGTGAAATTCAGGTATTCGGGTTTTATCTCAGGCTGTTATGCTGTTTTTTCAATCTTCCCGCAACGCGGAAACCCCGGCGCCGGTCCAAAAGAACCGGGACCGTGGCGGCCGTGGCGTCAGGGCTTCCTGCGCGGTCTGGCTTTCAGGCAGCGGAGATTGCTCTGCCGTGCTCTGCCGCGGCCAGGATATGCCGGGGAAACCGCTACGACATTACTGGCAAATTTTATGCTGGTCAAGAAGTTGTCATCATTATATAGAACAAAATGAATACTTATTCAAAAAAAAACAGAACCTGATGTTTTTAGGGGCCGTTAAGAATAACCGTTACTTTTCTGACAATTTCGTTACGGCCCCTTATGCCGTTTACAGCATTGCACTGTTACAGTTATTTTTGAACAACGGCTTACCTGGAAAATGCCTTGAGTATTGCCTCAGGCCGCAAAGGAATTTTCAATCTGTTCAACCTTCTCCTGATTGACTTCCCATTGCTGGTAGAAGCGGGCCAGCCTGCGTTCAACCCCCGCATATTCCTTACTTTTTTCTGAAAAAAGCTCCTGGTCCTTATAGAGCTCAGGGTCGGCCAGCAGCTCCTCAAGCTCGGCTTTGCGGGATTCGAGACTGTCGATCTCCTTTTCCGCCTCTCTGATCTTGGCAAGAAAAGGTTTCAGCAGGCTGTTTTTCTCCTCCCTGATTCTGGCCTGTTCCTGCCTGGCCTTTTTCCCTTTTGCCGTTGCCGCCGCAAGAGACTGCTCGGCAGGGGAGGGGGAGGGCATTGCGACTGGCGCCGCATGTTGCCTTTCCCTGGCCGTCTTCTCCAGATAATAGGTCAGGTTGCCGTCAAAGAGGGTGGCCCCGCCGTTTTTGATCTCCAGCACCTTGTTGACGAAATGATCGAGGAAATAACGGTTGTGGCTGACAATGATGATGGTGCCGTCATACTGGGCCAGGGCCTCCTGCAGGATCTCCTGGGACATCATGTCCAGATGGTTGGTGGGCTCATCCATGATCAGCAGGTTGGCCGGGGTGGCGATCATCTTGGCCAGGGCCAGCCGGCTCTTTTCTCCGCCGGACAGGACCTGCACCTTCTTGTCCACCTCATCTCCCTTGAAGAGAAAGGCCCCCAGCAGCGACCTGGTCTGGGTGACGGTTTTATCCGCCTCAACCTGGTTGATGGTCTCGAGCACCGTATACTGGGGAGCCAGTTCCTGGGCCTGGTGCTGGCCGAAGTAGGAGAGGGTAATGTTGTGGCCGAGACGGATGGCGCCGCTGCCGGCCGGGGTCAGTCCGGCCAGGATCTTCACCAGGGTGGATTTGCCGGCGCCGTTCACCCCGACAATGGCCATCTTGTCGCCCCGCTGCAGTTCAAAGCCCAGCTGGGCAAAAACCTCCTTGCTGCCGTAGCTCTTGCAGAGATCGCTGACGGCAATGGCCAGTCTGCCGCTGGCCGGGGCCGGGGGAAAGCGGAAGGAGATTTTCTGTTCCGTGTCCTCAAGCTCGATCACCTCCATCTTCTCGAGCTGCCGCATGCGGCTCTGGGCCTGCTTGGCTTTGGTCGATTTGGCCCGGAACCGCTCGATGAAACGTTTGGTCTGGTCGATCCTGGCCTGCTGGTTGGCATAGGCGGCCCGCTGGATCTGCAGCCGCAGCTCTTTCTCCTTGACATAACAGGAATAATTTCCCTTGTACACGGTGAGATTGCCCAGGCTCAACTCCCAGGTACTGGTGGTCATGTTGTCGAGAAAGGCCCGGTCATGGGAGACAATGATCAGGGCGCCGGGATAGGAGGAGAGAAACTCCTCCAGCCAGGTCAGTGATTCAATGTCCAGATGGTTGGTCGGCTCGTCGAGAAAGAGAAAGGAGGGGGCGGCCAGCAGCTGCTTGGCCAGCATCAGGCGCATCAGCCAGCCGCCGCTGAACGACTGGCAGCTGCGGCCAAGGTCGCTTTCCTGAAATCCCAGGCCGGCCAGCACCTTTTCAATGGTCGCCTTGATGCGGAAAACGTTGGAATGATCAAGTTCATGCTGCAGCTCGCCCTGCCGGTTGACCAGCTCCTGCATGACGGCCGGATCAGCCAGTGGGGCGGCCAGGGTGTGGTTGATGGCATCCAGCTCTTTTTGCTTGGCCAGCAGCGGCGCAAAGGCGCTTTCCGCTTCCTCGTAAAGGGTGCTGCCCGGATTGAGCCCGACAATTTCCTGGGGCAGATAGCCGCAGGTGACCTGGCGTGAGCGGGTGACCACCCCGGGATCCGTCTCGGCAATGCCGGCGAGGATCTTGAGCAGGGTTGACTTGCCGGCGCCGTTGACCCCCACCAGGCCGATGCGGTCCCGCAGGTTGATGCGGCCGCTGATATTTTTAAATAAGTGTTTGGCTCCGTATTGAATGGAGAGGTTGTTAATGGTAATCATAGAATATCATCGCTGTACTGGGAAAACTTTTTAAGTGCCTACAACCTTTAATTTTAGGCACTCTAGGCACTTTAGCGTACTTTAAGTACTTGAGAAGGTTGCCATGCACATAGCAGAAAAGCCCGGAAAAGGCACTGTTTTTTCAATTGATTATACGGACTGGCACCAAAGCCTCAAAATGCTGCTGGAAAAAAGCGGCCTGGCAGACCGGCTCCAGGACCGGCAGCGGATCCTGATCAAGCCCAACCTGGTGGAGGCCATGAAACCGCCGATCACCACCCCGGTCGCCCTGGTCGGCTCGCTGGTGGACCTGCTGCGGCAGATGGCCCCCCACTGTGCAATCATGATCGGCGAGGGCTGCGGTTCGGCCCAGTACGACACCTGGCATGTCTTCAAACAGCTTGGCTATGCCGCACTTGCGGCGGACAGGAAAATCGAACTGCTTGACCTCAATGAAGAGAGCTGTGTGGTCAGGGAAAATAACAAGTTCCCCAGGTTGCCGAAAATCTATCTGCCGGCCGTGCTCTTTGACTCTTTTCTCCTGTCGGTGCCGGTGCTCAAGGCCCACAGTCTGGCAGAGGTGACCCTGACCATGAAGAACATGATGGGCGCCGCACCGCCGACGCATTATCAGCAGGGCGGCCACTGGAAAAAGGCCTCTTTCCATGACGGCATTCATGCCGCCATCTTTGACCTGAACCGCTACCGCACCCCTGATTTCACCATTCTGGACGCCACGGTGGGCATGGCCGAGGCCCATCTCTGGGGGCCGGTCTGCCGGCCTGCCAGAAACAAGCTCGCCGCAGGCTTTGATCCGGTGGCCATCGACGCCTGGGGCGCGACCCTGCTTGGCCGCGACTGGCGCAAAATCGGCCATATCCGCCTGGCGGACGGGGTGCTGGGCAGCGGGGAATTCACGGAGGTACGCTGTTAGGGACGCAGCATGACCTTCTTCTTCGGCAGCTCGATAACCTGGCAGATCTGGGTGGCGATTTCTTCGATGGATTTTCCGGATGATGAGACGCTGGGAATCCGGTTGCGGCGGTAAATCTCTTCCGCCTGCTGAATTTCCTCCCGGCAGGTGGATATTTTGGCATATTTGCTGGCCGGATAGCGTTTTTCCCGGACACTGCTCAAGAATTCCGGGGAAATGGTCAGACCGACCAGCCGTTTGGTTACCGCCTTCAGTTCCGGCGGCAGCTTGTATTGATTCAGATATTCACTGGTCAGCGGGAAATTGGCTGCCTTGTAACCCATCTGGGTGGCCAGATAGACGCTGACCGGGGTTTTGCCGGCCCGGGAAACCCCGAGGATGATGATATCCGCCTCATTGTATTCGTGACTCTTGGTGCCGTCATCGTGCTCCAGGCAGTAATGAATGGCCTCGACCCTTCTGCCCATCTCCATGCCATCCATGTGGTGGGAAAAGCCAGGCACCCGCAGGGCACTGGTCTCCAGGGACCGTTCCAGATCATCCAGCAGGGAACCGAAGATATCGAAGAACTCCACCTCCGGGCTGTCGAAGACATTGCGGATATCAGGGTCCAGGATGGAGATGAAGACCAGAGGCCGTCTGCCGCCGGACCGCTTGAGGATGGCCCGCATGATTTCCCTGGCCTGGCTGACCGTCCGGACAAAGGGATAGCTTTCTTCAAGAAAGTTGATTTCCGGAAACTGGCAGGTGAGGGCCTGTCCCAGGTTGGTCACCAGGATGCCGGTGCTGTCTGAGATATAATAAACGTCCTTTGAATTCCACATGCTGTAAACTATAAAAAATCAGAGGACAAAAGTCAAAAGGATCAGTTGGTGCTGGAGGGGATTTGTTTTTCCCGCCTTTTCCGGCAGGGGAGATGCTGCCGCACCGCCCCGGGCAGGCGGCACGGCCGGGGCGGTGCGAACTGCGGAGGGATCTGGATCAAACGGCGTACAGCCAGTTGGAGAATTCCTGCAGGAAATTGTCTTTCAGCATATTTTTCCGGCTGGAAAGGGCAGGATGCTCCATACCCTCTGTTTTACCGGCAATGGCTTCATGCACCAGGGATGGACCGAACGGCGCCAGGCGCGGATGTTTGGCCACGGTTTCCTGCACCCTGTTCATCATCCGGCGGGCTGCCGGAACATGCTCGTCCTGCCGGGGCAGGACGGCATCCGCGGCGGCCTGCGGCTCAGCATTTTTTGTCTCGAGAAATTCCTTGATCTGCTGCCACTGGGCCTGCAGCATCTCGGCGTATTTCATTTCCTCGGTGTGGGCCTCTTCAGCTATCTCCGGCAGTTCGGCAAAAATATCAGCCAGGGAGTCGCCAAGATCCGCAGAGGCGGGCACGGGATGATAATCGGTAATCTGCGACGAAGCGGACCAGCTGGCCTGGTAACTGAACGAGGCGGAGAGCTGGGAGATGGAACCCATATCCCCGATGTTCATGGCCTGGTCCATGGCTGCGGCCAGGTTGCCGCTGAAAAAATGTTCGGCAATGGAGGTCAGATCATTCATGAGATTCTGGATATCCGCCAGTTCCTCCTCGCTCAGATCGCCTTGCACGGAAAAGCTGAAGGCGTCAACACTCAAGGCTGAGGTGGTAAAATTCATGCCCTGCTGCAGGGGGCTGGCCCATTTTTCCGAGGCCAGGGCATAGGCCTGCTCCTGATAATTGGAGAGGGTCACCACATCCCCTTCCGCCGTGGTGAAGGAGATGTCGGCCTGGCTGCGCTGGGACATGGCCTCGCTGTAGCTCTGGTAGTCCTTCTGCAGCCCGGGCGAGGAAAGCCGGGGAGCTTGGTGATAAGGCGCGGCATTGTTCTGCTGAATGGGACTTGTCATGGCTTTCCTCCGATTTCAGACGATTGCTTGGCTGTCGGGATACTGAGACTTGTAAGAAGCGGATCGGCATTATCGGAGGAAACTTGACGTTTTTTTAGATGTCACTCTGATAAATTTTTTGCAGCTTCTGCAGCCGTTTGCTGACAGGATCCGGCAGATGCAGTTTGTAGCGATCCACATATTCCGCCGTCATGCGGTGGGTGTTGAAGATCGGACAGTTGAGCTGCAGATTATAGATGCATTTATCAATATACTGAGCGCGCAGTTCCTTGTTGTAGAACGTTGCCAGGATACCGGGAAAGATTTCGTAAAAGGATGTCGAGTCCTGTTCATAGAGCAGTGAGGAGGGCGCTTCACTGAGGCAGGCGGTTTCAACATCCGCTTCGTAGCCGAATTTCCAGCCGGTCTTGCCCTCATGATAACCCTCCACCCACCAGCCGTCCATGGTGCTGATGTTGGGTACGCCATTCATGGCGGCCTTCATGCCGCTGGTGCCGCTGGCCTCAAGCGGTCTTTTCGGGCTGTTCAGCCAGGCATGAACGCCGGAGACCATCATTTTAGCAATATTCATGTCATAGCCGGGGATGAAAATCAGTTTTCCCAGACCGTTGGTTTTGATATACAGATCATCCTGTAGATCAAGCACCAGTTTGATGATTGACTTGCCTGGCTCATCCGAGGGATGGGCCTTGCCCGCGTAAATAAAATTCACCGGAAAATTATTGCTGACAATGATCTCCGCCAGCCTGTCCATATCGTCAAAGATCAGGTCGGCGCGCTTGTAAGTGGAAAACCTCCTGGCAAAACCGATGGTAAAGACGTCGGGGGTAAGGACATGTTCGCCGTCGTCAAGATTGGAAAGATAGTTCGGCGGATCAATCCATGTTTCATGCATCTGTTTGCGGTGCAGGGAAAGCATGTTGTTGACATACTCGATTAATCTGCGGGTATCCTCCTTCCAGGCCCGCCGAAAACTCTCGCGGAAATCCTCGGAGCTGAAAAGTAGACCGGCATTGACAAAAACCGCCGGGTCTTCCCGCCAGTTGTTCAGTTCGGCGAAGCTGTCATAGAGCGCCGCCTTGGCATCGCTGATCCAGGTCAGATGGTGCACCCCGTTGGTGATGGCGGTTATCTTCTTGGCAAACTGCGGGAACTGCTTCTGGGTGACGGCCTTGTGCAGCCTGCTCACGCTGTTGGTGGCCCGGTTCACCCGCATGGCCAGTTTGGTGAAATTGAACTGATGGGGATTTTCCTCATCCTGGGCCAGCAGGTGCAGAATCCTGCTGCAGAAGGCATAGCCGATGTGGCTGATGATATTCTTGTCAAAACGATCATGGCCCGCCTTGACCGGGGTATGAATGGTGAAAACGATATTTTTTGCCACCGCATCGGCTGCCTGCATGATGTCCTGATCCGTGGCCTTGGCAGCGTAGTTCGGCCCGATTTTTTCGGCAAGCCATTCAGCCATCAGATTGAGGACCACCACCACCCCGTGCTGCTCATTGAGATGGATGGTTCTGCTGGTCAGGCCGAGGGTTTTTTTGATGGTGACAATGGAGGCGCCCAGCAGCCGGCGCTGTACCGCCTTGGCCTGATCGGAGATGCTGTCATAGAGACTCTGGGAAACCTGCCTGATCCATTCAGGGGAGGAAGGGATGCTGTAGTCCAGCAGGATTTCCGGAATGAAAAAATCCAGATTTGTGCTTACCTCCATTTTCAGCCACAGTCTGGCACGAGCCAGCACCTCCCTGTCGCGGCCGTCATGAAAGGGAATTTCAATTTCCAAAGGCAGGTCAGGGAAATCCGGGTTTTTCATCAGATAGAGGGAAGGGGTGTTTTCCGGGGACCAGTCGGTTGCCGTGGAAATCTGGCCGAGGCGGGAGTCGACCAGCTGGGAAAAATAACCCTTGCGGTAAAGCAGGGAGACGGCTATAGCCGGTATTTTCAGATCGGCGAAACTTTTCAGCGTATCGCCGGCCAGGATGCCGAGGCCGCCGCCGTAGTTGGGTATCTTTTCCGGACCATTGAGAAACAGTCTGGAAAAATGGCGCAGCAGATTGGTGGAATTTTTGTCAATATCCGATTGCAGGAGCCGTGTCTTGATCGGGTGATACACGTCCCGGTCAGCGCCGATCTCCATGGAAACATAGATAACCGAATCTCCGGCGGGGCTGATCAGATTATCCCAGACTGCGTCGAGAGTTTTCTGGGTTACCCCGAAAAAAGTGCCCCAGCGGTTCGTTGCTATATATTTGTTCATTTTTTTTTATAATAGAGGTATAATAGTAATTTGTAAAAAATACACTTAGGGTTTACATTAGATTGTATTTTTGACTCAATTGATAAATTTTGCAACAAAATTGATCATGCGAGAACAATGGGGGCAATAAAAATAAAGAATAACTTTTTGGGAGACAGGAGGGACATTTCAGAAATCATTCGTGATTTTACAATAAGATAAAAAAAAGTATTGAATTTTTAACCACTAGTCTTTAGCTTTGTTTAAGATCATGGGGGCTGTAAAAGCTTACCAGGGATGAAAGGTTTTTTGTGAGATGGGAGTTTTTATTTTGTCGAGAAAGGAGACAAAGGATGAAAAGTAATTTATTTCGGATGTGTGCCGTGGCTTCTTTAATGGTTTCTGCTTCATTGCTTGCTGGTGGTTGCGCCAAGAAGGCGGTTCCCACCGAGGAAATGAAACCCGCCGCAGAAGTTCCTGCTGTGAAGAAAGCAGATGTCGGGGAGCGGATGGGGGGCATGGAATCTCTGGATTCAGATCCGTATTCAGCGAAAAATGCAAAAATCTCTGAGGGCAGAACCCACGGACCGATGCTTCCTGTTTATTTTGATTTTGACAAATCAGATATTCGTGATGACCAGAAAGCAAGACTTGAGGGTAACGGGGATTTCCTGGGCGCCCACACGAAGGTCGTGATTGCCATTGAGGGCAATTGTGACGAGCGCGGCACCAATGAGTACAACATGGCGCTGGGCGAAAGAAGGGCGCAGACCGCGAAAACATACCTGACGAATCTGGGCATTGCGGATGACAGACTGTTTACCGTGAGCTACGGCGAGGAAAAACCTCTCCTCTACGGGCATGACGAATTATCCTGGGCACAGAACAGACGGGCTGATTTTGTAATCCGGTAATCATAGTTAATTAGGTAGATTTACGAAGCCGGAAAGACTTTCAGTCTTTACCGGCTTTTCTATTAATACGTGCCTGAACGGCTGGCGAACCCTTCATGGACAAGGAGATATTATGAAATTTACGCAATCAGTCAGAACTGCTTTGGTCATGAGCCTTTTCTGTCTTCTTATTTTCCCCGCGCAGGCGTTTTCCGCCGCCGGGGCAATCAAAGTGGCCACCATCAGTCTGCAGGAGGTGCTGACCCAATCCAAGATCGGTCAGAGCGCCCAGCAGCAACTGCAGGGCAAGGTGCAGGAATATCAGGATAAATTCGGCAAAGAGCAGCAGGACCTTGAGGCCCAGGGCGCTGAACTTGAAAAGAAGCGTTCGGTGTGGAGCAAGGACATCCTGGAAGGCAAGGAACGTGATTACCAGATGAAAATGAGGGAGTTCAAGCTCAAGACCGATGACGCCCAGTTTGAACTCAAACAGCTGGAAAAGAAGATCATGGAGCCGATCCTGAAGGATCTCCACGAGATCATCGCCGAATACGGTAAAAAAGAAAATTATACCCTGATCTTCGAAAACACCAAAAAAGGACTGCAGTCCCGCACCGGTCTTCTCTATGCAGCCGATGAGATTGACATCACCGCTGACATCCTCAAGCTGCTTGACGCCCGTGGCAAAAAATAATGCCGGGCCGGCTGGCTAAGCAGCATCTTCCACTTCCTGCCATGGCAGAAAAGAGATAAGGGCCATGGCCGGAAGTGAGAAGACAAAGCTGAGGCCGAAGAAAAGGGCATACCCGAACCATTCCACCAGAAATCCGCTGAAAGACCCCGCATAAACCCCGGCCACGCTCATCAGACCGGTGCCGATGGCGTAATGCGCGGCCTTGAAGTCCCCCTTGCATAAACCCATCAGAAAGGTCATCAGCACCGCGGTGCCCAGACCTCCGGCCAAATTGTCAAAAGCGACCACCCCGCAGGTCAGCAGGATGTTTGTCGCGGCATCCGCCGCCACCCCGCCTATGATGCGCGTGCCGTAACCAAGCAGATGGAAGGCCAGCAGCATGTAAACCAGATTGGTCAGGTTCTGGGCCAGCAGAAAGGGCCAGATCACTTTCCGCAGACCTTTCCTGGCGATCAGCCACCCCCCGGCCATGGCCCCGACGATGGAGCAGGGCAGCCCCACCGCACCGCTGATCCAGCCGTAATGCTCCTTCAGCCCGGCATCAATAAAAAGGGGGCCCACCATGGAGGAGAGCATGAATTCACCCACCCGCAGGCAGATAATAAACAGGATGATCACGGTAATCCTGTCCCGGTCGATAAAGGACAGAAAGGATCTGGCAAAAATGGAATCCGGCCGCTTTCTGATGCCGGCCATGAGCCTGGTGCGCAGGGGCACAAGCAGCAGCAGAGAGAAGAGCAGCAGCAGGCCGACCAGGTTGGAAAACGGGAAAGCAGCCAGCTGCGGGCTGTTGCCGTAGCGGATGGTAAAGGCTGCGACAGTGAGGCTCACCAGCACCGTGACCAGCACGAAAGGCAGGGTGAAAATCCGGGCCACCAGCTGTCTGATTGATTCCCCGGCCTGTTCGCAGCGGGGCAGCAGGCTGAGATGAAAGACAAAGAGCAGGCCAAGGACCAGGCTGGCCAGGCCAAAGGCCCACAGCCAGCCAATGCGCGAGCCGATGGTGACAATCACCCCGCTGCCGAACATCATGGCGATGCGGTAGGCCATGACCCGGTAGCCGACATAGCGGGCCTGTTCCTCGATGGTCAAGGCCTCCAGGTAAAAGCCGTCAATGGCGGTATCGTGGCTGGCGGCCAGAATGGCGGCCAGAAAAAACAGCAGGGCAATCACCGGCAGGGCCCAGGACCAGCTGGTCAACAGGGTGATCAGGCCGAAAAAGCAGACCAGCAGCCCCTGGGTGATGAGCAGCCAGCTCCGTTTGGTGCCGAAGCAGTCCAGATAGGGCGCCCACAGAAATTTCACGATCCAGGGCAGCCCGTAAAGGGAGGTGAGGCCGGTGGCCTCCAGGCTCACGCCGCTGGCCCGGAAGAAAAAGGTGGACAGGCTCCTGATCAGGATGTACGGCAGGCCTTCGGCAAAATAGGTGGAAAAGGCCCAGAGCAGCGGGGGCGCGGATTTCCTGGCGGCCGGATCTTTAGTCACTTGCCGACAAGTTCGAGGGCGCTGTTGATAATGGCAGGGGCATCTATTTTGTTGTTATGGCGCAGAATCTCCTGGCTGCCATGTTCAATGAAGCGGTCGGCAATGCCGAGAATGCGGACGGCAATGTTGGTGATTCCCCTTCTGGCCAGCAGCTCGAGCACCGCGCTGCCGAAGCCGCCTTTTTTCACGTTGTCTTCCACGGTGACGACCTTGCCGGTCCTCACCGCCCACTCGGTGATCAGATCACCGTCCAGCGGGTTGATGAAGCGGGGATTGATGACCGCCGCGCTGATGCCGATCTTCAGCAGACCCTCTGCCGCCTCCAGGGCTGGATAAACCCGGTTGCCCACCGGCAGCAGCAGCACATCGCCGCCTTCCCGCAGCAGCTCGCCCTTGCCAAAGGGCAGCTTCTGCAGATCAGCGCTCAGCGCCACCCCCTCGCCGTTGCCCCGGCTGTAGCGCACGGCAGTGGGGCAGGGCATGAAGATGGCGGTATAGAGCATATGGCGCAGCTCTTCCTCATCCTTGGGGGCCATCAGCACCATGTTGGGAATATAGCGCAGAAAGGAGATATCAAACACCCCGTGATGGGTGGGGCCGTCATCGCCCACCACTCCGCCCCGGTCGATGGCAAAGGTGACCGGCAGATTGGGCAGGCAGACATCATGGATAACCTGATCCAGGGCACGCTGCATGAAGGTGGAATAGATGGCCACCACCGGCAGCATGCCCTCGGTGGCCAGACCGGCGGCAAAGGTCACGGCGTGCTGTTCGGCGATGCCCACATCAAAGAAGCGGTCCGGGAACTGTTCGGAAAATTTCATCAGGCCGGTGCCGGCCGGCATGGCCGCGGTAATGGCGGCGATGCGTGGGTCCTGTCCGGCGATCTCCACGATGGTATCGCCGAAAACCCTGGTGTAGGAAGGGGCCGTTGACGGGCCGGGCAGGGAGGCGCCGGTGGCGATGTCAAAGGGCCCCACGCCGTGATAGGCGCCGGGATTTTTTTCCGCCGGGCCATAGCCCTTGCCCTTGGTGGTGATGACATGGATGAGCACCGGGCCGGAGGTGAAATCCCGCACGTTTCTGAAGGTCTTCACCAGGTTTTCCAGTTTATGGCCGGGAATGGGGCCGATGTATTCAAACTTGAGGGCCTCAAACAGCATGCCGGGCGTGAAGAATCCCTTCAGGCTCTCCTCGCTCTTTTTCAGCACCTGCAGGATGTTTTCCCCGACATTGGCGAAATGCTTGAGAAACTGGCTCAGGTCCTGCTTGGCCCGCACCATGGCCCGGCCGGTCAGTTTCCGGCTGAGAAAGCTCGACAGGGCGCCGACGTTGGGGGAAATGGACATCTCGTTGTCATTGAGCACGACGATCAGGTCCTTATCCAGATGGCCGGCCTGGTTCAAGGCCTCGAAGGCCATGCCGCCGGTCATGGAACCGTCACCGATCACGGCGATGGTCTTATGGGTCCCCCCCTTGAGGCAATTGGCGATGCTGATGCCCAGGGCCGCGGAGATGGAGGTGCTGCTGTGGCCGGTGTCAAAGGCGTCATATATGCTCTCTTCCCGCTTCGGGAAACCGCTGATGCCCTGGTACTGGCGCAGGGTATGAAAGCGGTCCCGGCGGCCGGTGATAAGCTTGTGGGCATAGGACTGGTGACCCACATCCCAGATCAGCTTGTCTTCCGGGGTGTTGAATACGTAGTGCAGGGCCAGGGTCAGCTCCACCACGCCGAGACAGGGGGCAAGGTGACCGCCCACCCTGGCAACGGTTTCTATGATTTCCTGGCGAATCTCCCTGGCCAGCGGGGGAAGATCATCCTCCGCGAGCTTTCTGAGATCAGCCGGGGAGTCGATGGTCGGCAGGATTCTGGTTTCTTCCATGGTAATAGCTGTCATCGCTTCCTGTAATAGATATACCTGGCCAGTTCTCGCAGCGGGTCTGCCTGGTCATCGAAATTTTTCAGGGAATCAACGGCCCCTTCCACCGCGGCCAGGGCCATCTCCCGGGTTTTCTCCACGCCGAAGAAAGAGGGATAGGTGGCCTTGTCGAGTCTGGCGTCGGAACCAACCGCCTTGCCGAGCTGCTCAGCCGTGCCCTCCACATTAAGGAGATCGTCGACAATCTGGAAAGCCAGGCCGATCTGCCTGCCATAGGTGGTGAGCGCGGCAAACTGCTGGTCCGTGGCGTTGCCGATCACGGCGCCGGTCTGCACCGCCGCGGTGATCAGGGCGCCGGTCTTGCAGCTGTGCAGATACTGCAGGGTCTCGAAACTGATTTTGTGCCCCTCTGACTGCATGTCCAGGGACTGGCCGCCCACCATGCCCAGGGGGCCGATGGCCCTGGCGATGATGGCAATGATGCGCAGCTGGTCATCGCTTTTCAGGCCGCAGGTCAGGATAGGGGCGGACAGCAGCTCAAAGGCGTAGGTGAGCAGACTGTCGCCGGCCAGGATGGCCTCCGCCTCGCCGAACACCTTGTGATTGGTCGGCTTGCCCCGGCGCAGGTCGTCGTTATCCATGGCCGGCAGATCATCATGGATGAGGGAGTAGGTATGGATGCACTCCAGGCTGCAGGCCAGCCCCAGATAGGGCGCGGGGTCAACCCCCAGGGCCTCGCTCACCGCCAGGCAGAGCACCGGCCGGATACGCTTGCCGCCGGCAAACAGGGAGTAACGCATGGCCTTGATATGGTGGGCGAGCAGACCCTCGGGTTGCAGCATGCAGGACGCCAGGCCCTCTTCCACCTGCAGCCGTTTTTTTTCCAGATATGCTTTCAGGTCCACTCAGGCTTCCTCTTCCGGCCCTTCGTCTTCTTCCACCTGAAAGGGCACTGTGGTCGGCGAGCCGTTTTTATTGAGCAGCATATCGATCTGTTGTTGTGACTCGTCAAGCTTCTGGCTGCAGAACTGCACAAGCTTCATGCCTTCGTCAAATTTCTTGAGCGAGATTTCCAGGGTGAGGTCGCCTTTTTCAAGCTCTCCGGCAAGCTCTTCAAGTCTTGTCAGGGCTGTTTCAAAATTTTTTTTGGCCATACGATTCCGAAAGTGTTATTAACTGGAAAAATAAGAATACTTATTTAACATCCTCT
Source organism: Desulfurivibrio sp. (assembly GCA_003605035.1). GTDB lineage: Bacteria > Desulfobacterota > Desulfobulbia > Desulfobulbales > SURF-16 > SURF-16. The sequence goes on from QZKJ01000097.1 coordinate 16,156, forward strand.
CGTCCATTACGCAAGAATGACCGCCAGCTTTCCCAAAAAACCCTCGGTAAATAATGACTATCTGGCCCGCTTTGTCGAATGGCTCGATGTGGAAAAGGGGTATTCTCAGCATACTATGACGAATTATCAGCGGGATGTGGAGGATTTTTTTGCCTTTGCCGAGGAACCTCCTGATCTGGCCAGCCTTGATCCGCTCTTTGTCCGTTCCTATGTGTATCATCTCAATACGCGCTGTAAAAGCTCCTCGGTGGCCCGCAAGCTTTCCGCCCTGCACACCTTTTTCCGCTTTCTGCGCAGGGAAAAAATCGTGGCCACTGACCCGTTTTCCCACGTCTCCATGCCCAAACAGGGCAAATACATCCCGGTTTTTCTGACGGTGGACGAGGTCTTCTCCCTGCTTGAGGCCCCTGATGCACGGGACACCTTTGCCGTGCGCGACAGGGCGATCCTGGAACTGCTCTATGCCACCGGCATGCGGGTGGCGGAGCTTGCCTCCCTGAACATCGACAGGGTTGATTTTCAGGCAGGAATGGTTAAGGTAAGCGGCAAAGGCAACAAGGAGCGGCTGGTCCCCATGGGTGATCCGGCCCTGGATATGCTCAACGCCTATCTGCCGCAGCGGCGGGAGCTCACCACGGCCCGGGTCAAACGGGGCCTGCGGCCGGAAAAGGACGCCCTGTTTTTAAACGCCAGGGGCGGGCGGATCACCACCCGCAGCATTGAACGGCTGGTCAGCTTTTATGCCGGGCGGGCCGGCATCATGGCCCAGGTCACCCCCCATGCCCTGCGGCACTCCTTTGCCACCCATCTGCTGGAGATGGGCGCTGATTTACGTTCGGTGCAGGAGCTGCTCGGCCATGCCAGCCTGTCAACCACCCAGAAATACACCCACCTGACCCTCGACCATCTGATGGAAGTGTACGATGCCGCCCATCCCAAGGCCAAACGGAGCCTGGATTGATTTGGGATTGCGGATTGCGGATTGCAGAATGCGGATTTGTTCGAAGCCGGGGACAGAATGATTTTTGCAAAACAGACTGCGAAAAAAATTCTGTCCCCTCAGGTGCAGAGCTGGCTGGAAAGAAAACATTATCTGTGTTCCGTGATGAAAAAGAGAGACTTTTTACGAATTCATTCAATAAGTGGGTAAGAATAAAATGGAAAACAAAGACACGCTGCCGATAATCCGGTCAACCACCATCATCTGCGTCAGGCACAAGGGGGAGGTGGTGGTGGCCGGTGACGGCCAGGTAACCCTGGGAAATACCATCATGAAACACCAGGCGAAAAAGGTGCGGCGGCTCTATCAGAACAAGGTGATCACCGGCTTTGCCGGCGCCACGGCGGACGCCTTTACCCTGTTTGACAAGCTCGAGGGTAAGCTGGAGCAGTATAACGGCAATCTCACCCGGGCCGCCGTGGAACTGGCCAAGGACTGGCGCACCGATAAAATGCTCAGAAGGCTGGAAGCCATGCTCATTGCCGCTGACAAAAATCAATCCTTTATTTTATCCGGTTCCGGTGACGTGATCGAATCCGATGACGGCATTCTGGCCATCGGTTCAGGCGGCCCCTATGCCCAGGCCGCGGCCAAGGCCCTGATCAGCCACAGCGATCTGGGGGCCGAGGCAATCTGCCGGGCGGCCATGGAGATTGCCGGCCAGATCTGCATCTATACCAACACCAACCTTGTGGTGGAAAAAATATGACCCTGCCCCATGCCCTCACCCCAACGGAAATCGTCACCAAACTTGATCAGTATATCATCGGCCAGGAAGACGCCAAACGCTTCGTGGCCGTGGCCCTGCGCAACCGCTGGCGCCGGCAGCAGGTCGAGCCGCCGCTGCGGGACGAAATCGCGCCGAAAAATATCATCATGATCGGGCCGACTGGCGTCGGCAAGACGGAAATCGCCAGAAGGCTCGCCCATCTGGCCCAGTCGCCCTTTCTGAAAATCGAGGCCTCGAAATTCACCGAAATCGGCTATGTGGGTCGCGACGTGGAATCCATGATCCGCGATCTCACCCAGCTTGCCGTCAATATGGTGAAAAAGGAGGAAACCGCCAAGGTCAAGGAGAAGGCCGCGGTGCTGGCCGAAGAGCGGCTGCTCGATCTGCTGGTGCCGCCCTCGCCGCCCCCCCCGCTCGGTAAAACCGTCTCCCTGCCCGGACCTGAGGCGGGCGAGGCCGCATCCGGCAAAAGCAGCACCCGGGAGAAGTTCCGCCAGATGCTGCGGGAAGGCAAACTTGACGACAAACTGGTGGAGATGGTGGTTGATCAGCCCCAGAACATGCCGCTCGTGGAGATTTTTTCCAACAGCGGCATGGACGATATGGGTTCCGGCATGAAGGACATGTTCTCCAAAATTTTTCCGCAGAAAAGGGAGCGCCGCAAGCTGAGTGTGGCCGAGGCCAGGGTGATCCTGGAAAGGGAGGAATCGGAAAAGCTCATCGAAATGGACAAGGTCATCAAGCTGGCCATCCAGCGCACCGAACAGTCAGGCATCATCTTCCTTGACGAGATCGACAAGATCGCCTCCCGCCAGGGGTCGGTCGGTTCGGCCGAGGTTTCCCGGGAAGGGGTGCAGCGGGACCTGCTGCCCATTGTCGAGGGGGCCACGGTTACCACCAAATTCGGCATGGTGAAAACCGATCATATCCTGTTCATCGCCAGCGGCGCCTTTCATCTCTGCAAACCCTCGGACCTGGTGCCTGAACTGCAGGGCCGTTTCCCCATCCGGGTGGAACTCAATGCCCTGGGTGAGGAGGACTTTTACCGCATCCTCACTGAGCCGCAAAATGCCCTGATCAAGCAGTATATCGCCCTGATGGCCACGGAAAACATCGAGCTTTCCTTCCAGGAGGAGGCCATCCGCGAGATGGCCAGGATCGCCACCGAGGTCAACCTGAAAACGGAAAACATCGGGGCCAGACGCCTGCACACCATCATGGAGCGACTGCTGGAGGAGGTCTCCTTCAACGCCCCGGAATTAGCGGGCCAGAAGTTTGACATCACCGCGGAATACGTGCGCAAACAGCTGCGCAGGATCTCCGACAGCGAGGACCTCAGCCGGTATATTTTGTGAGAAGTGAAAAGTAAAAAGTGAGGAGGAGGTGAATGGATCTTTTCGGCACCGTGATTGTCACATCGAGTGATATCCGCTGGGATTTCCCGCAAACCAGGACCTTGGTTAACACCCTGGTTCGCCTTATAAAAAAAGAACGTTGTGGAGTGAGAGATGATTGACCCGGAATTAAAATACTGCCCGCGATGCAACGACGAGTATCGCGCGGAAATTGAGGTCTGCGCCGAGTGCGGGGTGGCCCTGTTGAACGGCGCGGATATGCTGGCCGCGGTAAACCGCGCCAATGAGCGGAAAAATTCACGGGCCGGTGAAATCGGCCCGGGCGAGGATATCGTCGCCATTCACAAGGGGCAGCTCAACGAGATCCGCGCCATGGAAAAGGAGCTGCAGGCGGAAAATATCGGTTATCTGATCACCGGTGAAGGAAGCTCCTGCAAGAAAGGCTGCTGCCCGACCACCTTTTATCTGCAGGTGCGCCGTCAGGATGCGCCGGATGCCTTTGCCGTGGTCCAGGCCCATATTGAACGGACAACCGCCCTGAACCATCACGACCTGTCAACCTGTGACGCGGTTTTCAACCCCGAGGCCGGCCATGCCACCTGTCCGGCCTGCGGTTTTGAGTTCCAGACCAGCACCACCACCTGTCCTGACTGCGGCCTCTGTTTCGGTTGACGGGGGGCTGCGGGAAACGGCTGGCCGCTGGCATTACGCGGCGATATAGAGTTTATTTCTGGGCGATGCGATCAACGAGAGCAGCCAGAAGCTGCAGGGCAACCCGGTCCATGGCCTCGTCGGCCTCGGTAATCGGTTGGTCTGCCCGTTCGGCCTTTCTGATCCGGCTGGAATCAGGGAAGCAGACCAGGGGTTTTTCGCCCAGGCCATCGGCCAGAAACAGCTCGTCGTCCTGGTCGGCAACCAGATTGCCGACAAAGAAGATGCGGGGAATGCGCGACTCCCTGGCGAGCTTCTGAATCTTGAGGCCGGTCCGCACGCTTGACCTGGTCGGGATGACCACGATGAGCAGGCCGTCCACCCCGGCAATGGTGCCCCGGCCCAGATGCTCCACCCCGGCCTCCATATCGAGCAGCACCGTCTGCCCCGGGTTAAGCAGCAATTTGGTCAGCAGCCGTTTGAGCACGGTATTTTCCGGGCAGGCGCAACCGCCTTCAGCGGTCTGGATCGCCCCGAGCACCATCAATCTGATCCCGTCCTTTTCCAGCATGAATTGAGCGGGCAGGTCGTCAACCCTGGGGTTGATATTGTAAAACGGCGAGCCCTCGACCTTGCCGGCCCGCTCGGCCAGCATTTTCTTCATATCGGCAATGGGGGTGATGTCGCTGATGTTCTCCACCCCCAGAGCCTGCGCCATGTGCGGGCTGGGATCGGCATCAATCACCAGCACCTGCCTGCCGCTCTGCTGCGTCTGCCTGGCAAGCAGTCCCATAATTGTCGTCTTGCCAACACCGCCCTTGCCGCTGATTGCTATTTTCATTATAGTGATCCTTTTGTTAAGGAGCCTCTTGCAAAATAAACGTCGTAGCGAGATCGAGAGAAAAATATTCTGTGCAAGGATGAGTGGTGAAATCGCCCGGAAGCGTAGCAGTGCTACGTTGAGGACGATTTCACCATGAAGACGCCGCTCAGGATATTTTTAGCCGATCGGAGTAGATGTTCATTTTGCAAGAGGCTCTAATGATATTAAAAATCAGGAAATTACTATAACCCATGGAACTGTTGAAATCAAAGACAATGGTGCAGCCTGGCCTCGAGGCGCTCATCAATAGCCCGCCGGCATTCCTCAAAGGCAAACGGCTGGGCCTGCTCTGCAACCAGGCCTCCACGGACCGCCATTTCCGCCACAGCCGGGATCTCATTTCCCAGGCCTTTCCCGGGCAGCTCAGCTGTCTGCTGACGCCCCAGCATGGTTTTTTCTGCGAAAAGCAGGACAACATGATCGAATCAGACCATGGCCGCGACCCCCAGACCGGCCTGCCGGTCTTCAGTCTCTATGGCGAGACGAGAAGGCCCACCCCGGAGATGTTTGCGCTGCTTGATGTGCTGCTGGTTGATCTCATCGATGTGGGCACCAGGGTCTACACCTTCATGTCCACCCTGGCTTACTGCCTGGAAGAGGCGGCTGGAAGCGGCAAGAAGGTGGTGGTGCTTGACCGGCCCAATCCGGTGGACGGCGTCCACATCGAAGGCAATCTGGTGGATGAGGGACTACGTTCCTTTGTCGGCCTCTACCCGATTCCCATGCGGCATGGCCTGACCTTCGGTGAGCTGGGGCTGCTTTTCAATGACCATTTCGGCATCCATGCCGACTACCAGGTCATCCCCATGCAGGGCTGGCAGCGCCGGATGACCTTTGCCGAAACAGGCCTGCCCTGGCTTTTCCCTTCCCCCAACATGCCCACCCCCGCCACGGCGGCCGTCTACCCGGGGCAGGTCATCTGGGAGGGGACCAACATCTCCGAGGGCCGGGGGACCACCATGCCCTTTGAACTTTTCGGGGCGCCTTTCCTGCGCCACCGCGAACTGGTCGCAGCTCTCGACCCATCCCTGCTGTGCGGCTGTTGTATGCGGCCCCTGATGTTTCAGCCAACCGCCAATAAATGGGCAGGCGACAACTGCCAAGGGTTTCAGCTGCATGTCACCGATCATCAATCCTTCAGACCCTATCGCGTGGCCCTGGCCCTGCTGCAGGCCTTCATGAAGCTCTATCCAGGGGATTTTGCCTGCAAGCCTCCCCCCTATGAATATGAGTTCGACAAGCTGCCCCTAGATCTCATCCTGGGCTCCCGGCAGGTGCGGGAGGCCCTGGCCGCCGGGGTGGCTGTTCCTGAGCTGGAACGGAGCTGGCAGGACGATTTGCAGCAATTTAATGATGCACGACAAAAATATTTCTTGTATTGAATAGATACAATTGCTTTCAGGAGAATATCATGCCCAAAATTCAACCGATCATTCTGGCCGGAGGTTCAGGCTCCAGACTGTGGCCCCTGTCCAGGGAGCTCTATCCGAAACAGCTGCTCAACCTGACCGAGGAGTGCTCCCTGCTGCAGAGCACCCTGAAACGGCTGGAGGATCTGCCTGACTGTCTGCCGCCGGTGGTGGTGGTGGGTGAGGCGCACCGGTTTCTCACCTTGAACCAGATCAGGGAACTTGGCCGGGAAGGCCAGGTTGATATCATCCTCGAACCGGTGGGGAGAAACACCGCGCCGGCCATCTGCGCCGCAGCCCTGTATTGCCGGGACCGGGCCGAGGAGGAGCTGGTCCTGCTGGTGCTGCCGGCTGACCATCTCATCCGCCGGCCCCAGGCCTTCAGCCAGGCAGTGGCCGGCGCCGTGGAGCTGGCCGTGCAGGGCAGGCTGGTCACCTTCGGCATCACTCCCAGCGCCCCGGAAACCGGCTATGGCTACATCGAAAAGGGAGAGGGCAACAGCGTGCTCTCCTTTGTGGAAAAACCGGACCTGCAGAAGGCGAAAGAGTATCTGGCCGCCGGCAACTACTTCTGGAACAGCGGCATGTTCGCCTTTGCGGCCGGCGCCTTTCTGGCGGAAATGGCAAAATTGTCCCCGGCCATCTACAGCCACATGGTGGATGCCGTTGATCATGGCACCAGGGACAGGGATTTTTTCAGGCTGGAGCGGGAGAGCATGCAAAAATGCCCTGATGATTCCATTGATTATGCCATGATGGAAAAATCAGCGCTGGTCTCGGTGATTCCCGCCGACCTGGGCTGGAGCGATATCGGCTCCTGGCAGGCCTTCTGGGAGGTGGCGGACAAGGATGATCATGGCAATGTCCTCTCTGGCGATGTGATTGCCGAAGATCTCACCGACAGCTTTGTCCGCTCGGAAAACCGGCTGGTTGCCGCGGTGGGGCTGCAGAACATGCTGGTGGTTGAGACCGCCGACGCCGTGCTGGTGGCGCCGATCAACCGCTCCCAGGATGTCAAGAAAATCGTCACCCGGCTCAAAAGCGAGGGCAGGGAAGAGCATCTGCTGCATCGCACCGTGTACCGGCCCTGGGGGAGCTACACCATTCTCGAGGAACAGACGGCCTTCAAGATCAAGCGCATTACCGTCAATCCCGGGGTGAAACTCTCCCTGCAGATGCATCATCACCGCTCCGAACACTGGGTGGTGGTGAGAGGCACGGCCAGGGTGACCTGCGGCGACAAGGTCTTTCTGGTGCTGGAAAACCAGTCAACCTACATCCCCTGCGGCGAGAAGCACCGGCTGGAAAACCCCGGCGTGATCGCCCTTGAACTGATCGAAGTGCAGAACGGCAGCTACCTCGGCGAGGATGACATCGTCCGCTTTGACGACGATTTCGGCCGGGAAGGCACCAACGGGTAACAAGCCTGCATGACCATGTCTTCCAAGCATAGCGGTTCAGCGTCATACTCCATCGACCAGTATCTGCGGTTTTTTTATGATATTGCCGTGCAGTGCCCCTATGATCTGCCCCACAAGGCGATTTACCGGCAGCAGCAGTTTGTCTCGCTGCCTGATGACCTGTTCGGCCAGTTTCTGGAGGCCGGCTTCCGGCGCAACGGCAACACCATCTACACCATGGTCTGCCCCGACTGCCGGAAATGCCTCCCCATCAGAATCGACTCAGGGGAGTTTGCGCCTAACCGGAATCAGAAGAGGGTGCTGCGCCGCAACGAGGATCTGACCATTACCATGGGGCCGCTGCGGATCACCGAGGAAAAGCTCCTGCTGTGCGGCAGCTTTCTCAAAGAGCGTTTCCCGATCAAGGGCAACTCGCCGGTGGGATATTACGGCACCTTTTTCGCCAACTCCATCACCAACACGGTGGAGGTCGAGTACCGCTGCGCTGAAAAACTCCTCGGGGTGGCGGTGGTCGATATCGGCTGCGAGTGGGTGAATGCCGTCTACTTTTACTTTGATCCAGGGGAGACCCGCCGCAGCCTCGGAACGTTTAATATCCTGCATCTCATCAATCTGTGCCGCAGGAACTCCATCCCCCATCTCTATCTTGGCTATCTCATCCGTGAGGTCCGGGCCATGCGCTATAAGGAAAACTTCAAACCTCATTATCTGCTGCAGGACGGGATGTGGGTTAAAGCATAGGCCATGAAAGTCATTCTCGCCAAAAAGGCCGGCTTCTGCATGGGGGTGCGCCGGGCCGTTGAAACCACCCTGGAAACCGTGCATAAGGCTGATGGGAAAATCGTCACCTTCGGCCCGCTTATCCATAATCCCCAGGTGCTCAGTCTGCTGAAAGAGCAGGGAGTCGACATCCTCACCGACATCCCGGATAAACTGACCGGCACGGTGATCATCCGCGCCCATGGCGTGCCGCCTGTCCAGAAGCAGCGCCTGCTGGCCGCCGGGGCTGAGGTGAAGGACGCCACCTGCCCCAGGGTGATGAAGGTGCAGGCCATCATCAGGAAATACCGGGATCGGCAATACACCACCATCATCATCGGCGACAAAAACCATGCCGAAGTCGTTGGTCTCATGGGGTATGCCGAACCTGACGTGCATGTGGTCAGCGATGAAAACGATCTCAAGGATCTCAGGATCAACGGGCCCTATATCATCGTCAGCCAGACCACCCAGGATGAGATGGCCTTTAACCGGCTGAGCAGCAGAATCATGGAGAGTTTTCCGGACGGCAGGGTCTTCAATACCATCTGCGATTCCACCCACAAACGGCAGGAGGAGGTGAGAAATCTCTCTAAAAAGGTGCAGGCCATGGTGGTGGTGGGAGGACGGGGCAGCGCCAATACCCAGCGACTTGGCCAGATTGCCGAAGAAATGGGCTGCCGGGTCTTCATGGCCGAAACCCAGGAGGATCTCGATTTCGCGGCGATCTCTCGATTTGAGAGGGTCGGGGTTACTGCCGGCGCCTCAACCCCTACCTGGATGATCAACCGCATCGTGCGGGCCCTGGAGTCCTGCCACGGCAAGGGGGACAGTCTGTTCACCTTTTTCTTCTTCAGTTTTCTCCGTTCGGTGATGGCTTCCAATCTCTTTATCAGCCTGGCGGGCGGACTGCTTGCCCTGATCTGCAGAATCCTGCAGCATTCCCGGCCCGATGCCCGGGATTTTTTTGTCACCTTCGGCTATCTCTTTGCCATTCACAATCTGAACCGCTACACCGACTACAAGACCAAAAGACTCAATGACCCCAGGCAGGAGGCTTTCTGGCGCAGATACTCGATGCCGCTGCTCGTCCTGTCGGGCTTTGCCATGGTGCTGTCCATCTATTTCGCCCTGCAGGAGGGCGCCCTCCATTTCGTCCTGCTGCTCATCATCAGTCTGTTCGGCGTTCTCTACAGTCTGCCCATCCTGCCCAGGATCATTACCAATATCATCCGGGTACGGAAACTCAAAGAGATCCCGGGCTCGAAAACGTTTTTCGTGGCCCTGGCCTGGTCATTCGTGACGGTGCTGATTCCGGCTATCCATATCAACGCCCTGTCCCCGGAGAATCTGGCCGTCTTTCTGCTGATCAGTCTCTTTGTCTTTATCCGCACCGTGCTCTTTGATGTCTTTGATATTCAGGGGGACATGATTGCCGGCAAGGAAACGCTGCCGGTCTGCATCGGTGAAAAGAGATCGATCCGGCTGCTTTACTCCAGCATGGGCCTGCTGGCGATACTTCTTGTTGTGTTCACCGCCACCGGTCTGACCGAGCAAAGCGGCATCTGGATGCTGGTCCCTGTGCTGTCTCTGCTGCTGCTCACCCGTCTTTATGAAAAGAAAAAGCTGGTGCAGGGCATCCGCCTTGAGTTCTGGCTGGAAAGCCACTTTTATCTGATTGCAGCCTCCGTCTGGTTGGGATCATCCCTTTCGTAAATGATCTGATTCAAAGAAAAATAATGATCCGAGGTGCTACATGCTGGGCTGGTTTAAAAAGAAACTGAAAATCGGAAAACAAGAAGAGCCTGCTGTCGACGAGATCAGCAGAGAGGACGAGGCCCCTGTCGCCGCCGCGGCCGCTATCGAGACCACCGCCCGGAAATCCCCTGCGCCTCAAGCGGCTGAGGTGCGGGAAACGCCGAGGCCGGAACCACCGGTCCCCAAACCAAACAGTATTCTGCATGAGGATGTGGGGGTTCTCTTCGGCCGGCTCAAGGAGAGGCTCGCTAAAACCCGAAGCTCCTTCATCAGCAAGGTGGATGAACTCTTCCTGGGGAAAAAGGTCATTGATCCCGAGCTGCTTGATGATCTGGAAGAAATTCTCATCACCGCGGACCTTGGCGTGGGCACCACCCAGGAACTGATGGACAGCGCCCGGGAAAAGCTCAGGAGAAATGAACTCAGTGATCCTCTTGCCTTGAAAAAGGTGCTGAAGGAGAAAATCGCCGCATTCATCCACAGCTCGGACGCCCCGGCCGAACTGGTGATGCCCGGGGAGGGACCCTTTGTCATCATGGTGGTCGGGGTCAACGGAGTGGGCAAGACCACCACCATCGGCAAGATGGCCCACAAATTCGTTAAATCCGGCCAGTCGGTCATGCTGGTGGCAGGGGACACCTTCCGGGCCGCGGCCGTGGAACAGCTGCAGATCTGGGGTGAACGGATCGGGGTGGATGTCATTGCCCAGCGGTCCGGGGCCGATCCCTCGGCGGTTGTCTATGATGCCCTGGAACATGCCGCTAAAAAGAAAACCGATGTGGTCATTGTGGATACGGCCGGCCGTCTGCATACCAAGGTCAACCTCATGGAAGAGCTGAAGAAAATCAAACGGGTCATGGGTAAGAAGATCCCCGGCGCCCCCCACGAGGTGATGCTGGTTATCGATGCCACCACCGGCCAGAACGGCATCTCCCAGGCCAGGCTGTTCAGCGAGGCGGTTGAGGTGACCGGCCTCACCCTGACCAAGCTGGACGGCACGGCCAAGGGCGGCATCGTGGTCAATATCTGCCGCGAGTTCAACATCCCCATCCGCTTCATCGGCATCGGCGAAAAGATGAGCGACCTGCGGGATTTTGATGCCGATGAATTTGTCGAAGCACTCTTTGCTGAGAATGGCGCATGAGATACGAGTACCATTACCATAACCAACCCGGCTGCGGCGGCTGTCTGCTGGTGGTCGCCCTGATCCTGCTGGCCCTCGGCGGCGCGCCGCTTTTGATCAACGTCATCGGCATCCTGCTGTCCACCGGTCTTTTTCTTTTCCTCGCGCTGTTTGTCGCCTTCTGGGCCTTCTCCTTCTACATCCGCCGCAAGGTGAGTGAATATGAGCAGGCCCAGACCGAGTCCCGCAAGAACTTTGTCTCCCTGCTGGCCCATATTCTGGTCAAAGTCGCTCAGTTTGACGGCAATATCACCCGGGCGGAACTGCAGACCATCAAAAACTTCTTCCGCACCCATCTGCACTACAATCAGAACCAGATGTTCTGGGTCAATGAACTGATCAAGGACGCCACCCACAACCCGGATTCGCTGGAAACCCTGCTTGAGCAGTTCAAAAGCTCCTTTGCCTATGAGCCGCGGCTGATCCTGGTGGAGCTGGTCTATCAGGTCTTTTTCTCCAATGAGCGGGTCACTGAGCAGGAACTGGCGCAGGCCCGCAATATCGCCGCCTTTCTCGAGCTCTCCTCCTATGATTTCCAGACCATTCAGAGCCGCTATATCCACCGGCAACGGACCGCGGTCAATCTGGAGCAGCAGTATTACGAGGTATTAGGCCTGCAGCCCGGGGCAAGTTTTGAAGAAATCAAAAAGGCCTACCGCAAGCTGAGCATGACCTACCATCCGGACAAGGTTGGCCATCTCGGCGAGGAATTCAAGGGGGTTGCCGAAGAGAAGATGAAAGAAATAAACGCGGCATATCAATATCTTAAAACGAAATTCAACAATCAACATTAACACTTGAAGGACCGTGATTTTATGGGCATATCGAAAAAAATGCATGAGTTTGCCACCGCCTCCTCCTGGATTCGCAAGATGTTTGAAGAGGGGGCGAAATTGAAAAAACAGTTCGGGGCGGAAAATGTTTTTGATTTCAGCCTGGGCAATCCCGATATCGCGCCGCCCCCCCAGTTTGATGCGGTATTGCGCAGGATCGCCGCCGATAACAGCGCCGGGGTGCACAGCTATATGCCCAACAGCGGTTACCCCTTTGTGCGTGAGGCGGTGGCCGGCCAGATCTCGCAAGAACAGGCCATGCCGGTGGGGGCTGACGATATTCTCATGACCTGCGGCGCAGCCGGGGCCTTGAATGTGGTCCTCAAGGCCATTCTTAATCCTGGCGAGGAGGTTATCATCCTGGCCCCCTTTTTTGTGGAATACAAGTTTTACATCGACAATCAGGGCGGCAAGAGCGTGGTGGCGCCGACCAGGGATGATTTCAGCCTGGATCTTGCCGCCATCGAAGGGGCCATCACCGAGAGAACCAAGGCCATCATCATCAACAGCCCCAACAACCCCACCGGCCAGATCTATCCGGAACAGGACCTCAAGGCCCTGGGCTCGCTGCTTACCGCCTGCCAGCAGAAATTCGGCTCAACCATCTTTCTGCTCAGCGACGAACCATACCGCAAGATCATCTTTGACGGCCATCAGGTGCCCAGCATTTTCCAGAGCTACCCCAACAGCATCGTGGTCTCCAGCTACTCCAAGGACCTGTCCCTGCCGGGTGAGCGGATCGGCTATATTGCCGTCCAGCCGGACATCACTGAAAAAAGCGCCCTGCTTGCCGCCATGACCCTGGCCAACCGGATTCTCGGTTTTGTCAACGCCCCGGCGCTGATGCAGCGGGTGGTGGCCGAGCTGCAGGGGGTGACGGTGGATACCTCCATTTACGCCCGCAGGCGGCAGACCTTCTGTGACATTCTCAGCGCGGCAGGCCTTTCTTTTACCCCGCCCAAGGGCGCTTTTTACATCTTCCCCAGAACCCCGATTGCCGATGACGTGCAGTTTGTCGCCCATCTGCAGAAATATAAGATTCTCGCCGTGCCGGGACGCGGCTTCGGCCTGCCGGGCCATATCCGTCTGGCTTTCTGTGTCGATGACCAGCTGATCGCCCGCTCCGCCACTGCCTTCAAACAGGCCATGGATACCCTGGGAGAGGCCTAGTTGGTTCGCGAGAACATCCTTGTTCTTGAGCCTTACTTTGGCGGTTCGCACCAGAGCTTTCTGGACGGGCTGCAGAAACATCTGCCCTTCCGCTTTCACCTGCTCACCCTGCCGGCGAGAAAGTGGAAGTGGCGGATGCGTTTTGCCGCACCCTATTACGCCGGCATCCTGCCGCAGACCAGGGACTGCGATCTGCTCCTCTGCTCAAGCTTCGTGGATGTGGCGACCCTGCGCGGCATGGGACCGGCCTGGCTGCGGGAGGTGCCGATCTTCACCTATTTTCATGAAAATCAGTTTGCCTATCCGGTGCAGGTTGAGCACGAGCGCGATCTGCATTTTGCCGTGACCAATTTCACCACTGCCTGCTGCTCGGAGCGGATAGCCTTCAATTCCGTCTATAACATGGAATCCTTTCTCGCAGGCTGTGCGGCCCTGGAAAAGAAGATTCCTGATATGAAGCTCGGTTCGGCCGCGCAATTGCGGGAAAAATCCCTGGTGCTCCATCCCGGCCTGGATTTTTCCCGGCTTGACGCGCTGCCGGCCGCAGGCTTTGCAGACCCCGGCCCGCCGGTGATCATCTGGAATCACCGCTGGGAATACGACAAGAATCCGGAACTCTTTTTCCGCACCCTCTTTCAGCTTGCCGAGCAACAGGTGGATTACCGGCTGGCTATTCTCGGCCAGAGTTTTGCCCAGCATCCGGACATCTTTGCCGAGACCCGCGAAAGGCTCGGCCGCCGGCTGCTGCATGTCGGTTATGTGGCTGACCGGCAGGAGTATTATCAATGGCTGCGCCAGGGCAGTCTCATCGTCTCAACGGCAAACCATGAATTTTTCGGCATGGCGGTTATCGAGGCCGTGCGCGCCGGTTGCCGGCCGCTGTTGCCGAATCGGCTTTCCTATCCGGAACTTTTTCCAGACGAATATCTTTATAATGATGAGGATTTGTTGTATCGATTACAAGAGGGGCTACAGAAACCACGACTTGCTGCCACCGCCGCCCGACAGCTGACCGAGCAGTTCTCCTGGCCTGCGCTGGCCGGCAGCTATTCTGACTGGTTGCACTCATGATTGTTTGTAACTGTCCAGCAGCACCGCATCTGCTTTGTCATCGGCCCAGCCGCATACCCCATGTAGAGCGGCCAGGCCTCTCTCGGTGTCTGCGCTTACCGGCGCATCTGCGGCACTGCTGTACAGTTACAGCACCGGGGCGATCGAACGTTTTTCGTCCCAGGCTTGGTAATTATGATTGTTTTTGATATTGCCTGCGAATGCGGTTTTCTCTTTGAGGGCTGGTTCAAGAACCACCAGGAATTTGCCAGCCAGGAAAGTGAAGGACTGCTCAGCTGCCCCAGATGCGGGAGCAGACAGTGTCTGCGCCGGATACTGTCGCCGGTCGCCTTTCAGAAAAGGACTTCCGGAGAAACGGCTGCCGCCCGGGGGCTGGCTGAAACCGATCCTGCCCGGCTGGCCGAGGCCGTGGCGCAGACCATGCGGAGCATCCAGGAGTTTGTCGAAAAAAACTTTGAGGATGTGGGCGGCGATTTTGCCCGGCAAACCCTGAAAATCCATTACGGGGTGGCAGAACCCAGAAATATCCGGGGAGTAGCCACTGCGGCGGAGGAAAAAATGCTTGATAAGGAAGGGGTCCGCTATCTGAAGATGCCGCTACCGGGGAAAAAAGAGGGGCATTAACCGGGGTGAGGAAAAAATGAGGCGGCTGTTCAGCTTTTTACAAAAAAGATGCCTGTTTGGGTTACTGGTCTGTCTGTCGCCCCTGCTGCTCGTCTCCTGCGTGACATTGACAGGCCCGGCGGCCGAAGCTCCTGCCAGGGCATACCTGCCGGCAGAAGGCGAGACCCTGCTGGACCGTTTTGCTCCGTTGTTCGTCCTGCAGACATCCGGGGAGAATCATAATCGTATCGGCAGACCTGCGGCCCGTTATGCCAGGCAGGAGAGCAAAGAAGAGGAAATCTTCATTGATCCGGCGGAGGCGGTGCTATTTGCCGAACAGCGCACCTTTTCCACGGCAGCGGGCAACTATACCAACCTTATTTACCGTATCCATTTTGAAAGTGTCCCCTTTAATCTCATCCCGTTTCATGTGACGGCAGGGAAAAAAACCGGCCTGTTTGTCATCCTCACTTTAGACAGCAGCAATCAGCCGCTGCTGGTGACGACCGTCCATACCTGCGGCTGTTACTGCGTGATCACCCCCACCTCGTACCTGCCGCGCCGGGCCTATCCGGACGGCTGGCAGTTCCGGGAGGTAAATCTCTGGGGCGAGACCCTGCCGGCCATGCTTGATTACGCTGACGGCAGCGGGGAAAAAAGAAAACTGCTGGTCTTTCTGCGGGACGGCACCCATCGGGTAAGGCACCTGCAGATCATGGCAGCAGGAGAGATCGCCGGCAATTTTGCCCCTCTCCCCATCCGCCTGGATCCCATGGCGGCCTTGAAGGCAATCCCTCTGGAAGACGGCAGCGTCACCTCGTTTTTTGAGGAGAGCGGCTGGCGCAACGGTTTTGTGAAAGGCTCTTACAAGCCCTGGGAAATGTTGCTGATTAGCTGGTGGGCGCTTGATCTGAACGTCGGCTGCGACAAGGAGTATGGCGACTCGCTCACCTCGGCGACCACCTTTCACACCAGCCTCAAACCCTGGTGCCGGAGCGAGTCCGACATGCGGAATTTTGCCGGCTTTCTGGGTTTCTGGGGCTGGAAATTATAGCTTCTTGTCCGCCCTGTCCGCTTTGGCGAAATGACAGTCCAGGAACTCGCATTCCAAAGGAGAGAGATCAAAACGTATCTGGGCCTCTCTGAAAACGTCCGTCCGTTTTTTTTCAGGATGTTCTTCCAGTATCTCGCTTACCCAGCTGAGCACCTTTTTCATTTTATCGCCCGGCGGCTGCATTGAATGGGACATGGCCTGCTCCTCTATTTGCCCACCGGCTGGAAAATGATCCCGGCCAGCGGTGGCACGGTCACCTTGATATGAAAACTCGCCTCGCCGAAAGGTTCGTTGACGGCAACCTTGACATCGGAATTGCTCACATTGCTGCCGCCGAACGAAGTGTCGTCGGAGCAGAAAAGTTCTTTATACTCAGTCAGTTCCGGGACGCCGACCCGGTAATTATAGTGGACCTCGGGCGTCATGTTGAGCAGACAGACAACATGGTCCGCAGGATCTTTGCCGAAGCGGGCGAAGACGATGATGGACTGGTCCACATCCTTGAAGTCCATCCACTTGAAGCCGGTATGGGAGAAATCCACTTCCCACAGGGCCGGGACAGATTTGTATAGCTCATTCAATTTTTGCACAAAATATTGCAACTGGTGATGGAGCGCTTCCTGCTCGGCCAGGTGCCAGTCCAGACTTACCTTGCAGTACCATTCCGAAATCTGGCCGAATTCCCCGCCCATGAAGAGCAGCTTTTTCCCGGGATGGGTCCACAGGAAAAAGAAGAGAAGCCGCAGGTTGGCGAATTGCTGCCATCTGTCACCCGGCATTTTGGCGAGCAGTGAGCGCTTGCCGTGCACCACCTCATCGTGGGACAGGGGCAGGATGAAATTTTCCGAAAAGGCATAGAGCAGCGAAAAGGTGAGGTTGTTGTGGTGATATTTGCGGTACAGGGGATCGCGGCTGAAATAATCGAGCATGTCGTTCATCCAGCCCATATTCCATTTGTAGCCGAAGCCGAGGCCGCCCTTGTCCACCGGCTTGGAAACCCCGTAGAAGCTGGTGGATTCTTCGGCGACCATGGCGGCATCCGGGTAACGCTGATAGACAATCGTATTGAGATGCTTGATAAACTCAATAGCTTCGAGATTTTCCTTGCCGCCGTAAGGATTGGGAACCCAGTTGCCGTCCTGTCTGGCGTAATCCAGGTAAAGCATGGAGGCCACCGCATCAACCCGCATGCCGTCAATGTGAAATTTGTCAAACCAGTAGAGGGCGCTGGCAATGAGAAAATTACTGACCTCCCGGCGGGCATAGTTGAAAATCAGGGTGCGCCATTCCGGGTGGGACCCCTGCCGCGGGTCTTCATGCTCATAGAGTGCGGTTCCGTCAAAGCGGCCCAGACTGTGGCCATCGGTGGGAAAGTGAGACGGGACCCAGTCAAGGAGCACGCCGATATCATGCTGATGGCAGCAGTCGACAAAATACATGAAATCCTGCGGGGTGCCGAATCTGCTGGTAACGGAAAAATAGCCGGTGGTCTGATACCCCCACGATTCATCGAAAGGATGCTCCATGACCGGCATGAGTTCGATATGGGTAAATCCCATCTTCTTGACATAGGGGACCAGGCTGCCGGCCAGTTCCCGGAAGGTGAGAAATCTCTCGGGATTGGACGGGTCACGCTGCCAGGAGCCCATATGCACCTCATAAATTGAAACAGGGCTCTCATAGAGTTTGCTGCTGCGCCTTTTATCAAGCCAGGCCTGATCCTTCCATTCATAAGCATCAACATGCCAGACAATGGAGGCGCTTTTCGGCCGCACCTCGGCAAAAAACTGGAAGGGATCCGCTTTTTCCACAATGTCATTGGTGGGCGTGCGGATTTCATACTTGTAGATCTCACCCGGAGCAATGCCGGGCAGAAAGAGCTCCCAGATGCCGGATGAACCAAGCACCCGCATCTGATGCACCCTGCCGTCCCAGTAGTTGAAGTTGCCGATGACGCTGACCCGGCGCGCGGCAGGGGCCCAGACGCGGAAGATGGTCCCCTCGATATCGTTGATTACGGCCGGGTGGGCGCCCATTTTGTCATAGAGATAATAGTGGGTGCCATGGTTGAAAAGATGGCGGTCATATTCTGAAAGCTGCGGCAGAAACTGGTAGGGATCAATATGGGTGCGGATTTCGTTATTATAGTAGGTTACTTCATACGAATATTTGAAAGGGACTACGTAGTCAGGAACAACGATTTCAAACAGCCCTTCTTCCCGCATCTTGTACATATCCCTCTTTTCCCCGTCCAGAACCAGGCGCACCGATTCGGCAAGGGGAAGGAAAGCGCGGATGACCGCGGAGCTGGGGTCATGTTCCAGAACATGGACGCCAAGGACCAGAAAGGGATCATGGTGATCCGAGGCAATGACTTTATTGAGTTCCTGTGTTATATCGAGCATGGTATTCCTTTATTTGTCACGTTAGGTAGATCTACTGATCATTTGGGGAGCCGCAGCAGGCGGCTGGGACAATCTTAAGTATTACTCTTTTTTTGAGAAAAACTGTAGCATATTTCTTCTGACAAACTCTATTAATTTTTCTTTGGCAACATCCCTCTTGACACACTTTTTTACTTTGATAAGCTGCGGTGCATGATTTTCAAGTGATCCTTCCGCATGATCCTTCTGACCATGGTTTATTTATGGAACTGACGATAACCAGCCTGACCGGATATTTTCTCATTGCCACACCCCAGATGCCTGATCCGCGTTTTGCCCGGAAGGTCATCTATATGTGCTCTCATGAAGCTGAAGAGGGGGCCATGGGGGTGGTGCTCAATCAACCGGTTGAGGATGTATCCCTGGCCGTGCTTTATGAAAGCATGAATATCCCTGTGCCGGATATTCTGCTCCCCTCCATCTTCCTGGGCGGCCCGGTGGAAATAGAGGCAGTATTTATTCTCCATTCAAGTGATTATCAGGCGCGGCAGTATCTGGAGATCAACAAAGAGGTCCGCATGTCAAGAGATCCGCAGATTCTGCAGGATATCGCCGGGAACCGGGGACCGCAGGACTACCGTTTTTTCCTCGGCTATTCCGGCTGGGGACCCGGTCAGCTGGAATACGAACTGTCCCAGGACGGCTGGCTGACTCTGCCCGCCGACTATGAGGACATATTCTCCATTGCGCCGGAAAGAATGTGGGAAGAAATCACCTTGAAGCATGGAATAGATATCAGCCTTTTCGGGGAAGTGACCGGCAAGGCGTAGCTCGCATCAGCAATGGCATGAAAGGGAACAATATGGAAGAAGATATTTTTGAGTGTCAGCAATGCGGTTATTGTTGCCAGGGGGAGACCACCGTCTCCCTCACGGATGACGATCTGCAGAGGATGGTGGACTATATCGGCCTTCCCGAAAAAGAGGTGAAGGAGAAATATCTGCGGATCAGCGGCAAGGTCATCCAGATGAAAATCAAGGACAGCCATTGCATTTTCTTTGACAAGGGCTGCACGGTGCATCCGGGCAAACCCTGGCGCTGCAGCCAGTGGCCGCTGCACCCGAGTATTTTGCAGGACCGCGGCAACTTTGAGGCCATCAGTGCCTCGTGCCCCGGCATCAAGGCAGGCATGGGCTATGAGCGGTTCTGCGAGATCCTCTCTGAGCTCATCAAAGCAAAAGAACGGAAATAATGCGCCTGGAATTGCTCTTTCCCGGCAAGACCAGAGAATCGTATCTGAAAAAGGGGATAGATGATTTCACCGTCCGCCTCAGCCATTATGTGAAGACCGATTTCAGGATCATCAAAGACCGGTCAGCAGGCAAGGATACGGCACGGGCCATGGAACTGGAAGGGGAAGAGCTGCTGGCAGGCTGCAGCAGGTCGGCCTATGTGGTGGTGCTTGATCCCGGCGGCCGGCAGCTCAGTTCGGAAGAGTTTGCCCGCGCCATTGACAGCTGGGAAGGGCAGGGGAGGCAGGTGGTATCGTTTATCCTCGGCGGCCCGGCAGGACTGGCACCAGGGGTCATTGCCAGAGCGGACCTGCTGCTGAGCCTTTCCAGGATGACCTTCACCCATGAGATGGCCCGACTGCTCCTGCTGGAACAGCTGTATCGGGCCTACAGCATCAAAGCAGGTACAAAATATCACAAATAAGCCGATCAGACCGCCTCAACGGCGGTTATCTCAGGCACTTCCGATTTGAGAAATTTCTCGATCCCTTCCTTCAAGGTAACCTGTGACATGGGGCAGCCCCGGCAGGCTCCGGTGAGTTGCACCTTGACCACCCCGTCATTCGTTACGTCAATGAGCACAACGTCGCCCCCATCCTTCTGCAGGGTGGGCCTGACCTTGTTCAATGCTTCCTGGACTTTTTCACGCATGGGAGAGGTCTCCTTTTCTCAATTTTCCCCATGAACATAGCACAGAGACTGTTTGAAGACAAGCTTCTGTTCATTAATCCAAAAATGCTGCTGGCTATTTTAAAAAAAATAATTCTATAATCAACTATTGCAATTTCCTTGACACTCCGCCTCACCTCTCATCCGGTGATGGCGGAATGGTTTACGAACTTCCCCCTATTAATTCACTGAAGCGGAGCAGTCTGCATGGTCCAGCAATCTAAGAGCAATATCCTGCTTGAAGTCGGCACCAATGAGCTTGAAGTTATTACCTTTTATCTTGAATGGCTTGACCCTGACACCGGCCTGCGCCACAAAAACACTTACGGCATCAATGCCGCCAAGGTAAAAGAGCTGGTTGCCTATCCGGAGAATATTACCGAACTGGCCAACAGCGTTGCCTGCGTCAAGGGGGTTTTTCTCCTGCGCAACAACACCATACCTCTCATTGATCTCTGCAGCTGGTTTTCCTATCAGACCGAAGAAAAAAAAGAGGGCGACAGGAAATGGGTGGTCATTGTTGCCGATATTAACGGCAAGGCCTTCGGCTTTATCACCCATGGAGTGGACAAGGTCTATCGGATCTCCTGGTCGCAGATTACGCCGCCTCCTGCCCTGATTGCCGCGGGGCAAAGCATTACCGGCATCTGTCAGGCGGATAATCTGCTCATCCAGATGGTCGATTTCGAAAGAATCGTCGGCACGGTTGATCCGAGCATGGTGGTGAAATCCAGCCGCAATGAGAAGGAAGCCTATGAGATCGGGCAGAAATATGATAAGTCGGTGCTGGTTGTCGATGATTCCAGGGTGGTGCTGATGCAGTTGACCAATACCCTGCAGCATGCCGGGTTCAAGGTGATCCCCAAGCCTGACGGTCAGGCGGCCTTTGAATTTCTCGAGGAGCTGCGCCGCAAAGGGGAGATCGACAGAAAGATACTGGCGATTATTTCCGATATTGAAATGCCCCGCATGGACGGCCATCATTTCTGTATGCGTGTCAAGCAGCAACCAGCCTACAAAAAAATCCCCCTCATCCTGTTTTCCTCGATGATAACCGACGCCTTGCGCCGCAAAGGGGAAGGGGTCGGAGCGGATGATCAGGTCACCAAACCGGAGCTGGACAAACTGATCGACAGAATGCAGCACTGCATCGAAAAGCTGGCCGCATCATAACAGCATCTTGCCGCGAGCAGGATGCCGCGAATACCTGTCCTGGCGCCGGGTGGGGGTTTGCGCCGAATTCCGGCGGATCAACCGGTTAAGTTGCTCAAGCAATGTGTTAAATGACAGACATTCTTTGTTGACCATGCCCCTGAGATTCGCTATAAAGATGTCTATATTCATATCTGTTTATAATCATAATAATTTTGTAACATTTGTGTACCAATGCGTACCAATAAATCAACTTCATAAGGAGTAAAAAGATGGGGAAAACTCACGAAACAGCCTTTATTCTCTGGTTTGATGATATCGGCATCGAAGACGTGCCGATGGTCGGCGGCAAAAATGCATCCCTTGGCGAGATGTATCAGAAACTTACCTCAAAAGGGGTTGCTGTGCCGCACGGTTTCGCCATTACCGCCTATGCCTACCGCTATCTGCTGGAAAAGGCGGGCATTGAGGCTGCCATCAGAGACGTGCTGTCCGATCTGGATACCCATGACATGAAAAATTTGTCTGAACGCGGCGAAAAGGTAAGAAATATCATCAGGCATGCCGAATTTCCGGATGATCTCCGCCAGGAGATTATCGCCGCCTATAAAAAAATGGAAACGGAGTACGGCCCCAATGTGGATGTGGCCGTCCGCTCTTCAGCTACCGCTGAGGACCTTCCTGACGCCTCTTTCGCCGGCCAGCAGGAAACCTATCTCAATATCCACGGCTATGACAACCTGATCGAAAACTGCCGCAAATGTTTTGCCAGTCTTTTCACCAACCGGGCCATTTCCTATCGCCACGACAAGGGCTTCGGCCAGTTTGACGTCTATCTCTCCATCACGGTCCAGAAAATGGTGCGCAGCGACTCGGCCTCTTCCGGGGTTATGTTTTCCATCGATACGGAAAGCGGCTTTCAGGATGCCGTTTTCATTACCGGCGCCCTCGGACTCGGGGAAAATGTGGTGCAGGGTGCGGTTAACCCGGACGAATTCTATGTCTTCAAGCCTACCCTGAAGCAGGGCAAACGGCCCATTGTCGGCAAGCGACTCGGCAGCAAAGAGATGAAGATGATCTATGACAATGACCCGAGTACTGCGGAGCCCGTCAAGAACATTGATACCACCGCGACAGAACGCGGCACTTATGTTATCAACGATGACGAGGTTCTGCAGCTGGCCAGATGGGCCTGCATCATCGAGGATCATTATAACAAGGCCATGGATATCGAATGGGCCAAGGACGGGGACGGCAAAGAGGTCGGCACCGGCAAGCTCTACATTGTCCAGGCCAGACCGGAAACCGTCCATTCCCAGACCTCAAAAAAGACCATGGAAACCTACATCCTGAAGGAGAAAGGAAAGGTGATCGTGGAAGGTCAGGCGGTGGGCACGAAAATCGGCCAGGGCATCGCCCATGTCATCAAGGACACGGCCCACATCGGCCAGTTCAAGAAGGGAGAGGTGCTGGTTACGGATATGACCGATCCTGACTGGGAACCGATCATGAAGATCGCCAGCGCCATTGTCACCAACCGCGGCGGCCGCACCTGCCATGCCGCCATCATTTCCCGCGAACTCGGCATCCCCTGTGTCATCGGCACCGATAACGGTTCCGAGGTCATTAAAACCGGCACCGAGGTTACCGTATCCTGTGCGGAAGGGGAGAGCGGCTATATCTACCAGGGCCTGCTCAAATATGAGGTGGAGAAGCTCGATCTTGATTCCGTCCCGGCCACCCGCACCAAGATCATGATGAATGTCGGCATCCCGGAGAAGGCCTTTTCGGAAGGCCAGATCCCCAATGACGGGGTAGGGCTGGCCAGGGAGGAGTTCATCATCAACTCCCACATCGGCATCCATCCCATGGCCCTCTACAATTTCGAAGATCTGCAGGCCAGGGCAGCCGGTGATCCGCAGATTGCCGAAGTGGTGAAGGAGATAGAAAAGAGAACCACCGCCTATCCGGGTGACAAGAAGCAATTCTTTATTGACAAACTTGCTGAAGGCGTGGCACGCATCGGCGCAGGTTTTTATCCGAAAGACGTCATCGTCCGCCTGTCCGACTTCAAGAGCAATGAATATGCGAACCTGGTCGGCGGCAAATTCTATGAACCGGAAGAAAGCAATCCGATGATCGGCTGGCGCGGCGCCTCGCGCTACTATGACCCCAAATACCGGGCTGCCTTTGAGCTGGAGTGCCAGGCCCTGCTCAAGGCCCGCAATGATATGGGGTTAACCAATATCAAGCTGATGGTGCCCTTCTGCCGTACCCCGGAAGAGGGCAAGAAGGTTATTCAGGTGATGAAGGAGAACGGCCTGGTGCAGGGAGAAAACGGCCTGGAGATCTACGTGATGTGCGAAATCCCCAGCAACGTCATTTCCGCTGATGCCTTTGCCGACGTCTTTGACGGCTTTTCCATCGGGTCAAACGATCTGACCCAGCTGACCCTTGGACTTGACCGTGATTCGGACCTCATCGCCCATATCTTTGATGAACGTAACGATGCGGTCAAGACCATGGTCAAGATGGTGATTGACACCGCCAAGCGACGGGGCAGAAAAATCGGCATCTGCGGCCAGGCCCCCAGTGATTTCCCCGAGTTTGCCACCTTCCTGGTTGAATGCGGCATTGACTCCATGAGCCTTATCCCTGATACGGCGATCAAGACCCGACTGGCCGTGGCCAGAAAAGAGCAAGAGCTGGGTATCAACCCTAAATAGCAATAACAGACCTGACCACCCAGACCACCCAAAAAAGCGGCCCGCAGGCAAATGCCTA
>QZKJ01000054.1 GCA_003605035.1 Desulfurivibrio sp.
TCCCCGCAGGAGGCAAACCGATGAACCGCCGAAATTTCTTGAAAATCGCCCTGGCCGGCCGAAAACTCGGCTACCTCCCGCGTTGCATCAACAAGATCCCGGCCCGGCAGATGGACCAGGGCCGGATGCTTGCCGCCCTGGTGAAGGAGATCGATCCGGCCGCCCCCATTGGGAGATGCTGGAGATGACTGCGGTGATGCAGGATTAGTGGGTTGCTTGGTTGCACGATACAGTGATACGCTTTCCCTAAAAGAGTTAGTTCGCGATGAGACTTATCTCCCTTGACACTGTAAGCAGGGGAAGGTGATAGGGAATCTGGAGGAGTTGAGAAATAAGAGGCATGTTATTGTCAGGGAGGGGTTGCAGAAATGGTAAGGAACCAGTAAGTCATAAGTGGTTGAGGTAAGAAATGATCGTGGTCGTCAATAAAATGAATCGCCCCCATTTGTTGAACAAGAGGTGGCAAGACGTATGAACACAATAGATAATCAAATCGATCCGTTGGCTCGTCACGGGCAATCACTGTTTGATCACCTTAATGGTGTTGCGTCCCGAGCCGCAACCTTTGCGGGTGCTTTTCATGGGGAGAGCGAGGCACAGTGGGCGGGTCTTCTTCATGACCTTGGCAAGTGCCGTAAGGAGTTTCAGGAATATTTGCACGGCACACGAAAGGGAGGCGTCGATACGCACCATGCAGTCTATGGCGCGGCGCTTGCTTTTGAGCGAGAGTGGTTTGCCGCGGCCTTTGCCATTGCTGGCCACCATGCAGGCCTGCACAATTTGAATGCCCTCCAATCCTTGGTGGAAAATCCAAACTACGACGCCCAGTCCCGTCTTCCTCCTCTTGCAAAATGGCTCATTAGCTCCTTTAGCAAACTGCCGGATGCGGCGCTCTCTCCTACTTTCATCGAAAGCAAGCCATTGGTACTGGAATACTATACCCGTATGCTATACTCTTGCCTGGTGGATGCGGACTGGCTGGATGCCGCCGGAGAAAAACAGCAGGCTATTTGTCTTGCCGAAGTGGTGGAGGAACTTCTTAACAAGGTGTTTCAGGTGAGGGAAGGGAAATCCCGTCAAGGTTTGGTGAACGAGCTTCGCCATGCCGTTTTTGATGACTGTTTGCAGGCGGGAGAATGGGAGAAAGGTTTTTTCTCGCTGACCGTGCCAACGGGGGGCGGCAAGACCCTGTCCAGCATGGCCTTTGCCCTTGCTCATGCGAAAAAACATGCACTCGATCGCGTCATTGTTGTAATCCCTTATCTTTCCATTATCGAGCAGAATGCTGCAGAATACCGCAGTATACTTGATCCGGACGGCCTGGGTCTGGTGGTGGAACATCATTCATCGGTCCCGGAGCGGTCTGAGGAAGCCGATGAAGCGGC
The DNA here is from genome assembly GCA_003605035.1 of Desulfurivibrio sp. Classification (GTDB taxonomy): domain Bacteria; phylum Desulfobacterota; class Desulfobulbia; order Desulfobulbales; family SURF-16; genus SURF-16. Next base: position 1,386 of record QZKJ01000054.1, read on the forward strand.
TGCCCCGCTCTTGCAAGCCGCAGACAACTGGGACGCGCCGGTCATCGTTACCACCTCGGTGCAGTTTGTCGAGTCACTTTTTTCCTCCTCACCTGGACGGTGCCGGAAACTGCACAACATTGTTAACAGCATTGTCATCTTCGACGAGGTGCAGACCCTGCCTTCCCATTTGCTCAATCCCTTGTTGAACGTCCTGAAGGAATTGCGCCGGAATTATGGGGTCAGCTTTCTCTTCATGACCGCTACCCAGCCAGCTTTTAGGAAAGGCCCGTATTTGACGGAGGGCTTTGCCTCCGGCGAGGTTAGAGAAATCACGCAAAACACCCCGAAACTCTTCAAAAATCTCCTAAGAGTCGATTACCACCAGCCGGAAATTCTTGACTGGAAGACACTGGCGGCACGAATCGCCTCTTGCCCTCAGGCGCTCTGCGTGGTGAATGTTCGCAAACATGCCTGCCGTCTCTGGGAAGAAGTGGGCAATCTTTTGCCCGTTGAGGAGAAGAATTCGGTCTATCACCTTTCCTCCTCTATGTGCGCCGCGCATCGGCTCAGGGTTTTAGGTGACAGCGGAAAGCCTCGCGAGGGCTGCGTCCGCTACCGCCTGCGGAACAATCTTCCCTGCCGGCTCATCGCCACCCAAGTGGTGGAGGCTGGGGTGGATATCGATTTTCCAGTGGTTTATCGCGCCCTTGGCCCGCTCGACGCTATCGCTCAGGCGGCAGGTCGCTGCAACCGGGAAGGTCTGTTGCAGGATGTGGGAGGTCGACCGGTACATGGTCAAGTGTTTATTTTCATCCCTGAAGAAAAAGGTTTGCCGCCTGGCGTCTATACCACTGCAACCGGCATAAGCGCCAGTATGCTTGGAAATAGTCTTGAATCCCTCGGCAAAGCACCGGATATTTTCGCGCGATATTTTTCACAATTGTATCAGTTGACCAACACCGATCACGCGCGTCGAGGTGAGACTTCCATCCAGGAAGACCGCGAGTCTTTTCGTTTTCGCGAGGTCGCCCGCAAGGCGAGAGTAATTGTCGATGATGGCCAGCCCGTCATAGTGCCATTCCGGCAAGGGGCTGAGCGCATCTTCGACATCCGCAGCCGGAAACGGCCGCCCGGTGAGCCTCGTTTTGATCGTAACGACCTGCGGCGCCTGCAGCGGTATATGGTGAACGTCAGCAACCGGGAATTTGCCATGCTGCTTCATACCGGCATGGCAAAGCCTCTGTTTCCCAATCTTGAGTTGTACGTCCTGGAAGAAGGATGTTATCATGACCAGTTAGGGCTTATTATCGACAACCGTCCATTGGAGGATTTCATTCTATGAGCGACAATACCGTTTCCATTCGCGTCTGGGGCGATTTCGCCTGTTTTACTCGGCCCGAGATGAAGGTCGAGAGAGTGAGTTACCCCATCATCACTCCATCAGCAGCCCGCGGGATATTTGAAGCTGTCTTCTGGGAACCGCAGATTTTGTACATTATCGATGCGGTTCGGGTGGTGAAAAAGGGCCGTTGGGTGAGTTTCCGGCGTAACGAGGTGACAAGCCAGGTGAGTATCGACAGCGCCAAAACCTGGATGAAGTCGCCAGAGAAATTTTCGCCTATTCAAGCCGGTGGTGGCGCTGCTGATGGCACGCAGCGCAATATGCTGGCACTCGGAGAAGTGGAGTATATTTTGACCGCTCAGGTAGGCATGACGGGGATTGGCAGAACTGGGCGGCACAATATTAAGATTTATCTTGACGAGATCGAACGCCGAGCAAAAAAAGGAAAGTGTTTTCACCGTCCGGCGCTTGGCGTGCGGGAGTTCGCCGCCGATTTTGAATGGGAGGCGAACCCGCAGGGGGCACTCGAACGCCGCGTTGCTGAGACAAGGCCTGCTAACGACTGGCGGTATGTCTGGCCGGATGAGTACTTGGGGCTCATGCTCTACGATGTTTTTGATCACAGACAACGCGAGGCCGGTTTCCGATGGCTTACCGATGAGGAGCGGAAATTGTTGGTTAGCGCGAGCAAGGAATCTGAGAAGAACGGTCGTGGAAGGCGGAAGAAAAAGGGCAAGCCGGATGTCCCACGCTTTGATGGGGCCATAGTCCGTCCACAGGCAGCTTTTTTTCAGGCCAGGGTACATGAAAGCCGGATGGACTGTCATCCGGATCGGGTGAGGATGATTACTAAGACAGTGGAGGGTTGATATGCTTCTTAATGCGCTTTGTCAATTTGCTTACTCTCGTAAGATCCTTGACGATCTTGCCTTTGAGAACAAAGCGATCCGCTGGGTCATTCCCCTGGACCAGAACGGTAATCTGGTTAGTAGTGGTTTGATTGAGACCGAGGGAGAGAAGAACCGGGGGAAGGAATTCTCTGCTCCCCGGACCAGTCGAGCCAAGGACGCTGGCGGTATTGCGGAGTTCCTGGCCGACGGGTTAACCGCAGTCTTCGGTCTGGATACGGAGCCGGATAAAAAATTGACAGAGAAACAGCGCCGAGACCGGGACGCAAACAACACTAAGAAGCATAAGGATTTCTGGCGGCAGATTCAGGAGGCGACAATAAAGACAGACAGCTTAGCCTTATATGCAGTCTTGGCCTTCCATGATTCTTTTCGGCAGGCTCCCCTGCATTTTATCCGTTATGGAGTGAAGGCCGATTCCAAAAATCCGAATGAAAAGAAAAAGTGGTGGCTACGCTGTGCTGATGGCACAGAAAAATCAATGGGGCCTGACGCCTTCACCTTTCAGGTGGATGGCGATTTGCCCCTACAGGACGAAGAAAATATCCGGCCTCACTGGCGGACGGTCTTTGAAGAGGAGGTGTCCAGCAAAACTCAAGAAGCCAGACGGGGGGTATGTTTGGTCACGGGCCGGGAGGATGTCCCTATTGCAACGACGCATTTACCTAAGATCAAGGGTGTCCCTGGAACCCAAGCATTTGGTGCCGCGATTGTCTCTTTTGATAAGCCATCTTTCACCTCCTATGGATTCGACCAAAGTTTCAATGCCCCCGTTTCACTTGAAGCGGTCTCTGCGTATTGCAATGCCCTGCGAGCCCTTCTTAGCCGGGAAGACCACTCCATTATTATTGGCGCGACTGCCCTGTGCTTCTGGGCCAAAGAGTCCGAAGACGCCACCAGTTTTCTTGCCCGGATGCTCCGCAGACCCGACCCCCTTGCGGTGGTTGATTTCCTGAAGGCTCCATGGTCCGGTATCGACAGGAACGTAGCGAAACTCGATCAGTTCTATTCCGTCACTCTCTGCGGCAACGCCGGCCGCATCGCGGTCCGGCATTGGATGCAGACTACTGTCGAGGCTGCTCGAGAGAATTTCGTCCAGTGGTTCCATGATCTTGAGATCGACGAAATTCCAATGCCGGAATCAAGGGGCAAGAAAGGTAAGAAGAAAAGTGGGGAACGTGGTGCGCCGTTAGAGAATGACACAGAGAAGATGCCGCCTCTGGCCGTGTTCCGGCTTGCCTGCACTACGGTGCGGGAGGCTAAGGATCTGAGGCCGGAGGTGCCAGCCCAGCTATACCAGGCAGCGTTGGAAGGCGCCGCGCCTTCCATTCTGCTGATCAAGCCCATTCTGAACCGGCTTGAAGCAGACTTGCAACGATTCGGTATGAAAACCCTTTTCCATATATCCCGCTTCGCCCTCTTGAAACTCATTCTTAACCGAAACAGAAAGGAAGGTGGTCCCATGATTGAACCAAAGGTATTTGAGACCGATGACAAGGCCTACAACTGTGGCCGACTGCTGGCCGTGTTGGCCGAAATTCAGGCCAAGGCCCATGACTATCAACTCTCTGGCGCAGGCGTGGCGGAACGTTACTTCGGCACCGCTTCGGTGTCGCCCGCCTCGGTTTTCCCGCTTCTGCTGCGGTTGAATCGCCACCACCTCGACAAGATCAGAAAAGCCAGCGGCAGCGCCTGGAATCAGGAAGGCAATATTCAGGAGGTCCTCTGTCGGCTTGCACCGGAGGCAGCGGGCGCGCCGCCCCAATTCCCCCGGCATCTCGATTTGCAGGCCCAAGGCCGTTTCGCCATCGGTTTCTATCAGCAGAAAGCGGAGGTTGAGAAAAGGAAGGAAGCGGCCAGGCAAAATAAGGCAAACGCCAGTAAAGGAGCGACCCCATGACCAGGGATGAACACATCGCCTACTGGCTTGTAGAGTCGGATAAAGACCTGTCGGTCATGGAAAGCCTCTTCGCAAGCGGCCATTACACCTGGTCGCTCTTTGTCGGACACCTGGCTCTGGAAAAGGTGCTGAAGGCCCTGTATGTGAAACAGGTCGAGGTCCAGGTTCCGCATATTCACCATCTGCTGAAAATCGCGAGAGACTGCGGTCTGCAATTGACCAGTGATCAGGAAGATTTTCTTCTGGAAGTGACAACGTATAACCTTAAAGGCAGATATCCGGACTACAAGCAGAGTTTTTCCCGGAAGGCAACCGGCGAATTTACCGCAAAACGTATCGCACAGATCCAGGAGATGCAGCAATGGCTCAAACAACAAGTGGCAGCATGATTGACGACCAGGTGAGACGGTATATCCAGACCTTGCACGATAACAGGATAGCGGTCTGGCGTCTCTATCTTTTTGGTTCCCACGCCAAGGGCACGGCACGCGCGGAGAGCGATATAGATTTGGCGGTTTTCTGGGACAGGGAAGAGATCGATGGCTTTGATGAGGATGTGCAGCTCATGCGCCTGACCCGCAACGTGGATCTCCGCATTGAGCCCCATTCCTTTTCACGCAAGGATTTTGAAAATCCTGATCCGTTTGTAAAGGAGATCATTTCCACTGGGCAGCGCATCCTGTAGTGGCAAAAAAAACAAGATTTCGCCGGGGTAATGATGACTATCCTGACGAATCGGCTTGCGAAATATCTGTAAACCAACTCGAATGGAGGAAAAATACATGAACACCATCGTCGGCAACCGTCATGACATTCTCGTTCTTTTTGATGTCTCACAGGGGAACCCCAATGGAGACCCAGACGCCGGCAATATGCCGCGAATCGAGCCCAACAGCAATCGGGGCATTGTTTCGGATGTCTGCCTGAAGCGAAAGATCAGGAACTATGTGGAATTGGTGAAACCGGGACGTGTCACCTATCAGTATAAGAATAAAGAATATGAGCAAGGTTACGCCATTCTGGTACAGCAGGGGGCGATTCTTAACAATGAGATTGTCAGAGGCATTACCGCGGCAACTGAAAAAATGGATGACAAGGCCGAGAAAAATCAGAAGGCCGAAGCTGCAATGAGCTGGCTTTGTCGAGAGTTCTTTGATATCCGCACCTTTGGTGCAGTTCTTTCCACTGGTGATGACATCATGAAGGGTTCTGCCTTTGGCCAGGTGCGGGGGCCGGTGCAGTTCACCTTTGGCCAGAGTTTTCATCCCATAACGCCGCTTGAGATCACCGTGACCCGTTGCGCTGTGACCAAGGAGGAAGACAAGGAGAAGGAGCGGACCATGGGACACAAGCACGTTGTGCCTTACGCTCTTTATGCCGCCAAGTGTTATATTTCACCGCCCTTTGCCGAGCGTACCGGATTTACCACCCGCGATCTCGAACTCTTCTTTGAGGCCCTGGTCGAGATGTTTACTCACGACCGTTCTGCGGCGCGGGGAGAGATGGTGGTCCGCGGCATCTATGATTTCGAGCACGTGGGTTCCCAGCACCCGAATAACGCCGAGCAAAACAAGAAGGAGGCTCGGCTTGGCTGTTATCATGCCCATAAGCTGTTTGAGGGCGTCAAGGTGGGATTAAAGGAGGGCAAGACTTTTCCTGAGGCATTTGATGATTATTCAATCTCTTGCGAATGGATAAAAAACAACCTGCCAAAGGGTGTTGTGCTTCATTTTCGGCATGAACTGCCCATGAAAACCATACAATTTCAACAATGATGTATTCTGATGACGATCTTCTGCCCCTCTCGGTCCTCGCCGATCTCCTGTTCTGTGAGCGCCGAGCTGCTCTTCATCAAATCGAAGGCCTGTGGAAAGATAACCTCTTCACCGTCGAAGGCACGTATCTCCACCAGAAAGTGGATGATGATTTACCTGTTGAATCGCGTGGTGATCTCCGTATCACCAGAGGGCTCTTGTTGCACTCTCGGGAGTTGGGTTTGTCTGGCAAGGCGGATGTGGTGGAATTTTGCCGAATAGCCGATGTCGGAGGGGCGCACTATTCATCCTCTGGGACTTTAGCCGCCGCCATACCGCTCTCTGGATCATCTGGGCTCTGGCGTCCATACCCGGTTGATTACAAACGTGGCAGGCTACGGCATGAGGAAGGCTTCGAGGCCCAGCTCTGCGCCCAGGCCCTCTGTCTGGAGGAGATGCTGAAGGTGGCTGTGCCGGAGGGGGCGATCTATTATGGCAAGCCCCGCCGCCGGCTGGTGGTGGTCTTTGATGACAGTCTGCGCTCCAAGACCCGTGAGGCGGCTCGCCGTCTGCATGAGTTGGTCAGCAGTGGCCGTACTCCCCAGGCGCGCTATGAAAAAAAATGCGAGAGCTGTTCCTTGCTCTCTGTCTGCATGCCGAAAATAACGGGGTCGGGCCGGAGTGCGCAGGGGTACATAGCCAAGGCTCTTGCCCAGGATCTATGAATAAAACTCGTCGTTTTGGCGAGGACTTCATGGTGCCAGGAGCCGGATCTCAGTGAGATACTGATATGGAAAGAATAGCAGTTGTTTTCAAGAACGAAGAGATCCGGCGGACCCTGCACAATAACGAGTGGTGGTTCTCTGTGGACGATATTGTTGAGGCGTTGACTAATTCGAGCAACTGTACCGACTATATCAAGGAATTTTGTAAACACGACCAAGAGTTATCCAGAGATTGGGGGGAAATAGTCATTCCCCTTTGGATAGGTGATCCTGGCGGGAAGCAGAAGGTTAACTGCGCCAGCATCGAGGGCATTTTCCGCATCATCCAGTCCATCCCATCGCCCAAGGCCGAGCCGTATAAGAGGTGGCTGGCCAAGGTCGGTTCTGATCGGGTGCAGGAAATCCTGCACCCCGAACTGGCAACAAAAAGAACGAAAGCCATTTACCGGGCCAATGGCTATTCGGAAGCATGGATTGAAAAACGGATGCGTGGCATCGCCGTCCAGGCCGAGCCGACCGATGAGTGGCAGAACCGGGGCGTCAATGGCGAACCGGAATATGCCATCCTCACCGCCGAGATTTCCAAGGCCGCTTTCGGCCTGACTCCGTCCGAGTATAAGGAATTGAAAGGGCTGGAGCGGGAGAATCTGCGCGACCACATGACCGATCTGGAACTGATCTTTTCCATGCTGGGCGAGGCTGCCACCACTGAGATCGCCAGGAGGCAGGATGCGCAAGGGTTTGGCGAAAATAAAACAGCGGCCCGCAAGGGCGGCCGGATCGCCGGGGAGGCGCGGGGAAAACTGGAGAATGAGACGGGCAGCAAGGTGGTCTCCTCGGAGAACTACTTAACCGAGCCGGAGAGCCGCATGCGGCTGAAAGACACCAAAAAGTGATTTGCCCGACACGGTGGGGCAAATCAACATATGTGAAAAAACATGCTGTTATGTTGAGGTCGGAAGAATAACATGAGACCGAAGGTCAATGAAGATTCATTTTTTCGTCACCCCCGCATGTTGTTAGCGGGGGTCCAGCGTATTGAAAACACATGGATTCCCGCTAACTGCATGCGGGAATGACGGCTTTGGTGCTGCCCGTTTCAGTATCATTCAAATCCCCCGACTGAGGATGTCTGAAGTTGAGTTAATAATGATACCGACCCTGCAGAAAATCGATGCGGTCGTCGCGGACGAGATAGACGATCCGGTGTTCCTGGGTGAGACGGCGGGACCAGACGCCAGGGGCGAGATACTTGAGGGGTTCCGGCTTGCCGATGCCGGTGAAGGGATCACGCATAATGGCCTCGATCAGGCCGAAGGCGCGCAGCGCCACCTTGCGGTCAGTCTCAATCCAGTGGCGCAGGTCGTCACGGAACTCCGGTTGGAAGACGGCCTCCCGGTGTTTATTTTTCAAGGCCGGCTTCCTGGCGGAACGTTTCCAGCGAAGACGGTTCTCCCTCGCGTTTGAGGGCGCGGTCCAGGGCGGCGAGCAACCGTTCGGCGTTTGCCGGGGAGCGGAGCAGATGGGTTGTTTCAACGAGACTTTCCAGCTCATCGGCCGCGATCATGGCAACACTGCCGCCCTTGCGGCGGCGGATGACGACGATTTCCCGGTTTTCCGTGACCTCGTCGCACAGGCTGGCGAAGTTGGCTCGTGCATTGGAATACGTTGTTTGGAGCATGGTGTCCTCCTGATAGTTATTGTACAGGAATATTGTACAATAAGGCGCTTGCGTCAGCAATGGGTAATCTGAAAAATTTCATGGATGTGACGTAATGATTCAAAAAATGGGAAAATCCGAAAACATGTCTTCAGATTTTGGTGAGATCATCCTGTATCAGTCCGAGGAAGGGAAATCAGCACTCGATGTCCATCTCAAGGATGAAACCGTCTGGTTGACTTTAAACCGGATTGCGGATCTGTTCGAAAGAGATAAATCCGTTATTTCCCGCCATTTTCGCAATGTATTCCAGTCTGGCGAGCTGGTAAAAGAGGCAGTTGTTGCAAAAAATGCAACAGTTCAAAGCGAAGGTGACAGGCAGGTTACCCGGCAAGTCGAATACTACAATCTGGATGCCATCATCTCCGTGGGCTACCGGGTTAATTCCAAACGGGGCACCCAGTTCCGCATCTGGGCCAGCTCGGTTTTAAAAGACCACCTGGTGCGCGGTTATTCGCTTAATCAGCGGCGGCTGGCGGAAAAAGGCGTGGACGAGGTGCGGCAGGTTCTGCGTCTGCTGGCCGGTACCCTGGAAAGTCACAACCTGGTCAGCGATGAAGGCCTGGCGGTGCTGGAGGTCGTCAACCGCTACGCCAGGACCTGGCAGCTTCTTCTGCAGTATGACGAAGACAGGCTGCCGGTGCCCGCGACCAAACACGACACCAGATCGGTTCTGGAGATTGACCAGGCCCGGCAGGCCATTGCCACCCTGAAAAACGACTTGCTGACCAGGGGAGAGGCGACTGACCTTTTCGGCCACGAACGGGGCCACGGCCTTGCCGGCCTTATCGGCGCGGTGCAACAGTCCTTCGGCGGCCAGGATCTGTATCCAAGCGTGGAGGAGAAGGCGGCCCATCTTCTCTATTTTGTCATCAAGGATCATCCTTTTACTGATGGCAACAAGCGGATCGGTTCCTTTCTCTTTTTGCTGTTTCTCCAAGCCAATGGCCTGCTGGATGCGGGAAGCTTCGACAACCGGGCGCTCGTGGCTCTGGCCCTGCTGACCGCTGCCAGCGAAGCAGGGCAGAAGGAGCTGATGATTCGTTTGATTATGAACCTGATCGGCGGGGACGGATAATATGACGTTACAATCAGGCGGCCTGGCGCTCAAGAATTTTGACTTCCCGTTCCAGGCGGTCGCCCAGGCTCATGCGGGCGGTCTCGGTATCAAAGTGGGACTGGATGCCGGTCCAGAACTCCACCGAGTTGCCGAAATAGCGGGCAAGGCGCAGCGCCGTGTCGGCGCTGATGCCCCGTTCCCCCCGGCAGATCTTGTTGATCCGCATGACCGCAACACTGATGTCACGGGCCAGCCGGTACTGGCTGATGCGCAAAGGTTTCAGGAATTCTTCCAGCAGAATTTCACCGGGATGTACGGGGGAGGGAAATCTTTCATGGCGGTCACCTCAATGCAAAGAAGATAACCGCGCAAGGTATTATCGTCAAGGGTTAACACTATGCCGTATTGCGAAGACGAACTCATCGGCGCGGGCAGAACACCGGCGCCGGTGTATACCAAAAGGTGCGAAACCTGTTCGTTTTACGAAGTCTGTCTGCCGAAACCCTGGAGAAAAGAAAGAAAGATTGATCGTTATCGCGATCAGGCTTGCGAGGAATAATGAAAAAACATCTCAACACGTTGTTTGTCACCACTCAGGGGGCCTATCTGGCCAAGGAAGGCGAGACGGTTGCCGTCAAGGTGGAGGGCAAGGTTCGTCTGCAGTTGCCGGTGCACACCCTGGGAGGCATCGTCTGCTTCGGCAATGTCAGCTGCAGCCCCTTTCTCATGGGCTTCTGCGCCGAACGCGATGTGGCGATCAGTTTTCTTACCGAACACGGCCGCTTCCTGGCGCGGGTGCAGGGGCCGGTTTCCGGCAATGTCCTTCTGCGCCGCCAGCAGTACAGAAATGCCGACGATTCCTGTTTCTCCTCATGCATGGCGAAATCCTTTGTCACCGGTAAAGTGTATAACTGCCGCACCGTCATCCTCCGCGCCCTGCGGGATCACTCCGACAAGGTCGACGAAAAGTCTTTGGCTGATGCGGCGGAACGGTTAAGTTCAATCCTCATGCACCTGCAGCAGGATATGTCGCTGGACTGCGCCCGTGGCTTTGAAGGTGAGGCGGCAAAAATCTATTTCGGTGTGTTCGACCAGTTAATCACTAACCGGAAAGTCGATTTCTTTTTCCGCGAACGTAGTCGGAGGCCGCCGCTTGATCGCATGAACTGTCTTTTATCCTTTCTCTATACCCTCATTCTTCATGATGCCCGATCCGCCCTGGAATCGGTCGGTCTTGATCCGGCAGTCGGCTTTCTGCACAGGGACCGGCCAGGCAGGCCTGGTCTGGCACTGGACATGATGGAGGAATTTCGGCCTTTCCTGGCCGATCGACTGGTTCTGTCGCTGGTCAATCTCGGTCAGCTCAAGGCCAAGGGTTTCAAAATTACTGAAACCGGCGCCGTACAGATGGACGACGACACAAGAAAAACCGTGCTGGTGGCTTACCAGAAACGTAAGCAGGAGGAAATCATGCACCCTTTTCTTAATGAGAAAATGGCGGTCGGGTTGCTTTTTTATGCACAAGCACTGGTACTGGCAAGATTTCTACGTGGTGACTTGGACGGCTACCCGCCCTTTTTGTGGAAATAGGCAGAAAAAAATGTTTGTCCTGATCAGTTATGATGTGGCAACCAGCAGTGTTGGCGGCCAGCGACGTCTGCGTCGTGTTGCCAAGGCTTGTAAGGACTATGGTCAGCGGGTGCAGTTTTCGGTTTTCGAATGCATTGTTGACCCGGCCCAATGGGCAATGCTCAGACAGCGGCTTATCGATGAGATAGATTTGCAGGAGGACAGCCTGCGTTTCTATTTTCTTGGTTCTAATTGGAAACATAGAGTCGAGCATGTCGGCGCCAAGGAAGGAATTGACCAGGAGGGGCCTTTGATTATCTGATGCAGCGTGCGAACCATGAGTTGCCATGAAATCCCCGGCAGGTTCGCGTTGGTTGTAACTGCTTGTAATATAGCGATTTTGGTGGATGCCAGTCGTTTGACTGGCGTGTTTTTTTGTGTTTAGCGTTTGGTTTCGCGGAATTTAGTGAAAGAAAGGAGGTGGGATAACGGATTGAAAAGAAACAGCCGCCCCCCGCGCGGGGGCGTGGATTGAAACTGATATGCCGAGTAGCAACCGGCCGCAGCTGCTGGCCGCCCCCCGCGCGGGGGCGTGGATTGAAACGCTTCATGCGGGATTGCCTGGAGTATTTCCAGGAGCCGCCCCCCGCGCGGGGGCGTGGATTGAAACACCTTGTACTTCTGGCGCTGCAAATACGCCAGCAGCCGCCCCCCGCGCGGGGGCGTGGATTGAAACTTCCTGGAGAAAACTGCAAGGCCGATGCCTGACCATGCCGCCCCCCGCGCGGGGGCGTGGATTGAAACATATCCCGTGGTCGAGGCGAAGAACAGCCACAGGCCGCCCCCCGCGCGGGGGCGTGGATTGAAACGGGATATCTTCGTGGAAGACGAGACCTTTGCGGCGCCGCCCCCCGCGCGGGGGCGTGGATTGAAACGTTTCCCATCGATCTGCCGCAACCGCCAGGAGTCGCCGCCCCCCGCGCGGGGGCGTGGATTGAAACATTTTGGTATTTACGGGTAGAAAGGGGTTCGTTAGGCCGCCCCCCGCGCGGGGGCGTGGATTGAAACCATTTCTCCCACTCCTGCTGCGGTGTTTTTTCCTGCGCCGCCCCCCGCGCGGGGGCGTGGATTGAAACATGCCGTGGCTGTCACGGCACCGGTAAGGTTAGCGCCGCCCCCCGCGCGGGGGCGTGGATTGAAACTTTATCCCTGATAATGTTGTTGATGGCCTTCATGGCCGCCCCCCGCGCGGGGGCGTGGATTGAAACAGAATCATGAGTGAGCTTGAGATGATGACCATTGGCCGCCCCCCGCGCGGGGGCGTGGATTGAAACTAAATATTTGGTGGTTGACTGGCTGATGCCGGAAGCCGCCCCCCGCGCGGGGGCGTGGATTGAAACGCGTTCGAGTGCGCGGATGTAACCATGAGGAAAGCCGCCCCCCGCGCGGGGGCGTGGATTGAAACTATTGACGCCTTGGTCGCGGAACTGGCTGGCGAGTGCCGCCCCCCGCGCGGGGGCGTGGATTGAAACCCTTGAATACTTCTTTGCGCCGTAGGTGCAGACTTGCCGCCCCCCGCGCGGGGGCGTGGATTGAAACATGTTTTCGACAAGGACGGGCGTCTGCTGCCGGTGCCGCCCCCCGCGCGGGGGCGTGGATTGAAACAGCAAGCAGCATCGATCCTCCTGGAGCGCAGAAAGCCGCCCCCCGCGCGGGGGCGTGGATTGAAACCTGCTGAATGCTACTTTTTTTGAATCAGGTTGCCGGCCGCCCCCCGCGCGGGGGCGTGGATTGAAACATGTGCTCGACATCGACCGCATCTCCGCCAGGCAGCCGCCCCCCGCGCGGGGGCGTGGATTGAAACTAGGAAGTTTTTGAATGTGGTGGCGTTCATTTCAAGCCGCCCCCCGCGCGGGGGCGTGGATTGAAACGCTTCCGCTGTTGGCAGTGTCGCCCGGCAGGTGTGCCGCCCCCCGCGCGGGGGCGTGGATTGAAACAATCTCTGCTATGACGGTCAGTATTTTTACGACAGCCGCCCCCCGCGCGGGGGCGTGGATTGAAACGTTTTCTTAATTTAACGTACTACCCTACTATAGGGCCGCCCCCCGCGCGGGGGCGTGGATTGAAACAGCCTGTCAGTACCGGTTTTAATAGGACTGATATGCCGCCCCCCGCGCGGGGGCGTGGATTGAAACAGGATGCAGTTTTCGGCTGAAACTCAAGCTAAAAGCCGCCCCCCGCGCGGGGGCGTGGATTGAAACAGATCGTAATCAACATAAGCACGGAGAAAATCCGCCGCCCCCCGCGCGGGGGCGTGGATTGAAACAACAACCACCACAGGAGGATCAAACGATGTGGAGCCGCCCCCCGCGCGGGGGCGTGGATTGAAACACCCTGCGGGGCTGACGGATCGCTGGCAAACAGGCCGCCCCCCGCGCGGGGGCGTGGATTGAAACAATCAGCCCTGCAGTGCTAGTTAGCAAATCTGTGCCGCCCCCCGCGCGGGGGCGTGGATTGAAACTGTTTATCTATTTTTTCGATGTCCTGAGTGATGAGCCGCCCCCCGCGCGGGGGCGTGGATTGAAACGACCCTACCAACACAGCGGCTCAGATCGCGGCGGGCCGCCCCCCGCGCGGGGGCGTGGATTGAAACAGATCAACAAATTGTTTAGCTCGATGGCGAGCATGCCGCCCCCCGCGCGGGGGCGTGGATTGAAACTCATAGGTGCGGACATTTTTGGAAAGGGGTTGTCCGCCGCCCCCCGCGCGGGGGCGTGGATTGAAACATCTAACCGATTATCAGCTGGTTTTGCTGTTGCATGCCGCCCCCCGCGCGGGGGCGTGGATTGAAACAATATCTCCTGTTCCTCTTGTTTGATGGGGTTTGCCGCCCCCCGCGCGGGGGCGTGGATTGAAACACCTGACCGTTAGTTATGATGGAATGGTAGATGAGCCGCCCCCCGCGCGGGGGCGTGGATTGAAACATGTTCGCCAGAATGCTGTCCAGTGTAGGTGTTTCGCCGCCCCCCGCGCGGGGGCGTGGATTGAAACTGTTTATTATTCAGGTTAAGAATTTTTAAATAGTGCCGCCCCCCGCGCGGGGGCGTGGATTGAAACACCCAGGGAGCCAAAATCCAACGCCAAAACGGGAGCCGCCCCCCGCGCGGGGGCGTGGATTGAAACTCTAACGTCCCTGTAATAACCTCTAGCGCACGAGGCCGCCCCCCGCGCGGGGGCGTGGATTGAAACATGACAGGAGTAGGATTTTTTTCAATCGGCTGTTGGCCGCCCCCCGCGCGGGGGCGTGGATTGAAACCGGTGAAAGCCGTGGTCAACACGTGTATTATCGAGCCGCCCCCCGCGCGGGGGCGTGGATTGAAACTTGTGAATGTACCGTTTTGCAACAAACAGCAAACGCCGCCCCCCGCGCGGGGGCGTGGATTGAAACTGCCAGAAAGCGGAAATCAAGCCGACAAAGAGACGCCGCCCCCCGCGCGGGGGCGTGGATTGAAACTTGTTAACGATCATAAAATCCTCCTAAAAGCGCTGCCGCCCCCCGCGCGGGGGCGTGGATTGAAACTATTCCACAGGGTCAACCTATAACGGTTATTGTGGCCGCCCCCCGCGCGGGGGCGTGGATTGAAACCTGCTCCCGGCAACGGACAGCAAAAAACGCTGTCGCCGCCCCCCGCGCGGGGGCGTGGATTGAAACCCTACATTAAAGAAAGAGACAAAGCAAGTGAGATGCCGCCCCCCGCGCGGGGGCGTGGATTGAAACAAACAGAGCGTTGATATACGTTCCGGCGATGGTGTGCCGCCCCCCGCGCGGGGGCGTGGATTGAAACTCAGGGCTTTTTTACCACACGTTTACTCAACCCCTTGGAACGGCGGATGAAATCAGAGTCAAAGGTAGCGAACTGGTCTGAGTCCTTGCTGTATGCAAGATGGAGGGCATCGGCGAAATCGAGGCCTTTGCGGGTCCATTCAATGGCCAGAAACAGGATGCCGGGGTTTTTCGTTTTGACGTTCGGCAGGCTGAGCAGTTTGATAAACGCATCGCAGATCTCATGGGATTTGAAACTGTATGCAAACCGTAAAACCCATTCTGTTTCAAGCATAACGGTGTCGGCAATAAAAACAGCATCCGTATTGAAAAGGGCAAAGGCCTTCTGGAATTGCCCCTCATGGTCGCGGGTCAGCAGCCGGACAAGAATATTTGTATCAACCCCGGTCATTGGCACTCTCCATGGCGCCTTTCCTTATGGCCTCATCCATTTCTTTCAGGCTTTTGGCCGGGCCGTCATACTTGAGACAGGCTGCCACTTCGGAAAGAGTTGCCGGCGGATAGGGCCGGGCGGGTTTCAGCAGGATGCCCTCCGCCGTATCAAGCACCTCCAGTTTCTGGCCGGGTTCCATCTGGTGGGCGTCGCGCACGGATTTGGGGATGATAATCTGCCCCTTGCTGGATAATACGGTTATTGCCATGGGAGACCTCCAGGTAAGAAAGTTGTAAGAATACTTTAGAGAGCTAAACGTGTTTTGTCAAATACAAGCGCAATTCAAAGGTGTCGCCCCAACCAACCCAACCAACCCAACAAACCCAACAAACCCAATAAACTCAACCAACCCAACCACCCAAATGGCCAGCTTTTTTAAGGTTTCGTCAGGGGGTTCGCGTATCCGCATACTCGTTCCAGACGTTTGCACGTTGTTTATTTTGAAAGCCTATTCCCCTGACAAGGGGAGTTATGATACAGTGGAAAAAATTGACAGCGGCCGGGATTTCAGGCTCTGGTAGGGCAGAGTCGAGGTGGGGGAAATCAGGCCCGATTGCGGGGCGCGAAGGGAAGGGAAATGAAGAAGAAGCATAATATTTTAGTAATAGATGATGATGAAACGGTACTGCAGGTCATCGAACAGATACTTGCCTCGACCGGCTACCACGTGCAGACTGCCTTGAGTGGCAGGAAGGCCCTGGAGCTTGCCGAGATTGCCAATGGCGAGGTTGATCTGGTGTTGACGGATGTGGTCATGCCGGAAATGAACGGGGAGGACCTGGCCCTGGTTTTCAAGCGGACCTATCCCGCCACAAAAGTGCTCTTCATGTCGGCTTATCTGAAGCCTGGCTCGGGCAGATATGAGGAGCTGCATGGGAAGATGGAGTTTATCGTCAAGCCTTTCAGTTCGGAAAAATTGCGGGGCGAGGTCAAAAGAATACTGTCCTGAGAATTTTTCCCGCTGCTGCCTGCACTGTGGTGCAATTTCCCTTTTCTTTCTTGACCCTGCAGGTATGCCCGGATTTTTACCGGGAAAATTGGTGAAAAATCGGCCAATTATCGTTGAATTATTTGCGCCGGCCTGCTTTTTCCGGTAAAGATGGCTGTTGTTGCGGGGAAGGGATGGGGTGAGGCGATTTGCTTGATTAGGCGGAGGACATATGGCTGACCGGGATGAAACAAAGGCCCATTCGGCTCCAGTGCAGGAGCTGTTGCGGGCAATTCCCAAGGTTGATGAGTTCCTGGGCTGGGTGGAGCACCTGCAGGCGCCGGTGCGTTTTATCAAGGCCGCCGTGCGGGAGGTGCTGGCCACGGAGCGGGAGATAATCCTGGGCGGCCGGGCCCGCCGGCTGGAGGATCTCGGCCGCGAGGTGCTGCTGGCGAAATTCGACAAACGCCTCAAGGACAAGCTGACCCCTAATTTCCGCACGGTGATTAATGCCACCGGGGTGATCATCCACACCAATATGGGCCGTTCCCTGCTGCCGGCGGAGGCCATGGACGGCCTGGTCAGGGTGGGCAGCCGCTATTCCAACCTGGAGTTTGATCTCGCCACCGGCAAGCGGGGCAGCCGCTACAGCCTGGTGGAGGATCTGCTCTGCGAGCTGACCGGGGCGGAGGCGGGTCTGGTGGTCAACAATAATGCCGCCGCCGTGCTGCTGGCGCTGGACACCCTGGCCAAGGGGCGTGAGGTGATCGTTTCCCGGGGTCAGTTGGTGGAGATCGGCGGCTCTTTCCGCATCCCCGAGGTAATGGAGAAAAGCGGCGCCTTTCTGCGCGAGGTGGGCGCCACCAACCGCACCCATCTGCGGGATTATGAGAATGCCATCAACGAGCAGACCAGCCTGCTGCTCAAGGTGCATATGAGCAATTACCGCATCATCGGCTTTACCTCCGAGGTGACTCTGCCGGAAATGGTTGAGCTGGGCCGGAAGCATAATCTGCCGGTCATGGAGGATCTGGGCAGCGGCAGCCTGGTGGATCTGACCCGCTTCGGGCTGCAGAAGGAGCCCACCGTGGGCGAGGTGGTCAGGGCCGGGGTTGATGTGGTGACCTTCAGCGGCGATAAACTGCTGGGCGGGCCCCAGGCCGGCCTGATCCTCGGCAAGCGCGACATTATCGGCCGCATCAAGAAAAACCCGCTCAACCGGGCCCTGCGCATCGACAAGTTCACCCTGGCCGGGCTGGAGGCCATTCTGCGGCTTTACTGTGATGAGGAAAAGGCGCTGACCGCCATCCCCACCCTGGCCATGATGGGCATGCCGCCTGCGGTGATCGAACGCCGGGCGGCCAGATTGATCCGCCGCATCAGAAAGAGTCTGGCCGGCTGCTGCGAGACGGCCATTGTGCCGGTCGCCTCCCGGGTGGGCGGCGGGGCCATGCCGGAGCAGGATCTGCCCAGCCGGGCGGTGGCGCTGCGGCCGCTGGCGCTGAAGGTGACGGAGGTGGAGCGGAAACTGCGGGAGACCGCCATGCCGGTGATCGGCCGCATTGAAAACGAGGCCCTGCTGCTCGATATGCGCACCGTGGCGGATGATGAAATCCCGCTGCTGGCCGCCGCGTTGTTTGAGGTTTTCGAGGTGGAGGAGAAATGAGCTTTCCCTTTGATCTGCGCCACAGAAAGCTTGATGAGGTTGATCTGGATCTGTTTGGCCTGGAATTTGCCGAGATCGTCAGCCTGTTTCTGCCCAGCCGCAAGGTGCATTTTGTCGGTCCCCATGCGGGCGGGGAACTCCATGCCGGCTGGAAGGCCGGGGTGGAGATGGTGCGCAATGCCCAGAAACCGGTGGTGGACGGCGGCGAGGTGGAGCACCTCTATCTGCCCCTGTGGGACGGGGAAACCCTTTTCTGCGTCGCCATCCTGGACAATCCGCCGGGCACCTATCAGGATTCCTCCTCCTCCCTGCTGCTGGACAAGAGCCGTTTGATTTCCGCGGAGATGTCCAGGGTCAAGCAGTTTGCCCTGGAGCCGGTCACCGGGCTGCCCGGCGGCCGCATGCTGCATAACCGGCTGCAGGCCCTGCTGCAGAAGAAACGCGCCGGGGAAAAGGGTCAGCCGCCCTTTGCCCTGCTGCTGCTGGAGATTCATCCCCGGGCCCGGGACGGTGAGCAGGCCCTGGCGGTGATCGCCAGGAGCGCCGCCTTCCTCGATTCGCTCATCGGCCATCTCTTTACCCCCTGCCATCTGGGCAGCGGCATTTTCGGCCTGATCTGGGAAGGGTTCGGCGAGGGGCAGACCATGAAGATGGCCGATCTGCTGCTGCGCTGGCTGAAACGGGAGGGGTTTGCCCGAAGCCGCATCGGCATCCGCTCCTGTCTGAGCGGGGAGCCGGCGGAGGCGGTGGAGATATTTCTGGGCCAGGCCTGGGACGCCCTGGGCGTGGCCCGCAGGCGCGGCCCCTTTGCCCTCTGCTCGCATCAGGCGCTGAGCAACCGCGGCGCCCATCCCCTCTGCCCGCCGCGGCCCAGGGTTTTCACCGAACTGCGCCGGCTGTGGCAGGACAGCGAGCGTTTTGCCCTGCTGCTGGTGCACGCGGATCATAATGACGATGACGGCGACGCTTCCTGGCCGGATACCGCGGGTGCGCCTGTGGTGCGGCTCGATAAGCGCGAGGCCCTTGTCTACCTGGACGGGGCGGACCAGCAGGCGGCCGAGGCGTGGGGTCGGGATTTCCAGGCCCGGGCCGCCGGCGGCAGGACCAGCTTTTCCCTGGGCATCGCCCTCTATCCCGGGCAGGGCTTCAAGAAGGTGGAGACAGCGGGCAACTGCCGCAAGGCCCTGCTGCATACCGGCTTCTACGGGCCGGGCACCATGACGGTCTTTGACGGGGTCAGTCTCAATATCAGCGGCGACATCTATTACAACGAGGGTGATCTGGCCCGGGCGGCCAAGGAGTACCGCCTGGGGCTGCAGCTTGATCCGGCCAATATCAATCTGCTCAACAGCATGGCCGTCACCCTGGCCCAGATGAATCTGTACCGCCGGGCCATCCCGCTCTTTCAGCAGGCCCTGGCCCTGGAGCCCGCCAATTTCATGGCCCTCTACAACCTCGGCTTTGCTTTTCTTGCCACGGATGAAGAGGACAGGGCCATGGAGAATTTCGAGAAGGCCCTGGCGGTCCAGGATGATAATTTCGATCTGCTGCTGCAGCTGGGCAAACTCTACTGCAAGGCGGGCCGCTGGGCCTCGGCGGTGGCTGTGCTGCGCCGGGGTGAGCAGGTGGGGCCGGGTGGGGTGCGCGATATCAGCCATGGCGCGGTCCACCGTTATCTGGGTGAGGCCTACAAGGGACTGGGCGAGAACGGCCGGGCCATCTCCTGTCTGCAGAAGGCGGCCCGCCACAATCCGCGGGATGCCGCGGCGCTCAGCATGCTCGGCGAACTCTTTCTGCTGGAAAAGCAGGGCGATGAGATCGCCCTGGCCCTCTGCCGGCAGGCGGTGGAGCTGGCTGACGATGACTGGCGCCACTGGTCGCGGCTGGCGACGGTGCAGGCAGGCCGGGGGGAATATGATGACGCCCTGCGGGCCCTGCGCCGGGCCCTGGTCCTGGACGGCAGAAACAGCAGGCTCCTTATCCAGCTTGGCGGCCTGTATGAAAAACGGGGCAAGACCGGCCTGGCGGAAAAGATATACGGAAAGATTCTGCGGGCCGACCCCACCTGCCGGGAGGCGGCGGAGCGGCTGGCCGCGCTGCACAAGGCCTGACAGCCTCCCTTGGCGTAGGGGCGCCCCTTGCGGGTGCCCGATCCCAGGGTGCCCCTACCGCGCCGTTCTGTGGGGATGGTTTTTTGCCCCACTTTGCACCACCCTTTCCTGCAAAAATAATTTTATCAATTTTCCCCTCCTGTGGTCTTCCTCATTTCTATATGTTGTTGTGTCCCTGATGTAGTACACAATATGCGGTAAAAAACGCCGCATTTCCATGTTGTTGCCAGAAAACAGGGCAATAATTCCTCTTGACACTTCTGTTCGTTGCCTCTTATAAGTATCATACTATGGTGTAAAATGGGGCAACAGGGTGCAGAGGGGGTGGAGAGTTGGTTGAAAGCGTTGTTGTGAGTCAGCCAAGCCGTTTCAGGGGCAGATCTGAGCATACGCTGGACGGGAAAGGACGGCTCAATGTGCCGTCCCGGTTCCGGGAAGTTCTGCTGCGTGATTATGATGACCGGCTGCTGATCACCCCGCCATGGCGCACCTGCCTGCGCATCTATCCCCTGCAGGAGTGGGAGAAGCTGGAAGCCACTCTGCTCAGCAAGGAAAAAAAGGACGCCCAGTTTCAGAAGATGATCCGTCATCTGGTCGGAGGATCGGAGGAGTGCCAGATCGACCGGAACGGCCGCATCATTCTGCCCATGCATCTGCGCAATCAGCTTGATCTGAAAAAGGATGTGGTGATGGTGGGCATGGGACCGTTCTTCGAGATATGGAACAAGGATACCTGGCAGGCGGAAAGCAGCGTTACACCGCAGGATTTTGATAAATTTGATGCGACCCTCCATGAGCTGGGTCTCTTTTAACCTATGCAGAGCAAACCGGTACACCTGCCGGTCCTGCTGGATGAGGTAATCCACTACCTGGCCCCGCGGGATGGCGGCCTCTATGTGGACGGGAACCTGGGGCTCGGCGGGCACAGCGCGGCGATCCTGGCGGCCAGCAGCCCGGGCGGCAGGGTGATAGGGTTTGACTGGGATGAGGAGGCCCTGGCCCGGGCCAGGGTCAATCTGGCCGGGTATCAGGGCAGAGTGGAGTTTGTCCGGCGCAATTTTGCGGAGCTCAGTGAGGTTCTGCCTGCCTTGGGGGTGGACCGGGTGGACGGTCTGCTGCTCGATCTGGGGCTCTCCTCCCTGCAGCTGGACGCCAGCAGCCGGGGCTTTAGCTTTCAGGGTTGCCAGCCCCTTGACATGCGCATGGACAGCAGAAGCCCGGAAACGGCGGCGGATCTGTTGAACCGGGCCGGCGAGCAGGAACTGGCCGACATTTTCTATCTGTACGGAGAGGAACGGCAGGCCAGGCGGATTGCGGCGCAGGTGGTTGACGCCCGCAAAAAGAGTGAGCTTACGAGTACGGATCAGCTGGTAAAGATTGTTGAAAACGCGGTGCCGCGCAGGTTCTGGCCAAAAAAAATCCATGTTGCCACCAAGGTTTTCCAGGCCCTGCGCATCGCGGTGAACCGGGAGCTCGACAATCTTCAGCAGATTTTAGCAAGCGTGGCGGATTTTGTGAAACCGGGAGGGCGTATCTGTGTAATTTCTTTTCATTCCCTGGAGGATCGTCTGGTGAAGCGGGCCTTTCGAAATAACCCTGCCCTGGAGCTGGTAACGGCAAAGGCGGTGACGGCGGCGGATAACGAGATCCTGGCAAATCCGCGCTCAAGAAGCGCCAGGCTGCGCGTTGCCGCGGTGCGGGGTGAGTGATGTCCGTGCAACTGTCTTCACGCTATAACTACAAGCCGAGCCTCAGCAGAAAGCTGAGTAAAAAGGGGCCCGGCCAGAAATTGACCCTGGGCGGCTGGTTCTGGAAGCTGTCCGGGGTAATCATCGTTGTGGCCACCCTGATCGGCATGGCGGGCAGTTACTGGTTTTCGTGGAGCATCAGGCGGGGGCTGGACAGTTTGACCGGCGTGCAGGGAGAAAAGCATGCCTTGCAGCAGGTGAGCGTCAAGCTGCGGGGCCAGAAGGGACAGCTGCTGGACAGAAAACGAATCGAGACCGTTGCCGCAGCAAAACTTTCCCTCCACCCGACGGTTGAACAGAGTGCCGGCGGCGGGGTGATCGTACGGATTCCTGAACCATGAAAGGCGACAAGGGTCCGTTCGGCAGCAAGTGGATTCATCGGGAGAGCGAGGAGAAGAAGAAAAAAAGGATTGCCAGACTGCAGCGGCTGGCAGCGCTTCTCGTTCCGCTCATGCTGCTTGTCTCCTATTTTCTGTTTTTCCGCCACACCCCTGCCGGGGATGACGGCAGCGTAAAGAACGAGACGGTCGGGACAGAGGAGGATCTTCTCCTGGCCGTCCCGGAGAAAAAGGAAGAAATCAGGCGCCGCAATATTTATGACCGCAACCTTAATGAACTTGCCATCAGCTTTAAAGTGGACTCGATCTATGTCAAGCCCCTGGAATTTGACAACATTGAAAAAACGGTCGGGCTGCTGGCCGATGCTCTGAATCTTGATGAAAAAGATGTGCTGGATGAACTGAAAACCCAGAGGAGCTACAAATGGGTGGTGAAAAATATTTCTCCTGAGAAGGCAGCCGCGGTTGCGGCCTTGAATCTTCCAGGAGTTTATTTTTATGAGCAGGAGCAACGATATAACCCCAGCCGGGCGAACATGGGACAGATCATCGGCGAGGTGAAGGACGGCCACGGCCTGTCCGGGGTGGAACTCTTTTATGACAATCTGCTGCTCGGTGGTGCGGCGGCGGATGCGGCAGGCGGCGGCAAAAGTCTGGTGCTCACCCTGGACGCAAAAATGCAATTGCTGCTGGAGCAGGAAATGACGGCACTGTTGAATGAGATACGGCCGGCGGATGGGGCGGCTGAAGCGATGACCGCGGTGAGCGCCCTGGTGATGGACGTGGACCAGGGTGAAGTTCTGGCCTATGTCAAGCTGCCGTTCTTTGCCGCCACCAGGCTGGGCATGGCGGGCAGCGTTGAAGGGGTGGACCGCATGATGGCCGGCCAGGTGGACCCCGGAGCCCTGTCGCTGATCTTCAAGGCTGCGGCAGATTTCGAACGGGCGCAGCAGGCCCTTGCCGCCGGCCAGGGCGAAGAGGGGCAGACCCCGGTTGAAAAACCGGTCAAGTCGCTGACGCCGAGGATAATGAAAAAAATTCGGGAAGGCCCGCAGAAATCGCCATGGGTAAAGCTGCAGGACGGCTCCTATGCATCCGACTGGCTGGCCGATGCGCTGGAGGTTGAGCAGGCCGATGCGGAAAACGGCCAGCTGGATTTTTCCGATTTCGGCAAAATCCTGGCCAGCGTCGGCCAGTGCAGGCTTGACCTGCCTGGAGATAATGGCGGCAAGGAAACGGGGTTGGGCCTGCTGTGCGGTTATGCCGCACTGGTGAACGGCGGCGGCGCGGTTGCTCCCCATCTGCTGCAGGCCACTCTTGCCGGGTCGGGAAAACCTGAGGAGTGGCCCTGGCCGTCACAGGAAAACAAGGTCATCGGCCCTGAAGCAAGCCGTGACCTTGTTCTTTTTTTAGGGGAAAAGACCCATGCCGCGGATAACGTGCTGGTGGCCGAAATTCTGCGGCCCCGGGCCGATATGGCAGCTGCCGGGGAAGAGCTGGCGCCGCCGCCTGCGCCCGCAACCGGGCCGGCCGGCGCCGCGGCAGAACCCGACGCGCCGGCAGCAAAACCGCAGGACCCGGTCATCCGCCATTGCGACGGCCTGGTGCTGGCCTCCATCACGGTAAGCGAGCCGGAACTGGCGATGCTGCTGGTCATTGATGACGCCAGCATCGATCTCAAGCAGTCATCCCCGCTCAAGCATCATGCCGGCGCCTTTCTGCAGGCGGCCCTCAGATTGCATCAGCAGCAGGAGAGCCCCGGAGCCCTGCCGCCGCCGGTTTCCAGGGAGGAGATCTTTCATCGCTGGATGCTGCGCAACAAGCAGCTGGGCTTTGATCTGCTGGGGGAAAGGAAAAGTGATGCGGATACCATGATCGATGTGCGGGGCCTGAGCATCCGCAAGGCTCTGCAGGAATTGGATCGCTATCATATCAAGGTGGTGGTTGAAGGTTCGGGTATCGTCAAAAAGCAGCACCCCGCGGCCGGCAGCAAATTGAAAGAGGGGACCCTGGTGATCCTCAAGGCTGAGACCAGGCGGTAGCGCTCATGATGGAGATGCGAAAGAAAAAACTGGGTGACCTTCTTGCTGCGGCGGATCTCGCCATCACCTGCCCTGCCCGCGCCCGGGAGGTGGAGATCAGCGGGGTGACGGACGATTCGCGTAAGGCTGCGCCCGGCATGCTTTTTGTCGCAGTGGCGGGCGCCACGGTGGACGGCCACCGCTTTATCAATGATGCCGTGGCCAGAGGTTGCGCCGCGGTGCTGGCCAGCCTGGCCTATGCGGAAAAATGCGACGCCCTGCTTTTGAAAGTTGATGATACCGGTCGCGCTTTGGGCTATCTTGCCGCGGCCTTTTGCGATTTTCCCTGCCGAAGGATGAAGATGATCGGCATTACCGGCACCAACGGCAAGACCACCTGCACCTATCTGCTGGAGGCGGTGATCAGGCGGGCGGGCGGCGACCCCGGCGTCATCGGCACGGTCAGCGTCCGCTATCAGGGCCATGAGTCACCGGCCGCGCTGACCACCCCCCAGCCGGTTGAGCTGCAGCGGATTCTCACGCAGATGGCTGATGCGGGCGTCACCCATGTGGTCATGGAGGTTTCCTCCCATGCCCTGTCCCTGCAGCGGGTGAACGGGGTGTGGTTCGATGTGGCGCTCTTTACCAACCTCAGCCGTGATCATCTGGATTTTCACGGCAGCATGGACGGCTATTTTGCCGAGAAGGAAAAACTCTTTGCCTCCTACCTGAAAGAAGACGGCCAGGGGGTTATCGTGCTGGGCCAGGGGCAGGGCGGGGAGCAGGAGGGGGATGTCTGGTGCGAGCGGCTGATCGACGTGCTGGGCCGGGGCAGGCACGTCTGTCTGAGCTGCGGCATTGGCCGGGGGCTGATCAGGGCCGCGGATTTCAGCTTTGACCTGCAGGGGATCCGGGCGGAGATCGTCACTCCCGCGGCACGATGTATGCTGGACAGCCCGCTGGTGGGCGACTTCAACCTGCGCAACCTGCTGGGGGTGATCGGCTGCGGCACGGCCCTGGGCTTTGAGCTGCCGGTCATCTGCCGGGGCGTGGCCGGGGTGGCCGGCGTGCCGGGCAGGCTGGAGAGGGTGTTGCCGGATGCAGACGCGGAGCTGAACGGCGCTGAGCTGGCCACTGTATTCGTCGATTACGCCCATACCCCGGACGCCCTGGAAAATGTGCTGCTCACCCTGCGGGCGCTGCAACCAGCCCGGCTCATTGTGGTGTTCGGTTGCGGCGGAGACCGCGACCGGGGCAAGCGGCCGCTGATGGGCGGCGTGGCGGCGCGGCTGGGCGATGTGCTGCTGGTCACCTCGGATAATCCCCGCAGCGAGCCGCCCCGGCAGATCATGGCGGAGATCGAGGCGGGCATCCGGGAAGAAAAGCTTGCCAGGGTTGCCAGCGAACTGCTCATGCAGGCCGGCTCCCTCCAGGGCTATGACCTGATCGAGGAACGCTCTGAGGCGATCCGCATCGCCATTCAGGGCGCCCAGGGGGGAGACGTGGTGCTGATCAGCGGCAAAGGGCATGAGAACTACCAGATCATCGGCAGCCGGAAGTTGTTTTTTGATGACCGCGAGCAGGCCAGAAAGCAGCTTAATATTGCCAGACAGGCAGCATAGGGGAAAAGGAGAAGAGTATGGACCTTTTACGGAGCACGGAAAAAGAGTTCTGCCGGCTGGCGGCCGGCCCGGCGCGGACTGACTTCGGCTATGGGTTCAATACGGTGCAGGATCCGGTCTGGACCCTGAGCCAGGTGCTGCTGGCAACCGGAGGGCGCATTGTCTGCGGGGCGCCGGGGGCGAATTTCCGCGCCATCTCAACGGATACCCGCACCCTGCAGCCGGGGGATCTCTTTGTGGCCCTGTCCGGCGAGCATTTTGACGGCCGGCAGTTTGTCAGGGAGGCGGTGGCCAAAGGAGCAGCCGGCGTCATCGTGGCAGGCCAGGTGGAGGAAAAACTGCCGGTGCCGGTCATTGCCGTGGCCGACCCGCAGGAGGCGCTGGGCGATCTGGCCGCCTACCGCCGGACCTCCATGCCCAACCTGCAGGTCATCGCCATCACCGGCAGCTCCGGCAAGACCACAGTCAAGGAGATGTGCGCCGCCATTCTCAAAGAGGAATACAATGTCCTGAAAACCGAGGGCAACCTCAACAACCTGATCGGCCTGCCGCTGACCCTGCTGCGCCTTGATGCCAGCCATGAAGTGGCGGTGCTGGAAATGGGCATGAACCGGCCCGGCGAAATTGCCAGGATGACCGAGATCGCCGATCCTGATATCGCCTGCATTGTCAATATCCATGGCGCCCATCTGGCCGGGCTGCATTCTATTGAAGGCGTGGCCAGGGCCAAGGGCGAGCTGTTTGCCGGCGGCAAGTCCTGGGCCAGATTCTGCGTCAACCTTGATGACAAGCGGGTCAAGGCCATTGCCCGCAACTGCAGCCAGCAGCAGATTACCTTCGGCCGCAGCCGCAATGCCTACGTGCGGGCCACCCATGTGCGCAACCTGGGCGAGCAGGGCATGCTGTTCACCCTGCATGTGGGCGGCGACAAGGTGCGCATCCGCATCCGGGGCCTGGGCGAGCATAATGTCGGCAATGCCCTGGCCGCCGCCGCCATGGCTTATGCCGCCGGGGTCAAGCCGGAGCAGATCGGCCGCGGGTTGATGCATTTCGTCCCCTATGACAAAAGGCTGCAGATGGAGACCATCGGCGGGCTGTCAGTCATCAATGACTGCTACAACGCCAACCCGGCTTCCATGCTGGCCGCCCTGGAGACGGTGCGGGCCATGAAGAAGAACCGGAAGAGCGTAGCCATCCTGGGCGACATGCTCGAACTGGGCGAGACCAGCGACGCGGCCCATCGCCGGCTGGGTGAAACCGCGGCCTGCAAGGCCTTTGATTATCTGTTTGCCTACGGCCAGTTTGCCAGAAAAGTGGTGGAAGGCGCCCTCGACGCCCGCATGACCATGAAACAGGCCAAACAGATGGAGAAAAAAGAGGATATCGTGGAGGCCATTGTCAAACTGATCGCCCTGGGCGAGCTGCAAAGCGGGGATCTGGTGCTGGTCAAAGGTTCGCGCGGCATGCGCATGGAAACAATCATCGAGCAGTTGAAAATCAGGCTGTAGGCAGGGACACATGCTGTATCATTTTCTCTATCCGCTGCATAACCTGTTCGGGGGCTTCAATGTCTTCCGCTACATCACCTTCCGGTGTATCGGGGCGATTGTCACCGGCTTTCTCATCGCCACGGTGCTGGGGCCCTATTTCATCAGGCTGCTGCAGCGCCATCAGGTGGGGCAGGTGGTGCGGGAAGACGGACCGGCCAGCCACTTCAGCAAGCGGGGCGTGCCCACCATGGGGGGGGTGCTGATTATTGCCGCGGTGGTCACCTCAACGCTGTTGTGGGTGGATCTGACCAACCGCTTCGTCTGGCTGATCCTGGCCATCACCATCTGGTACGGGGCCATCGGCAGCATTGACGACTGGCGCAAGATCAAGAAGAAAAACTCCAAGGGACTGAGCGCCCGAGGAAAAATGGCCCTGCAGTTTGCCGGCGTAGTCGCGGTCGGCGGCTTTTTACTGAATCAGCCTGGTTTTGATACCTCGCTGAGTTTTCCGTTTGTAAAGGACATCAAACCGGACCTGGGGGTTTATTATATCCTGTTCATGGCGCTGGTGGTGGCCGGCGCCTCCAACGCGGTCAATCTGACCGACGGCCTGGACGGGCTGGCCATCGGCCCCACCGTGGTGACCAGCGGCGTCTACCTGCTGTTTTCCTATCTGGCCGGCCATGCGGGTCTGGCCGCTTATCTGCAGATCCCCTTTGTGCCGGGCGCGGGCGAGGTGACGGTGTTCTGCGGGGCTCTGGCCGGGGCCAGTCTCGGATTTCTCTGGTTCAACGCCTACCCGGCCCAGGTCTTCATGGGTGATGTCGGCTCGCTGGCCATCGGCGGGGCCCTGGGGGTGGTGGCGGTGATCATCAAGCAGGAGATTCTCCTGGTGCTGGTGGGCGGCATTTTTGTCATGGAGGCCATTTCCGTGATCCTGCAGGTGGGTTATTTCAAGCTTTCCGGGGGCAAGCGGATCTTTCTCATGGCCCCCTTTCACCATCATTTTGAAAAAATGGGCTGGGTGGAGCCGAAGGTGGTGGTCCGCTTCTGGATCGTGTCCATCATTCTCGGCCTGATGGCCCTGGCCACCTTGAAACTGCGGTGAGGAGGACATGGTTGGTTTAAAAGAATTCATGGCTTCCCCGGCATCCTACCGGGCCCTGGTGGTCGGCTCGGGCAAGTCGGGCTTTGCGGCCCTGCGGTTCCTGCACCGGCTGGGCTGCCGGGTGGCGCTCAGCGAGAAGGCCGAGGAGCCGGCCCTGGACGGCAGGCTGCTGCAGTGGCTGCAGGAAAAAAATGTCTACCATGAGACAGGCGGACACCGCCGGGAGACCTTCCTCGATGCCGATGTCATCGTGGTCAGCCCCGGGGTGCCGCTGGAACTGGCGGAGCTTGCCGCCGCCCGGCAGGCGGGTATTGAGATAATTGGAGAATTCGGGCTTGGTGCTGCTTATCTTCAGATCCCGATTGTGGCCGTTACCGGCACGAACGGCAAAACCACGGTTACCAAACTGATTGGTGAATTGCTGCAGGGAGCTGGGAGAAAGGTGTTTGTCGGCGGAAACATCGGGACGCCGCTGCTTGATTACCTGCTGGGGGAGCAGGATGCGGAAATAGCGGTCCTGGAGGTAAGCAGCTACCAGCTTGATACGGCAGGCGCATTCCGGCCGGACGTGGCGGTGCTGCTCAATATCAGCCCTGATCATCTTGACCGCTACGGCTCATACGATGAGTATGCGGCGGCCAAGCTGAAGATCTTCGCCTGGCAGCAGCCGGATGATCTGGCCGTGGTCAATGCCGACGACCCGGAGATTACGGGCAGGCTTGCTGCGGCGCCTATTGCCGCGAAAACCCTGTGGTTCGGCCGGGAACTCGGCGGCCGGCCCGGCACGGTGGTGGCGGGGGGAAAGATTGTGTTGCGCGGCATGTTCAGCCATGAGGAAAAATATGAGCTGCCGGCGGAACTCCTCAAATCGCCGAACAGCGAGAATGCCATGGCGGCGACCCTGGCGGCCCGCGTCATGGCCTGCCCGGAGGAGGCGATCAGCAGGGTGCTGGCGAAATTCGAGCGGCCTCCCCACCGGCTCGCCCTGGTTACCGAGATCAAGGGGGTGAGCTATTTTGACGATTCCAAGGCCACCAACGTCGGGGCGGTG
Source organism: Desulfurivibrio sp. (assembly GCA_003605035.1). Taxonomy (GTDB): domain Bacteria; phylum Desulfobacterota; class Desulfobulbia; order Desulfobulbales; family SURF-16; genus SURF-16. Next base: position 30,706 of record QZKJ01000054.1, read on the forward strand.
CAGTCGGCGCTTGAGGGGATGAACCAGCCGGTGATTCTGATTGCCGGCGGCCGTGACAAGGGTGGCGACTACGGCTACATGGCGGAAGGCGTGCGGGCCAAGGTGAAAAAAATGGTGCTGATCGGCGAGGCCAGGGAAAAAATGGCCGGCGCCTTTGCCGGGATGACCAGCATCGAGATGGCGGACAGTCTGGAAGAGGCGGTGCTCAAGGCGGCCCGCAGCGCGCAGGAAGGTGATGCGGTGTTGCTCTCCCCGGCCTGCGCCAGTTTTGATATGTTTCAGAGCTATGCCGATCGCGGGGAGAGGTTCCAGCGCGCGGTGCACAATTTGAACAATAAGTAACGAACAGGGTTGACCTGCTCGGGCCTGCTCCACTGGCAAGGGCGCAGGGACAGCGGGCATCTGAACTGATAAAGAGAAACGACGAACCGGTATCAGACACCAACCGAGAAAATGAAAATGAAAATGGAAAAGGTATGTTGCCGCTGCAAGCGCAACGAACAGGCAGGCAGGTGGATTCCCCTGCAGGACACGGACACCACCCTCTATTCCTATGGGTTTTGTCCGAGCTGCTATCAGCAGACCCTGGCGGAGATTAAAATGGCCTCACCGAAGTACAGCTGTCGGCGGCCGCCGGAAAGGGTGCTGTAACCACTCAGGATTTATGGGAAACAAGGAAATCAGGTTGATGGTCAGCGGCGGCGGTACGGGGGGGCATCTTTTCCCGGGCATAGCAGTGGCGGAGGCCTTTCTGGATAAATATCCGGGCAGCCGGGTGCTTTTTGTCGGCACCGGCCGGCAGACCGATGCGCGGGTGCTGGCCAACCGGAAATTCGAGACCGCCGCCATCAGCAGCCAGGGGCTGAAGGGCAAAAGCCTGGGGCAGCGGATCACGGCCCTGCTGCAGTTGCCGGTGTCCATCCTGGCGGCCATGCGGCTGCTGAGGCGTTTCCGGCCGCAGCTGGTGCTCGGCGTGGGTGGCTATGTCACCGGGCCGGTACTGGTGGCGGCAAAAATGCTGAGCATCGCCACCTGCATCCATGAGCAGAACTCGGTGCCGGGCATGGCCAACCGCAAGCTGGGCCGCCTGGTTGACCGCATTTTTCTCTCCATCCCCGGCAGCGAGGGCTATTTCAGCGCCGGCAAATGGGTGATGACCGGCAATCCGCTGCGCCGGGAACTGCTGGCAGCGTCGGCCCGGCAGCGGCCAAACAAAGAGGGGCTGACCCTGCTGGTGCTCGGCGGCAGCCTCGGGGCGCACCGGGTGAATACCCTGCTGATGGGCGCCATGGAGCTGCTGCGGGGCGCGGCAACGCCTCTGCAGGTCATCCACCAGACCGGCAGGGATGATGAGCAGATGGTGGCCGCAAGCTACAGGGAGCTGGGTGTAAACGCTGAGGTGGCGGCCTTTTTTACCGATATGGCGGCACTGTACAGCCGGGCCGATCTGGTGGTTTCCCGGGCGGGCGCCACCACCCTGGCCGAGATCACGGCCTTTGGCCTGCCCATGATCCTCATCCCCTATCCCTTTGCCGCCGATGATCATCAGCGCAGAAACGGCGAGTATCTGGTGCGGGGCGGGGCGGCGCTGCTGTTTAGCCAGCAGGAGCTGACGGAACAAAAACTGGCTGAGGAAATCAGCGCGCTGCTGGCCGATAAACAGCGGCGGCAGCAGATGGGCGAGGCGGCCAGAAGGCTGGCCAGGCCCGATGCCACCGAGGCGATAGTCGAGCAGTGCGAGAAACTGATGGTCGGGTAAGACCGCGGCAGAACGGTCACCCCGGGAATATAACTGAAGAATTAAGCTAAGAAACAACATTGTATAACAAGACCAAACATATCCATTTTGTCGGCATCGGCGGCATCGGCATGAGCGGCATCGCCGAGCTGCTGCTCAACCTCGGCTACCGGGTCAGCGGTTCGGACCTGAAGCAGAGCGATATCACCAGACGGCTGCAGAGCCTGGGGGGCAGGGTGTACCAGGGCCATAACGGCGCCTGGGTGGGCAATGCCGATGTGGTGGTGATCTCCTCGGCGGTCAAAGACAGCAACCCCGAGGTCATCGCCGCCCGCGAGGCCTTTATCCCGGTTATTCCCCGGGCTGAAATGCTGGCCGAGCTGATGCGTCTGAAGAAATACGGCATCGCCGTGGCCGGCAGCCACGGCAAGACCTCCACCACCTCCCTGGTGGGCTGGCTGCTGGCCGAGGCGGGCTTTGATCCCACCGTGGTGATCGGCGGCAAGGTGAACAGCCTGGGCACCAATGCCAAGCTGGGTGGGGGCGAGTTTCTGGTGGCCGAGGCGGATGAGAGCGACGGCTCCTTTCTCCAGCTCTCGCCGGTGATCGAGGTGGTGACCAATATTGATCTGGAGCATCTGGACTACTACCACAACATTGAGGAGATCAAGGAAGTCTTCCTGCAGTTCATCAACAAGATCCCGTTTTATGGCGCCGCGGTGCTCTGCCTTGATGATGACAATATCGCCTCTCTGCTGCCGCACATCAAAAAAAGGGTGATCACCTACGGGCTGGTCACCCAGGCGGATATCAGCGGCCGGCAGCTCAAATCCGCCGGCCTGACCACCAGTTTTGAGGTATGCCGGGGCGCCGAGGTGCTGGGCGAGATCACCATCAATTCCCCCGGCCGCCATAACGTGTTGAACAGTCTGGCGGCCGTGGCCGTGGGGCTTGAGCTGCAGATCCCCTTTGCCGGCATCGCCACCGCCCTCTCCACCTTTACCGGGGTGCAGCGGCGGCTGCAGATCAAGGGCGAGAGCCAGGGGATCACGGTGATCGATGACTATGGTCATCATCCCACGGAAATCAGGGCGACGCTCGCGGCCATTAGAAGCGCCTGGCCGAGCCGCCGGCTGCTGGTCATGTTCCAGCCCCACCGCTATACCCGCACCCAGGGCTTGTTCAAGGAGTTCTGCACCGCCTTTCACGATGCCGATATCCTCATCCTGACCGAGATCTATCCGGCCAGTGAAACGCCCATCGAGGGGGTGACCGCGGAAAATCTCATGATCGGCATCAAGGAGCATGGTCAGCGTCAGGTGTATCTGGCCGCAGGGGTCGACGACCTGGCCGGTCTGGTGCAGCCCATGCTGGCGGAGGGGGACATTGTGCTCAGCCTGGGGGCCGGCGACATTCTGCGGGCCGGCGAACAGCTGTTATCCGCTTTGTCGGCCTAAACAGGGAGAGTGGAGGTATGTATGGCACTGCAGTGTACAGCGGGAAACGGGAGACGATGATGCCGCCACGGGCCGGGACTGCCAGAGCGTTGCCCCCGTGGGCGCCGGCGCTGCAGCAGGCCATGGCGGGCCATCCCGGGGAAGCGATTGTCTGGCATGGCAGTCTTGCCGGCTACACCACCTTCAAGGTGGGCGGCAGGGCCGAGGCCATCGTTTTCCCCCGGGGCCGCGACGAGCTGTCCGGCCTTGTCCGCCGCCTGCACGAGCTGGCGGTGCCGTGGGTCATTCTCGGCCGGGGCAGCAATGTGGTGATCGCCGATGAGGGGCTCAGGGGCGTGGTCATCGTGCTCGGCCGTGAGTTCGCCGCCATCGAGCTGCTTGAGGACGCCGGGGACAGCGTGCTGGTCCGGGTCGAGGCGGGCTGCAGTCTGGTCAAGCTGGTCAACTGGGCGGTGGAGCGGGGCTATGCCGGCCTCGAGTTCGCCGCGGGCATCCCCGGCAGTGTCGGCGGGGCGATTGTCATGAACGCCGGGGCCTGGCAGCGGGAGATGAAAGACGTGCTGGAGCGGGTCGGCATCATGGACAGCCGGGGCGTCATCGCAGCCAGCGATATTGATGCCATGCGTTTCGCCTACCGGACCTGGGGAGCGGAGCAGGGCAGCATCGCCCTGGAAGGATTTGTGCGCTTGACAAAAGACACGCCGGCCAGGCTCAGGGAGATCTGCAGCGACTACCGGCAGCGCCGCCGGCAGCGGCAGCCGCAGAATATGGCCAGCGGCGGCTCCTTTTTCAAGAACCCGCCGGGCGGCAGAACCGCTGGGCAGCTGATTGACCAGGCCGGGCTGAAGGGCCGCACCGTGGGCGGGGCCATGGTGTCGCCGGTGCATGCCAACTTCATCGTCAACACGGGCAATGCCACGGCCGGGGACATTATTGAGCTGATGGGGATTGTCCAGCAGGCCGTCCAGGAACGTTACGGCATCATCCTGGAGCCTGAAGTCAAGATTCTGGGCCGGCCATGAAAAGGAAGAAAAAGGGATTAACGGTTTACCGGGCCAGCAATCACAGCTGGTTCGGCGACCAGCTGCTGAAGGTGATCAGCATCTGCTTCGGGGTGCTGATCGTGGGCGGCATCATGTGTCTCATCGCCTATCAGGGCTTGAGCCGGTCGATCTTTTTCCAGGTGGAGATGGTGGACATCAAGGGCTGCGTCAGGACCACGCCCACCGAGATTCTCTCCTGGAGCGGGCTGGATGTGAAAACCAATCTGTGGGCGACACGCATCGGCCGCATCAGGAAGAAACTGGAGAGCCAGCACTGGATCGCAGCCGCCGAGGTGACCAGGAACTGGCCGAACAAGCTGGCCATTGTGGTGCGGGAGCGCAAGCCCCTGGCCATGGTGAGTCTGAAATCAGGGCTCTATTATGTGGACCGCGGCGGCGTGGTCTTTGCCGAGGTGCTGCCCGTTGATGACCGGGACTTTCCGGTGATCACCGGCCTGGAGATCGACAAGGCGCCCGGGGTCGAAGAGGAGCCGCGGCTGGCCGAGGCCCTTGGTTTTATCGTCCTGGCGGAAAAGGGGGCGGTGGCCCTGCCGAAACAGAATATTTCGGAAATTCACCTGACCCCCGAGGGGGATCTGGTGCTGTTCATGGCGGACCATGCCTTCCCGGTTTATCTCGGCAGGGGAGAGCTGAAGACCAAATATTATCGATTAAGCACGGTGCTTTCCTGGCTCTACCGCAAAGAGAAGTACGATCTCGCCGCGGCCATCGAGATGAATTACCTGCCCGGCGATGAAACGGACGCGGAAGGCGGGGGCAAGGTGCTGGTGCGCCTGAGTGATTACAAGCCGGCTCATTAGAGGAAATATATGGCGAATGTGGAAAGAGGGGAGTTGATTGTCGGCCTTGATATCGGCACGACAAAGATCTGCGCCGTGGTGGGCGAGGTGGTCGATAACCGGGTGGATATAGTCGGCGTCGGCAGCCATCCCTCCATCGGTCTGCGCAAAGGCGTGGTGGTCAATATCGAAAGCACGGTCAACTCCATCAAGAAGGCGGTGGCCGAAGCGGAAATGATGGCGGGCTGCAATATTTCCTCGGTCTATGTGGGCATTGCCGGCAGTCATGTCACCGGGCAGAACAGCGACGGGGTCATCGCCGTCAAGAACCGCGAGATCCGCCAGGAGGAAATCGACCGGGTGGTGGAGAATGCCAAGGCCATCCCCCTGGGCCAGGACAAGGAGGTGATCCATGTCATGCCCCAGGAGTTCAGGGTGGACGGGCAGGGCGGCATTCAGGACCCGCTGGGCATGACCGGCGTGCGGCTCGAGGCCAAGGTGCATATCGTCACCGGCTCGGTAACCGCGGTGCATAACATCATCAAGTGCTGCAACCGGGCCGGGCTGGAGGTGGATGACGTGGTGCTGGAGCCCATCGCCTCGGCCGAGGCGGTGCTCACCCCGGAAGAGCGGGAACTGGGGGTGGCCCTAATTGACATCGGCGGCGGCACCTCGGATCTGGCCGTGTTCGCGGAGAACTGCATCCAGCGCACCTTTGTGCTGGGCATCGGCGGCAACAATCTGACCAACGATCTGTCCATCGGCCTGCGCACCCCGCTCAAAGCGGCGGAGAAGCTCAAGGAAAAATACGGCTGCGCCATCTCGTCGATGATCGACAAGGATCAGGCCATTGAGGTGCCCAGCGTGGGCGGCCGCAAATCCCGCCGGCTTTCCCAGCGGGTCATGGGGGAGATCCTCGAGCCGCGGGTGGAGGAGATGCTGACCCTGATCAATTACGAGCTGGTCAACTGCGGGGTGAAGAATATGGTCAACGCCGGGGTGGTGCTGACCGGCGGCACCTCGATGCTGATCCATATCCTTGATCTGGCCGAGCAGATTTTTGATCTGCCGGTGCGCATCGGCTATCCGCGCAATATCGGCGGGGTGACGGATATCGTCAACACCCCGCAATGCGCCACCGGCGTCGGCCTGGTCATCTACGGCATGCGGAGCGAATCGGAAAGGGGTTTCCGGGACCGGGGCGAGAAGGGCATCGGCGGCCTGGCCAAGAAGATAAAAGGGCTGTTCGGTAAATTAATGTAGAGCAATTGCGGGTTTGGTTGTAAATTACAGGCAGGATTTCCGCGGGCGACGACGCTCGGCGAAGTTCATCAGGAAGGGGGCGAACTATGGAGTTTCAAATGGCGGAAGACACATCAAGGGTGAAGATCAGGGTCTTCGGTATTGGCGGCGGCGGTGGCAATGCCGTGAATACCATGGTGGAAAGCAAGCTCCAGGGGGTGGAATTCATTGCGGCCAATACGGATCTGCAGGTGCTGGATCATTCCAAGGCGGACGTGAAACTGCAGCTCGGGCCCACGGTCAGCAAGGGATTCGGCGCCGGCGCCAATCCTGACAAGGGACGGGAATCGGCGGAGGAGAGTATTGACGAGATCAGAAACTGTCTGAAGGGCAGCGACATGGTCTTCATCACCGCGGGGCTCGGCGGCGGCACCGGCACCGGCGCCGCACCCATCGTGGCCAAGGTGAGCAAGGAACTGGGGGCGCTCACCGTGGCGGTGGTGACCAAGCCCTTTGTCTTTGAAGGCAAGGCCCGCATGCGCAATGCCGAGATCGGCTGGGAGCAGCTCAAAAAACACGTGGATACCATCATCACCATTCCCAATGACCGCATCCTGTCGCTCACCCAGAAGAAAACCCGCTTTCTCGACGGCATGAAAATGGCCGATAACGTACTGGTGCAGGCGGTGAAAGGCATCACCGATCTGATCAACCTGCCGGGTTACATCAATCCGGACTTTGCCGATGTGTGCACGGTGATGAATGAGATGGGACCGGCCCTGATGGGTGCCGGGGTCGGCATCGGCGAAAACCGGGCCATCGAAGCGGTCAACATGGCCATAGCGAGTCCGCTGCTGCAGGATATCAGCATTGACGGGGCCAGGGGCGTGCTGGTCAATATCTCCGCCCGGGAAGACACCCTGACCATGGCCGAGGTGACCGAGGCCACCAGCAAGATTTACGAAGAGGTGCATGATGAGGCCAATATCATCCTGGGCGTCATCTTTGATGATTCACTGGGAGAGGAGCTGCGGGTCACGGTGGTTGCCACCGGCATCCGGGTGGCGGAGGAGCTGGAGCCTCTGCCGGACAAGGTGACTCCGCTGCCCAAAAAGGCGGAACCGAAGGCGGCCAGCGGCACCCTGCCCTTCAACCAGGCCAAGGTACCGCAGGTGGCCAACGGTGGCGGCTATCCTGAGCCCAGGAAAAAATATACCACGGTCAGAATTTTTGACGAAGATGAACTGGATGAGCCGACCTTTATCCGCCGTAATGAAAATTGACGGGGGGGCGGAATGCGGAATGCGGATTTGGGGATTTCGGATTTCGGAATGCGGATCGGGGATTACGCGGTCCAGCATTTTCCGTGAAAAATTATCCAGGAGCCCGGGAGCTGAAGAACTGAAAAAAATATATCTGTGATCGCTGTTTGTTCCGTGGTAAAAAAAATGGCTATTGCCACGTGAACGGGGTGCGTCGCCCAATCCGCAATCCGAAATCCCAAATCCGCCATTGATTAAACAGCACGGTTTGGGGTGAGGAACGAACCTCAACAACGAATTCCAACAACATCATCCTCTCTCGCCGCAGATTCCACCGCCCCAGTCACGGCCCATCATCCCCGCCTCCATATACCGGTGGCTGCTCGCATACGGCCAATCCGCCGCCCGGGTCACCTGGCCGTGTTTCACCGGATTGCAATGGATGTACCACCTGTCTTGCAAAATCCCCTTTGTCGCGGCTGAAGTATCGAATTTTGCCGATCTCTTATGTTGCTGCCTGGTCGATGGTCTAGAAAGCAGGGAGACTCGTCGATATTGAATTGCGCCCTCATGATCTCAGACGTCATGCCGCGACTTATGCATCGAGATCCGGCACCCCAATTGAAATTGTCAGCAAAGTAATTCTCCGGCACGCGGATTTATCAACGACTCAGAGATATCTCGGCAAGGTGAATGATTCAGAAGCAATCTATGGTGGACCCCATCGTCAAGACAAATTTTCTCCCAAATAAGATATAAAATCCCCGGGAGAAAACACCATTGCATCCATCAACCAGCCCTTTGTC
>QZKJ01000104.1 GCA_003605035.1 Desulfurivibrio sp.
TCATTTTTCCGTCACCCCCGCATGCCGTTAGCGGGGGTCCAGCATATTGAAAACACATGGATTCCCGCTAACTACATGCGGGAATGACGGCCTTGGTGCCGCCAGTTTCAATGGGCTGATGCTGTTTTTCCAGCGCAAAGATAAAGAAAATGCAAAGAAGATAAAAGCATTTAACAAAGCATTCCAGCGGAAACCGCGAACAGCGCGGTTCCCGCTGAACTTATCGTTCGGCTCTAAAATCCAACATTTCTGTTGAAGAATGACGTAATGCGTCATATCATATCTTTATGATTAAATCATTCAAATGCAAAGATACGGAAAAACTTTTTGACGATTTCGATGTAAAAAAGTTCAGAAGTATTTCCAGAGCAGCAAGAATAAAACTTGAGGTTCTTAACGCTGCTGTTTCTTTGCAAAGTTTGCGAGTTCCCCCTGGAAATAGGCTTGAACAGTTAAAAGGCACCAGAAGCGGACAGCACAGCATTAGAATTAACGACCAGTGGCGTATTTGTTTCGTATGGTCAGAAGAAAGCGTCTTCGACGTAGAAATTGTTGACTATCACAAGGGGTAAAATTATGGCAACTAAACTAACTCCAATCACTCCGGGCGATGTATTACTGGAAGAATTTCTTAAGCCAATGGAAATCACTCAAAATCAGTTAGCAAAAGACATTAATGTCCCGGCAAATCGGGTCAGTCAAATTATACATGGTAAAAGAGAAATTACAGCTGATACTGCGTTACGTCTCGGCAAGTATTTTGGAATTGAACCAGAATTTTGGCTCAATCTACAAGTCCGGTACAATATGAAAATAGCTAAAAGTAAAGTGGGTAAAATAATAGAAAAAGAAGTTAAGCATCACTCCTCTCAAACTAACTCACGCAATCTTGTAACAGCGTAATCTATTGATTTCAAAAGAAAAGTCGAACAATCGTATGAGAAGGACGCGAAGAAGCGCGGCGGCCTTGACGGGCGGTGGTTGCTCAGCAAAACGGGATTCTCGCGGCATATCCCCCCAGAGGAACGCCGGAGCGCCAGCCGGACGGGCAAAGGAGAACGTGGCCCGGCAACGCCGGTGTGGGGAACACCTCATCCGCGACGAAGGAGATTTTGCGAGACATGTGGATTCCATTCATTGCAATCCGGTGAAACACGGCCAGGTGACCCGGGCGGCGGATTGTGCGGTGTCTTTAGCTGGCTTTTATAGTTTTTGTAATCCTGCCAACGTATATGCCGATGATCCGCAGGATAATGCGGAAGCTGCCAAGTGGTATTATAAGGCGGGCTGATCAGGCGCATGCAGCTGCCCAATACAGCCGGTATGTCAAAGGTGTAGGAAAAATGTGTAAGGTATTGTTTTACAAAAGGCTACCTCCTATTACAACTTCTGAAGGGGCAAAGCCCGCAGGCGGGATCAATGGAAAAAAATAGCCGTAGCGATATCTTTGGTGATTTTTTCACAGGCAGATTCCTGCTGGTGGATGATGAACAACAGTTCCTGGCAATGCTTGAGCGTTACCTGTCAAACCTGGGTTATGCCTTCGTTTCCGCCTCTGGGGGGCAAAAAGCCCTTGATATTCTCAACTCGGAGCACTTCGATATCGTCATATCGGATATCCGGATGCCGCAGCTTGACGGTATTGAACTGCTACACACCATCAGAAAAGAGCATGCGGGAACCGATGTCATCCTGATGACAGCGTACAGCCAAAATTACACCTTCACGGACGTCATCCGGGAAGGCGCCACCGACTATCTTGAAAAACCTTTCACCATAGATACCGTTCAGGCCAAAATCTTCCGGATATTGAAGGAGAGAGCGCTGCGTGCCGAATGCAGCCAGGAGTTAGCCAAGCGCCGGGAAATAGAAAACATTCTCCGGAAAAAATCCGAGGATCTGGGGAAAAAAGTCCGAGAACTGAACTGCCTTTATTCTATCTCCCGCATAATCGAACTTAAAAAGGATCTCCTGGATGATATATTCCAGGAAACGGTCAACTTCATACCGTCAGCAATGCAATTCCCGGAAATTGCCGTTGCCAGACTGTGCCATGGAAACCGCGCATATTGCACCGCTGATTTCCAACAGACTCCCTGGTCCCTTACCGCCGCCATAAAATCCAAAGGAGTGACGGTCGGTTCGATCGAGGTCTGTTATCCCATCGAAGTACATGGGAAAACCCGAATGCCGTTTCATGAGGATGAACATTCCCTGCTCATTGAAATCGCCGACAAGATGGGTCGTGTGATTGACAGGCAACGCTACAAAAAAGAGCTGCTTCATTATTCCGCCAGCCTAGAAGAAACGGTTCGTCTCCGCACCCAGGAACTTCAAGTGACCCAGGCAGCATTGGAATCCGTCTTCCAAAACATTCCTGACGGCATTCTGTCAGTGAATGAGGAAATGGCAGTCACCCACATCAATGAAAAATGTGCGCGGTACCTGGATGTCACAATTGGCAAAGTCTGTCAAGCCGGCGGAAGCCGATTCCAGGATGAATGCTGCAGGGTCCTGAAAAATACCCTGACTACCCATGAAACGATCACGGACTACAGAATCGAGATCCATCATGGCAAACAGATCCGCCAGGTTGTTCTGGTCAGCTCTTGCCTGCTGAAAGATGAAGTGAATCAAACCCTGGGGGCATTGCTAATTATCCACGACATTACCCGCCTGGCGGATCTCGAAAATCAGCTGCTGGAAAGGCGGCGCTTTCGGCATATGATCGGCAACTCTTCTCAGTTGCAGGAAATTTATCACAATGTCCGCAAACTGGCATCCGTTGACACGACGGTACTCATTACCGGTGAGTCCGGCACAGGCAAGGAACTTCTGGTTGAAACCCTGCACTCAAGCAGCAACCGCTCGGCCAAGCCCCTGATCAAGGTAAACTGCGCCGCATTGCCTGAAAACCTTTTGGAAAGCGAACTGTTCGGCCATATCCGTGGAGCCTTTACCGGGGCGGTGAAGGATCGGACCGGAAGAATCCAGGCCGCCGAGGGCGGTATCCTTTTGCTTGATGAAATAGGCGATATATCGCCGCGAATCCAGCTGAAATTGTTGCGCTTTCTTGAGGTCAAGCAGTACGAGCGGGTTGGTGAATCCCAGACCAGACAAGCTGACGTCAGAGTTATTGCAGCCACCAATGCCGACCTGGCACGGAAGGTTAAAGAGGGGGCGTTCCGGGAGGATCTATACTACCGGTTGAAGGTAATGGTAATGCATCTTCCCTCGCTCAGGGAGCGAAAGGGTGACATTCCGTTACTGATCGAGCATTTCCTCACCATTTTCAATAAAAGATTCCACAAGTCAATTTCCGCTCTGACCAAAGAGTTTCGCGACATCCTCATGGTTTATGATTGGCCGGGAAACATCAGGGAGCTGAAACATGTCATGGAACATGCCGTCCTTTTGTCTTCCGGCCATGAGTTGAAGCCTGAGCACCTGCCCAAGGACCTGCTTGTCACCGGCACGGTACCAACTCAGGACAAGCAGTATGCCCGCTGTCTGACCCGCGAGGCCTTGCTCCATGCCCTGCGGCAGACAGATGGCAATAAGGCAAAAACCGCCAGACTATTGAAACTGAGCCGCGCCACACTCTACAACAAGATGAGGGAGTTTAATCTTCAGCACGACAGCGGCACCTGATCTTTCGAGTCACTGCTATACTGTGTCATTGTTCCTGACTGCGTTTCCTGTCTGTTCCCCACGCCTGCCCGCTTTCTGAAACCTGTTGCTACCCCTGCCCCGACACGCACGAAAAAAGTGTCTAATTTGTACACTTGTGTTTGCGCATAACTGTACAAATTAGACACATCTCGACAACAAACACATGCGCGACTCATCCTGATGCTTACGTGATTTTATCCTGTTTTCATAATCTTATCGCAAATACATTGAGCAAACCGAGAAGATGGCACGCCTCTTGGATTAGGTAGCCTGGCAAAATGGTAACACTAACCAGGAGGAGTGTCGTCGATGATATTAAAGAATCTTGACCGGGGCGTCTACGAAAAAGAGGTGATCAGGTCAGGCCGGCCCGCCCTGCTCTGCTTTTACCAAAACAGCATTTCCCAAAGCGAAACGGTTAAATCGATTGAAATACTGAGCCGGCAGTTCGAATCCATTCAGTTTTATATCAGTGAAGCTCAAGATCATGAGCTCGGGTTTTTTTTTTCGAAATTCCATTTTTTGGGTACGCCTATATTCATTTTTATTGAGAACGGCATTGAAAAGGGGCGGCTCATGGGAACTGTATCTACTGAAAAAATCGGCGCTTTTATTAAAGGGAATCTCAGTGAGACAAAGGGACAATGATATTTGCAGGGCGGCAAGGAAACCGGGGAAAGGACAAAAGGCCTTTAACACCTGAAACAGGAGCATATCTGATGGAAAATCAAACCCTTTCAAGTACGAGCAGGGAAGACGGCAGTATTATCATCAGCAGCGGCAAGCGGCTGACTATTGAAACCGCCGCTGATTTCACGCAACGCATCCAGAAAGCTCTGTCCTCGGCCGTAAGTGTCGCCGTTACCTTCGATGCCGGCGTTGAAGTTGACATCACCGCCCTGCAGGTTCTCTGCTCAGCTTGCAAAACGGCCGCGGCAGAGGAGGGCAAGACATTTTCATATTGTGGTGAACTGCCCAGGGCCCTGGTCGATCTGATTACCACTTGCGGAGCGGGGTTCCATGGTCTCTGCAAACAAAATAACAGCCGTATCTGTATCTGGTTTGGAGATGGGACATAATGGGAAAATTAATCATGACCGCTGATGATTCGGCCAGCGTCAGGCAGATGGTGGCCTTTACCCTCAAACAAAACGGATATGATGTCATTGAGTCGGTTGACGGACGAAATGCCCTGACAAAACTGGCCGCCCAGAAGGTCGACATGCTGATTACCGACCTCAATATGCCCAATCTTGATGGCATCGGACTTATCAAAGGGGTCCGGAGCGGCAGCCTCAACAAATTTATTCCCATCATCATGCTGACGACTGAATCCCAGGATGCGCTGAAGTCGGAAGCAAAGGCGGCCGGCGCCACCGGGTGGATCGTTAAGCCATTCAAGCCGGAACAGTTGATCGCGGTGATCAGGAAAGTATTAGCGAGATAAGGAAAACAATCTTTTAGCCCTAAAGTCTGTCGTCTAGCAACCTGCAGCCTATCCAGCTTAAAAACGAAAGGATTCCCGCCATGGTGGACCAACATATTGCAACCTATCGAGAAGAAGCAGGCGAACTGCTTGCCGAGTTGGAAAGTTCATTGCTCGATCTTGAAGAGTCGCCCGATAACAGTGACCTGATCAATCGAGTTTTCCGGGTTATGCATACGATCAAGGGCTCCGGCGCCATGTTTGGCTTTGATGAGATCGCAGCCTTCACCCACGAGGTTGAGACGGTATTTGACCTGGTCCGTAACGGCAAGATGGCGGTGACGAAACAGCTGCTTGACCTGACACTCAAGTCTCGTGACCATATTACAGCCCTGCTTTCGGCTGGTCACGGTGAAGTTAACCGACATGAGGGCGACGATATTGTCGCCGGCCTGCGCCAGCTCGTGCCGCAGGCTGAAACAACCATGCAAAAGATGGATGAGCCGACCGCAAAAGTACCACCGAAGGTAGACAGTGCCGATGCAGAGCAGAAAACCTGGCGTATCCGTTTTCGCCCGAACCGGGAACTGCTTTTAAACGGCAACAACCCGGTTTTGCTGCTTAATGAACTGCGGGCTTTAGGCACATGCCACGTGGTGGCCCAATTTGACAATGTTCCCCGCCTTGACACCATGGTCGGCGAACACTGCTATCTTTACTGGGATATCATCCTGACCAGCAGCCTTGGCGAGGAGGCTATCAGGGACGTCTTCATCTTTGTGGAAGATGACTGCGAAATCAAAATCGAACTGGTTGACAGCAGCAGCTTGGCGACTGACGACCAGAGTTACAAAAAATTGGGTGAAATCCTGGTCGAGCGCGGCGATCTGCTGCCGGTTGAGGTGCAGAAGATTTTGAATCAGCAGAAACGTTTTGGCGAAATGCTGGTGGACCAGGGCGTCGTCACGCCGGAGAAGGTGCAGTCAGCCCTTATTGAGCAGCAGCATGTGAAGACCGTCCGCCAGGAACGGGCGGCCCCTGCCCCGGATGCCGCCGCCAGCATCCGTGTGCCGGCGGAAAGACTGGATCAACTGGTTAATCTGGTGGGCGAAATGGTCACGGTGCAGGCCCATCTCACCCAGGCCGCCAATTCCCTGCGCGACCCGACCTTCATCAATATCTCCGAGGAGGTGGAACGCTTGACCAACGAACTGCGTGACACCACCCTCACCATCCGGATGCTGCCCATCGGCAGCACCTTCAGCAAATTCAAACGGCTGGTGCGCGACCTCTCCCAGGAACTGGGCAAGGATATAGAGATGGAGACCTTTGGCGCCGACACCGAACTGGACAAAACCGTTATTGAAAAAATGAACGATCCGTTGGTCCATATCATCAGAAACAGCATCGACCACGGCATCGAGATGCCTGAAGTTCGCACCGCCGCAGGCAAGCCCTCAATCGGCAAGGTTCAGCTGGGAGCCGAACATTTCGGGGATTCAGTACTGATCACCATCCGTGATGATGGCGCCGGCCTCGATCGGGATGCCATCCGGGCCAAGGCCGTTGATAATGGTTTGATTGCCGCTAATGCCGAACTGAGCGATTCGGAGATCTTTGCCCAGATCTTCACCCCCGGTTTCTCCATGGCCGCCAAGGTGACCAATGTCTCCGGCCGAGGGGTCGGCATGGATGTGGTCAAACGCGGCATTGAAGGGCTGCGGGGCTCTATCGCCATCGACAGCCTGAAAGGCAAAGGCACAACCATCACCCTGAAGATCCCTCTGACGCTCGCCATCATCGAGAGTCTGCTGGTGAAGATCGGCGACAGTCATTTCGTCCTGCCCCTGGCATCGGTCGAGGAGTGCGTGGAACTCTCAAGGGCTGATGTCGAGGCCGCTCATGGCCGCAATCTGGTCAAGGTGCGGGGCAATCTGACCCCCTATATCTCCCTGCGCGAACTGTTCGATATCGGCGGCAGTCCTCCCGATATTGAACAGATTGTCATTGTATCGGTGCATGGCCAAAGCATCGGCTTTGTGGTGGACTTCGTTGTTGGAGAGCACCAGACCGTCATTAAGCCGCTGGGACGTTTCTACCAGGATGTTCAAGGAATATCGGGCGCCACCATTATGGGCGATGGCTCCGTGGCCTTGATTCTCGATCTGAGCGTCCTGGCTCAAACCGCAGAACTTGCCGAACATAATCAACTCTAAGGCATGTGAGATACGATGGCCTTTACCTTCTTTTTTCGTGATCAACCAGTTCTTGAGTATGCGGTGGAGCAGACCATCCGGCTTGCCCTGGGCCGGATGCGGATCAAGGTCTGGGATGCCGGCTGTGCCCTGGGCCAGGAGCCCTATACCTTGACCATCCTCTTTGCCGAACGTCTGGGCTCCGCCTTCAACAACCTCTACCTGGACGCCTCTGATTACGACAGCGAAAATAATTTTGGAGATATCGTCAAGCAGGCGACCTACAAATACGAGGAACTGCAGCGCATTCCGGCCGACATCTTCAAGAAGTATTTCGATAAACAGGACAATGCCCTGTATCGCGTCTGCAACAAGGTCAGATCACGGGTCTTCTTCCAGTACCATAACCTGCTGTCGTTGAAGCCCATTGGTTCCGACTACGCCCTGGTGGTGTGCAAGAACGTCCTGCTCCATTTCCAGTACAGTGAGCGGATCGAGGTCATCAAGATGTACCACCGGGCCTTGAGTCCGGGGGGTTACCTGGCCCTGGAGAACACCCAGAAGATGCCGAACGAGATTGCCCATCTCTTTGAACAGGTGGTGCCGGATGCGCGTTTGTATAAAAAAGTCCGGTGATGAGCACTCAGGTTCGCACGCATACTTGCAACACTCGTAACGTCAGGAAGTTGTTCAATAATCCATGCAGGCAGACAATATACCTGACTCGTAAAAAGCTCATTAAAAGGAGGGAGCACATGCGGCAAAACATGAAGATGAAATCATAAGGTCTCGGAAGCCCTTATCCCGCTGAGAAAAGACGAAATTCCGACAGGCAATATTGACCTGACGCCATAATGCGAACGCCATATTAAGGAGAAAAAGCATGAGCTGGTTCTATAACATGACATTAAAGGGAAAACTGCTGGCAGGATTTATCACGGTGGCAATTGTGGCCGCCGTCATCGGCGGGGTGGGTATCTACAATATACGCAAGATCGATGCAGCCGACACAAAGCTGTATGAGAAGGCGGCGGTTCCCTTGGGGGAGATGGCGGAAATTTCCATTGCCTTCCAGCGCATCAGGGTGAATGGGCGGGATATTATCGCCGCAAGCACAGTGGAGGAACGGGAGAAATTCGCCGGTCTCATCAAGGAGTTGCGCGATGTCATCACTAAGAAATCCGACCTTTTCGAGAAAACCATCATGACCGATGACGGGCGCAAATTGTTTGAGGAGTTCAAGCAAACGCGCAATGTCTATGGCCCATTGCTTGACAAGGTAGTGGTCCTGGCGATGGAGGACAGGGATGCCGAGGCCACCGAGCTGCTTCAAGGCGAGGCCGGCAAGTCTTCCAGGGCCGAACAGGAGGCGATTGACAAATTGCTGGCGGCAAAGGTTGAACAGGCCAAGATGATCGCGGAGCAGAATATCGTTGATGCCAATAGGGCGAGTACCATCATGACCGTCCTGCTGGTTATCGGCGCCCTTCTCGCCGTCGGCCTGGGTCTTTTCATTGCCCGTATCGTTATGAAGCAGCTTGGCGCGGACCCGAAAGAGGTGGGCGAAATCGCCAATCTGGTGGGCGCAGGCGATCTCCGTCGTGAGATAGTCCTGGCCCAGGGCGACTCGGCCAGCGTCATGGCCTCCATGAAGAAGATGGTCGATGCCATCCGCGCTCTGGTCAAGGATGCCGCCATGCTTTCCGAGGACGCTGTGGCCGGCAAGCTGGCCAGCCGGGCCGACGCTTCCAAACATCAGGGCGAATTCCAGAATATCGTGGCCGGGGTCAACGACACCCTGGATGCGGTCATCGGGCCCTTGAACGTGGCAGCGGAGTACGTTGACAGAATTTCCAAGGGGGATATCCCGCCGACCATTACCGACAGTTACAACGGGGATTTTAACGAGATAAAAAACAATTTGAACAACATGGTCAAGATGATGAACGATCTTCTTGCCCAGACCGACATCCTTATTCAAGGTGCGGCCAATGGCGAGCTCAATAAACGGGCCGACGCCTCTCTCTTTGTCGGCGGCTGGAACAAGCTGGTGGCAGGCGTCAACGACACCGTCGTCAATATCGTCGAGCCTTTAAGAGTAACCGCCGATTATGTAGATAAAGTTGCCAAAGGCGTCATCCCACCGGCAATCACCACCGAATACAAGGGTGAGTACAATGTCATCAAGGGAAATCTCAACAACATGGTCAAGATGATGAACGACCTTCTTGCCCAGACCGACATCCTTATTCAAGGTGCGGCCAATGGCGAGCTCGATAAACGGGCCGATGCCTCTCTCTTTGTCGGCGGCTGGAACAAGCTGGTGGCAGGCGTCAACGACACCGTCGTCAATATCGTGAAACCTTTGATGGTCACTGCCGACTACGTTGACAAAGTTTCCAAGGGCGACATGCCTCCGATTATCACCGACACCTACAAAGGGCAGTACAACCAGATCAAAAACAACCTGAACCTCCTGATCGAGGCAACGAACAACATCACCGCCAATGCCAAACAGGTGGCCCAGGGTAACTTGATGGTCAAGTTGAAAAAGCGAAGCGAAAACGATGAACTGATGGAATCTCTGGCCGCCATGGTCGCTAAACTGAAAGAAGTGGTCATGGATGTTCAGGTCGCCGCCGACAACGTCGCCGCCGGGGGCCAGGAAATGTCCGCCACGGCCCAGCAAATGTCTCAAGGCGCCACGGAACAGGCGGCCAGCGCCGAGGAGGTATCATCCAGCATGGAGCAGATGGCCGCAAACATCAGACAGAACACCGATAACTCGATGCAAACCGAAAAGATCGCGGTCAAGAGCGCAAGTGACGCCAGGGAAGGCGGTAAGGCGGTCACCGAGACCGTTGCTGCCATGAGGGAGATCGCCACCAAGATCTCCATCATCGAGGAGATTGCCCGGCAGACTAACCTTCTGGCCTTGAATGCAGCCATTGAGGCGGCCCGGGCCGGTGAACACGGCAAGGGCTTTGCTGTCGTGGCTTCCGAAGTCAGAAAGCTGGCGGAACGGAGTCAGGCCGCCGCCGGCGAGATCAGCCAGCTGTCAACCAGCAGCGTGGCCATCGCCGAACAGGCGGGCGACATGCTGAACAAGATGTTGCCCGATATCCAGAAGACCGCCGAGCTGGTCCAGGAAATAAGCGCCTCCAGCAAAGAGCAGGATACCGGAGCGGAACAGATCAACAAAGCCATCCAGCAGCTGGACCAGGTCATCCAGCAGAATGCCTCAGCCGCTGAGGAGATGGCCTCCACCACCGAAGAGCTGTCCAGCCAGGCCGAACAGCTCAAATCCACCATTGCCTTCTTCTCTCTGGAGGCAGGCACGCGCCAGCAGATTTCAGCCGCGCCACGGCGCAGCGCTCCCAGGCAGATTGCCGTCGGTCACCACCCGGTGGCTCACAAGGCCTTGCCGAAATCAGCTAGGGCGGACAAGAAAGGCGGGGCGATACACCTCGACATGGAGGGGCAAGGAGGAGTTGAACATCTCGATGACGAGTTTGAAAAATACTAGTTCAGGCTTTAATGAGGCTTTCAGGCTGCGGCCTGAAAGCCTATAATAAGGAGGACTGTACCATGAGTGTAGCGGGAATTACGGAAACTGTGCAGTATCTGAGCTTCAAGCTGGCCGAGGAGGTTTTTGCCCTTGATGTGGCCAAGGTAAGAGAGATACTGGAATTTACATCAATTACCAAGGTGCCGAAAACTCCGGAATTCATGCGGGGCGTTATCAACCTGCGCGGGGGTGTGGTGCCGGTCATCGACCTGAGGCTGAATTTCGGCATGACCTGCACGGAACAGACGGTAAACACCTGTATCATTGTAGTCGAGGTAATACTGGATGGTGATGTCATCGTGCTGGGCATTCTGGCCGATTCCGTCCAGGAGGTTGTGGAGATGGAGCCGGATTACATCGAACCGGCTCCCCATATCGGCACAAGATTAAATACGGAATTCATCAAAGGGATGGGGAAAGTTAATAACGATTTTATCATGATCCTCGATATTGACAAGGTATTCTCCACGAAAGATCTGCTGGCTGTTCAGGGCAGTAAAAATTAGGCTATAGATAATGAGGCTGTAGGTTGTTAGGAAACAGTTTGATTTCCTAGAGCCTGCAGCCTTAAATTTTATTATTATGATGTCACCTCCCCTTGCGCTGCAAGACAATGAGTTTCAACGGCTAAGCGCTTTCATCTTCGATCAGGTAGGCATCAAACTGCCGCCGGTTAAGAAGACCATGCTTCAGGCCCGTTTACAAAAACGGCTTAAGTCTCATAATATAGACACTTTCGAGGCGTATACTGATTTTGTCTTGAGCCCCGAGGGTCAGCGCACTGAACTGATTCACTTTATTGATGTGGTCACCACCAATAAGACGGACTTTTTCCGGGAACCTGCACATTTTGATTATTTAACCAGAACCGCGCTGCCGACAATCATGCAGAGTCGAGGGGACTGCCTGAGGAAACCGGTGCGAATCTGGAGCGCCGGTTGCTCCAGTGGCGAAGAACCCTACACCCTGGCCATGGTATTGTCTGAATTCGCGGCCGGCCGTCAAGATTTCCGCTTTACGATCCTCGCCTCAGACATCAGCACCCGAATCCTGGAGAGAGCCAAAAACGCGATCTATTCGGAAGACAGCACGTACACAATTTCATCCCATCTCAAGAAAAAATATCTTCTGCGGAGCAGAGACCCGAATAGCTCGTTGGTGCGCATCTGCCCGGAGCTCCGTTCCCTTGTTGCATTCAAAAGAATCAATTTCATGGATGACGACTTCGGCCTGTCCAACAAAATGGATATAATCTTCTGCCGTAATGTTGTCATTTATTTCGATAGACCCACCCAGCAAGCCTTGATGCGTAAGTTTCATCGTCAATTACGGCCTGACGGCTACCTGTTTCTCGGCCATTCAGAGACCTTGAACGGCATGGATGTCGACTTTCGCGCCGTGTCTTCGACGGTGTACCGGAAAACATGAAAGGCATTATCGCATCCCATAGCTGCCGTGTTTATCTGAGGCCGGGCGAGGTGCTGGTCCCTCGCAATCCGGTGCTGGTCAGCACCCTGCTGGGATCATGCGTGGCCGTGACCATGTTTTCGCCAGGATCTGGAGTTGGCGCGATTTGCCATGCCATGCTTCCGGATAACGCCGGGGAAAACGAAAATCTGCGCTATGTCGATACAGCGGTGCGCTACATTCATCGCAAAATCATGGAGTATGGCGCGAAAGATGATATAGCGGTCAAGCTTTTCGGAGGAGCGCAGGTGCTGGCGCTCAAAAACTATGCTGCCGCAAGGCTGACCATTGGCGAAATGAACGTGGCCCGGGCGGAAGAGATCCTCAATCAGCTCGGCCTGACGCTTACCAATGTCGATATCGGCGGTTGCTATGGCCGCAAACTCTATTTTTCAACCATGAATGGCGCCGTCTACATCAGAAGGATGGGGCCGAAGCCCACTTCATTATACGGAGTCAATCCATGAACAAAATCAAGGTGCTGGTTGTTGATGATTCGGCGCTGGTGCGGCAGACCCTGTGTGACATACTCAATTCCGACCCCGGCATCGAGGTTGTCGGGACCGCGGCTGATCCATTCCTGGCGGCTGAACGGCTGAAGACGGTCGCGCCTGACGTCATTACGCTCGACATCGAGATGCCGCGTATGGACGGCCTGACATTTCTGCAAAAAATAATGTCCCAGCATCCCATCCCGGTTGTAATGTGTTCCAGTCTGGCGCAAAGCGGTAGTGAAACGGCTCTGAAAGCCATGGAATACGGCGCGGTTGATATCATCACCAAACCAAAGATGGGCACCAAGCAGTTTATTGAAGAGTCGCGCGTGACGATATGCGACGCGATCAAAGGGGCTGCCGCCGCTCGTCTGAGTAAGTTAAGACCGGAGCGCAGTACCTTAAAGGAGGTTTCACCGAAATACACCGCTGATGCGATCATGGACAAACCAACATCCAAGGCCATGATCCAGACGACCGAAAAGGTGGTGGTCGTTGGGGCCTCAACCGGTGGCACCGAGGCGCTCAAAGTTTTTTTGCAGATGCTGCCCGAAGACACTCCAGGCATTGTTATCGTTCAGCATATGCCGGAAAACTTTACCGCCTCCTTTGCCAAACGTCTCGACTCCATCTGCCGGGTAACCGTCAAGGAGGCCCAGGATAACGATACCGTAGTGCGCGGTCGGGCGCTCATCGCCCCCGGCAATCACCACACCCTGCTCAAACGCAGCGGCGCACGCTATTATGTCGAAATCAAGGACGGCCCGCTGGTATCACGACATCGTCCATCAGTAGATGTGCTCTTCCGCTCAGCGGCGCGCTATGCCGGTAGAAATGCGGTCGGGGTGATCATGACCGGCATGGGAGACGATGGGGCTCGAGGCATGAAGGAGCTATTTGATGCCGGCGCGATCACTATTGCCCAGGATGAGGCCACCTGCGTGGTTTATGGTATGCCCAATGAAGCGGTCAAGCACGGCGGAGTACATAAGATTATGCCCTTGCCGCATATCGGCCACGAGGTTCTGTTTTTATGCCGCGGGTAAAGTTGCTCTCCCCGCTCCCCTGTAAATTCTAATGAGGTGAAGACGTCGCCAAGAGATAAGCAAGCTCAAGCCGAGACATGTTGAGAGGTTAATTATAACGCCGGCGGCATCTTCTTCTCCGGCTTCAATGAACGGCACATTAAGGAAAAATTCAACCCGGCAAAAAACCGTCCCTACTGGCTGAATTGGGAGCGAAAAAAAATGGTGCCTGGGTTCTTTCTTACCACTTGAGGGAGAGCCGAAGGCAATAACAAGAAATCGCTGTTGGAAAATATCAGTCAGAAACCAAAAAGAGAAAAAAAACCATGAAGAAACGACTGAAGAGGAAGAAACAGCCTGAAATGGAGGTGATGGGTTTCAATCACCAACGACTGGGTTCCCAGCTGTGCTGGGGAACTGGAAATTCCCCGACAATATTGTCCCAGGCAGTGAAATACCATCATGAACCGCAGTTAAAGACAACTAAGATCGATCCGCAGCTCAAAGATGGCATACGCGCTCTTTTTCTCGGCAACCAGATGGCAAAGGCCATGTCTGAACAGGTCAAAATCCTCTTGGTGGACGATGAACCAAATGTGCTCCGCGCCTTAAAAAGGCTGTTTATTGACGAGGACTATGAGATCATCACCGCCGCATCAGGGGAAGAGGGGCTGTCAATGCTGGAAAAGGAATATCCGGTGCAGCTGATCCTCTCGGACTACCAGATGCCGTCCATGGACGGGGTGGATTTTCTCAAAAGGGTCTGCCAGAAATGGCCCCAAACGATCCGTATCGTTCTCTCCGGCTATGCGGATATGGCCACCATCGTTGCCGCCCTCAATGAGGGGCAGATATACAAATTTATCGCCAAACCGTGGGACGACAATGAATTAAAGGTGACCATCGCCAAAGCGATTGAAGTCTATTTCCCCTCGCAATAGGTTTATGCAACGCGAGAAAAACTAATATTTATTGGTTACAAATGGATACCATTTTGGGGGTTAAGGTATGATGATCCTTATCAGTTCTTCCCAGGATGAGAGCCAGGATAAGATGTGGTTTATGAGATTTTCTAAAATATCCGCCCGGACATCCCTATCATTCTCTGCACCGGCTGCACCGACCTCCTCACTGAAAACGATGCAAAAGCCCTTGGCATCAAAAAATTTATCATGAAACCATTAAAAATTCCTGAGGATATGGCCCAGATTGAAATGTAAGTGTTGGAAAGGATAGGTAACGAATGATGGCATCAACTTAAATATAACCATGCGGTTGAAAAAATGTAGCGAAAACATAAAGGGGAGCAACCTCTGCAGTGACAAGGCTTAGCGCATCATGGTAAAAATATGAAAATAGCGGTAATGATGCCGAAGAGGGGGCGAAATGAATATCAACACTTCTGACAGGCCGGTGGCTAGGGTCATGTTGGTCAATGACGACTTGACTCAGCTCGATGTGCTGTCTGGGCTGTTGCGTGAGGAAGAGCTTGAGGTGATGGTGTTTCAAAGCGCAGAGGCGGCACTTGCCGCCATGGATTGGCACCGACTGCCTGATCTCATCATCGTCGAACTCCTCATGCCGGTAATTGACGGATGGCGCTTTTGCCGTCTGCTCCGTTCGCCTGAATATCGATATTGCAACCGGATACCAATCCTTTTTCTTTCAGCCACCCTGGCCAGCGAAGAGACCGCGGTCATTCTCGATGAGCTGGGCCCCCACGCCTTTATGATATCACCGGTTGACCACAGCCGTTTTATTGAACACGTACGGGCAATTCGTGAGGGCCGTTTGCCGCAGCATTCTCAACGGGTGTTGATTGTTGAGAACAGCAGGAACGTGGCGGATGGCCTGCAGAAGGCTTTTTCAACCAACGGCTACCTTGCTGATACGGCCCTTACCGCCCGGTCGGCGGCGGAAGCTTTTGCTAACGGCACCTACGATGTCGCGGTTCTGGATGCTCACCTGCCTGATGGCAAGGGGGATGGGTTGCTGGCGGATTTCCTCGCCGGGCGTCCTGATTGTATCTGCATCATGATGAGTACAGATCCGAGTCCAGATCTGGCCCTGGCCTGGATGCGACAGGGGGCGGCCGCCTATCTGCGCAAACCATTTGCGCCGGAATCTCTCATCAAACTCTGCACCGCGACCCGGCAGGAAAGAAACCTCTTGCAACGAGAAGAACAGCTTAGGAAAGGAAGCCAATCACTGCGCGAGGCTGAGTGCCGCTATCGCGCTTTTTTTGAGCAAAATCCGGACGGGGTGGTCATTCTGGATCCGGAAACCGCCCGGCCGCTTGAATTCAATGATCAGGCCAGCATGCAGCTTGGCTATTCGCGGCAGGAATTCGCCCGCCTGCACCTGTGGGATATCGAGGCGAAGGAAACGGCCGCCGAAAGCCGTGCCCGTATCCGTAAGATCATGGATGAAGGGAATGACGATTTCGATACCATGCATCGCACCAAGCAGGGTGAAATCAGGCATGCGCATGTCACCGCACAGATGATTAATGTGGCTGGACGCCCCGTCTATCACTGCATATGGCGTGATATCACTGAACGTAAACGGATTGAGAATCGTCTCGAGCGGCTGGCTGAATGCCTGTTAGGACTTGAAGACGATTACGCAGTCAACATGTCACGGCTTGCAGCCCTCTGCGGGGAGGAACTCGGCGCCACCTGCGCCCTTTACAACAGACTTGAAGGCGGTCTGCTCTGCACCTTGGGTCAATGGCATACACCGCCGGACTATGAACTAAGGGATAAACCGGAGGGGCATATCTGTTTTGACGTGATCCGGGGCGGTGGAAAAGATGCCTTACTCGTCCGCAATCTGCCCGACACGCCGTATGCCCGGACAGACCCGAATGTGAGCAGATACGGGCTGAAAACCTACCTGGGCCATGTGGTGCATTGCTTCGGCGAGGCGGTCGGTTCGCTCTGCGCCGTCTTCCAGCATGACTTCGAGCCCAGCAACGACGATATGCGACTCATGGACATCATTGCCGCAGCCATCGGCAGGGAAGAGGAACGTAGACGGGTAACGGAGATGCTGCGGGAAAGCGAGGCCCGGGTTCGGGCAAAACTTGATGCCATCCTGCTGCCGGAAGGAGATGTCGGCCTGTTGGATTTGCGCGATCTGCTGGATTTGCATGTGGTCCAAGAGCTGATAGATGACATTTTTAGACTGACCAATATCGGCGTCGGCATTGGCGACCTGCAGGGCAAGGTGCTGGTTGCATCGGGATGGCGTGATATCTGTCTCAAATTTCATCGTGTCCATCCCGAAAGCCGCAGAAACTGCCTTGAAAGCGACACACAGCTGTCCGCCGGAGTGCCTGCCGGCACCTTCAAGATGTACAAATGCAAAAACAACATGTGGGACATTGTCACGCCGATCATGGTGGGCGGCAGGCATTTGGCCAACCTGTTTTTCGGCCAGTTCTTCTTAAGTGACGAAACCCCGGATCGCGATATTTTCCTGGCCCAGGCCCAGAAATACGGCTTTGATGAGGACGACTACCTTGCCGCCCTCGATCGGGTGCCCCGGTGGAGCAGGGAAACGGTCGACACCGTGATGCACTTCTATGCCCGGCTCACCTCACTTCTGTCAACCTTGAGTTACAGCAATATCAAGCTGGCCCGTGTATTGGAAGAGCGCAGAAAGGCTGAAGGGGCGCTGCGGCAGAGTGAGACACTGCTGGCACAATCCAACCAAATCATGACCGGTGTGCTTGATCATACTCATATGATGGCTGCTTATCTTGACGTGGAATTCAATTTCATCTGGGTCAATCGCGCCTATGCGGAAACATGCCGGCAGGACTTGGACTTTTTCCCGGGCCAGAACCACTTTGATCTTTATCCCCACGAGGAGAACCAGGCGATTTTTCAACAGGTAGTGGATTCAGGGAAACCCTTTTTCGTGGCGGCAAAACCGTTTGAGTTCCTCGATCAGCCCGAGCGGGGCGTCACCTACTGGGACTGGAGCCTGATCCCCACCAGGGATGCATCTGGCAAAACCCTTGGCCTGGTTTTCACCCTGGCCGAGATCACTAGCCGGGTCCGGGCGGAAGAGCAGCTGCGTGAGCACGCCAGGGAACTGCAGTGGCTCTTCAAGAGCATGATCAACGCCTTTGTCCTCTTTGAGTCCGTTTTTGACGCAGATGGCAATTTCATCAGTTACCGTTTTGTCTATATCAACGACGCCTATGAGCGTATTACCGGGGTGAAGAACGAGGAGGTTAAGGGCAGGACGGTTCATGAGGTATGGCCCGAGACCGAATCGGAATGGATCAAGAAGTATGGCGGGGTTGCGGTTTCCGGTGTCACCCAGACCTTTGACCTGTATCACGATCCGACCGGAAAACTCTATCACTGTAATGTTTACCGGCCATGGGATACGCCGGACCGCTTCTGTGTGATTTTCGAAGACATTACTGAGCGCAAGAGGACGGAGACTGAGCGGGAACGGCTGCTCATGGCAATTGAACAGTCCGGCGAGATGATCGTTATCACCGATCCCGAAGGAAGCATCCAGTATGTCAACCCTGCCTTTACGAGGACAACGGGTTACAGCCATGACGAAGCCATCGGCCACAATCCGCGTATCCTCAAGAGCGGCAAGCAGGATGTGGCCTTCTATGCGGAGATGTGGCGGGTGATATCTGGCGGCCAAAACTGGCAGGGACGTTTTGTTAATAAACGTAAAGACGGCACGTTCTATATCGAGGAGGCCACCATCTCCCCGGTGCTGGACGCCGAAGGACGGATCGTCAATTACGTGGCCGTCAAGCGTGACATCACGGAGCAAATACGTATTCAGGAAGAAAATGCCAAGCTGGAGATGCAGTTTCAACAGGCCCAGAAAATGGAATCCGTGGGTCGGCTGGCAGGCGGCGTGGCCCATGATTTCAACAACATGATGGGGGTGATCCTCGGCTACACGGAGCTGGCCCTGATTCAGATGGACCCGGTCCAGCCGCTCTATGCCGACCTGCAGGAAATCAAGAAAGCCGCCCAGCGCTCTGCCAACCTGACCCGGCAATTGCTGGCCTTTGCCCGCAAACAGACCGTTGCCCCCAAGGTGCTCGACTTAAACGAAACCGTGGAAGGGATGCTCAAGATGATCATCCGGCTCATCGGTGAAGACATCGATCTCGCCTGGCTGCCCACAGCCGGCCTGTGGCCGGTCAAGATGGACCCGGCACAGGTAGACCAGATTCTGGCCAACCTGTGCATCAACGCCCGCGACGCCATCGCCGGCGTGGGCAAGCTCACCATCGAAACGCAAAACACCGCCTTCGATGAAGACTACTGCGCGGAGCACGCGGGGTTTATCCCCGGCGATTTCGTGCTGTTTACCGTGAGCGATGACGGTTGCGGCATGGACAAGGAAACTTTGGATAAACTCTTCGAGCCGTTTTTCACCACCAAGGCGGCAGGTCATGGCACTGGTCTCGGGCTGGCCACGGTATATGGCGTTGTCAAGCAGAACAACGGCTTCATCAACGTCTACAGTGAACCTGGGCAAGGCTCGGTTTTCAAGATCTACCTGCCCCGGCATGCGTCCAAAACCGGGCAGATGCGCGAGGAAAGCCCGGCTGCTCCGAACAAGCAGGGTAACGAAACCATCCTCCTGGTGGAAGACGAGGAATCGATCCTGAAAATTACGCGGCGAATGCTGAAAAAATTGGGATATCGGGTACTGACCGCTTCGACACCGGGCGAGGCCTTCACTGTGGCCAAGGAGCATGCCGGCGAGATCAAACTGCTTTTAACCGACGTGGTCATGCCGGACATGAACGGCCCGAAACTGGCTAAAGAGCTTATCTCTCTTTATCCGGGACTCAGGAGCTTGTTCATGTCCGGCTATACAGGCAATGTCATAGCTCAGCATGACATACTGGACGATAGTATCAATTTTATTCAAAAACCGTTTTCACACCAGGCCTTGGCCGCCAAGGTTCGCGAGACGCTGGAATGTAAATGAGGAGAGTGGAACAATCCGTGGGCTGGTTCAATGGGTAAGAAATGGGAAGGTATACCTTGGTACGATTGGTTTGCTATCGCAAGTGTGGTCGCTAATGGTGGGTGTAATTACAACCAGGAGCAGGCATGGCAACCTGTCTGCTCTTTTTGTTTACCGTGTTTAATATGGCCAAATCGAAGATTATTAAAACAAAGACAAGTCTAAGGTCAACCCTACTACTATGAAGTAACACATAGAGACAATGAAATGAAGCCAGTGCCGTCTCCCATGCAAAAGTCCGAGGGAAAGCCTGCCCGGTCCGCCTTCAATCCAGATAGACGATCTCCCCCCCGTACTCGGTGACCACCACCCCATCCTCCAGGTTCCTCAGCCTGAGCCCGCCGTCGGCATCGACGCCGAGCACCTCCGCCTCATACTGGGGGCTCTGCTGCACGTCATAGCCAAACATCACCCGGCGGCCGGATGAGTCACTGAGTTCCCGCCACCTGGTTAACAGAAGTTGCTCACTCTCCGGCAGCACATTGTCCGGCTCAGCCAGCTGCAGCTCCTCCTGCAGATAGAGCAGGCCGGTGTTCCAGCAGAACTTGGCCAGCAGATCCGTGGCCACCAGGCCCAGGTCAAGGCTGTGGCCGCAGAGGCCGGCCATGGACACGGCCAGCCGGTCGAGCTCCGGCGGAAAGTCGGCATTGTTGACATTGAGTCCCGCGCCGATGAGGATATACTCCTCGCCGGAGCGGCTGCCATACAGGGTTTCCATCAGAATACCGGCCACCTTGCGGCCGTTGACATGGACATCATTGACCCATTTGAGCCGGGCCGGCACCCCGAACTGCCGCACCGTTTCACAGCAGGCAACTCCCGCGGCCAGCGGCAGCAGGCGGCTGATCTCCGGCAGCAGATTGTTGACAAAGACCATGGTCAGCCAGATCCCCCCCTGCGGGGCATGCCAGTAGCGCCGGAAGCGGCCTTTGCCGCCGGTCAGCTCCTCGGCCAGGATCACCAGGCCGCTGGGAAAGGAGCGGCCCGCATGCTCATGCTCGGCAATGAGCTGCCTGGCCTCATCCATGCCCCGCTCCAGGCTGGCAAAGGCGTGGATGCGGGAGCCGGCAATGGCCCCATAACGAAAAACCGTCTGCACCCGGTTTTCGGGCAACAGACGGCTTCGGCGTTCAATCTCGTGGTCGGTTATATAACGTTGGACGGCAGCGGGATGCGGATACGGATTTATTCCCATTCAGCTTTGACGCGGGTAATGATTTTTTCGATGAGCGGCAGCTTGTCAGGCGGGCAGATGCCGATCAGCGGCTCGCCCTGGGCAACGGAAATGCCCGGCTGGAAATAGACGGAATGGATGATGCCGGGCGCCCCCTGGTAATAGACCGGGGTGTCCCGTTTCATCAGCGACATGGTGAACAGTTCTTCCCCCGGCTTGATGGACACCGAGCGCTGGCCGAATTTTTCGATGCGGGCCTGAATCTCCATGGAGAAGAAATACTTGGCCCGTTCCGGGGCCGGAAACGGCAACAGGACCTGGCGCAGGATCTGCTCGATGATCTCCCGTTTTTTGAGGGGATGCCTGATGGTGATGATCTTCTCGCCCGCCTCGACAAACCGGCCTTCCAGATCATCCCGGACAAAGGAAACCACCCCGTTCGAGGTGGCATGGATCGGCTTGATGTTCCCTTCCCGGCGCAGGGTGAAGAGCTGGGTGCCGGGAATATGATGCCACTTGCCCGTGGTGCCCTCCACCTTGTCGTCAAGCCGCACATGGAAACGGATCTGTCCGGTATGGGAGGTGAAGATATCCACATAGCCATAGGGGTCCGAGCGGTATTCGCGGAGGATGTGTTCGTAATCTATGTCGTCGTCGTACATAAAATTGGTCTGACTGGTCTTATTAGTCTTGCTGGTCTGTCTTATTAGTCTGACTGGCCTACTGGTCTTATTAGTCTTGCTGGTCTGACTGGTCTTATTAGTCTGACTGGCCTTACTGGTCTTATTAGTCCGGCTGGTCTCACTTGTCCGATTAGTCTAACCGGTCCGGTGGTGCTGGCCTTGCCGGTCCGGATAGTCTTGCCGTTGACCAGTAAGACCAGTTGGACCAGTCGGACCAGCCCGATCAGCCCGACCAGTCAGACTATCTGTAATATAAATTCCTGCCGCCCATGGTCAGCAGGGCCTTGTGCAGATTGCGGCGGAATTCCCGTCTGTCCCAGATGCCCTGGATATGGCCCCTTTTCAGGGCGTTCTTGGCGCTGTGATAGCCGGGCGGGATATCCTCGCCGGTGGTGTCCCTGATCACCTTGGGCCCGGCAAAGCCGACCCGGCTGGAGCGGATGGCGAACTGGTAGTGGGAGCAGCCCAGGAAACTTGCCACCGGTCCGGCATAGGAATTGTTGTCATAGACCACGATATAGAGTCCGCCGGAATCCACATACTGACGCACCGCCATGGTGCATTTGGGCATCTGCACCACGCCCAGGGTGCCTTCCTGGATGCGGATGCCGCCCGTGGTGTGCACATAGGCCAGCAGCGGCCGGCGTTTGAGTTTGGCCAGCTCGCAGGCCTGCACGAACTTCTCGCCCTCGGCGGCGCCGACGGTGCCGTTTCTGAAATCGCTGTAGAGCATGGCCACCACCAGATCCACCCCGACCACCCTGGCCTCAAAGGTGATGATGGCGCTTTTCCGGCCGGTCTTGGACTTGGCCGCCTCCAGCCGTTTTTCAAAGCCGGCCACGGACAGGGGATTGCCGGCGGCTATCTCGCTGTTGAACTCCTTGATGGTGTCCCGGTCAAAAAGATGCTTCAGATACCACTCATATTCCAGGGAGAAATGGTGGCCGCAGCTCTCGCAGACCCCGCAGAACTCACCGTACAGATCAGGCACCCAGAGATCCTTGCAGCCATACTTTGCCGCATTGGGGCAACTGACCGTGCGGTCCTCATTGGCCAGCGGGCTGGTGTAGGTGTCGCCGAACTCGGTGGCCATGGCCTGCTGATTGCTCGCCGCGGGCCGGGCCTGTTTCCCATCCTGCTTGGAGGCGATGAAGTCATAGGCCGCGGCAATGGGGGCGGAAACCTGCTTGAGCAGCACCGAGCCCTCGCCGGAAACATCCTTGATAACCTGCTTGACCTGCTTGTGCTGGCTGCGCAGGACATCATAGCGGAAGGTGTAATAGACCTTGCTCGATTTCTCCTTGACCCGCTGGCAGAAGGAGGAAAGGGCGGAAGGCTTGCCGGCGAAGCCGCCCAGGGCCATCTCCCGGTATTTCCGGTAGCGCAGCTGCAGCAGACGCTTGATCTCGTCGTTATTGAGGTCCCAGGAGATTTCGATCAGGTGGTCCTCCGAGTTGATCACCTCGTTTTTCTTGAGCTTCAGCTCATAGGCCCGGAAGGCCCTGAGGCTTTTGGTCTTCAGCACCACCTCGTCGGTGGCCCGGATCATCTCGAATTTCACCCTTTTGAAAAAGGCGTAATCATCCCTTTTCGCGCCGAGCAGCGGCTCCTGAACCACCCGGTCGATGGTGCCGAGCTTGAGATTGTCGCTGGCAGTGATGCGCAGCCATTTGGCGCAGTCCTCCAGCAGCTGCTTGGGGATCTTCTCCCCTTCCTGGATTTTTCCCTCGATGGCGCCCGCCCCTTCCGGCGAGATGACCGAATAATAGCCATGGGAAAACATCATGCGGAAATCGGCGAGCCCAATGGCCTCGGCGCCGCCCGAGCCCCCTTCGGAAATGATGGAAATAAACGGCACCCGCAGCTTGGCCATGGCATAGATGTTTCTGGCGATCTGCTGGCCCGCGCCGGGATAATCCTCCACCGGAAAAGAGCCGGGGGTGAAGATATAGGAGTGGATGGGAATGCCCTCGGTCTGGGCCACCTGCATGAAGCGCAGGGCCTTCTCATTGCCCCAGGGCTTGCAGGAACCGCCGTTGCGGTACTCCTCGCCATGGCCCTTTTCCTGGCCGATGACCATCACCTGCTGGGTGACATTCTTCTTTTTCACCCGCCGGACAATGGTGGCCTTGGCGGCAACCATGGAGGGATCGATGCTGGCCTCGTCCTGGCCGCCCAGCTCACTGAAGTCCTCATAGACGTTTTCCAGAATGTCCTGCAGGGAAAAACGCAGCGGACTGCGGACGATCCGCACCCGCTCCATGGGGGTGAGATTTTCCTCGCAGCGCTGCTCGAGAAAGGAAAGGCTCTCCTCCAGGGTGCAGACCTGCTTGTCAAGTTCTTCTTCAGGGACATCGTAAAACGAACCCCTAAGGCTATCCAGTTTCTCCTGCAGCCCGACCAGGTCGCCCCAGTCCATTCCGTCCCTGATATGGCTCAGGTAGGAAATGCGTTCCGCGTTTTTCAGGAGTCTTTTGCGTAAATCTTCCATTATTTAGAATGTCAGCAGATTATCGATATTATCTTTGAGGTAGGCGAGATTGGTCATAATCGGCTCGCCCGCCCCGTTGGTCCCTTCTATGGTCACCTCGGTCAAAAACCGGCGGCCCCGTTCCTTGGCCTCTTTGATGGAATCACCCCAGACAATGGCCAAAGCCAGGTTCGGATCATAATCACTCGGAATCACATAGGGACGATCAAAGGGGACATGGGTATAAACAGCTGCCCAGTCATATTCGGGAAAGTCAAACCGGGAAATGGTGCCGATCCAGGGGGCAAAGCCGCGGCGGGGATCCTCCGCCACAATCCTGAATTCGATGCTGGCTCCTTTGAATTGTATTTTTTTCTGACTATAGTCGATTTTGTCGCCCAGGGCCAGCCGGATCTGCTCCCGGATCAGGTTCGGCTGCTTGTTCCTGATATAGCTGATGCGGGCGGAAACGTCATTTTCCACCTGGATACGCGTATTGACCTCCAGCAGATAGGGCTTGCCGGTGCGGGTGACGATCCACTCCCAGGTGCCGATATTGTCATAACGCACATGGGCTGCCAGCTTTAACGAATATTGCACTATTTTGTCAAGTACATCTTTGGCGTTGAATTCATAGGAACAGCAGGTTTCGTCAAATCCCGGCGCCGCCTCCAGCCGCTTCTGCCGGCCGGTGCTCTGAATGGTGCAGTTTCTGGTGCTGAAATGGACCCTCTCGCCGTGCCGGCTGCAGAGCAGCTGCACCTCCAGATGATTATAGTCGCGCAGACACTGCTCGATCAGCACCCCGGCATCGCCGAACTGGCGCTTGGCATAGTTCTGCACCTGGCGGTAAGTCCGGCGGAATTCATCGATGCGCCTGACCTCCTCGATGCCCATGCCGCCGCCGCCGGCCGCCGCCTTGACCAGGATGGAGGGGTTCTTGATTTTCTGGGCCCGCTGCTCTTCCAGGAGCTGGTCGGCAATGTCCTCTGCCTCCATCTCGTTGTAAATCGGGCCGTCGGTGCCCGGGATGGTCGGGATGCCGAGTTTATTGGCAACGCGCTTGGTGTTGATCTTGTCGCCGAGATCCCGGATCACCTCCCACTTCGGGCCGATAAAGGTGATCGGCCGCTCCCGGATGGTCACCCGCCGGGCAAAACGGAAATCCTCGGAGAAAAAACCGTAGCCTGGATGAATGGCGGTGCAGCCTGTATGGTCGGCCACGGAAATGATATCATTGGGATCAGTATAGCTTGACACCTTCCAGGCCCGCTTCCCGGCTCCCTGATTCTGCAGGAACGGATAGACATGCTCGGATTCCTTGTCCGCCTCGGTATATATCATGACGTAATCAAGACCAAGATCCTCACAGGCCCTGGCAATCCGGATGGCAATTTCTCCCCTGTTGGCTATTAATACTTTTTCTTTCAAACCCTGCAACCTGAAACGGCAATGCCGTAATTTAAGTTAAAGATGAAGATAGGTGGCTGTCTCGCGCAAACCAGCGCAACAGCCGTACAGTGCATGATAAATTCCTGATTGAGCGTCACGGAAATTCCCTGCCGGGACTCATCACCCGCAAGGGGTATACATACGAAGCCGTCATTTTTCGCAATATACGAAAAAAATTGACTTTAGCAAAAGACTTGCATTAAAGAAATGAATTCATTGTTTGATCATTGCATTTTTTTTGGTTAATATTGTTTTTTAAATCTAATCCCTTTTTAAAGCAAGATGCTTATACCGATTTCCCAACAACCAGTCAATTTTTTTTCTTGGCCGCGCAAGGCTATTGCCGCAGCCAACTCACGATAACAATGGAGTTTTTTCCCGCAATCAACAGCTTTGCCGCCATAGGCAAAAGCTCTTAATTACCACAATGGACAAAGAACAGCCCCCATCGGAACCGAATCATTCCTTCCTCCGCCGCCTCCTGCAATTTTCACGGCTTTCCTCGCAACCCGATACCCCTGAAGAC
Source organism: Desulfurivibrio sp. (assembly GCA_003605035.1). Lineage (GTDB taxonomy): Bacteria > Desulfobacterota > Desulfobulbia > Desulfobulbales > SURF-16 > SURF-16. Next base: position 26,183 of record QZKJ01000104.1, read on the forward strand.
CTGGAACAGGAAATCCAGGAACTTATAGAAGAAGGGGAGGAGCAGGGTCTCATCTCCAGCCATGAAGGCCAGATGATCAGCAGCATCTTTGAATTCCGCGACACCCTGATCAGAGAGGTCATGACGCCGGCCACCGATATTGTCAGCGCCTCTCTCGCCGCCACCCCCTGCGACATCATCCAGCTCATCAAGAGCAAGGGGTTCAGCCGGATTCCCATTTACGACGGCAGCCCGGACAATATCGTCGGCTTTCTCCATGCCAAACAGCTGCTCACCTGCTCCGCTGATGCGGCGCTGCCGCCGCTGCAGGAACTGCTTAATCCCCCGTTTTTTGTCAGGGAAAACGACAAGATCGTTTCCCTGCTCCTGGAGTTCCAGTCCCAGAAGAAACACATGGCCATCGTTACCGATGAGTTCGGCAGCATCCGCGGCCTGGTGACCATGGAGGACATCCTGGAGGAGATCGTCGGCGAGATCGCCGATGAAACGGACATGCAGGTGGATGAGTGGCAGGTCATTGATGACCACACCGTCATCACCTCGGCCAAAGTCGATATTGAAAAAATCGAGGCCTTTTTCGATATGGAGTTTCCCGAGGGGAATTACGAATCCGTGGGCGGCTTCATCATCAACCGGCTGGGCCGGATCCCCGAAACCGGGGCCAAGGTGGAATTCGGGCCGCTCACCTTTACCGTGCTTTCCGCCAGCAAACGGCGGGCAAAAAGCGTCAGAATCAGCCGGGTCAGCGCATGACAGACGCCGGGCCATGCAGCCGCAGCGGGCTGGTCTCACCATTGCCTGCGCCTCGGGACCTCTGCTGAAATCCCATGCATCTTCCCCTGCTCTTTTTCCTCAGTGCCCTGCTCCTCTGGCTGTCATCCCCGGGGCCGGGGTGGTCCTTCTGCGCCTGGTTCGCCCTGGTGCCGCTGCTTACCGGCTGCGCCACGGCCGCCCCGAAAAAGGCCGCCCTGCTCGGCTTTGTCAGCGGGCTTTTCTATTACCTGCTGCTCATCTACTGGGTGGTCATCTCGCTCGGCACTTACGGCCATCTGCCCTGGTGGCTGTGCGGCCTTGCCCTGCTGCTGCTCAGCGCCTACATGAGCCTCTATCTCGCCTTTTTCTGCGCCGCCTGCAGCTGGGGCATGCGGGTTGCGGCGCCGGTCTGGAGCGCCCCGCTGCTCTGGGTGTCCCTTGATTATCTCCGCGGCCTGCTTTTCTCCGGCTTCCCCTGGCAGGATCTGGGCTACACCCAGTTCAACACCCCCCTGCTCATCCAGGCAGCCGACCTGGCCGGCCATCACGGCATCACCTTCCTCATTGTCATGGTCAACTGCCTGCTGTTCACCCTGGCCCCCTGGACCAGAAATGCGCCCCGGCAACCGGCCCGCAACCGCCTGCAGACGGCTGCCGCGCTGCTGCTGGTCGTTGCGGCCCTGGCCTATTCCCTCACCCGGCACCAGCTGATCTCCCGTGAGCTGGCGGCGGCCCCCGGCATTCCGGTGGCAGTGATCCAGGGCAATATCGAGCAGGACCAGAAATGGGTAGCAAGCAAATTGCAGCAAACCATGGATACCTATATCGAGCTGAGCGCCAGCGCGGTTCAGCGGCAGCCTGCCGAGCTGGTCATCTGGCCGGAAACCGCCATGCCCTTCCATCCGCCCACCAGCCCGCTTTTCCCCCTGGTGCTGGCCCGCACCGTGGAGAGCCATCACTACTTCCTGCTGTCCGGCGCCCCCTATTTTGTGGAAAAGGGCCAGGATTACGAACTCTACAACAGCGCCCTGCTCGCCCGTCCCGACGGCAGCCAGGCCCTCTACTTCAAACAGCATCTGGTGCCCTTCGGCGAATATATTCCCTTGAGCGACATCCTGCCCCTGCCGGGTCCGGTGGTGGAGTCGGTGGGCAACTTCTCCGCCGGCAGGGATGCCCGGCCCCTTGCGGCCGGCAGGGCCCGCCTGGGGGTGCTCATCTGCTTTGAATCCATCTTCCCGGCTCTGGCCCGCAACGAGGCGGCCAACGGGGCGAACCTGCTGGTCAACATCACCAATGACGCCTGGTTCGGCAGATCCGCCGCCTCCCTCCAGCACCTGGCCATGGCGGTGTTCCGGGCGGTGGAAAACCGCCGCAGCCTGGCCCGGGCCGCCAACACCGGCATCAGCTGCTTCATTGACCCGGCCGGCCGCATCAGCCAGGCGACGCCGCTGTTCACCACCTGCACGATCAGCGGCAATCCCGTTCTTTTTGAGCAGAAAACCATATTTACCGGATTCGGCTATCTCTTTCCGCTTATCTGTCTTATTTGCTTGATTCCTGCGGCATGGTGGATAAGGATAAGGAAATCAGGCGTCTGAAGTGCGCCAACATAGGTACAGTTGGTCTCTTTTCTAAGCAGATGCCTGCTGGGAATCTGAAACAAGGCAAACCGTGCACAGGCCCGGAAATCCGTTGAATTTTGGACATGTATTCAGTATGTTATATCACTGAACTCAGCTAAGAGAAACCAATGCGGTTAGGAATTCGCGGCAAGCTCATAACGATCTTCATTTTCATCAAGGTCATTCCCCTGATCCTGCTGGCCTGGCTGGCCATGAACGAGGTGAACAGACTCGGTGTCTCGGTAAGCAGCCAGTCAGCCCAGATGGCCAAAGACACCAAGGATATTGTCGGCCAGATCGGCGGGCTCGCCACCGCTAACTCGATCATCGCTCTCGATGAAAAATCCCGGGAAAGCATTGAAAGACTGACCACGGATACGGCCAGGGCCGTGGCCTCTTTCCTGTATGAACGGGATGAGGACATCCTTACCGCCGCCCACCTTTCCCCCTCGGCCGACAACTACCGGAATTTTCTCACCCCGCGCCTGCATCCCACGGTTTACCATGCCCCCTGGCAGCTCAGCGCCGACGGTTCCGTCTGGCTTGCTCCGCCGGAACGTGAAGATTTCCTGCCGGTTTCCACCAGCAATCCGGACAATAAAAAGGATTTCCACTACCGGCCGCCCGACGCAAAAGGCATAAGGGTGGAGAAACCTCTCTACCTGGAAATGACCTTCATCGATCCGGCCGGCCTGGAAAAGGTGAAGGTGACGACTACGGATCTGCTTCCCCTGACCATGGGGGACGTTTCCCGCCGGGAAAACACCTGGTGCCGGGCGGAGACCTATTTCTCCGAGCTGAAAAAACTGCAGCCAGGCGAAATTTATGTCTCCGAGGTCATCGGCCCCTACCTGCCCTCACCCATTATCGGCCCCTACACCAAAAAACGCTGTGAGGAGCTGGGCATCCCCTTTGCGCCGGAAAAGGCCGCTTACGCCGGCAAGGAAAACCCGGTGGGCAAACGCTTCCAGGGCCTCATCCGCTGGGCCACGCCGGTGACCAGGGAAGGGAAGATCATCGGTTATGTCACCCTGGCCCTTGACCACACCCATATCATGGAATTCACCGACCACATCGTCCCCACCGAGGAACGCTACTCGGCCATTTCCGACGCCGGCAGCGGCAATTACGCCTTCATGTGGGACAATCTGGGCCGCAATATCTCCCATCCCCGCGACTACTTTATCGTGGGCTATGACCCGGCCACCGGCGAAGAGGCCGTTCCCTGGCTCTCCAGCGAAATCTACGACATGTGGCGGCAGAGCGGGCTCTCCTTCGGCGAGTTCCAGAAAACGGCGCCGGTCTTTGTGGACCAGCGGCTGACCAAAAAACCGGCCGCCAGCCTGACCAGGGCAGGCATGCTGGGGCTGGACGGCCGTTTTCTCAACTTCGCTCCCCAGTGCAGCGGCTGGCATACCCTGACCCAGTACGGCGGCTCCGGCTCCTTTGTCATCTTCTGGAGCAATCTGTGGAAGCTCACCACCGCCGCCACCATCCCCTATTACACCGGCATGTACAGAAACAGCCCCCGGGGCTTCGGCTACGTGACCATCGGCGCCAATGTGGATGAGTTCCACCATGCGGCAACTCAGACCGCCTCCCAGATCGCCGCCATTGAAAAGGATTTCGAAGGCAAACTGCTGGCGAAAAACGCCGCCAACCAGCAATTCATGACCGACGCCCTGGAGAGCACGGCCAAAAAGCTGTCCATTTCCACCCTGCTGATGATCGTGGTGGTGATCCTCATCGCCATCTGGATGGCCTCAAGCCTTACCGGCAAAATAACCACCATGATCCAGGGCATCAAACGCTTCCAGGGCGGCAACTACGAGCATCGCCTGGAAACCCGCAGCAGCGACGAGATGGGCCAGCTGGCCCGGGCCTTCAACAACATGTCCGACGTCATCCAGGAATCGCTGCGGCAGACCAGGATAGCCCGCCACAAGGCGGAAGAGTCCGATCGGGCCAAGAGCCTGTTTCTGGCCAACATGTCCCATGAGATCCGCACCCCGTTGAACGCCATCATGGGTCTGACCGACCTGCTGCTCACCTCGGACATTGACGCCACCCAGAAAAAATATCTGAAAGCGGTAAAAACCTCGTCCGACCGGCTGCTGTCGGTTATCTCCGATATCCTCGATTTTTCCAGGATCGAGGCCGGCAAACTCGAACTCATTTCCATCCCCTTTAATCTCCATGAGACCCTGGACAGCGTGCTGCAGATCCTCGCCCTGAAGGCCCAGGAAAAAAATCTGACGCTGCAGAGCACCATCAGCGCAACGGTGCCGGCCACGCTGGTCGGCGATCCGAACCGGCTGGTGCAGATCATCATCAATCTGGTGACCAACGGCATCAAATTCACCAATACCGGCTCAGTGACCATCCACGTCAACAGCGAGATGCTGACGGAAGACGGCAGGATCATGCTCAAATTCAGCGTCATCGATACGGGCATCGGCATTGCCCCGGAGAACCAGCAGCTGATCTTCTCGGCCTTTTCCCAGGTTGACCCGTCCCATATCCGCCGCTTCGGCGGCACCGGCTTAGGCCTTTCCATCTCCTCCGAACTTGCCGCGCTCATGGGAGGAAGCATCGGGGTGGTCAGCGCGCCGGGCAAGGGGTCGACCTTCTGGTTCACCGCCTGCTTCGGGTTGGCCGGCCATGGTGCTGTTCCTGAAGACACCGGCGACAACGGCCAACTCCCGCCGCCCACCGGCAACAACGGGGAGGCCCTGCGCAATATCCGGGTGCTGCTGGCCGAGGACGAAACGATCAACAGCATGATGGCCAAGGAGATGCTGGAACGCAAAGGAATGCTCGTCACCACGGCGGAAAACGGCGAGCAGGCGGTGGCGGCCTTTACCGCCGGCACCTTTGACATCATCCTTATGGATGTGCAGATGCCGGACATCGACGGCTTTGAGGCGACCAGACGGATACGCTCACTGGAAAAAACCGGCGGCGGCCATATCCCGATTATCGCCCTGACCGCCCACGCCATGAAGGATTACCGCAGCAAATGCCTGGACAGCGGCATGGACGACTATATCGCCAAGCCCATCCAGCTCAATGAACTCTATCTCGCCATGGAAAAGCTGGTGCGCGGCAAGGAGGAAAACGGCGGGAAAGCCCGCACCGCACCCTGAGATTTTACTCGAACAGGCCCTCAGTCATCGTGGCGCCGGTCATCGTAGTACCGGTCATCGTGGCCATGCCGCTTGCCCTTTCCTTTTCCTTTTCCTTTGAATCTGAGCTCCCTTGGGTAGTGGTCTCTGGGCAGGTCGTACCAGGGCCCTCTCCTTGACTGCGAGTAGTACCATCTGTCCCGGTCGTAATGATAGTGAAAACCCTCGTAATAATAGTATGGCTCCACATCCAGCACCACGACGGGCGGCAGGTAGGGGGCAACAACTCCGTGCCTTGGCATCACGACACAGGCCGTCAGCAGGAACACGGCAAAACTCGTTAAAATCAATATCTTTTTCATACTGCCTTCCTCCTTAACCGGTGAATTGAATGCCATCCGATTCTCTTGCCGATGGCTGGATGATCTGAGTATTCCATTTGCCAGAAATTTACGCTAGAGATTTTGTGTTCGAAGGATTTTGTTGGCGCATTTTTTTCTTTCGGGTATTATGTCGAATTGCTTAACAGAATTTCATCTTTCTTCCACCCTAACTTGTAGAAAAACACCATGTCTGCAGAACTGAAACAGAAACTCCAGGAAATCCAACTAAGGCTGACGGCCTTGAAGGAGCATCTTTGAATTAGCCGACAAGACGGAGAAACTGCGGGAACTTGAACAGAAAACCACCCATCCCGCCTTCTGGAACGATACCGATACGGCCAGGAAGGTGCAGCAGGAAATCAGCCGCCTGCAGGAGCCGATCGAAGGCTATGAATCCCTGCACCGCCTGATGGAAGACGCCGAGGTGCTGCTGGAGCTTGCCATCAGCGAACAGGACGCGGACACCGAGCAGGAGGCCAGGCAGACCCTGGAGGTGCTGGATGAGAAGATTGCCGCCTTTGAACTGGAATGCATGTTTTCCGGCGAACATGACGCCAGCAATGCCATGCTCACCATCCATGCCGGCGCAGGAGGCACGGAGGCCCAGGACTGGGTCAGCATCCTGATGCGCATGTATCTGCGCTGGGCCGAGGACAAAGGCTTCAGCTGCGACATCCTGGATCTGCAGCCCGGCGACGAGGCGGGCGTGAAAAGCGTCACCATGATGGTCAAGGGACGCCATGCCTACGGCTATCTCCGCTCGGAAATGGGCATCCACCGCCTGGTACGGATCTCCCCCTTTGATGCCGGGGGCAGACGCCACACCTCCTTTGCCTCGGTCTTCATCTTTCCCGAACTTGATGACACCATCGAGGTGGAGATCAACGAAAAGGATCTGCGCATCGACACATACCGGGCCAGCGGCGCCGGCGGCCAGCATGTCAACAAGACCAGCTCCGCCATCCGTATCACCCATCTGCCGACCAATACCGTGGTCCAGTGCCAGAATGAACGCTCCCAGCACCGCAACAAGGACACGGCCATGAAGATGCTCAAGTCGCGGCTGTATGAGCGGGAACGGGCCTTGCAGCAGGAGCAGCGCGACGAACTGGGAGGCGAGAAAAAGGAAATCGCCTGGGGCAGCCAGATCAGATCCTATGTCATGCAGCCCTACCAGCTGATCAAGGATCACCGCACCAGCCATGAAACCGGCAATGTGGATGCCGTCCTTGACGGCGTCCTCGATCCGTTCATCAAGGCCTATCTGCTCTGGCAGAAGTGAAAGAGAGAGATAAACAGCAGACGGCAGGTGATCAATGCGCCAAATGCGGAGCATGCACCGCCGTCTGCCCTGTTTATCAGGTTACCGGCCGCGAATCCCTCACTGCCAGGGGCAGACTGCATCTGTTAAACCGGCTCACCAACCCCGCTTCGCCGACTTTTGGCAAAATCGTTTCCGCCTGTCTGCTCTGCGGCGCCTGCCTCGACGTCTGTCCCCGGAAAATCGACACCCTCACCCCGCTGATCAGAGCCCGGGAGCAGTTGCCCCTGTCTGCCCGGCACCGGTTGCCGGGAAAGCTGGCTGCCAGGAAAACCCTTGCCTCGCCGCGGCTGCTCGGCGGCCTGGCCGCCCTCAGGCGGCAACTGCTGCAACACCTGCCGAAAACAAGCGGCCTGTGGCTGAAGCTTGCGCTGCTGCCCGAGGATTATGCACCCGAGGAGGCCCGCCCCGCCCCGCCGGCCGGCCAACCAAGCGGCGGCCCGCCTGTGGTCAGCTACTTCAGCGGCTGCCTGGCCCGCTATCTGAGCCCCGACATCAGCGCAGCCACCGATTTTCTCACCCGCCGGGTGAGCGGCGCCCCCCTGCTGATCCCGGCGGAGCAGACCTGCTGCGGTCTGGCCTCTTTTTCCGCCGGCAGCAGACAGGAGGCCCTGGATCTTGCCAGACAAAACATCGCCGCCTTTGCCGGCCACGACCTGCCGATCCTCACCTCCTGCGCCTCCTGTTACAGCCACCTGCGCTCCTATGCCGCCCTGCTGGCCGATGATCCCCAATGGCGCAGACCGGCCGAGGAGTTCAGTGCCAGGCTGCGGGAATTTTCCCGCTTTTTCCTGGCAGCCGGGCTTGCGCCACCCAGCGCTCCAGCGGCTGCAGAAGAAGCGGACACGCTTCACATTTTTTACCACGACCCCTGCCATCTCCGCTTCGGCCCGGAAAAAACCATGGAGCAGCCGCGCCGACTGCTGGCAGCCATCACCGGCGCCCCACCCCTGGAGCCGGCCGACGGACCGCACTGCTGCGGCCAGGGCGGCCTTTTCCATCTCGCCCATCCCCATTTGTCGCAGCAGATTTTCGCAGCAGCCGTGCGGCAATTGCCGGAACCATCGGCTTCCCATGTTGTCACTAGCTGCAGCGGCTGCCTGCTGCAATGGCAGCAGGGATTGCGCCGGGCAGGATTCTCCGGCCGGACCTGTCACCTGGCGGTGCTGCTGGCCGGCATCATCCGGCGCAGAGGCGGCTAAAGAGGATGCCAGGCGCGCCTCCTCTGCCCCCTTTTTCCCATTCCTGGCAAAATAACAGTTGAAAATTATCAGCGGATCAAGAACAATTGTCGGCAAGCAACTACCTGTTACCATTATCTCTCCCACTTATCCTTCTGGAGGTTGTATGAGAATAAAGACTTTTTTTCTGATGACATTTTTCTGCGTCATGGGCCTCTGCCTCACCGCCCAGGCCAAGGTTGACTCGGAGCTGGGCACTTCCTTCAAGTCAGCCGCCGCCCCCCTTGATCTGGCCAGCTCGGTCAACGGCAAGTATGTCTTCGTGTTAAGCAAAGGCAGCGTGGGCATTTACACCCCTGACGGCAAACTGGTGGATGCCATCGCCGTTGATCCTTCCTTCAACCGGATTTCCGTCGCAGGGCTCGATCTGGCCAATCTCGAAGACAAAATTTACCTGAGCAGCGAAAGCACCGGCAAGGTGCAGGAAATCAACTTCTCCTTCATCGTCTCCATCGACACCGCGGCCGCACCCTTTCTCGGCATGCCCGACGCCCCGGTATCCATCGTGATCTTCAGCGACTTTCAATGCCCCTACTGCTCCAAGCTCGGGCCGATCTTTGATGAAGTGCTGCAGAAGAACCCGGAAACCGTCAAGGTCGCCTACAAACACTTCCCCATCCGCGGCCACGCCCAGGCCCTGCCCGCCGCCCTGGCCGCCATCGCCGCCCAGAAACAGGGAAAATTCTGGGAGTTTCACGATCTGCTCTTTCAGAACATGCGGGATCTCAAGCCGGAAAAATACCTTGAACTGGCCACCTCGCTGGGCCTGAACCTGGAGCAGTTCAAAAAGGACATGGCCGATCCGCAGAGCATGGCCCAGGCCAGCAAGGACCAGCAGGACGGAGTCGCTGCCGGGGTGAAGGGGACCCCCTCCATTTTTATCAACGGCAGAAACGTAAAAGACCGCACGCCTGCCGGCATGCAGAAACTCATTGACGAGGAACTGGCAAAAATCAGGAGTACTAAATAGTTTTCCCCATGGTGAGCAGCGCGACACAGACCCAGCTCTCTTTTACGGATAACGAGGCGGCACGCCTCCTGTACGGCGACCTGAACCGCAATCTGCTGGCTATTGAAAAGGCGGTGGGGGTTACGGTCAAGGCCAGGGGCACGACCCTGACCATCTCCGGCCCTGATCATCACGTGGCAACCACCGCCGCCACCCTCAATCAGCTTTACGAGCTCATCGTCACCGGCTATCCGATCTATGCGGCGGATGTGGCCTACGCCCTGCGCATCATGGAGCGTTCGCCCCAGACCAGCCTGAAGGAGATCTTCCTCGACCAGGTCTACATCACGGCCAAGCACCGGATCGTCTCGCCCAAGAGCATCAACCAGAAGCTCTATATCGACGCCATCCGCAACAACGACATCGCCTTCGGCATCGGCCCGGCCGGCACCGGCAAAACCTATCTGGCCGTGGCCATGGCCATCGCCGCCTACAGCGCCAACCAGGTCAAATCCATCATTCTCACCCGGCCGGCGGTGGAGGCCGGGGAAAACCTGGGTTTTCTGCCCGGCGACCTGGTGGAAAAAATCAATCCCTACCTGCGGCCGCTGCATGACGCCCTCAATGACATGCTCGGCCGGGAACGGGCCAAGGAACTGGTGGAGCGGGAGATCATCGAGATCGCCCCCCTGGCCTTCATGCGGGGCCGCACCTTGAACAATGCCTTTGTCATTCTCGATGAGGCCCAGAACACCACCCCGGCGCAGATGAAGATGTTTCTCACCCGCCTGGGCTTCAGCTCCAAGGCGGTCATCACCGGCGACATCACCCAGATCGACCTGCCCCGCGAGCGCGGCTCAGGACTGATCCACGCCGCGCGCATCCTGAAAAAAATCAAGGGAATCTCCTTCAGCTATTTCACCGATGTTGACGTGGTTCGCCATCCCCTGGTGCAGCAGATCATCCGGGCCTATGAACAGAAAGGAAAGGCGCCGCTGAAAAAGGAGAAAGGCGATGCCCGTTCTGCTGAGAAGTGAAATCAAACATCTGCCCGTCACTCCTGCCTGGATGAAGAAAACAGCCGCCGCCCTGCTGCGGCATGCGGGCAGGAAGCATGGCGAATTAAGCATCCTGCTGGTTGATGACAGCCGCATGACCGAACTCAACAGCACCTACCGGGGCATGGCAGGGCCCACCAACGTGCTCTCTTTCCCCATGGCTGCCGAGCCTGTTGCCACGGCGCCGCAGCTGCTGGGCGATATCGTCATTTCCGTGGAGACCGCGACCCGGGAGGCGGCTGATTGCGGCAGGACCGTGGAGGATTACCTGTGCATCCTGCTGGTCCATGGCCTGGTCCATCTGCTCGGCTATGACCATGAGCGCGGCGCGGAGGATGCCGCCGCCATGACGGCAATGGAAAAAGAGCTGCTGTGTAAGATCAGCGCGGCAAAGGTGCTTGCTCCTTTATCCGAATAGGGGTATTTTTAGCGCACTTCAGGCACTTCAAGCAGTTAAACTTTAGGCACTTTAAGTACTTCAAGTACTTTAGGCACTTCAAGATTATCCTGAGGGGAGAAAATGGTAAAGCTTGCCATAAACGTCGATCACGTTGCCACCCTGCGCCAGGCCAGGGGCATTGACGAACCTGACCCGGTGCTGGCCGCCGGCATCTGTGAGCTGGCAGGGGCGGCTGGTATTGTCGTGCACCTGCGGGAAGACCGCCGCCATATCCAGGACCGGGACGTGATTCTCCTGCGCCAGACCGTCAAGACCAAACTCAATCTGGAAATGGGGGCAGCCGAGGAAATCATCAATATCGCCCTGAATCTGAAACCGGACATGGTGACCCTGGTGCCGGAAAAAAGGGCGGAGCTGACCACCGAAGGCGGGCTTGACGTGATCGGCCAGCAGCAGCATCTTGCCAGGGTCATCGCCCAGATGAAGGAGGCCGGCATTCCGGTCAGCCTGTTCATCAATCCGGATGCCGCACAGATCAAGGCCGCCAAAAAGGTTGGCGCCACCTTTGTGGAAATCCACACCGGCCGGTACAGCGATGCGACAAGCGATGAGGAACAGGAGCGGGAATTTGCCATGATCGTGGCGGCGGTGAATGCCGCCCACGGGGCTGGTCTGCGGATCAATGCCGGCCATGGCCTGAACTACCGGAACACCGCCAGGATTGCCGCCCTGGACAAAATCGAGGAGCTCAGTATCGGCCATGCGGTGATGGCCAGGGCCATCTATGTGGGACTGGACCAGGCGGTGCGGGAGATGCTCGACCTCTGCTGCTGAAAGTATTGACTGGACACGACTCACCTGAAGGCTGACCAGGCGCCGCCGGTCACCAGCGGAGAAACATAACACTCGCCGCGGCGGATCCGGTCAACCGCGACAAAGAGCTCCGTATCGGCATTTTCCTTGAGCAGATATCCTTCCGCCCCGGCGGCCAGCACATAATCCACGTATTCCCTTTCCCGGTGCATGGTTAGGATCAGAACTTTCACCTGCGGATAGGTCATTTTTATCTCGCGGGTGGCGGCCAGCCCATGATGATTCGGCATGGAAATACCCCAGATCACCATATCAGGCGGTTCCTTTTTAAACAGATCAAGGAGCCGGAGGTCATCACCGGCCTCTCCGACCACCTGCAGTTCCCCCGACCCTTCGAGAAGCTCCTTCACGCACTGGCGAAACATGGCATGATCATCGGCCAATACAATACGATACGCGCCCACTGTCGGTTCCTCAGCCCCTAACTCGCTCATTGTCTGCCTGATTGCTGCCGGTTAAACAAAAACAGGTCCCCCGGCAAATCCGGGAGACCTGTTGCATGCAGCCACTCGGGAGCCCTGAATGAACGCTGCGGCACCGCTGCCCGCCTGTTACGCGGGCGGGCAGCTGAATGCGCATTTTCTTAAAAAAAATCCTGTTCGTTGTTCAGGCAGGATTCCCAACAACCAAGGAGCAGAAGATGGCTCCTGTCAGCCGTTGCCTTTGCAGTCTTTCAGCTTGTCCTTGATGTTGTCCTTGTCACGCTGCCGGCCGGCCAGGATCATGTTGATGCTGGCGGGGCTGTACTCGTCGTCCAGGCAGGAGTCAGGGTCACGAACCCGATCTTGATCACCCGCACCGTTTCCGTTGTCCCCTGCAAGAGTAAATCTGCCGCTCAGATCCGTGCTGTAGTCCCAGCCGTCGCGATCCTGATCCGGTCCGTCCCCGTCACATGTTCCATCGTTATCGCGATCATGCGTACGGTCTGCAGCAAGATCGAACCTGCCGCTCATATCCCTGTAATTCCAACCGTCACGATCCTGATCCGGTCCGTCCCCGTCGCATATTCCATCGTTATCGCGA
>QZKJ01000036.1 GCA_003605035.1 Desulfurivibrio sp.
GACCTGGTTCAGCTGCTGGGGATTGCAGACGGTGCGCGGCAGATTTCCGTATTCCTTTGTCACGCTGGCCTTGTATTTCAACTCGTTCCAGACGATATTCAAGGTGGCCTCCAGGCACTCGTTGATATCAGCCGCCTGCTGCCTGGCCTCATCAACCCGGGAAAAGCTCTTCAGCCCCCGGACAATGGCGCTCACCCGGTCCGTGCCGTCAAGGGATTCCCGGATGAGTTCCCTGGCATCTTCGCTGATGTAATCAATCTTGAGCTCTTTTCTGGCGCTCTGCAGTTTTTCACGGGCAACACTGCTCGCCTCCTGCTGCAGAAGCTCTATATACTCCGTCAAGCGGTCAATGTATTTCGCCAGGGTGGTCAGGTTGCTGGTGACAAAACCGACCGGATTGTTGATCTCATGGGCCACACCGGCGGCCAGCTGGCCCACCGAGGCCATCTTCTCCCGCTGCAGCATCTGCGACTGGGCCGCCTTCAGTTCGGCATGGGCTTGGGCAAGCAGCCGGTGTCCCTCCTCCAGTTCCACATGGGAGGCCTGGAGCCGTTTCTCAATGACTTTTCTCTGCTCCAATTCTTCCCCCAGTTTTTCATTGCTTGCCGCCAGCTGCCCTGTCCGCTTTCTGACCCTTTCTTCAAGGACCTCATTGGCCTCATTGATCCGCCGGATGGTTTCCATGGACAGACCGATGACCAGGTACACGAAAACGGCGCCGCCGAAAAAAATCAGGCTGGTCAGCAGTTCCAGGGGGAAAGGATGAGCGGACAGCTGCAGGTAGAGATAACCGCAGTAGCCGGCCAGAAAAAAAAGCATCAGGCAGGTCAGGAGGCGCCACCTGCCGGCAAGATCCCGGGGAATAATCCTGTTCCTGCTGCAACTCAGGATAATTGCAGCAGCGAGAAAGAATGCCCCGACGGCGACAAAAAGAATATACACTGATGAAGTCATGGTATGTTCCATTATACGCCTTTTGCACTCTTGATGTCACTCCGGAAAATATCTGTAAATCATCCTTCACAAGCGGCAATATTGTGATACTATGTTCATAACCATTCCATGCATATGACTTTGGCTAAAGCACTTCAGAAGAGATGAGCAGATGGAAGACACGACAGCCATCCTGGTGGTGGATGATGACCAGGCGACACAAGAATTATTCAGCCGTTATCTCACCGGCGCCGGGTACCTGACCACCTGCGCAGCCAGCGGCAGGGAGGCTCTTGAGCTCTTTGCCGGGAACTTTTTTCCGCTGGTGCTGCTCGACATCACCATGCCCGGCATGTCAGGCATGGCCGTGCTGCGGCAGCTGCGCAACAGCGACTTTCCCCCGGAAGTGATCATGGTGACGGCAGTGGACGATCCGGCCGTGGCTGCCACCGCGCTGGAACTCGGCGCCTGCGGCTACCTGGTCAAGCCCTTTGAGAAAAATGAACTTCTCATCTATGTGGCGCACGCCCTGCGCCTCCGGGAACTGGAAAGAGCAAACCGGGAATACCGCGACAATCTGGAACAGCAGGTGCAGGAGCGCACCCGGCAGCTGGAGCAGGCCTGCAGGGATCTCAAGGCCTCCCAGGATCAGCTGCTGCATCAGGAGAAGCTCGCCACCATCGGTCACCTGGCGGCCGGCGTGGCCCATGAAATAAATAATCCCACCGGCTATATCGGCAGCAATCTGGGCACGCTGACCAAGTACATGGGGCACATCAGCGGATTCATCGGGCTGCTGGACGGTTTTTCCTCCGCCCTGCCGCCGGAGAAAGCTGTCGAACTGGCGCTGGCCAGAAAGGATTTCAAGATTGATTTCCTGGTGGAGGACAGCCGGGACATTCTGGCCGAATGCCTGGAAGGCGTGGGCCGGATCAAAAAAATCGTCGAAGGATTGAAGACCTTTTCCCGCAAAGACCAGAACACCGCCTGCCTGGCCAGCATCAACGACTGCCTGGAAAACGCCCTCACCGTGGCCTGGAATGAACTGAAATACAAGGCCACCGTGGAAAAGGACTACGGCGACCTGCCTCTCATCCGCTGCTATCCGAACCAGCTCGCCCAGGTCTTCATGAATCTGCTGGTCAATGCGGCCCAGGCCATCACCGGCCAGGGAATCATCCACATCAGAACGTATGCGGAAAATAATCTCATCTATATTGCCATTGCCGATACCGGCTGCGGCATTGCCCCGGAAAACCAGAAAAAAATCTTCGCCCCCTTCTTCACCACCAAGGAGGAAGGGGTAGGGACCGGGCTGGGGCTGAGCATCGTCACCGAGATTGTGGCCAGGCACGGCGGAGAAATTACAGTTGCCAGCGAGGTGGGCAAGGGTACCACCTTCACGATCAGCATACCGCTCCAGCATGATGCTGATGCAGATCAGCCGGAAGCAGCAACTGCGCTGGCGGCAGGGTAAAGTCTGGCTGCCGCCGGACCCCATCGATTTCATATAAAAAGCCATGGACAACCAATCGTTACTGCTGGTGGATGATGATCCCCATGTGCTGAAAAGCCTGTACAGGGAACTGAATCCGGCCGGCTACCGGCTCTTTACCGCCGCCTCGGCAAAAGAAGGCCTGGAGATCGTCAAGCAGCACGATATCGGCGTGGTGTTATCGGACATGTCCATGCCGGAGATGGACGGCATTGCCTTTCTTGAGGCAGTGGCGGTTATCTCCGAGGATACGGTGCGCGTTCTCCTGACCGGCTACGGCAGTCATGAAAGTGCCATCGCGGCCATCAACCGTACCCATATCTTCGGCTATCTGACCAAGCCGTGGACCCCGGAAAATCTGCAGGCAACCCTGGCCAAGGCCTTTGCCTATGCCAATCTCAGGCGGGAAAACAAAAGACTGCAGCAGCTCACTACTGCCCAGAATGAGCAGCTCAGATTCATCAATGAGCACCTGGAAAGCCTCGTGCGTGAGCGCACCGCCCAGCTTGAAGAGGCGGTCAACGAAGGAATCGAGATGCTCGCCCTGGCGGCCGAGGCAAAAGATGATGTCACCGGCGAGCATATCTACCGCATCAGGGAGCTGACCCTGCAAATCTGTTCTGCCCTGGGAATTTCAGAGGCGGAGGCGGAACAGATCTCCTTTTTCAGCGTGATCCATGACATCGGCAAAATCCGCATACCTGACAGCATCCTGAAGAAAAAGGGCCCGCTCACTGAGGAGGAATGGCAGATCATGCAGACCCACACCAGGGCAGGAGAAAAAATCCTGGGAAACAAGCCGTTTTACCTGACCGCCCGGCTGATAGCCCGCAGCCACCATGAGAAATGGGATGGCAGCGGTTACCCCGACGGCCTGCGCGGTGAGGAGATTCCGCTGGCGTCCCGCATCGTGGCCGTGGCGGATGTGTTTGATTCGCTGACCCACGAACGGCCCTATAAGGCAAGATGGTCTGTCGCAGAGGCCCTGGCATTCATGGAAACCCAGCGGGGAATCCATTTCGATCCCAAAGTGCTGGACGTCTTTCTGCAGCTGCGGAGAAAAGATTGACTCACCTTTTTTTTAAAACACGGAAATGACTGACACCGGCACGGAACTCCAGGAACTGCACCGCATCATTATTGAAAGCATTGCCGACCCGATCTTCATCACCGATGACGCGGGGAATTTCACCCATATCTGCGGCAATGTCCCTGAACTGCTCGGCTACTCGGTGAAGGAAATCCTGGCCATGGGCAATCTGCAACAGCTGGCCGGCAACGAGCTGTTCGCCATGCTTGCCCAGACCAGCGCCCGGGAAATACGCAATATCCATTGCATGATTACCGGCAGAAACGGCACATCCCATCACTTCCTGACCAATGTCAAAAGGGTGGCCATCCGCCACGGCTCCCTGCTCTTTACCTTCCACGAGGTAAGCGAGCTGAAAAACGCAACCGACGCCCTGCGGCAAAGCGAATATCAGTGCCGCCACATCTTCGACAACATGGGCAGCTGCATGGCCGTCTATGCCGCGGTGGACAACGGCGGGGACTTTATTTTCAGGGACATCAACCCCGCCGGCCTGAAATACAGCAAGGTAACCAGGGAGGAGGTGATCGGCAAAAGCGTGCGGCAGGTCTTCCCAGGCATTGACGCCATCGGGCTCCTGGCTGTCTTCCAGCGGGTCTGGAAAACCGGCCTGCCGGAACATCATCCGGTCAGCCATTATCAGGACGACCGCGTTTCACAATGGGTGGAAAATTATGTATTCAGGCTGCCGTCCGGAGAGATCGTGGCCGTTTATGATGATATCACGGAAAGAAAAAATGTTGAGAAAGAACATGCCCTGCTGGAGCACAAGCTCCGCCACGCCCAGAAGCTGGAAGCAATCGGCACCCTGGCCGGCGGTATTGCCCATGACTTCAATAACATCCTGGGTGCCATCCTGGGCTATGCCGAGCTGATGACCGGCGATGTCCCGGCCGGCTCGCAGCTGGCCGCCGACCTGGAACAGATTCTGATAGCCGGGCATAAGGCAAAAAAACTGGTCAAACAGATCCTTTCCTTCAGCCACCGGACAAAAGTTGAACGGATTCCCTTGCGGCTGCAGCCCCTGGTGCGAGAAACCGTGAAACTGCTTCGCTCCACCATCCCGACCACCATTGAGATCAGGCAGCAGATCGCCAAGGACTGCGGCAGCGTTCTGGCAGATCCGGCCCAGGTACACCAGATCCTGATGAATCTGTGCACCAACGCCTATCATGCCATGGAAAAAACAGGAGGCGTCCTGCGGATTGCCTTAAACAAGAGGGAATTAAGCTCAAAGGATTTCCCCGAATACCCCCATCTGCAATCAGGATCTTTCGCCGAACTGGTGGTGACTGACACCGGTGCGGGCATTGATCCCTCCATTCGCGACAAAATTTTCGAGCCTTATTTCACCACCAAGGAACAGGGCAAGGGCACCGGTCTGGGGCTCGCCATTCTCCATGGCATCGCCAGCGAATATGGCGGCGCCGTGACCGTTGATTCGGTCCCGGGCCAGGGCGCGGCCTTTCATGTTTTTCTCCCCCTGGCGCAGGAGCAGCGCCTGCCCGGTGAAGCGGCGGATGACCCCCTGCCCACCGGCAGCGAACACCTTCTGTTTATTGACGACGAGGAGAGTCTCGTCAGGTTGGGGAAAAAAATGTTTACCAAACTGGGTTATACCGTCACCACCCGCCAGTCAAGCCTGGAAGCCCTGCAGACATTCCGGGATACCCCTCAGCAGTTTGACCTGGTCATTACTGATCAGACCATGCCTGGTCTCACCGGCGCCGACCTTGCCGTAAAAATGCTGCGCATCCGGCCCGATATCCCCATCATCCTCTGCACCGGTTACACCAATCTCATCTCAGTTACAGATGCCAAGGCCCTCGGCATTAAGGAATTTGTCATGAAGCCGCTCATTCCCGCCGACATGGCCCGCATGATCAGGCAGGTGCTGGACGCGGCGCCTGGCCGCTGATCAAAACTCCCCCGGCAGGGCAGGAACAGAACTTCCCCATTTTCACGGCATCATCTGCCGATGATTGACAGGATGCTGTACGGGGGCTATCATGGCCCCGAGCAAAAAAGATCCGGCGTCGTTCCGCGCCGCCTGTCCGGGCACTGCCTGTGAGCCCTGCCCCGCTGATGCCGGCGTCCGCAGCCCCGGGGAAAATCAATTTAAGCGTATGTCTTCCCCCGAGCTTGACTTCAGAACGAAAATCATTAACGTACTATACAGTTTAACAGAGACGATTTTCCGCCAAACATTCCCGGTGAAACAACTGATTCATGAAAAATCTGGACTATTATAAAGTGCTGGGCGTGGCCAAGGACGCCTCAGCGGATGAAATAAAAAAGGCCTATCGCAAACTGGCCCTGAAATATCATCCTGACCGCAACCAGGGCAACAAGGAGTCGGAAGAGA
The DNA here is from genome assembly GCA_003605035.1 of Desulfurivibrio sp. Classification (GTDB taxonomy): domain Bacteria; phylum Desulfobacterota; class Desulfobulbia; order Desulfobulbales; family SURF-16; genus SURF-16. The sequence continues at coordinate 5,884 of QZKJ01000036.1, forward strand.
AATTCAAGGAGGCCAACGAGGCCTATGCGGTGCTGTCTGATGCGGAAAAGCGCAAACAGTACGACACCTTCGGTTCGGCCGGTTTCCAGCAGCGCTATTCCCAGGAAGATATCTTCCGCAACTCCGACATCGGCTCCATTCTCAGGGAGTTCGGCATCAACTTCGGCGGCATGGGCGGCGGCTTCAGCTCCGGCGGTTTCCGCACCTTCTCCAGCGGTGGCAGGAGTCCCTTTGACGATGTCTTTTCCCAGGGCGGCGGCCCAGCCGGCCGGGGATTTCGCCCTCAGTCACCGGTCAAGGGGCAGGATCTCTCCCTGGAGCTGTCCATCTCCCTTGAAGAGGTGATGAGCGGCGCGGAAAAAACCATCTCGCTGGGCCGGGGCGGAGAAAAGGTGACGGTCAAAATCCCCTCCGGCATTGAAAGCGGCAAAAAACTGCGGGTAACGGGCAAGGGCTCCCCTTCGCCCATGGGCGGCCAGGCCGGGGATCTCTATCTGCACATCAAGGTCGAACCGCATTCGGTGTTTGTGCGGGAGGGCAACAACCTGGTTATCGAAAAGGCCATCCCCTTCAGCGCTGCCGTGCTGGGCACGGAGATTGACGTCCCAACCTTAAACGGCAAGCAGTTCAAGGTAAAAGTGCCGGCCGGCATCCAGCCCCAGTCCAAACTGCGGCTGAAAGGCCATGGCCTGCCTGCCGGTCCCCACGGCCCCCACGGCGATATTCTGGTTAAGGTTACGGTGGAGGTTCCGAAAAAGCTGAACAAGGCCCAGAAGAAACTGCTGGGCGAGCTTGCCGAGGCAGGCTTGTAGAACGTTCCAGCGTTTCAACGTTTGAGCGTTTGAACGTTCATTTACGCCAGGCCCCGCTCATAGTTGAGCGTCGAGGTAGCCGGCAGGTATTGATCCCCGGCAATGGCCGACAGCACCTCCTGCCCTTTTAGCGAAGAGCCGCCGCACTGGCTGAGATCAACAATCAGCTGTCCACAGCCCATGTTCCGCAGCTCCCGCAGATGACCGGTGAGGGAAAAATCCTGCTCCCCTACCACCTGGGTCAGGCCGCCTGATTGCAGGATGCGATAGCCTTCGTCCCGGTCGGAGCGCAGCAATGATCCCGGCCGCACCCCTCTGAGCGGGATACGGGAGAGCAGCACCGGCTGCGGGCTGTAAACGGTCACAGCCAGCGGCAGGGGAAGGGAACGGCTGTACAACTCCCTGATATTTCCCCGGTCATCCTCCACATTGACGGTCAACTCGGCCAGCCCGAGTTCCTGCCAGGCCAGAGCCGCCTGGCTGTTCATGGTATAACAGCGGAACCCGCCCAGCAGCCTGGCCTCAGCCATTCCGGCAAAGAGCGGCAGATGGCCGAGATTGTTCAGACTAAACAGCCGGTAGCCCTGGCCGGCCAGCAGCTGTACCGCCCGCCGGTACTCCTGCCACTCGTCCCCGAACAGCATGGCCGGCACCTCCCAGATGATGGCATCCTTGCGGCCAGCCAGTTTCCGCTCATTTTTTTTGACATCAGCCAGATTTTTGGGCGAAAGGGGCAGCTGCAGCCTGGCCACCCCGGGAAGATCAAGCAGGGGCAAATCCGCCAATCCGCGTACCACCACCGTGAGTTCTCGGGCATACGGGTCAGGCGCCGCCGGTCGTTGCCGGGGCAGCAGCGCGGCCAGGGCCTGCCCTGCCGTTTCCCGGCCGGCCGTGGACTGTGCCGCCCCGCTGGACGGACATCGCGCCAGTTTCTGCAGACAGGCCTCGCTGCTCAGGGTAAAGGCCGCCTTGCCGCCCACCTTGAAGACCGCATCGCCCACCTGCAGAACACCCCTGGCAAAATTTTTCACCCGCACGAAATCACCGGCCTCGACCTTTTTCACCTTCTTATGCTCATGCAGCATCTCCCGCACGGTGAAGCCGGCGCCGGCCCGGTCATCCTGAGGCTGGATGCGCAGCCGGTCCCCCACATGCAGCCGTTCATTGACCTTTAAGCCGATCAGCCCCTCACGCAGGGAAACGATATCGCCCAGATGGCGGCCCAGGCTCCCCTGCCGGGAGGAAACGGCAATGCCAGCGGGCACGAAGCCAGTGAGAAAGCCCCTGGTGGTCTGGCGGCCGAAGGACAGCTCCAGGTGCTCGGCCGCCTGGCGCAGAGCGGTTTTCCGCTCCCGCTCCGGGGCATCCAGCACCAGCCGGTAGGCCGCCACCACCCGCGCCACATACTCGGCGCTCTTCATCCTGCCTTCAATCTTGAAACTCATGACCCCGGCCTTGATCAGCTCGGGCAGCAGTTCAATGGCACAGAGATCACTGGTGGAAAAAAAGTAGCCTGCCTGCTGGTGGTGCTGGTAGCGGCGGCGGCAGGGCTGGGCGCAGCGGCCGCGGTTGCCGCTCATGCCGGTAAGGGTTGAGGAAAAAAAACATTGGCCGGAGATGGAAAAGCACAGCGCGCCATGGACAAAGTGTTCCAGCTCAATGGTGGTCTGCCGGCGGATGTCCTCTATCTCCTCCAGGGAGAGTTCCCGGGCCAGCACCGCCCGGACAAAACCCATTTTTTCGAGCATGCGCACCCCTGCCGCATTATGCACCGTCATCTGGGTGGAGGCATGCAGCGGCAGCTGGGGAAAATAAGTGCGGGCCAGCCGCCACAGGCCGAGATCCTGGATGATGATGCCGTCCACGCCTATGGCGGCAAGCTGGGCCAGGAGATCGACCAGGCGGGGCAGCTCCGCCTCCTTCAGCAGGGTGTTCAAGGTGACATAGAGACGCCGCTGCTGCTGATGGGCACAGGCAGTGAGCCTGTCCACCTCGGCCACGGTGAAATTCCTGGCCTTGACCCGGGCGGAAAATTCCTTCAACCCGCAGTAAACGGCATCCGCGCCATTCTCCATGGCGGCGAAAAAGGCCTCGATACTGCCGGCCGGCGCCAGCAACTCCTGCATATTCTGTTGTTTTCCGGTCATCGTGGTCTCAGTCAGCCTGGCGCTCTTCCCTCTCTTCCCCTGCCTGCGGCAACATTCCCTCCCTGCCTTTATAACGCCTTTTCAACAAACAGGCACCCAATTCCCTTCGCCTTATCGGAACACCTTGCCATTTTTCATGGAACCTTCCCGGTATTTTCAACGTAAGAGTAAACATGGCATAGAAAAACATGACGCTCGGAGCGTGGAGTTGTTGCACCTTCAGGAGAAACAGAATCCTGAGTTCAGCCGCTGTCTGTTTTGCTTCCGTGACGATCATGCAGATGAAAAAGCGCTTCAGCAGGTACCTGCTTAAATGATGATGAAATGATGAATGGGGCCGTACAGTTTTTTCGAGTGTCCCTGGTGGTTTCACCATGGATAAAAATTTAACAGATCATCTTTTAAGAGGAGTATCACATGAAAGCTGGAAAAAAAATGCGCGCAAACATCGCCCTGCTCTCCGCCCTTTCCCTTGCCGCCTTTTATACGGCGCCCACTGCTGCCTGGGCGGATGAAGTCGTCGAAATAGCCATTGCTCCCGGCGTGCTGGTTGTTGATGCTGAAACTGACTGCACCGAAGATTGTGATTACACCGAATCGGTCACGGTGCACGCCGGGATCGCCTTGGCAGATGCATGCGCGGACGGCGGCCAGGACTGTTCCGTGGATTTATGTTATGAAGCAACTTGTCTTGCCGCCACGGCAGTTTTTGCGGACAGCCGGGGTGAGCTGGTGGCGAAATTTTCGATCCCGGACGTGATCGCCATGTTACTCCCCGAAGGTGTCAATGCATACTATGATTTAACGCTGCAAGGGGAGACGCTGGCCGGGGAGCAGTTCTCCGGCACGGATGAAATCTACCTGAAAGAATACAGCACCACCCCCGCTAAAGAACCAATAGGGCCGCTGGGACCAGGCACCCATGCCAGCAAATAAGCAAAAAAAATAACTTTTCCTCAGCGACAAAATCGCCTTCGTCTCAGCTTCCCTCCGAAAATTCTGACGACGAAGGCGATGCTGCGCGGGGATTCTTCCCCGCAACTTCTCCTGCCGCAGGAAAACAGCCACAAACTGGAGTCATGCCCCCGCCACCTGCTGTCGCTTTCTGCCCGGCCATTTTTTTCAATGCCGGCCAACCCGAAAATGTTCACATCTTCAACAATCCCGCTTTTCTGCGCAGGCTGCCACATCGGTCCATTGACTTCACGGGTTGTCTCAGATATGGTGAACCGTAACATTTATTCCTAGCAAAATAAAAACGCTTCGCGTACCGAAGCCTGGCACGGCCTGCCCTTTACCATGAAAAAACGTCTTTTTCTTGCTGTCATCGGTCTGCTTCTGCTGGTCGGCGCACTCGGCGGCGTCAAAGCCCTGCAGATCCGCAGCATGATCGATCAGAAAAGCAAGTTTACCCTGCCGCCGGAGATCGTCACCACCGCCACCTCCCGTTCAGACTCCTGGGACGCCACTCTTACCGCCATCGGCTCGCTGACTGCGGTACAGGGCGTGACCGTGTCGGCCGAGGTGTCCGGCAAGGTCACCCATATCGCCTTTACCCCCGGCAGCAGGGTGCAGGCCGGCGACCTGCTGATCCGGCAGGACACCACCTCCGAGGAGGCCCAGCTCCGATCTGTCGAGACTGCCGCGGCCCTGGCCAAACTCAATCTGGACCGCTACACCGGGCTGCTTGCCCAGCAGAACATCGCCCAGTCCCTCTATGATAATGCCGAGGCTGAGTACAAACAGGCCATGGCCCAGGTGGACACCATCCGGGCGACCATCAGCAAAAAAAATATCCGGGCCCCCTTTGCCGGGCGGCTCGGCATCCGCCTGATCAATCTGGGCCAGATCCTCAAGGAAAATGAGCCCATTGTTTCGCTGCAGAACCTGGACCCGATCTTTGTCGATTTCCTGCTGCCCCAGCAGCATCTCGGCCTGATCCACAAAGGTCTCAGCATACGGATCAAAACAGACGCCCTGCCCGGCCAGATCCTGACAGGGAAGATAACCACCATCAATCCCGAAGTGGACAGCGCCACCCGCAACATCCGTATCCAGGCCACGGTGGCCAACGAGCAGGAACTGCTGCGGCCCGGACTCTTCGTTAACGTGGAGGTGGTGCTGCCACAGCGGCAGAATGTCATCGTCATCCCGGCCACCGCCGTGCTCTACGCGCCTTACAGCGATTCGGTCTTTGTGCTCAGGCAGACCAAAAACGAACAAACGGGTCAGCAGGAAACCGTGCTGAGCCAGCAGTTTGTCAAACTCGGGGAAAAACGCGGGGACTATGTTGCCGTGATATCGGGCCTTAAGGAGGGGGAGGCCATCGTCAGCACCGGGGTGTTCAAGCTGCGCAACGGCCAGACCGCGGTGGTCAACAACGAGCTGTCCCCCGAGTTCAAGCTCGCCCCGCAACCACAGGACAACTGATCCCCCGGAACCAGCCAGCCGGGACAGGTGATTGCTCAGCCAACCTCTGCCAACACGCCGCGCCATGCACTTTACTGACCTTTTTATCCGCCGTCCCGTTCTCGCGCTGGTGATCAGTCTCGTCATCACCATTGCCGGCCTGCAGGCGATCCGCTCACTCAACGTCCGGCAGTTTCCGGTCAGCGAAAACTCCGCGATCACCGTGACCACCGTGTATGTGGGGGCCAGCGCCGAGCTGGTGCGCGGCTTCATCACCACCCCGCTGGAGCGGGCCATTGCCGCCGCCGACGGTATTGATTACATCGAGAGCCAGAGCGCCCAGGGCGTCTCCACCATTAACGTCCGCCTGAAACTGAACTACGACGCCACCAAGGCTCTGGCCGAAGTCGGCTCCAAGGTCGACCAGGTCCGCCGCGACCTGCCGCCGGAGGCCGAGGTGCCGGTCATCAACATCGAGTCCGCCGACAGCCAGTTCGCCTCGGCCTATCTCAGCTTCACCTCCACGGTGCTCAAGCAGAACGAGATCACCGACTACCTGGTCCGCGTCGTGCAGCCGCGCCTGTCCGCCGTGGAAGGCGTGCAGCGTGCCGATATCCTGGGGGCCCGCACCTTTGCCATGCGCATCTGGTTGAAACCCGACCGCATGGCCGCCTATAACATCAGCCCTGCCCAGGTTCGCCAGGCCCTGGCCGCCAACAACTACCTGGCCGCCCTCGGCCAGACCAAGGGGTCGCTGATCCAGGTGAACCTCATCGCCAACACCGATCTGCGCTCAGTGGAGGAGTTCAAAAATCTGGTCATCCGCGAACAGGGCGGCGCGCTGATCCGGCTGGCGGACATCGGCGAGGTGGTGCTGGGCGCCGAGGATTATGACACCGAGGTCCGGTTCTCCGGCCAGACCGCGGTGTTCATGGGCATCTGGCCCCTGCCCAACGCCAACTCCCTGGATGTGGTCAAAAGGGTGCGGACCGCCATGGACGGGGTCCAGCGGGACCTGCCCTCCGGCATGCAGGCGCGCATCGCCTATGACGCCACCGACTACATCAACAACGCCATCCACGAGGTCATCAACACCCTGGCCGACACCCTGCTGATCGTGGTGGTCATCATCTTTCTCTTCCTCGGCTCTTTCCGCTCGGTATTCATTCCTGTGATCGCCATCCCGCTGTCGCTCATCGGCGGGGTGTTCCTCATGCAGGTGTTCGGCTTCACCATCAATCTGCTCACCCTGCTGGCCATCGTGCTCTCCGTCGGTCTGGTGGTGGATGACGCCATCGTGGTGGTGGAAAACGTGGAGCGGCATCTCGGCGAAGGCAAATCCCCCCTGGACGCGGCCCTGACCGGCGCCCGGGAACTGGTCGGCCCCATCATCGCCATGACCATCACCCTGGCGGCGGTCTATGCCCCCATCGGCCTGCAGGGCGGCCTCACCGGCTCCCTGTTCCGCGAATTCGCCTTCACCCTGGCCGGCGCAGTCACCATCTCCGGGGTGGTCGCCCTCACCCTGTCGCCCATGATGTCCTCCAGGCTGCTGAAACCAGGGCTGGCCGAGCATGGTCTGGCCGGCAGAATCTCCCGCGACTTCAAACGGCTGCGCAACGTCTACGGCCGCCTGCTTGACGCCACCCTGCGCGCCCGGCCGGCGGTCTACCTGGTGTGGCTCGGGGTCAGCCTGCTGACCATCCCCATGTTCAGGATGTCGCCGGTGGAACTTTCCCCCAACGAGGACCAGGGGGTTATCTTCGGCATCATCGATGCGGCGGCCAACTCCACCCTGGACCAGACCAGCCGCTATGCGGCGGCGGCCAACCGGATATTTCTCAGCATCCCGGAGACGGATTTCACCTTCCAGATCACCCAGCCCAGTTCCGGTTTCGGCGGCATGGTCACCAAGCCATGGGACCAGCGGGAACGCACCATCTTCCAGATCCTGCCCGAGGTGCAGCAGAAACTGCATGGCATAGCCGGCATCCGGATGTTCCCGGTCCTCCCCCCTTCCCTGCCCGGCGGCGGCCAGTTCCCGGTAGAGTTCATCCTGGCCTCCACGGCCGAGACCGAAGAGATTCTGCAGTTTGCCGGCCAATTGCAGCAGAAGGCGATGCAGAGCGGGCTTTTTGCCTTTCCGCCTCTCATCGACGTAAAAATCGACCAGCCCCAGTCGGAATTTGTCATCAACCGCGACAAGGCGGCGGATCTGGGGCTCAACCTGGAACAGGTGGGGGCGGACATCGGGGCCATGATCGGCGGCAACTTCGTCAACCGCTTCGACATCGCCGGCCGCAGCTACAAGGTCATTCCGCAGATCCAGCGGGTGGACCGGCTCAACCCTGACCAGCTCAAGAACATCTACATCACCGGCCCGGCCGGCCAGCTGGTGCCGCTCAGCACCATTGCCACCATTGACAATTCCACCGTGCCGCGCTCCCTGAACCGCTTCCAGCAGCTCAATGCCGTGAAAATCAGCGGCGTGTCGATCCGGCCCCTTGGCGAAGCGCTGCAATTCCTGGAGGATGAAGCGGCCAAAATCCTGCCCCAGGGGTATACGATTGACTACACCGGCGAATCCCGGCAGCTGCGCACCGAGGGCAATAAATTCCTGCCGGCCTTCTCCCTGGCCGTGGTGCTCATCTTCCTGGTGCTGGCCGCCCAGTTCAACAGCTTCCGCGACCCTTTCGTCATCCTGGCCGGCTCCGTGCCGCTGGGCATTTTCGGGGCGCTCATCTTCACCTTCCTCAAAATGCCGGACCCGAACGCGCCTTTCTGGACCCACGGCTGGACCACCACCATGAACATCTACTCCCAGGTCGGCCTGGTCACCCTGGTCGGCCTGGTTTCCAAAAACGGCATCCTCATCGTCGAGTTCGCCAACAAACTGCAGCTGCAGGGGCATTCCAAGCTGGATGCGGTGAGGGAGGCCTCCATGACCAGGCTGCGGCCGATTCTCATGACCAGCGCGGCCACGGCGGCCGGCCATTTTCCGCTGACCCTGGTGACCGGCGCCGGCGCCGCGGCCAGAAACTCCATCGGCCTGGTGCTGGTGGGCGGCATCACGGTGGGCACCATCTTCACCCTGTTTATCGTGCCATCCATCTACATGCTGGTGGCCCGGGACCACGCCAGAGACCGGAATCAGGAAAGCACGACCCTTTCAGATGAAACAAAATCGTTTTGACCTGACAGCCATCCTGTCTTTCATGGTTGGTCTTTGCCTTTTTCCGCGGGATGATCAAGAATCTCTCTTACCTTGCTGAGCAGGGTATCGGGACTCAGCGGCTTATAAAGAAAATTGACCCCTGCTTGCAGCATTCCCATTTTGCTAATCTTATCAGAAGGATAACCGCTGACAAACAGGGCCTTTATCGCCGGCTTTACCGTGATGATCTCCTGGTAGGCCTCACTGCCGTTTTTATTCGGCATGATAACATCAAGAACAACCAGGTCAATACTGTCACTGTTTTCCCGGAACCGATCAACAGCATCCTGACCGTCAACGGACTCAATGACCGTATAGCCATGACTCTGCAGGATCTTCAGAACTAATTTCCTCAGCGTCGGGTCATCCTCGGCCACCAGGATGGTCTCGGTGCCGCCGGAGGGGGGTGGGGCTATAGCCGCTTTCCCAGCCGCAACCGCGGCCTCCTTGATTAACGGCAGATAGATCTTGAAGGTTGTTCCCTGGCCGGACTCACTGTAGCAGTTGATATAGCCTTCATGCTGCTTGATGATCCCGTACACAATCGCCATGCCGAGCCCCGTGCCCTTGCCCACTTCCTTGGTGGTGAAAAAGGGATCGAAAATCCTCTCCATTGTTATTGCATCCATGCCCGTTCCACTGTCTGAAACGCTTATCAGGGCATACCATCCGGGTTTTATGGCATACTCTTTCCTGTCAACATCTCCAGCCCGCAGTTCAACAGCGCAGGTGTCAATGGTCAGCATGCCCCTGCCGGGCATGGCATCCCGAGAATTGGCGGCAAGATTCAGCAGAACCTGTTCTATCTGTACGCGGTCCGCTATGACAACCAGATCTTTTGCATAAAGATTGCTGCTCATGGTGATATCCTCACCCATGATGCGCCACAGCATCTTCTCCAACCCCGTAATGATCTCGTTGATATTGACCGGCAAAAGCTCCAGTACCTGCTTCCTGCTGAAGGTGAGGAGGCCCTTGGTCAGTTGTGTGGCCCTGTCCGCGGCACTAAGAATATTGGCCAGATATGATCTGTGCTCCTCGTCCGTCAGGGAGCCCTGCATCATGCTGCCGTAGCCGATAATGATATTGAGCAGATTATTGAAGTCATGGGCGATGCCCCCGGCCAGCGTGCCGATGGATTCCATTTTCTGGGCCTGAAAAAGCGCGGCTTCCAGCCGTTTCCGTTCGGAGATGTCAACGACCACCGAACGGGACTCAATGACAAGGCCCGCATCATCAAGCACCGGATCAACGGAGACGCTTACCCACGCCAGCGAGCCATCCATTTTTTTCATCTTGCATTCCTCATTGCGCACTGAGCAACCGGCCTCCAATTTTCTAAAAATCTCCTGCGCCCTGACCAAGCCTTGCGAGGTTTCGGCATAGAGATCAAAGACCTTCATCTGCAGCATGGTTTCCCGCTCATATCCGAGAAGCTGCACTGCCTGATTGTTGCATTGTAATATGGCCCCGTCATGGGCACTGACGGAGAAATAGGCGACAGGGGCATTATCATAAAGCTCCCGGTATCGTTCTCTGCTTTGGGATATTTCCTCTGCCGCTCGCTTCTGCTCGGAGATGTCCCGGGCCACATGAACCACACCAGTAAGGGCACCCTGTTTGTCAAACAGGGGTGAACAGGTCACCAGCAAGGGGATGCCTATATGCGGATCATTCACTTCTTGCGATGCCGTCCGCTGTGTCTCAAGGGTTCTATCAAGCGGACATAAAGGCCATGGGCGAGCAAGGTTATGCAGCACCTCATGACACTTTCTGCCGATAAGTTCTTCCGGGTTCATCCCTAAATGGTCGGCCAGGGCCTTGTTTACCCTGACCAGTTTTCTTTCCAAATCATGGACCGAAACAAAATCAGGGATGGCGTTAAAGGTGCTCTGCCAGTTCTCCGCAGCCTGCACCAGGGCCGCATCCATGGCCTCAAGCTTTCTTTCCATGCCTATCTCAGAGCAGACCCGTCTGATGATATTGGGCAAGAGCTCGAGAAATTCGGATCCCTTGACAATGTAATCCCTGGCGCCGAGTTTCATCATCTCAACGGCCACTCTCTCGTCCCCGTGGCCGGTCATGATGATAAAGGGAATTTCTGTCTCTCTTGCCGCGAGTTCCGTCAGGATTTCCCTGCCGGTCATGTCCGGCAGGACCAGATCAAGCAAAAGAAGCACATCCGGCTTCACCTCGAGTGCGGCAAGCGCCTCACTGCCCGAGCCGACCCCCTCAACCTGAAAGCCTTCCCTGCTGAGATTTTTCCGGATAAGGCGATTCAGACCCTCGTCATCTTCAACGACCAGCAGCGGCAGGTGGAGATCATCGGTGCTGGTCGGGATGCTGCCAAGAACACGTGATACCATTTTTTTACCTGCCTTAACTATTTCCGTTGACTGCCGGCACCTGCACAATCATGATAAAGAGACCCAGTTGCCTGATGACGTTGACGAATTTTTCATAATCCACCGGCTTGGTGATATAATTGCTGCATCCCAGCAGGTGGCAATGTTCAACCTCCCGCGGATCATCCGTGGTGGTGACCATAATCACCGGAATCTTGCGCAATTCCTCATCTGCCTTGAGCTGCCGCAGGACTTCGATACCGTCGACCTTGGGCATGCGGATGTCCAGCAGCAGCAGATAGGAATCCCCGGCTTTGCGATGCGGCCCGCCACCCTTCCTGAATAAAAAATCAAGCGCCTGCTGGCCATCGGCGAAACGGATAATCTCATTCTCGATTCCGGCCCGTCGCAGGTTTTTATTAATCAAGGCGGCATGCCCGTCATCGTCTTCGGCTATGATGATATGTATTTCTTTTCTCATTTTCTCTCCATTTGATGAAGGTGTCGCTGCGATTCAGGCTCTGTTTCCACCTTTCCAACCCGGCAGGGACACATAAAAACTGCTGCCCCTGCCCTCTTCGGATGCAACCCAAATCTTGCCGTCCAGCCGGTCAAGGATGCGGTTGACAATGGCGAGTCCCAGGCCATCGCCTTCGCTTTCTGCCGGATTGAGGCGATGAAAAATTTCAAAAATCTTACCCTGATGCTCCCTGGCAATGCCGATTCCGTTATCAGACACACAGTACACAGACCGGTCTTTCTCCTTTACCCCGTTAATATTGATCCGGCCTGGTCTGCCTGGATCAAGGTATTTCAGGGCATTACCGAGCAGGTTGGAAAAAAGCTGGTTGAGTTGGTCTCGGTCTCCCCGGCAAGTTGGAAGGTCGCTCACTTCAACCTGAACTCCAGCCTCCTTGATCTGAAAATCCATGGTGGCGACGATATCCGCCAGCAACCGGTTCATGTCGCACTCCTCCAGCGTCAGACTGGCACGTCCCAGCCGGGACAGACGTAACAGTCCGTTCAGCAAATCATCCATCCGGGCGATGCCCTTCTCGATAAACTGCAGGGACTCAGGGATATCCTGATGAAGCAACGGTTCGGCCTGATTCCGGATCGCCGCAGGGATTCCCGTGTTCTGCCAGAGCGACAGAAGATTTTTGATATCTGCTGACAACTCCTTGCTGAACCCCTGGACATTGACCAGCGGCGAACGTAGATCATGGGAGGTGACGTAGATTATCTGCTCGAGTTCATGGTTTTTCTTGTTAAGTTCCAGGGACAACCGGTCGCGTTCCAGCTCAGTGTTTTTCCGTTGGTCGATATCCTCTATTATCGAGATGAAATATGCCGGGGTCCCGTCATCATCCCTGACCAGGGAAACGGTCAGATTGATCCATACCGGTGACCCGTCCAGGCGGATGTAACGCTTTTCCAGGGAATATGTGGATATTTCTCCGGCCAGCACCTGGCGGTAAAAGTCAAGATCAGTATCAAGGTCATCGGGATGGGTAATGTCCTGAAAGGTGAGCTGCCGCAGTTTGTCCTCCGGGTAACCGACAATAGCGCATAATTTCCGGTTAACACGCAGCCAGCCTCCCCGAGGCGAGACAAGGGCAATACCGACGGCGGCCTGTTCAAAGGTTGCCCGGAAACGTTTTTCGCTTTCCCGCAGGGCCTTTTCCGCCATATTACGTTTGTCTATTTCAGCATTTAATTCATCGCGCGACGCTGTGATCTCTTGTAGGTTCCGCACCATGGCATTGAAGGTGCCGGCCACTTGCCCGAACTCATCATCCCCTGCCAGCTCCATCCGGAAATCAAGATCTCCCCCGCCGATCCGTTCAGCTCCGGCAGAGAGCACTCCCAGCGAGCGGTTGATGGTCATCGATAGAAACAAGGCAAATATTATACCCGCCATAATCAAAAGGATGGAGACGACGGCGATGCGCGTGCGCAGAACCTCTGCCGAGGCCAGCACCTCATCGGCATCATTGCTCACCAGCAGAATCCAGCCAAAGCCCGGATAATGACGATCTTTTCCCTTGGAGCGGACATAGGAATAAAATCGTTGCACATTTTGTTCATTGCCGACAAAAAAACCTTCCCCTCCCTCAAGCCGGTTAATCAGGGTTACGTCTGAAAAATCCTGCAGGAAACGGTATGGTCTGCTCCGGAATATGATTTTCCCGTCCCGCGTCAGCAACCTCGTTCGGGCCGATTGATATCTGCTGGTTGCTATTTCCGCGGTCTTGACAATCGGTCCCACATTGACAATTGCCTTGACCACGCCGAGAAAATTGCCATCGCTATCATCGAGACGCAGGGCAACGGCAATTCCGTAGGAATCCGAACCGGCATCATAGGCAATATCCTCTAATGAAATGCCCTGCTCACGGGCAGTCTGCCACCAGGACTTTTTGTCCTGCCGGTAACTGTTTGTCCGTCCGGTTGTCGCAATAACAGCGCCATAGCGGTTCGTAACAAAAAGCTCGGGGAATGGCGAATAGCCATATTTCTTCAGCAAGGAATTGATGAACTGCTGACGTAACGCCCGACTCAACTCGTTATCCTGTAATTCCAGCAGCAAAGGGGAGAGAGTATCCTGCGGGGAAGAAGTCCACTCCCGGTCAATGCGGTCCATGAAATCCTCCGGTGAGTCCAGCTCAGCAAAGGATTGGTTGGATTTTACGATGTGGGATAGAATCCATGCCTGTTCAGCGTTGTCCCAGACATACATGATCTTGTCATGGATGGCCAGATCGATGCGTTTCATGGTTTCCTGGGCCAGGATCAGCGATTCATGGCCGATCGCCTCCTCCAGCGACCTGCGGCTGGCAAAGTCGGCATAAAAAGCCAGGGCCGCGGTCAAGGTCAGGGTGACCAGGAAGCCTGCCATAATCTTCTGACTGGTCTTCATCACTGGCTTAACCTCAGCTGACCGTGGTCAATCCTGGCAGGATAGAGCGGCATGATGATCTCCTGCCTGCCGGCCTTGAGTTCATAATCTCCCTGCACGCCGGAATAGAGGAAGCCCCGGGCCAGAAGAAGCCGGATATTCTGCCGGGAAACCTCATTTCCCTCCAGGAGCCCGGCTATCATCTTGACGCAATCATAGCCATTGGTAGCCTGGTGGCTGAATGGTTTACCGAACCGTGCCTTATACTTATCCTTGAATTGTCGGGCAAAGAGAAAATCTTCATTGTAGACAAGGGGAATTGCGACATAGACGCCATCCGCCTCGGCCATTTCCGTGACTTTGGGATTGGCGGCGCCGGAGGCGGCAATGAGATGCCCGGCATAGCCAGCCTGCCGCAATTGCCTGATGGCCAGGCGGATATGCCCGACCAGGCCCACCACGTAGACAGCCGGCATGGCGCGCACCGTCTCGATCTGGGGGGTCAGGTCCTTGACATCATTGGTAAAGGCCACTGCAGCGACCTTGCCACCCTTGGCGACAAAGCACTGCCCGAGCAGTTTGGCCACGGAATTGCCGTAAGGGTCCTCCAGATGAACGATCCCCAGCTCTCTAACCTTGAGGGTATCCAGAATCCGCTGCGCCACCCGGGTTTCTTCCTGGGAGTTCGTATAATTGCGAAACACCCACTTGCCCTGCTCGGCGAATGCAGGCGCCGAGGTCACAAGCCCCATCAGGACCACCTGATGCTGTGCGGCAAGGGGCGCCAGGGCCATACCTACTGAACTGAGAGCTGAGACATAGAGTAGTGGCGGCTGCTTCTGTTCAAGACGGAGAAAAATTTTTTCAGCCTCAACAGGACTCAATTTGCTGTCTTCAATGATCAGCTCTATTTCCCGGTTATCAACGCCGCCTAGAGCATTCACCTCTTCAGCGGCCAGCACCATGGCGTCACGCAAATCAACCAGAAAGCTGCCCGCCCCGGACAGAGGCAGGATCACGCCGATGCGGACAGGCTCTTTTTCACTTCCTGACATACTTCGGAAAAGGATTACCGCAACCAGGATAAGAGCAATTGGAGCCGCTATTTTCAGTAACGTTGAGCCGAAGGAATTCAGAAAAATTCTGTTCTTGACAGGCATCATTACCACCACCTGAATGAAGTTGAATGGGATAGATAGGTTGTATCACATCACGCAGGGAATATATATTTTTTACGTATAGGACTTCAGGTTGGTGAAAAAAATTCACTGGAGGAGATTTCTCCCTTTATCCTGATTTTCAGATTGTTCTTAGGGACATCAAAGTTATAAAAGTACCGCTTATCTTTGCCGTCATGCCAGCAAGTTTTTAGCTGGCATCCAACTGGCGCACGGATTCCGGCTTAAAGCACCCCCGTCAAGCGGGGACTAAACAGAGTGCCGAAATGACGAACATTTCGAGGATTTATAAACGGTATATCAACAATTGCTGAGTCCCTTAGCATATCTGCGCTTATTGCCGGGTCAAGATGCCGGATAACAGAAAAATGGTCAAACGTGTCTTTTCCAGGCTCAGAAAAAACAGGGACGAATCTCGTCGGTGGCGAGGAAGAGGTCCAGCTCCTCCTGGTTGTAGAAGGCCCGTTCAAAGAAAAGCCCCTGGGCCGGGGCGGTGTAGCGGCTGAGATTGACCGGCTCCTGCAGAAAACGCTGCAGGTCGGCCGAGGAAAGCTCTCCCCGGCCGATTGCCGCCAGCACGCCGACCAGGCGGCGCACCATCTTCCAGAGGAAATGGGAACCGACCAGGCGGACCAGCACCAGTTCAGCGGTTTCCGCGACCTGGGCCTTGTTGATCAGCACCTGCGGTGATTTATTCTTGACCACCTGCCGGTCGGTAAACGAGGTGAAGTCGTGCATGCCGACCAGCAATCCGGCGGCCTGCCGCATGGCACTGACCTTGAGCGGCTCATCCTGATCCTGCTGCCAAACATAGCCTTTGCAGAAGGCCGTCCGGCGTTTGGCGAGCTGATAGAGATAACTGCGGCCGAGGCAGTTGTGCCGGGCATGGAAGCGGGGACCGGCCTTTTGCAGCTTGAGAATATTGATGTCCTGCGGCAGCAGGGCGTTCAGGCGCCTAGCCACTTCCCCGGGCGTATCATCGGTTGCCGCCTCCAGATGGGCGACAAAGTGCAGGGCATGCACCCCGCCGTCGGTGCGGCCGTTACCCTGCACATCCACGCCCTGGCCATAGAGTTCGCCTGCAGCGGCAAGCAGGCTGCCCTGGATGGTCCGGGCATCATCCTGCTTCTGCCAGCCGCTGTAACGCCTGCCGTCAAACTCCAGCACCATTTTGAAACGTTGTGTCCTGCTCTCCATTTTTTACCCGAAAAACTTTGTGGTGACCATATCCACCAGGTCGGGGTCAATAAAGCCGAGTTTCTTGGCCGCCGGACCGGTGAAGAGGGCAAAAACCCCCTGGGAGAAGGCGCAGCGCTCCCCGGCCGGATTAAACAGCTCGCCCGTCATCAATGCCTCCCGCTCACTGATTTTTTCCCGGATCCGGCCTGCCAGCCAGAGCATCTCCCCGGAAAAAACCGGCCTCTCAAACTGCACCTGCAGGGACTTGGTCAGCACCAGCCGCTGGAGCAGATGGATGGCGGTCCAGCCCATCACCTCATCCAGCATGGTGGAGATGACCCCGCCGTGCACCACCCTGCCCCAGCCGCAGAGATGCTCCGGCACCGCCACCCGGGAAACCACCGAATCGCCGTCGGAAAAAAAGCGCATGCCGAGCCCCGCCTTATTGGTCGGCCCGCAGCCGAAGCAGAATCCCTCGGTATGCCTGGGCAGCGGCTTGAATTTCTCTGTCAATTCCAGCTGGTTCATCAGGAGTTCTCCGAAGACAAGATTTTGATACTCAAATGGGATTTTTGCGCCAGACTCAACTGCAGCATTTTTGCCTGACCACAAAGCAGTTCACTTTATAACGCCAATGCTTTTTTAGCAAGGCAAAGCAGATTTTTTTGCCGCCTAACACTCCATTTTTCTTTTTTATTGCAACCTTTTAGCTCATCCACCCGTTTAAAGATCATCTGCCTTTTGCCTATATTCCATCGCAAATGAAACCTATGCAAAAGCGGGTGAAGTTGCCTGAACAGCCAGCATGTTGAAATCATAAAGATATCATCTCCACAACCAGAAATCACTTGAATCCGGAAGAGAGGTTCAACTGCGGGATCAAGGCGTTGTGGCAGCTCATACTTCCCTGGCCGCATCGTATAAACCAAAGAAGATATCTTCATTTGAGACATATTCGGGAAACAGGGAAGAAGTAGAAGGCATAGGGTGTTATTCAACAATAACCGACAAACCCACCAATAACTAAAATCAACAAGGAGGAAAGCATGAAGGGTTCAATCAGTAAAATTCTGGGAGTTCTGGCGCTAGGCGCAAGTTTGGTCGTGGCCCAGTCAGGTTGGTCAAAAGGGGTTACCGATGATTGCACCACCCTGGTGGCAGGGGAAATCTGTTCAATTGATTATGACGCCAACGCCATTAACGTTTCCGCAGATTGTGAAGATCCCGATACGGCAGTAACCACTGTCTTCGGTATTCCCCTCGATTACCTTGAGAAATGGGATGTTTTAGGGGTAGTCGAAGGTCTTGATGTGACCATCAATGCCCATGCTTGTCCCACCACTGGCAAGCTCATGGCCTGTGATATCACCCCCGAAGATGGTGACCTTATTGAATTACGTCAGGGAGCCCTTGGAAAGGGCAAATAAGTCTAACCGGCATTGCCAGTAATTGCCTTTGCATGCCAGTCTGGCGCAGAAAGCCGCCAGACTGGCAGATGAGCTGGATATTTTTCTTTCAAAGGTTCGCTGCGGCACAAAAGAAATCCCCGCCCACCAGTTGAGGTGAACGGGGATCAGTTAAACAGGCTAACCCGCGATTGCAGGCGTGCTCCGACAGGTTGCTTGCCGGTTCTCTTACTCCACGCCACTACTGAACGAGCGCTTGGTTGATTTAGCCTTGGCCTTGGCCTTGGCGGTATCTTTATCAGCATCGGAATCCTTGTAACGTGCCCGATCCCTGTCCTGATCCATGGATTTTTCCTGATTGATGTATTTGTGCTGTTCCAGCTTGCCGGAAGCTGAATCACCGGAGGATCTGGTCATCATGCCACCCATGGAAGCCCCCCTTGCGGATCCGCCTCCACCGCCGCTGCCGCCGCTGCCTCCACCGCCCCTGGCAAACGACTCACCATTAAACATCATCACACAACAAACTACTGCAACAATTGACAAAAACTTAATTCTCATATTTATTCTCCTTGGTAATTTATTGAGAAATTTTTAATTGGTAAACGATGCAATCCGGATAAAAGTTCCATGGCTCAGCATATTTCGGTACCAAAACATAATGACCCGGAAAACATCTTCCACTCTATACTATTGATATAATTATAAAAAATAACTTGTCTAAAAAAATCCATGCGCAGACAGATGATAAATAAAAGGAAATTACCGGATAAATTTGCTAAATAATATAATCATATAAAGAACTCGCTTATCTGCCCCCTCAGCGTGCCGCGGTTACAGAGATACAGGGGATTTTTTTGACAAAATCTAAAAAAAATCAGGAACCTTTTGGGCGGAGATTACGTTTTCATATTGATAATCCCATGGAAAAAGTAATCAGCCTCATCCAGTATTTTTCCCAGACTTCTGAATTTGAGAAGATCTTACATCCTTACATCCTGAAACTGTATCGGGTTGCCTACCGCCTGTGCGGTTCAGCCGCTGATGCCGAAGACCTGGTGCAGGATGTACTGGTAAAGGTGTATCCAAAACGGCAAACCCTGGGCAGCCTGGAAAATCCCGGGCCATGGCTGGTAAAGGTGATGTACCGAACGTTTATCGATCAACGCCGGCGCCTGGCCAGGTCGCCCCTGCATCTGCAGCAGTGCAGCAACGACGAAGAAAACAACTCGTTGCTGGAATCGATACCCTCTGAACACCGCGGCCCCGAAGAAATATCAGAAAACAACCAGGTGAGAGAAAAACTGATGCGGGCAATCAATTCACTCAATCTTGACCAGAAACATCTCTGCATACTGCATGATGTGGAAGGGTATACCTTAAACGAACTGGAAGACATCCTGGACACGCCGATCGGCACCCTGAAATCCCGTCTGCATCGTGCCAGAGCGAGTCTCAGAAAAATATTGCAGCATGAAACCTTTTAGTCAGCAAAGTCGTTTATATAGTATAAGGTGAATAATTATGAACTGCAGACAGGCGCTGGAATATAGAGACGATTATATTGACGGCTATCTCGGCCGGGAAGAGAAGGTTGCCGTCAGAGAGCACCTTGCCGGCTGTCCGCAATGTCACGAGGCCTTCAACCGCGATGTGGCGATGCTGCAGGCCCTGCGTGCCATGCCGGTTCCCGCGCCATCGCCCGGCTTTGTCAGACGCTCCCTGCAGCAGGCCCAAGCCACCCGCAGATGGCGGCTGCCAAAGAATCTGGCCCCTGTAGTAAGTGCCGCCATGGCGGCCTGCCTCGTTTTGTGGCTGGTCAGCGGCTTGCCCAGGATGATTAATCAACCGGCCAATGAGCTGCCCACGGCGCAGGTAATCATAAAAATTAATGAACAGAAAATTGTCAATGTGGTGGTCAACGCACCCCGTGACCTGCTTGATGCACATGTCACCATCGAGTTGCCTGAACAGCTGGAGATGGTTGGATTTCCAGGAAAAACCGCGATAGAGTGGAAAACCGATCTGCGCAAGGGCAAAAACCTGCTCAGTCTGCCGCTCGTGGCGAAACGTACCGGCAATGTTGAGCTGGTAACCCGCATTGATCATGACAATAAAAGCAAACTGCTGAAACTTGCCATGAAGATACACAACAGCCATGCAAGAGAAGATTTGCATGCTGCCAGATACATGGTTTAATAAAATTACGGATTTGTATTTATAATACTTTTTTTGATGCATGAGGTGAATGGATGAAATACTTATGGGTGAGTTCAGTCTTTATGGCGGGACTGATTCTGAGCGGAGGCAATGCTTTTGCGGCAGGCGGGAATATTCAATCCGACAGTGCGCGGAATCTGCCAGAGAACCATCTCCTGCTGGCAGATGCCTCCCTTGACCTTGACATCACCATGGAAGTTGTTGACGAGGATGTGCAGTCCTCGAAAGATATCACCAATGTTATCGAGCTGCCGCTTCGTTCCCGGCATCAGGAAATGAAAAGGCATGAGGAACAGCTGGGCAATGGACCTGATTTTTCCAATGGCCCCGGCAAAGGACAGGACAGCGGCCCAAACCCTTTTCCGGAGGGCAGCCAGGAATCCCAGCAACGGATTGACCGTCCAGCTGACAGCGCCGGCCCCGCCGACAGTGCCAGCCGACCAGACACAACCAGCCGTCCAGACACTGCCAGCCGACCTGACACTGCCAGCCGACCTGACACAACCAGCCGTCCCGACACGACCGCCCGACCTGACACAACCAGCCGTCCAGACACGACCGCCCGTCCTGACACGACCAGCCGACCAGACACGACCGCCCGTCCTGACACGCCCAGCCGACCTGAAACGATCAGTCCCGCAGAAATGGGCAATAGAGATACCGCGACCACACCGAAAGGAGATGCGACCAGACAGGGCAACTAAATAATATTGTTATAGAATCATTTCTTTCTCGACGATCGGCCAGCAGTTAAAAAAGCCCCGGTGCATCCGTGGCTTTTTTTACGTTTGGCTGCCAAGCAAACCCTATTCCTCAGGGCTCCCATGCCTCGCAATCCCGCCAGACAGTCCAAATATTTTTAATCCCTATTTTAAGGATTGCAAATAGCTTCTGAAATTGGCACAATCGCAATTGAGATATAATCACTCTGTCAAGGAAGAGGTATGCAACTCATCAATCAATTGCTGCGCTGGAAAATTTTCCTGGCATTTTCCCTGGTTGCCCTGATTCTCCTCGGTCAGGAAGTACGCGCCGAGAACCGCCCTGAGTCTTCTGCTTTTCAAGCCGGCATCACTGCCTTCAAACAGGGAAATTTTGAAAGTGCGCTGCATTATTTCCAGCAGGCCGAATCTTTGGGGTTTGAAAAGCCTTCCCTGTATTACAATATCGGCGTCTGCTGTTACAAATTAGGCCGCTATCAGGAGGCTGAAGAGGCCTTTCGCAAGACCGCCGCCTTTCCGCAAATGGCGCCCCTGGCCTATTACAACCTCGGCGTTGTCGCCGAGAAACAGGCCGACCACGACAAGGCCGTCCACTGGCTGCAGAAATCATATGATACTGCCGAGGCGGATGATGTCAATCTGCGGGTGCTGGCCGCCAACGCTCTGAACCAGATCCAAGACAGAACCGCCCCTTCTCCCTGGGCTGGCTATGTCTCATTGGGCATGGGCTATGATGACAATGTGGAACTGGTACCTGATTCGGATTTTCTGCAGGCCAGCAACATGGATGACTGGTTTCTTGACGCCTATCTCCTTGCCAGAAGGTTCTTTGCCGGGGAGACAAAGTCATCCGGCTCGTATTTCCAGTCCAGCCTATCCTATCTGAAGTATGCCGAGGTGGATGAATTCGATACCGGCACAGCCGACCTTGGCCTCTTTTACTGGAAACAGGCGGGCAACTATCAGCTGGAGGGCGGCGGCGGTTACTATTACACCATCATTGACGGGCAGAGTTATGAGCAGAGCCCGATGATCAGCCTGCAGGCCCGACGATCCCTGGGCGCGGCAACCGACTTGCGCCTGCGTTACCGCCTGAATTACCTCGACGTGCTGGATTCCGAATACGACTACCTGTCCGGCTGGCGGCACAGAACCATGGCAGAACTGTCCAGGAAATGGGGGAGCTACTACGGCTATCTGGCCTATACCCTTGAACTGAACGAACGTGATGACGAGGATTACTCGCCAACCCGGCATCTTTTTGGCGCGGGACTGGATATGAAACCACTGGACAATATCGGCATTAATCTCTATGCCGGCTACCGGACCAGTCAATACAGCATTGCATCCTTAGAGGACCGCGACGAGGACAGGTTTGACGCCATCCTCAATCTTACCTACTTTCTGGTCAGCGGCTGGGAAATCATCTGCAAACTTGAGTACACCGATAATGAATCAAGTGATGATTCCTATGATTATACCCGCAATGCGGTTACCCTCTATCTTGCCCGTCCTTTTTGAAAAACTGCCAGGTCCTCGATTCTGACTGACTGCGGCTCATATTCGCCAATTCCCTTTTCGTGCGAGCGAGGAACCGCTCACCCGAACCGGCAAAAAGAGGGGGCCGGGACAGGCAGCCTCCTCCGGAGGCCAGGCAGCAAACGAGCGGCTCAAGGCAGGGAACCATCCGTCGCAGTACCTGAAGCCACCCCGCCAATGCTTCGCTGCTAATCCCGCTGACCGCAACCGGTCCCTCCGGAGCGTTTCAACCGCTCCCGAATGCACCAGAAAATCGTTATCATGACTGACGGCCAATGCGAAAAAAGATACTCATCACCGGCGCCACCGGCTATATCGGCAGGCGACTGAAGACCAGGCTGCTCGAAAATTCCACCCTGGATCTGCGCCTGCTGGTCAGAAACCGTCACAAGGTCAACCCCCAGGTCTTGCAGAAGGTGGAAATTGTCGAGGGAGACACCTTCCATCAAGACCAGCTTGCCCGGGCCGTTGCCGGCATTGATACCGCCTATTATCTTATTCACTCAATGGGCGCAGGAGCGGATTTTGAACGGCTTGACCGGGAAAGCGCTGAAAATTTCCGGGATGCCTGCATTGCCGCCGGCGTAAGGCGCATAGTCTACCTCGGCGGCCTCGGGGTGCGGGAGACAGCCAGCAAACATCTGCTCAGCCGCATTGAAACCGGAGAAATCCTTGCCGCCAGACCGGACAGGATCCAGACCATCTGGATCAGGGCCGGAGTCATCATCGGTTCCGGCAGCGCCAGTTTTGAAATCATCCGCCACCTGGTGCAGAAGCTGCCGGTGATGATTACGCCAAGATGGGTTACCACCCAGACCCAGCCCATAGCCGTGGATGACGTGCTCTCTTACCTCACTGCCTGCCAGGGGCTTGATTGCCAGGGTAATCTGGTGGTGGACATCGGCTGCGGCCGCATGAAATTCGGGGATATGCTGTTGGAGGCGGCAAAGGCCATGGGGCTGAAACGTTTCATTATCCCGGTGCCGGTTCTCACCCCGAGGTTATCAGCCTATTGGCTGCTGCTGTTCACCCCGGTTCCTTTCAAGGTTGCCGCTGCGCTGGTTGAAGGACTGAAATCGGAAACCGTCCTGCAGAATGACCATGCCTCCCGTTATTTCCCGCAGATCAGACCTCTCGCTTACCGCGAGGCGGTTTTGCAGGCTATCAACGATATCGAACAGCACCAGGTCATCAGCCGCTGGTGCGACTCAAGCGGAGGAGCCGTCTGTGACATCAATGATCAGGAAGATATCGCGGCAGCCGTGCTCCGGGATCAGCGGATCTATGATTTCGGTGATATTGCCGCCGGAAAAATATATGCGGCCCTCTGTACCATCGGTGGGGAGGCGGGCTGGTTCACCTACAATTTTCTCTGGCGAGCACGGGGATTCATCGACAAAATCTTTGGCGGTTACGGCCTGAACCGGGGCAGACGGGATCCGGCCGACCTGCGGGTTGGTGATGCGCTGGATTTCTGGAAGGTTATTGACCTGAAACCGGACAAACGCCTCCTGCTGCTGGCCCAGATGAAGCTTCCCGGCAAGGCCTGGCTTGAATTTACTATTTCCGGCAACAGACTGTTCCAGACCGCCCATTTTTATCCAAGGGGAATCTGGGGCAGATTGTACTGGTATGCTGTCCTGCCGCTGCATTCCCTGGTTTTCAGCGACCTGATCAAAAAAATCGTCAACAGGGCCAGGAAAAATACTTCAACCTGAAATGAGGTGGAAAACCGACTCACGACTTATCCGTCTCCGCGCAAGCAGGTTCCCGCCGGGGAAAGAACAAAGGCCAGGGCAAAACCGACAAGCAGGGTTACTACGCTGATCCCCTCCAGAACAGCATAGTTCCAGCCTGCAGCAAGAGCTTTACCGGACACCTCAGTGGCAGAGGCAGTGTTGCTGGCATTTGCATGCGGCAACAGCCTCCCTGAACCCCACCGCACGCAACTCCGCTCCATCTGTCTCTGCTGCCATGCCGGCCTGCTCCTGGCCATTGTTAATAGCACCAAACTTAATACCTTGCAGCCTGCACAAACCTTCGAGGACATCATACCAGGCAGATTCATCGCTGCGTCACTTCTGAACCTGGCGCCCCCTTGAGCCCATGCCACCGGCCAGCACCCCCTGAAAAAATCAGCGGCATAAAGCCGTCTGAGATTTTTTCCCCACCGTGCCGCCGGTAAACATGCCCCTCTTTCCTCATTGAAAGATTTCAGACACGATTATCGTTTGCTATCCCGCCACTCCTCATTCGCCAACTTATCGAACACAGCCCTCTCAGAAAGGCGCTGTCGTTTCCTTTTTTGCCAGGGGCAGGCGCAATTTCGCCGTCTTCCTGCTGATATTGACGACCTCCGAAACGGCATCGACAATGATGCCAACCTCGGAAACAACCCCTTTACTGGCCTGGACCTCAACAACGAGAATGCAGGTTTTTTCCGTGTACCTGTCATGGTGCATATTAAATTTCTGCCGGATGTCCACCACCGGCAGGAATTTACCCCGGTAGTTGATCACCCCTTCCATGGAGAGCGAAAATCCGGGAACACAGATAACGGTCATCAGTTCAACAACCGCCTTGACCTTGAATATGCCCAGGCCAAATGTATCCCCGCCAAGGCTGAAAGTCAGAAATCTTCCTTGACCGACGGTTCTTTTCCGCTGTTTGTTCATAGCACCCTCCTGAGAGTGGGCAGCAGGCAGGCACGCCATGTCAAGAGTGACTGTCAGCGCCCATTTTGCCCTGCTGAGGCAAAGCGCCGGACATGACGGCATGCTGTTTTTTTACAGCAATCATCCTGATCGTGAGCATAATCTGGGCAGGCAGCACCGGTTTCTTCAGCGAGGCATCAATATCCGGCCTGATGACTTTATTCATCAAGTCAACATTGCCGAATCCGGAAACCATCAGCACAGACACCGCAGGGAAATTCTGATGCAGCCAGCGGACCAGATCAACCCCCTGCATGTTGGTCATGAAAAATTCCGCTACCACCAGATCAAAAGGCCGGCCGTCAGACTCTGCCGCCAGCACCATGCTTTTTGCCGTATTCCCTTCATGGGCGACGTAAACTTCAAATCCTTCTCGTTTGAGATGACGTTCTACGGAATGGCTGAAAACCTCATTGTCATCAACGATCAGAACCTTGTGAATACAGGTATGAGTCATTTTATCCTCTTGTAAGGAGCTGTCATCGTCTCTGCCAAGTGCCGGTTTGACAAGTCTGACACCAGGCAGCCACTGACAAGCTGATGCAAGGCGGCTGCCAAGGGCGGCAGCTAAGGCAAATAAATACTAACCTGCTGAAATAAAATGATTTCTATAAGGACATACAGAAACAACAGGGGTGAGGACAGCGACATAAATATCGCCTGGCCCAGGGACTGAGGTGAGGGCCGGTGAAGTGCCCGGATGGCTAATCGATTATTTTTGCTCGAAAAAATCGGCAAACGACATTTAGGTCAGCGGCCTGCGACCTAAATGTCATCAAGGATCTGCCGCCAGCCGGGCTGTTTTTTCATCACGGCAATCTTTCTCTGCAGATGCCGGAGGGTGACCCCGAGGATTTTTGCCGCCCGCGGATGGTCACCTTTGCTTTGCCGCAGCACATAAGCGGTATGCGCCTCGGCATCCTCCTTCAACGTGCAGAGTTTCCTGGCAAAAGAAAACTGAGACGGCCCTGCCTGCTGGCCAAAATCCTCGGGGATGATGAAAGGCCCGGCGGCCATGAGCACGGCATTTTCCACCTGCTGGGCCAGTTGCCGGATATTACCGGGGTATTCCTGCAGCTGCAGATGATCAATGGCCTCGGGGGTGAAGCCGCTCAACTCCTTGCCGTGGCGCAGACAGGCTCTGTGCAGAAAATGCTCGGCGAGCAGCGGGATATCTTCTTCACGCTCCCGCAGGGGGGGAAGATGCAGATGCACGGATTTCAGACGGTACATGAGATCCAGCCTGAAGGCCCCCTCCTGGCAGGCCTTGTCCAGATCCACGTTGGTGGCGGACACGATGCGGACGTTGACGGCAATCTGTTGCGGGTCACCGAGACGGGTGACCTTCTTTTCCTCCAGCACCCGCAGAAACTTTACCTGCAGATTCCTCGGCAACTCGCCGATCTCATCAAGAAACAGGGTGCCGCCATTGGCCTGTTCAAAAAAACCCGGATAGCTGGCGGTGGCTCCGGTGAATGCCCCTCTGGCATGCCCGAAAAACTGGCTTTCAAAAAGGGAATCCGAGACAGAGGCCACATTGACCGCCACAAATGGGCCATCGGGCTCAGGCCCCGCCTGATGAATGGCCTGGGCGAGCAGCTCCTTGCCGGTGCCGGATTCGCCGGTAATCAGCACGGGATTGCCGCTTCTGGCCATGGTCTGGGCAAAGAGCAGCAGTTCCTTCAGGCGGGGACTCTGGGTGACAATGGCGCTGAAGGCCTCTGACAGCAGCCGCTCCTGCCGCGAACCGGCCCCGGCCAGTCCGGTCAGCAGTCCCCGCCGCTCGTAGGCATGTTCCAGGGTCAGCAGCAGCCGCTCGTTCTCCACCGGCTTGACCAGATAATCATAGGCGCCCAGCCGTATGGCCTTGACCGCCGTATTGACGTCATCCACCGCGGTCAGCATGATGAATTCCGTGGAGGGTTTGAAAGGCTTTACCGCCTCAAGCAGCTGCAGGCCGTCCATCCCGGGCATGAGCAGATCGACAAAGACCACATCGAAATCACCGTCCTTGATTCGTGCCGCCGCCGCCGGTGCGCTGTCACAGACCTCGACATCCTGATAACCGCGATGCCGCAATAATCTCCGCACTGAACTTAAAGCGATGGGTTCATCGTCAACCACAAATATCTTCATATCCGCAACCTTCCCGTTGTCTTGATGATGCTGGCCAGTTTTTCAAGCTTCAGCGGCCTGGCCAGAAAAAAATCCGGCCGGAAATCCAAGCCTGCGGACCACCTCTCCTCTTCGGCAGGGTCAGCCAGGCACAGCACCGGCAGCAGGGGAAACCGTCTCTTGATGTTTGCCAGCGCCGTTTGCCCGGCAGCTTCATGCCGCAGCATATCGCACAGCACCATGTCCACCTCGGGATGATCCTGCAGAAAGGCGACAACCTCTTCATGGGAGGCGATGCTTTTGGCCGGCAGGTTCTCCACCTTGGCAAAAAAGGAATGCAGCCGGACCAGGGTAGCGGGATCCTCATCGATACAGAGAATGGTCGGCCGCAGGTCCAGCCGGCTCTGGCGGCGGTCAATGGGCAGGATAACCGTAAATTTCGTGCCCAGACCAGGCCGGGAGAACACGCCGATGCGGCCCATATGCTCCTGCACCAGACCGTAGGATACCGAAAGTCCGAGCCCGGTACCCCCGGAACTCCTTCTGGTGGTGAAGAACGGTTCAAAAATACGCTCCATCACCTGGGGCTCCATACCGCGGCCGTTGTCTTCCACCTCGGCCACCACGGAATGCAGACGCAGATTAACCCTGGTGCGGATGGCGATCTTCCCTTTTTCCTTCTCAGGAACCGCCTGGACGGCATTCATGATCAGGTTGGCCATGACCTGTTCCAGTTTCTGAAAATGGCCGTGGAAGCCGGGCAGATTGTCCGCCAGTTCCAGTTCGATGCGGCCCACGGACTTGCGCGCCTGGGCGCCGACAATGGTCAGGGTATCCGTGATCACCTTGTTGAAATCAACCATGGTGCTCGGCGCGCTCTCATCGAGCCGGGCGAAATCCTTGAGGTTGGCGACAATCTTATTGATCCGGTCGGAGCCTGTTCTGATCGCCTGAATGATCTCGCCCATCTCTCCGGTCAGCTCTTCCAGCGTAATATTGCCGTGCCTGCTGCCCGGATTTCTTTTCATATGGTCTCTGATGATCGGCACAAAAATCTCCCAGGATTCCTCCAGAAGGGGGATGTTATAGGTGATAAAACTGTTGGGGTTGTTGATCTCGTGGGCCACCCCCGCGACCACCTCGCCAAGGGAGGCCAGCTTGTCAGCCTGGATGACCTGCTGCATATGCACATCCGCCTCCTGTTTCATCCTCTTCTCTTCACTGATATCCTGCACCATGCCGACAATATGATCATTATTGCTGGAGTCGGCATCCCTGATCAGCCTGCTGGAGCTGCTCAACCATTTATAGGAACCGTCAGCCACCTGCAGTCTGTATTCCCGCCGCTGTATTCCTTCATTGACCAGCAGCTGCAATTCAGCCGAAACCCGGCTGCGATCATCCGGATGCACGTGTTTGATCCAGAAATCCGGATCTGCCATGAACTGCTCAGCCGTATAGCCGGTAATCGTTTCCACCGATTTGCCCAGGTAGGTAATGGCAAAGTCGCCATCCGCCCGGCGGGTATAGGGGATGATCGGCAGAGATTCCATGATGATCGACAGCTGCTCATGGATGGTCTGGAGCTGCTGCACCTTTGCCACAAGTTCATCGTATGTCGGCTTCTGATTCACGTAAGCGTTCCTCAGTTTTGGATCAAAGACAACAAATGCCCCCGCCCAACTTCAGACAAAACAACCAAAGATGACAATGGGATAAATTTTCTCCTCATTGAATTTCATCGGGAGGACATCAATTCGAGCGTAGCACCTGCTGCTGAAGTTCAGAATTACATTATACAGTTCGTCTTTTCATGGTTGCCGTCTTAAATTTCACAGGAATGCATTCTCTATTTTTATAATCCAAGCTCATCGGCTATTACACGGGCAAATGCGGCGTACTCGCTATCGGCCTTGCATGCCTCAACAAGTAATTCCTTAGCAACTGGATCGGTTTCCGCATAAGATGCCAACACGAAAAGCCGGGAAATATGCTTGGATCGATATGCCC
Source organism: Desulfurivibrio sp. (assembly GCA_003605035.1). Taxonomy (GTDB): domain Bacteria; phylum Desulfobacterota; class Desulfobulbia; order Desulfobulbales; family SURF-16; genus SURF-16. The sequence goes on from QZKJ01000036.1 coordinate 34,793, forward strand.
GCAGATCATTTCGGTTTAAACCCAGCAATACTTCTGTAATTGTTCCACGGGGCGTCTTGCCTATTACTGTTGCCAGCTTGGCAATTGGGTCAAAAACAAACTCAAGATGTTCATCCGGTGTGTCCACACAAGGATTTATTAACGGACCTCCTTCGTGTTCTTCAGGAAAACGGTCCCCTTTATATTCTGAACCATTGCATATAGGACATGACAGGAGAAGGTTAGACCACTCGAAGGTCAACTCGAGGAATCTAGATTTTGGCCGGAAATGCTCAATATGACCGTATTCAATATGGGAAATTTTACTTTCGCAATATGCACACTTCCCGCGAAACATGCTAACCAGGACATCCTTAATTTCTCGATGACGATACTTCTTTTCCCATCTGCGTTTATCCGCATCACTACCTGCAGCCAACAGAGCCCTGGTCCATGCCTTCTGATGCCGGTCAAGCACTCCCGGCTTCGGTAGCCGAGTGATTTTGATCATGACAGCTTCTTCTCCAGAAACACCTCAATTTTTTCCTGGAGAGAATCAGGTTCTGGTGGGCCGCCGATCGGTCTGGCTTCTTTCATAAAATCCAAGAGAGACTTAAACTCCGTATGTTCTTTCTCTGTAAGCTTATTCCTTTTAGGAAGCAATTCATCGTAACGATCAATTTTGCTCTGGGTCTGGGGAGAATAGGAAGAAACAAGGCCAAAAGCATCACTTTGCAATATCCGGTCGACATTCATGGCGAACATCCCCGCTACCTTTTCCACATTGACCTTGCCATCGTTTAAGGAAAACTTGAGAGTCATTGCTTCCGGGCCAGCTCCAGCAGCAATGAGTGGACTATGGGTGGCAACAATAAACTGGAGATTGGGAAACTGCTCCCGGAGCCAAAGCGCTATATCTCTCTGCCAGATTGGATGGAGGTGAATATCCAGTTCATCAATCAACACAACCCCTTCTTCTTTTAAAGGGTCATCGCTTGTCGGGAACGCCTGGATCAATCGCCAAACCAGATCGCCGGCCAAGGCAAGGACACTCCGGTACCCATCGCTCAGGGCAAGTGTTGGAACCTTTGTCCCTTCTACATCAAAAAAGATGCGCCCCTCAGCGGTCACACTATCGAACCGGACACTTTCGGGCAACAAACGGTTGATCGCCGCGATACCCAATTCCTTCTGGCGTTTCGCTTCAGTATCATTGTTTTTTACAATGCGATAATCTAGATAAACCATCCAACGTTCAAACGCCGACAGTGGCTGATCTTCATCAAATTGCGTGATAAAGTTCGTATAACGAGCCTGAGGTTCCAGGGAAGGCACAATGATCTCGCTTTTACGGGTAAGCCGGCGGAATGCTCCATAACCGACGGCAAACCAGCCAGAGCCCTTGGATGTAAAGGCATTCTGGCGCAGCCATGTCAGCCGTTTTTCCGGAGATTCATGTACACCAGGCTCAGTATGAACCTTGTTGCGAATGGTCAATTGCTTGCTGCCCGTGAGGAAAAAAGTATAACCGAAGGCCCGGGTAACTCGTTCGAGTCCGAATTGACCGGGGTCATGATCCGACTGGTGAATTTTGATGGAAAGCTTACCGGTCTGCTCCTCATCCCGAAGCCAACCGACAGGTCGTGGCACCAACTTCTGAGCGCTCTCAGGTCCGGCCAACAGTAATGCCAACGACTGGAGAACCGTGCTTTTCCCACAGCCATTCCGGCTGAGAAGGGTAATCCATTTTTTACCTTTTATTCGCAGAGAGACTTTCTCAAAGCAGCGGATGTTTTCCAATGTCAATTCTTCTACAAACATAAAGGTACCCCTCAAGGTAAAAGATCAATAATGTCTGGCAATTGTAACAACTAGGGAATAATAGGGTATGCAAAAATTTCATACTAATTCAAGGTTTTATTGTCAAGAGAATGCAAGCGCTTTAGGTAATGAGACATTGTTATGCTGATCGCCAAAACTACTCACCCCTTCAGCATCACGCACCGTCCGTTGCGGCCATCGATCTTGATGATAATGGGCCTGGCGCAACGGACATGACGCACGTATTGCAGGCCTTTGACCAGCCGCTGCTGCTCGAGCCACTGCCAGTCGAGCCGGTCAGCGGTTCCCTCGCTCACCGTGATGTACGGAATGCCCATAGAGCTGATATTGTGGAAAAAATGGGTTCCCTGGGACGGCTCGGCCTTTATCTTGTCGTTGCGCAGTTCAATCATGGCCCCGACAGCGGAGATATCCTGCCACTGCACGGGAATGCCGAGCCAGCGATCCGCCGAACCCCAGCGGCCTGGTCCGGCGAGCAGATAGGTCCGCCCCTCTGCCTGCAGCTGCCGGTTCAGCCGGCTGATCTCCCGGGCTATCTCCCGGGTGCAGGCCGCAGCAAACTCGCCGGGGTCCACATAAACGATATCGCTGATCGTGGCAATTCTGCCGTGGCCCAGGCCCTGGCTGGAAACACAGAAGGCCCGTGCCATCTCCTCGTCATTGATACGCACCTCGCTGTCGCCCGCGCCCGTCGCCATGGGCCGCAGCTGCAGAAAATAAAACTCGCTCTGTCCGGGGTCGGCAGGGTCGAGGTTGACGGCAAACTCGATTTCCACCGGGCAGCCCATGCCCCGGCGGCCGATCTCCAGGACCTCGTTGATATAGCGGGCCAGGGGGAAAAGCTGGTATTTCAGGATCCGGGCAAAGGTCAGAATCTTCACCCCGCCCTGGCCGCTGTCCCGGATGCGGTGCTCCTCCGCGATATAGCTGCTGGACAGCAGCTGCACCGGCAGCTCGTCCGCCGCCTCGCTGATCTCCCGGCTGACCAGATTGCTGCCCGGCTGAAAAGCAAGTTCCAGCGGGTAGTCCTTCATCCGCAGGGCGTAAAAAAAACGCTGGGCATTGGCCAGCACATCATCAACCGTGGAAAAATGGGGCAGCACCTCGGGATAGCGGGGGCAAAAGCGCAGACTCCTTTCCCCCTCCACCACGGTCCTGCCGAAACCAAGGGCAATATGGGCCACGCCATCCTCGGGCTGCATGGGCGTGACCGGATAAAAATTATGGGACTGGGCCACCCCGGCCAGGGCCGGATAGAAATAATCGCCATAGCAACTGCCGACCAGTTGCTGCACGATGACCGCCATGCGGTCGGTAGAGGACCTGCCGGACTGGATACGCCGGGAATAGGCGCGGGGCCCGGCAAAACAGGTTGAGGCATAGACCAGTTTGACGGCGGCCAGGAACTGCGCCAGCCGCACGGCAAAATCAGGATGATTATTGGGCAGCATGTAGGTGCTGTACAGACCGGCATAGGGTTTGAACTGGGCATCCTCCTGCAGACTGGAAGAGCGGATGGATAACGGGCCGCTTGCCTGGCCCAGATAGTCCTGCAGCTGGGCCAGCAGCCAGGCGGGCAGCGAGGCTGCCAGGAAACGGGCGGCAATCTCGGCATCCGACTCAGCGTCGCTGAAAGTCTGCAGGTTATTTTCCGCAACAAAGGCCTCATAGCCGTCCACGGCAATGACCATGGTCCGGGGCAGTCTGATCGGGACGCCCAGGCCGGCCAGCTGTTGCGCCGCGGCCAGCTGGTTAGCCATGAAGGCCATGCCCCTGGCCTTGCCGCCCAGCGAGCCCTTGCCGATCTTGACAAAGTCCATGATCTCCCCGTCAAAGTCCTTTTGCGAGAACTGGGCCACGATGCCTTTCTGCCGCCTGATTCTGAGGCGGTGAATGGTGTCAGCCAGAAAGGAGCGCATGGCCTGGGGCGAGGCAAAGTCCGTTACCCGCAGGCTGTGCAGGCGACTGGCCACATCCACCTCGGAACGGGCCATGATCCAGTTGGAGAAATGATTGCGGGAGGCATGGTAGAGCAGCGACTCCTCCGGGATCACGGCAATTTTCTCTTCAAAGGAGCGCAAATTGTCCGCCCAGCCGACCACCGTGCCATCCGGCCGGCGGAAGACAAAATCGCCAAAGCCCAGGTGATGGAGGAAAAACTCATGGATCTCCCCGGCCAGGGCCGGCGCATGCTTGT
>QZKJ01000107.1 GCA_003605035.1 Desulfurivibrio sp.
CGTAGCACTGCTACGCTTCCGGGCGATTTCACCACTCATCCTTGCCCAGAATATTTTTCTCTCGATCTCGCTACGACGTTCATTTTGCAAGAGGCTCTAATGTCTGGACAATACATTGAAACCAGTCATTGTGCTCAAATAAATAACGCTCAAAACAGGAGAAGACATGAAACTGTGGGTTACGCCCAAAGGCGACCGCTGGCTCTGCGCTGAATGCCAGAAACAATATGAAAAACAGATCGAGGAAGAGAAGTGGCGGGTGGCCTTTGAGAAATGGGAGCCCATGCTGCGCTGCTCGGATTGCGGCCACAGTGATCTGGATGTCCTTGATTAGACGGCAGGATTTACCAAAGGGTTCAACGGGAATACCGGATCATGCTGGCAATCCGCAATCTGCGCCTTAATCCGCCGCTGCTGCTGGCGCCCATGGCTGGCCTCACCCATTCCGCTTTCCGTTCCCTGCTGCTGCAGCTGGGCGGGGTAGGGCTTTTTTCCACGGAAATGCTGTCCGCCAGGAGGCTGCCCGTGGAAAATGCGGCCTCCCCCTTTCTGGTCAGCACCGAGGCGGAGCACCCGCTGTCCTATCAGCTGCTGGTTGCGGACAAGGCCCATCTGCCGGCAGCCATTGACAAGGTTCTGCAGCTGGAGGGTGATGCCATTGATCTGAACCTGGGCTGCCCGGCGCCGCGGGTGCGGTATTTCGGCGGCGGCAGCAGGCTGGTCGAGGATACCGATTATCTGCGGCAGCTGGTGGCAGAGGCCCGGGCCCATACCTCCCTGCCGCTCACCGCCAAGATCAGGCTGGGGGAGCAGCTGGATGAAGCCCGCCTGAAAAGTCTCTGCCGGCTGCTGGAAGGGGAGGGGATTGATCTGCTCACCGTGCATGCCCGGCTGCGCAAAGAACCGTTCAGCCGCAAGCCGCGCTGGGAATGGGTAGGCAAGGTGAAGAACTGGCTGTCCATCCCGGTGGTGGCCAATGGCGGCATCTTCAGCGTCGAGGACGGCCGCCGCTGCCTCGCGCTTTCCGGCGCCGACGGCCTGATGCTCGGCCGGGGCGCGGCGATCAGACCCTGGCTCTTTCATGAAATCGCCTCCCAGCTTTACGCGATCGACCTGCCGCCTCTGACCATTGACCGGCCGGCCATTTATTTTTCCTTTATCGACCAGCTTGAAGAACGTTTCCGGCCGGAGCGCCGCCTGGGCCGGCTGAAGGAGTTCACCCATTACTTCAGCAGGACCTATCCTTTCGGGCTGTGGCTTGCCTCGGCGGTGCAGACCAGCAGCAGCGTTGCCGAGGCCAGGGAACGGGCCGCCGATTTCTTCTCCCGCAACGAGGCCCAGCCGATTCCAGCCTGACCGGCAGGGCAGCCAGGCAACCCCCCACCAAGGCCGATCTCGCTTTGGCGCCCGGAAACATCCGGGCCGCCTCCTGCGCTGCTTGCCCCCGGTTTTTCGGGCAAGTCAAATGGTGAGACATTTTTTGCTGCGGCAGGCAGAAAATTGCGAACAAAATTTTTCGATCAGCCCTCATAAATACTACACCGTGGGACTTCTCCCGCCCGGCCCGCAGGCAGCGTCTTCTGCATTTTTTTGCCGGCACCGTTTTGCCTTCTCCAGCCACGTTGCCGCATAACGAAGCAGGAGCAAAGACAAAATTTACCATTGCCGCGGGAATTAGTTGTTTCGCCAGCCTGTTTTATGCTATTTAAGAACAAAGGCTTTCTCTGCCCCGGCCTTGCAGTTGGGTAATTAAATAATTTTCCCCTCAGTACACGAGCAAATTATGAGAATACTCAAGCGAACCTGTCTGCTGTCCCTCCTCACCGCACTCTTTGCCTGTCTTGCATTTTTGCCTGCCCAGGCGGAAATCCTGACCAGTGCAACATCGCTGTACGTCTGCCAGAAGGTTGCCCCCCTGCTGGAGACGGAGCTGGACGAACTGGGCGTTGACCTCGGCAACCCGATTTTCATCAGGATCTTCAAGGAGTCCCGTGAGCTGGAATTGTGGGTGCAGCAGGACGAGGAATACAGACTCTTCAAGACCTATGCAATCTGCAATTTATCGGGAAAGCTGGGGCCTAAGCTCAGGGAAGGGGACGAACAGGGCCCGGAAGGTTTTTATGCAGTCAGTGAACGTCAGCTTAATCCCAACAGCCAGTATCATCTCTCCTTTGACATCGGCTATCCCAACACCTACGACAAACTGCACGGCAGAACCGGCAGCGCCCTGATGATTCACGGCGATTGTATCTCCGTCGGCTGCTTCGCCATGACGGACAGCAGGATCGAAGAAATATACACCCTGGCCCAGGAGGCCCTGCGCAACGGGCAGGGATTTTTCCGGGTCCATATCTTCCCCTTCAGAATGACCGAGGCGAACATGAAAAAACACAGGAAATCCAAGTGGTTCAGCTTCTGGCAAAACCTGAAGGAGGGATACGACTATTTCGAGCAGACCAAAATGCCGCCGCAGATCAATGTGAAGGGCAAACGCTATGTCTGCGAACCCGACTACACGGAAACCGCCGGAAACCAGCGCAGGATCAATCAGATCTATAATTAGGGGCCGTTATGAATAAACATCCCTTTGGCGGCTGTTTCGTTACGGCCCCTTATGCCGTCTGCAGCATTTCGATGTAACAGTCATTTTTGAACAACGGCTTAGCCTGACGCCCTGATCCGGCCCGCTTTCCCGTGCCGGCAGCTTCAGCGATCCTCCTGGAAAGACCGCAGCCAGCACTTCCGTTTCCCGAGAATTTTATACAGCATGGCCGGCAGTTCGCCGGGCAGCTGATAATCCTTATCCGCGTCCTCCTGGAAGATGAAGGCGGTCTTGCGGTCCATATCCTGCCAGGTCGGAATTTGCGGTTCCATAGCGACTGTCTCAAAAAGAAACCAGTTATACAGATTGTTAATGGTGGTTTTGCCCGCCCCGAGACTTCCCAGCATGTCCAGCTTGTTGCAGAAGGCCAGGGTAAGATCCGAGTAAATCTTGATGCCGCCGCAGGCCCCTATACTGAGAAAACGCTTTTTGGCGCTCAGCTCCTCAGGGCTGACCCGCTCGGATTTGACCAGATTCCGCAGGGGATCGAGAATATGATCATTCAGCCAGTAACTGTGCCCGCGGGGGGCATACATCTCATGGCCATCCTGGATAAACTGCTCCAGCAGTCTCTGTTGGGTTTCGGCGTTATAAAAAACGCAGATGCTGTGCGAGATCTGCACCTTGTTGACGTTTTTCACAAAATCAACAACCAGCGGGTTTTCCCTGAGAAAGCGGGCAAGGCGTTCCAGACTGCCGCTCTGCCTGCGGCTAACCGGCATGAGCAGCCCCGCCAGTTGCTCGCCGACAAAACCGCTGAGCTGACTTGCCCTGAACCGGGTGCTCGGCCGGGGCAGATACCCTTTGCTCAACAGCAGATGGCCAAAGGCAATCAATGAACTGCGGCCATCATCATCGCCGTGAAAAACGGACAGGCTGCTCAGCGTCCCGTCCTCCAGCCATTCGGCAAACGGGGTTCTGATGTAGCGGGCCAGGGGGGGCGCATGATGTTCGGCCAGCAGTTCCCTGATGCGCGCCCCATTTGCAGCACCCAGCACTTTTGGCTTGCCTTCCAGGTAATATTGCAGGATGGTTCTGATCTGCTGGGCAAAAACAGTGGCATCCCCGGCATGGGCAATCATCCGGTCAACCAGAAAAATACGGGTGACCGGCAGCAGGCCATCCAGCAGTTTTTCAAAGGTGGCGGCAAAAAGCACCAGACTGTTCTCATCCTTGAATGCTGAAGCGGTGACCAGCTCGATAATGTCTTCCTGCCCCTGCACCTCAGGCGGAAGAAACATGGCCAGCCTGGCCTTCAGGGACAGGCTGGAAACAAAGTTGGCCACATTGACATTTTCCGGATCAACCGCCTGCATGAAATGCAGCAGACTGCCCTGATAGCCGGCGCTGATTCTTTTTTGCAGCTCCGGAATGAGGATAACACGAAACGAGCTGTCATAGAGGATGGAAACCCTGGTCAGCACGGCATAAATATTGGCGGTGCTGAGCCGTTTGGCCGACTCCTTGCGGGCGAAAGCGGTCGCCTCGCGCAGGCAGGCGATCGCGCCGGACTTATCCCGTTTTTTCGCCAGGCTGGCAAACCTGCCAGCAAAGCGGCTTCTGGTCTCCGGCGGGAAGCGGGTAAAAAAAGCACCCAGTTGCGAGAAGGAAAATGCGGCCAGCTGCCCATCCGAAATCTCGGTGCCCTCCTGGTTGGTGACGGAGTGGAGATTATTGAGCACCAGCACAATATGCTCCGAGGCATCAAGGTATGCCTTCAGCAGAGTCGTTTTTTCCCCGGGCGAGAGCAATGCATAGTCGGCATCATGCTCTGTTTCCGGTTTCAGGAAATAACCGGTCAGCCAGGCGTGCGCCCTGGCAGCGGTCATTTCAGGCAGGGCCAGCAAAGCCTTGACGGTCAGGATGTTGTCAGAGCTGATCATGCTGATGACGGCCATATTCATCAGCGCCTCCTGCACCGAGATCCCGGCAATCCTGCTGTTGGCCTCCACCGCCTGGCACTGCTCCCGGGAAAGCGGTCTGATCATGGTCAATCCCTGCATCACGTTGTCATCCGTATGGCCATTGATCTCAAAATAGGCCTTGGCCGCCCAGCGGGCCGGGTCATTCATTGCACCCAGCAGCTGGAGGGCGGACAGGGCCCGGGCAGGTTGCAGAGAGGCATTGCGGCACAGACTCACCCCGGCCCAGACGGATACGTAATCCAGCCCTTTTATTTCCTCCAGGGCCTGCCGGGCGAGCGGCAGATCAACCCCGGGCAGCAGGCAGAACTGTTCAAAAAGAAGAAGATGCTCATAGTTGATCGGCTCGCCGCTGAGGCCTGGCAGCAGTTTGAGGGCCTCGACAGCGGTCATGCCGGGCAGGGCGCATAAGGCCCTGAAGACCCTCATGTTGGTATAATCAAGTTTTTCAATGAGTTTCTTACTGCTTTCCAGTTGTGCGTCCGTAACCCCGGCAACCTTGCCCAGCACCTCCAGGGTCCGCTCCACGGCGCCCCCCGCCGTCACCGGAGCGGCAAGGGAGAGGAGCAGTGCAACCGTTACCAGCGATTTCAACAGCAATAACAGCATGATGGGCATCCACCTGTCATTGCCTGCCGGAGGACGGCAAACAGGAAAGCAATTCCTGAAGGTATCGTGGGTAGTCTTTATCATCCCTTCTTTACTGGGCTGGCCCCGATTTCCCGGCAGCAGTTTTAATGAGAAAAATCATTATTACAATGTGACACATTCCCTGAATAATTCAACCGTATATTCCCCGAATATTCCCCGAGCTTTCAGCCGTTTCAGACGGGAATTCTGCCAAAAAGGTTATAAATCAAAAACAGCACAGTTACAACATGATGGCCAGGCCTGACCGACAGCCGCCAGCCATTCCCCGCCAAAATCAAGAGAATTCCAGGGAACCATCCGCTTACCGTTCACGTGTATAAGAAATAAAGAGAATTGTTTGCAAACAGGAGCAACTATTTCTGCGTGACAATTTGCCACATTTCCTTTTTTGCAAAAACACTTTAATTACTATTTAAAAAAACAGCCACTCATCAGGAATAAACCGTATGCTGGAAAGAAGAAAAAGTCAGAGATTTAAAGTTGACAACGGCCATTTCATTATACATTCGAGAAATGTCGGGAAGATTGAAGATATCAGCCTGGGAGGATTATGCTGTTCCTGCATAAACGAGGACTTTGATCCTGCATCAGAGGATAAAATAGATATACGCTGCTTGAAAAATAATATCTTTCTGGAAAATCTGGGAATTAATATCCTGGAAACGGAAACAACCAGTGGTGCATCAATTTTTAATGTATTTACCCGGATATGTCATTTGAAATTTGAGCAGCTAAGCGAATCACAGATGCATCAATTAAACAATTTCATTGTGCAGAACGCCATTGGCAACCGGGATTATTCGCCATTTCAAATGGCCTACCAGGCCAATCACAATATCCAGCGCTGACCAGTCGCAGCACTGCTCAATTCTCTTCAAGCAATCTCAACAAGCAAAAAAAGGGGGCAATTTATGCAATTGCCCCCGTAGTCAACACTTATCCTTTTTCCGCACCAATAAACCGCTGTTCCTTATAAATGCCCAAAGGGGAAAGGGGCTGTGGCGTCCCACTGTCTTTTCTTGGAAGACTTTTTCCCTTTTTCCTTTTTTTGCCCGGTGCTCCCGGCAGGGTTGAGGGGCGCTTTTGCGGCAGGTGCGGCATCGCTTTTGTGCCGCCTGGGCCTGGCCGCCTCGGAGGCAATGTCAATCGAAACATTCTTCCCGTTAATCATCAGGCCGGCAAAGGCCCTGAGTACGTGGGAAGCAAACCTGCTTTCCGCTTCCAGCAGGGAAGAATAGTTCATTACCTCAATTTTGCCGATTCTGATGCGCGGGATTGCGGCATTATCATTAATCTGGCCGATGAGCCGCGCCGGGTGCACTCCATCTTTTTTGCCCACATTGATGAGAAAGCGGGTGAAGTTTTCGTCGTGGCCGGGCCGGCGGGATTTTTCTTCCCTTTTCGGCCGCACCTCCTGGTTGCGCTCCCGGTCCGAGATGTTCAGATCCGGGGCATGCTGATACATCGCCAGGATCTTGCTGAACTCTATGGAAAAAAATCGCTTGATCAACTCTTCCCGGTCCAGGGAGGCCAGCTCGTCCGCTATGGCGCCAAAAAAGGGCTGCAGCTGCTCATGGACGACCTCGACATTTTTGACGCTGTCCACCAGCCGGAAGAGCTGCTTCCGGCAGATTTCCCGGCCGCCCGGTATGCGTCCCTGCTCAAAAGTCCGCTTGATGATCTTTTCAATTTCCCTGATCTTATGCCTTTCCCGCATATGAATGATGGCCACCGAGGTTCCCGTTTTGCCGGCCCGCCCGGTGCGGCCGCTGCGATGGGTATAATTTGCGATTTCATCCGGCAGGTTATAGTTGATGACATGGGTCAGATCATTGACATCCAGGCCGCGGGCCGCCACATCGGTTGCCACCAGCAGCCGCAGATTCCTGCTGCGGAATTTGCTCATCACCTGATCCCGCTGCGCCTGGGAAAGATCGCCGTGCAGGGCATCGGCGCCATAGCCATTCTGAATCAGCTGATCCGCGACATCCTTGGTTTCCTGCCGGGTCCGGCAGAAGACGATGGCATAGATATCAGGGTTCATGTCCACGATCCGCTGCAGGGCCTGAAATCTGTCGCGCGCCTGGACCATGTAATAAATGTGCCGGATGTTCTCTGCTCCGGCATTGCGCTGGCCGATGGTGATCTCCAGCGGGCTGTTCATATAGTTGCGGGCGATTTCCGCCACCCCCCTGGGCATGGTGGCGGAAAACAGCAGGGTGCTTTTGCCGGCAGGGGTATTGGCCAGGATGGCATTCAATTCATCCTGAAAACCCATCTGCAGCATTTCATCCGCCTCATCAAGGATGACCTGGCGGATGGCGGAGATATCCACCGCCCCCCGCCGGATCAGATCATGCAGCCGCCCCGGTGTTGCCACGATAATCTGGGCGCCGCTGCGCAGTTCCCTGAGCTGCCCGTCAATACTGGCCCCGCCATATACTGCCACCACATGCAGGCCGGGGACATATCTGGCCAGATCGGTGATATCGCCGGCCACCTGCACGCAGAGTTCTCTGGTGGGGCACAACACCAGGGCCTGGGTCTGCCTGCGGCGCATGTCCGTCAGCTGGATGAGGGGAATGCCAAAGGCCGCCGTCTTGCCGGTGCCGGTCTGGGCCAGACCGACCAGATCAGCCTGCCGGGTCAACAGGAGGGGAATGACCTGCTCCTGCACCGAGGTGGCTTCAGTAAAGCCCAACGCTTGAATTCCCTGGAGAATAGTATCCTGGACGCCTAATTCTGCAAATGTAGTCATATTTTCTTCTTTGATAGAGATTTGCAGGGCACGAGGATCTTTCCGGCACTGCTTAAAAAGCCCTGCGCTCTGCAGGGACGAACGTGCCCGACCGCGGAGCCATGAAAAAGCTCCCTCCTGCTGCCGGCAAAAACCACGGATAAGCAGGCAGATCGGATGACGCGACAAAAAGCAAAAAAAAACCGCACTGCCTCGGCTTTTGAGGATTGTGCGGTTAACTTTTCTGGTATGGTTAATACTTCAAACAGTCACAGCTCAGTATAGAATGATCTCTATACCACACAAGCCGGGAAAACAAAATGTTTTTTTATCCGCACCCGGACAATTTCGATAATGATAGTTATCTCGTTGGCGCCCAGCGGCAGCAGCAAGCAGGCTGCATGATCTTTTCACAGGATAGGCCGGGAAAAGTACCTAGCTGCTGCATCTTTTGCTTGACCCCGGGCAAGACCGCATCTTAAAACAAGAATAAGAATGAAAACTGATCTTCACGAAATAAGGCCGAAAGGAGAAAAATGATGAAAAGAGCCATGACAAAAACGTTGCAGGCAGGAGTGATTTTCGGATTATTCCTTTCTTTGTACGGAACCGGAAGCGCCTCTGCCGCCGTCAAAAGCCATGAATATGGCAACGTACTCATGAGCCAGCCAGGCAAAGGGGACACCTCCCTTCCCGTCACCTTCCGGCACTGGTCCCACCGCGGTAAATACACCTGCCGCCTCTGTCATGTTGATCTGGAATTTTCCCAGCTGGCCAATGGCACCGGCGTGATGGAAGAGGATAACCGCAACGGCCTGTACTGCGGGGCATGCCACAACGGCAAGGAGGCCTTTGCCCTGGAAGCCTGCACCAGATGCCATCCCAAGGACAAGCAGCATGAACAGGAACTGGCCCAGCAGGCCAAACGTGAATTTCAGGAGCTGAAGAAAACCCTGCCCCATTCCACCTATGGCAACAAGATTGACTGGATGAAGGCCGAGCAGGATGGCGTTATCAAGCCCAAGGATTTTCTGGAGGGGGTCAGCCTCCGCAAAAGCGACAAGATGGTCAATGTCCGCGAAGAGCCCCGCACGCCAACCCTGGCCGGCCTGCCAAACATTATTTTCTCCCATGCCAAGCATGTGGTCTGGAATGGTTGCGGCATGTGTCATCCGGATACCTTTGCCCTGGAAAGCGGCAAAACCCCGATCACCATGAAGGCGATCACCGAAGGGAAATTCTGCGGCCGCTGCCATGGCACCATCGCCTTTGCTCTCAACGACTGCACCCGCTGCCATTCGAAGCCGGTCTTAAATCCCGACCTGAAGTAAACTGATGGGCTTCCTGCAGCACACGAACGCTATGGCGAAAAAAAACAGGCCCCTCCACTGGGGCGGGCTGACGGCGCTGCTGTGCCTGCTGCTTGCCGGCTGCGGCGACAACTTTGACCGCTTTCTTGCCCGGCAGGAGCCTGTCGAAGCAGGCAACCCCATCTTTCAGAAAAGATACACCACCGAGTCCCTGTCGCGCTCCGAACTGAACCAGCTGCTGGACATGGCCCTGTATAAGGGGCCGCCGGAACAGTATGGCGATATTGTGCTGCGTGACCGCAGCGACAGGCACCGCATGGATCCGGTGGTTTTCTCCCACCGCCTCCACCGCAGCAGGTACACCTGCCGGGTCTGTCACATCGAGCTGGAATTCAGCATGAAAAAGGGGGGTACGGGCATCACCAGGGAGGAGTATCTGGAGGGCCTCTATTGCGGGGCCTGCCACAACGGGGACATCGCCTTTTCCGTCAAATACTCCTGCAACCTGTGTCACATCAAGGTTGATCAGGAAGGCCGTTACCAGGCCAAAAAAGATGCCATGCTTGGCGGCAGGAATCTGCCGACCCAGGAGTATGGCGACGGCATCAACTGGGTGGAGGCGGTAAAAAGCGGGGCCATAGCCCCGCGCAATTCCCTCAATGCCGAAAATCCGCCGCCGTCCATGCCCTTGCCCCAGCATCTGCAAAAGCCGCTGCGCTGGACCACCCGCTCACCCAGAACCCTGGTGGTCTTTTCCCATGCATCACACATCCTGTGGCTGGACTGCGCCAACTGTCATCCCGACCTATTCTCCGTTGCCCGGATGGGCACCGTGGAGTTCGACAAGCAGAAGAATCTGTACGGCATGTACTGCGGCACCTGCCACATGACCGTCGCCTTTCCGATGAACGGCTGCAACCGTTGCCATCCTGACCAGAAAAACAGACTGTAATCGTCCAATCCCTGGCGGCCTGACCGCTCAGCGATCAGCTTTGTTGCCTGAGACGAGTCCGCCCGGGCAACGCGGCAGACAGCAGGGCGGCCAGCACCGCCATGCCGGCGGCGAGGTAAAAACTGCCGGAAAAGCTGCCGCTCAGCTCGGCCAGCACCCCGGCCAGATAGGGCCCGGCAATCTGGCCGATGCCGAAGATAAAGGTAATGAAGCCAAACACGGAAACGGTCCGGTGGGGTCCCGCGTAATCAGCGACCAGGGCGGCCATGATGGAGGGGATGCTCCAGGCCACAATGCCGTAGAAGCCGATGGAAAGATAGAGAAAAAGCCCCGGCAGATTGACGGCAATAAGCAGATACGCCAGGGATTGAATGGAAAAAACCGTGATCAGGGCCGCCTTTCTGCCGAGCCTGTCGGACATGCCGCCGAATACCGGCCCGGAAAAAAGGCTCAACAAACCGACCCATGACCAGAAGTTGCCGGCCACGGCTTCGGAAAAGCCGCGCTCCTGCACCATGACGGTGACCACGAAGGTGGCATAGATCACGTAGGTAAAGCCGAACAGAAAGTAAATGGCGGCACAGTGATAAATAAGAGCGGGCCGCACCTGCTCTGTCTCAAAAAAGGCCCGGCTGCGCTCGGGCGAGGAGCGGTGACCGCCCCCCTCCGGCTCCAGGCCGAGATCCTGCGGCCGGTCACGCAGGATCAGGTAACAGATGGCGGCCACCACCATGACAATGGCGCCAAGCACCAGCCAGCTCAGCCGCCAGCCCTGGCCGTCCGGCCCGTTCAGCCACGGCACCAGCCGGCCGGCAATGACAATGGCAAAGCCGCTGCCGATAACGATAAAGCCCGCCGCCTTGCCCCGGGAGCGGCTGGTAAACCAGGCCGAGACCAGGGCCATCATCGACACATTGGACATACCGCTGCCCATGCCGGTCAGGGCATAAAAGACAATGATCAGCAAAAGCTTGGTGCTGGCCCCGATGCAGAGCATGGAAAGCCCCACCAGCAACAGGGCGAAACCAATCAGGCGTCGTGCCCCGAAGCGGGCGGACAGCTTGCCGCACAGCAGCACGGCGACCAGGTAGCCGACAAAATTGGCGGTGCTGATCAGGCCCATCTGGGAAAAGGACAGACCCAGCGAGGCCCCCATGGACGGCAGCAGCATGCCGAGGGCAAAGCGGCCGAAGCCGAGGCCGGCGAAGATGCAGAGCGTGCCGGCCGCCACCACATACCAGCCATAATGGGTGGGCCGAACCGCTCGCGCCGGGTCGGGCACGGGAGACGGGTTACTGGCAAGCATGCAGGCTCAAGACGACCTTTCGTGCTGCATGTTGAGCAGACTCACCTGGGTGTTCAGGGTCCAGAAATCATAGATATAGCCGGCGCCGAACAGGGCGCCGGTGCAAAGATAGATCAGGCCGGTGACCCATTTTCCCATGTACATTCTATGCACGCCGAACAGCCCCAGGAAGGTGAGGAGAATCCAGGCCGCGTTGTAATCGATTTTACCCTGCGCAAAGCGGAGGTCAGCCTGCCGATCCATGGCCGGAATCAGGAACAGATCGATGAGCCAGCCGATGCCGAGCAGCCCCAGGGTGCAGAAATAGATGGTACCGGAAACAGGCTTGCCATAATAGAAGCGGTGGGAGCCGGTGAAGCCGAAAATCCAGAGAATATAGCCGATGGTTTTGCTGTGACTGTCATTTAGCCGATCCATTATCTACCTCATGCCTGAACATTTTGCGGGCTTGCCTGGTCCTAGAATTAACAGAGAATAACTCTTTTTATGCAAAAACCCAAGCAGCAAAACACGGGAGGATTGTTATGAACAGACATGCTTTACTTATCTCCTTTGCTGTTCTTTGCTCATTTATCATCACAGGTGTCATCATGGCCCAGGAACCTTGGCAGACAAAGACCGTCAACAAAGAGGCACTGAAGACCGCCCTTACCCCTCTGCAGTATAAGGTAACCCAGGAGGAGGGCACGGAGCCGCCCTTCCGCAATGAATACTGGGACAACAAAAAAGCCGGGATTTATGTGGATATTGTTTCAGGGGAGCCCCTTTTCAGCTCCCTTGACAAATATGATTCCGGCACCGGATGGCCAAGCTTCAGCAGACCGCTGGAGGCCGGCAACATTGTCCTGCGCGATGATTTCAGCTTTTTCAGCCGGCGGACCGAAGTGCGCAGCCGCTACGCCGACTCCCATCTCGGCCATGTTTTTGATGACGGCCCGTCCCCGACCGGCACGCGTTACTGCATGAACTCGGCGGCCCTGCGTTTCATCCCGGTGGACCAACTGGAAAAAGAGGGATATGGCCGTTATCTGCACCTGTTTACCGAAAAGGCCGGGGAATAGCAGTCTCAGGCGGCCCGGAACCCGCCCTGCCCGCAGCGGTTTATGTCTGGTGTGACCGGTACCGCGGTCACCATGCCCGGCGAGGCAGCCGGCTTCCCCTTCCTGTTGCTCCGCCTTGGAGCAACAGGCCATTGCGCTTTTCTTGCTCTTTTTCCCAGCGCCTAACTTCGCCATATAGCTGAAAGACATCGCAACATTTTTCATTTCTCTTGACACACCCTTGCCCTCATTATAAACTGAATGAACCATCATTTTCCAAAGGAATATCCGGCAAGGGGGATCTGTGAATATTGACAATATTTTTGAAACATTCTTCCGGACCTTACCCGGCGCGGCAGTTGCGATGGCCAACCGTGCCGTAACTGATTTTCTGGCCAGCACCATCTTCTGGTTCCAATTACCGTGCCGCGCTGCATCAGCGCGGATTATATCAGGAGCTGTGCCGTACTTTCTCCAGCCAGGCCGGTTTCCATTTGCTGCCTTGGAGAAAAACGGTGATTACCGCCGGTCGTTTATGAGATGAGCGGAAAATGCAAATATCATTTTGAGAGAGGGATGAGTATTTCAGCCTGTAAATTTATATAAAGAGAACCAACTGACAAAAAAATTCAGGCAACAGCAGTTAAAAAAGACAAAGGAGAAGAGGAGGAGTTGAAAAAATGAACATTTTGAAATCACTATGGATTTTATTTCTGATCGGGTTTGTTGCCAGCTGCGCCCCCATGACGGCGGAAAGCCCCTTTACGGCCACTGACCTTTCAGGAAAACTGGCTCAGGGCTACAAGCAAAAGGTTGACAATGCCGTGATCATCCTGGATGCCTCGTCATCCATGTATGACAAGGAGAATGGCACCCAGAAAGCAGTGCAGGCCAAGAATGTCGTGCTGCATATGAACGACACCCTGCCGCCCCTGCAGATGCAGGCCGGTCTGCATGTCTTCGGCCCCACCCTGGGCGCCAATATGGAAGACAGCAAACTGATCTACGGCATGACCGCCTATAATGCCGCGGACCTCGCTGCAGCGGTGAAATCCGTAGAAGTCGGAGGGTTGACCCCGCTGGCCAAACCGCTCCTGAAGAGCATTGACGACCTGAAGGACAGCACAGGACCAATCGCCGTTATCATCGTCAGCGACGGTATGTCTACCTACGACATGTCCCCGGTTACGGCTGCGGAAAACCTGAAAAATGCCTTTGGCGACAGGATCTGCATCTATACCATTCTGATCGGCAACAGCCCGGTGGGCAAGAAGACCATGGAAGACATTGCCGCAGCGGGAAAGTGCGGTTTTGCCACGACACAGGATGCTGTAGCCACCAGCGAGGGAATGGCCGATTTTGTTGAAAAGGTCTTCCTGGAAAAAGAGGTTGCCAAACCTGTTGTCCAGAAGATGGCTCCCCCGCCTGTTCAGGAAAAAACCATCACCATGAACCTCAAGGTGCTGTTTGACTTTGACAAGGACACCATCCGTCCCCGCGAACAGGACCAGCTTGATGAGTTTGCCGCCTTTATGAAGAGTCATCCGCAAAGCACCGCCGTTCTTGAAGGCCATACCGACAACTATGGTTCCGAGGCTTACAACGAAAAATTGTCCCAGCGCAGAGCGGACAGTGTGAAAAAATATCTGGTGAATAAATTCAACATCGATCCTGCCCGGCTGTCAACCAAGGGTTATGGGTTCTCAAGACCCATTGCCACCAACAAGACCAGCGAGGGCCGCCAGGAAAACCGTCGGGTTGTGGCGGTTATCTCAGCCAATGTAAAAGAATAAGATCCCTTCTTATCCGTAAACTAAAAAGCCTGCCCGGCACCTTCAAGCCGGGCAGGCTTTTTTTATGACCATCCTGCCTATCTCTTCCTCTTCTCTGCCGCAGCTTTATCCAGGGCCGGAAAAGGCACCAGGGAAGGGGGGGTGCAGCATTCACTGCAGACACAGTGTTCCGTCTTTCTGCCGGGCAGCAGTCTGCCCACCCCCCGTGCCAGAGGCCTTATGGAAAGCACCAGCAGAATCAGCGCCCCGGCAATCCTCACTTCAAACGGCAACAGTTCGGCAGCCTGGCCGACCGCAGCCTGGGCTGAGATGCCGGCCTGCAGATACACGAAATCAAGCAGCAGCCCGCAGCCTACACTGACCACGGCAATGGCCAGCAGGTAAAGGGCCGTGGCCCGCTTGCCCAGCAGGCCTAAAACAACCGATATGGAAGCGATATTGGTGGCCGGGCCTACCAGCAGGAAAACCAGCGCCGCGCCTGGACTTACACCTTTGAGAATCATAGCGGCGGCAATGGGGGTGGAGGCGGTGGCGCAGATGTAAAGAGGGATGCCGAAAAGCAGCATGAGCAGCATGGCCGACAACCCGCCGCCAAGATAAAGGCCTACCAGCTCGTCCGGCACCAGGGCCGAGATAAGGCCTGCCGCCAGCAGCCCCACAAAAAACCAGCCGGCCAGATCCCCCCATAACTCATCTTTGGCATAGTGTAATCCTGCCAGCAATTTCTCCGCCAAGGTATGATGGGCGGCATGCTCTGCCGGCGGGCAATCCACACCGCTGCAGCAGTTATCTACCTGACAGCGCAGATCCGGGGCGGTCAACGCGACTGATCGCGGCGGATTGACGATATTTTCGCTGAAACCGGCCACCAGGGCGGTGAGAAAGGCGGCCAGCGGCCGGGCAATGGTCATGATGGGATCAAGCAGGGCATAGCTGATGGAAATGGAGTCAACCCCTGATTCCGGAGTGGAGATGAGAAAAGCGGTGGTGGCGCCATTGTTGGCTCCCTGTTTTTTGAGTGAGGCGGCCGCCGGCAGCACCCCGCAGGAGCAGAGGGGGATGGGTATGCCGAACAGGGCGGCCTTGAACACCGACCGGAACCGGCCCTTGCCCAGATGATGGGCGACATATGACGGCGACAGAAACATTTTCAGCATGCCGCCCACCAGCAGCCCGAAGAGCACATATACCGATGAATCCAGCAGCATATGCCACGCCTCCTGGATGACTGACAGGGTAAATGAGAGAATTTCCATAATTTTCGTCTTCCTCGCCATCCGGTGATGGCTTTATACGTGCGGCTGGCAGGCGTTTTGCCGACCTGCCGCCGGACAAATCTGTTTTCCCCCGCCGCCTGTGCGGCAGGGCATTACTCCCGGATATGCTGCAAAGCCATGTCCGCTACTCTGCTGACATGATCATCAAGCAGTCGATAATAGAGAACCGGTCCCTGCCGGCGGTTGGTAACCAGTTGCAGCTGCCGCAGCTGCCGCAGCTGATGGCTGACCGCAGACTCGGAAACGTCAAGAAACGCCGCCAGGTCACAGACGCACATCTCGCCGTGCGCCAGGGCCAGAATAATTCTGAGCCGGGTGGTGTCGGCCAGTGCCTTGAAAAAGTACGCGACCCTCTCTATCTCAGCGGCATCAGGGGCCATGCGCCGCGCGCCATCAACCCTTTCCTCATGAATGATACGACACTGGCAACGATCATCATCCGCCATGCATTTTCCTCCCTGTTATGTAAATTAATATCTGATCATATGTTCATATATAATAACGCGGAGGTATATTGTCAAGAAAGTCGCGGAAGAGGCGCAGGTTGGGGGGGGTGCGGCAGAATCTATTTTTTCAATGTTTGCGGATCCCGGCCGATGCTGTCGATGGCATACGAGCCGGCATTGCCGGTAAACGGCAGGATAAGCAGATGGGGCAGGGTCAGTTTTGCCGCATCCCTGAACTGAGCAAGACCGATGGTCATGCCATCATGGCCCATGACCGGCTGGGCCCGGTAGGTGCCGAACAGTCTATCCCACCAGGGGAAATTAAACCCGAAATTACTGTTTGTTTCGCGTATCGTTACGGAATGATGGACGCGATGCATGTCCGGGGTGACAACCAGCAGACGGAGCATGGCGTCAAGCTTGCCCGGCATCCGGATATTGCCATGATTAAACATGGCCGTGCCGTTTAAAGTCACCTCAAAAGCAACAACCGCAAAAACGGGCAAGCCCAGGGCGGCTACCGCTGCCATTTTAATAGCAGCGGAAATCAGTATTTCAATGGGATGAAAACGCAGTCCAGTGGTCACATCAATATCAAGATCGGCATGATGCACCATATGCAGCCGCCAGAGCAGGGGAACAGAGTGGAACATCAGATGCTGCAGGTAAACAACCATATCAAGCAACAGCAACCCACAGATCAGGGACGGCCAGAAGCCGAGCTGCAGATAATGGAAAAGCCCCCAGCCCTGCCGCTGGGCAGCGTCGGCCACGCCGACCGCCATCACCGGCAGGAGCAGGCGGGCAAGCAATGTATCAAGAAAAATGATCGACAGGTTGTTAAACCATCTGCCAGCCTTGGAAACGGTAAGCCGGCGTTTGGGGGCTGCACTCTCCCAGACCGCTACCAGAACCAGGATAGTAAAGAAAAAAACAACACGGTATGTTTCCGGATTCATTTCTGTCGCCTCACCAAATAAGCGCGCGGCTGATCTTTGCCGCCTGCCCCTCTCTTGCTCGGCATCTGAACGCCGCGCCGCCTGGATGGCATAGTTGCTGTTGCCCTCCAATCCCCACCGCCCTGGCCAGGGGCAGGCGCCAAATTGCAGGGCCAGACGGCTGTTGATGGCCGCCGGGCTGTCGGGCAATGGTGTCCCGCGCAAGTAAGGATTGGAAAAAACTCAAGCAGCTTTCGGAAAGTTGCCCGGCAGATTCCAGATCTCCGGGGTCAGGGCCGGCAGACCCCATTGCGCCCTTGCCCGGTCGCACCGTTCGTTCGGTTCACCATTGAGCCAGGCTGGCTGAAAATCCCGGCAGACCGAGGCCCTCTTTGCATAGATGCTGCAGTGAACCCGTTTGCCGATAATCCCCATCAGCGCAATACAGCGGGGGGAAGGACCCGTAGTCCCCCGCATAGCAATACGGAAATCATTCAGTTTTTCCGTCAGTTCGGCAGGTACGCCACCCTCAATTGCCAGATCCGATTCAGTCCAGTAAAAAGAGGCTCGGAAAAAAGCGCAACAGGCGCCACAGTCAAGACAGGGATTTACCATACTTTTCGCATAATGTACGGAAAGAAAGCGCATAAAAAAGGCAATTCTAATTGTTGCCATGCCTGCAGGCAGTTGTCAATGCGAATTCGCCTGACTGACTGGCAAACAAAAAAGGATGCCCCCAACGGACATCCTTTTTTATTAAAAGTGTTTATGAAAAACAGCCGGTTTAGAAATTATGGCATTTTGCACACTCATAGCCTTTGGCAATGTGCTTCTTATGCAATGTGCTGCCGCTCCAGGTCTTGGAACCGTGGCAGTCATTGCACAGATCGCTTTTCGCCTTGACCAGGCCGCTCGGCTCAGAGGTATGACAGCTCACGCAGGCCAGGCCCTCGGAACTGTGCTCCTGATGAAGGTTCTGCCAGGAAAGCGACTTCTGTTCATGGCACAGGGTGCAGTCCTTAACCTTGGCCGGCCAGGTATGGTAACCAAGCTGATCAAAGGGCACCATGCCGCTGCCGTCCGGGGTCTCGCCGGAGAAATCATGGCATTCACCGCAGGACGGGGCCATGGAGGCGGGCTCAACACCATGGGTGATCAGCATTTCGGCATCAACATCAACCATCTGATAGCTGCCGGTCATGCCCTGCTCTTCCATGCCTTTCTGGACGGCCTGATCGAAATCACCGGTCATGAACATCCACATGATAGCCGGCGGCACGATCTTGCCGCTTTCATGCAGCGGCATGACGGAGAAGTGACGTTTAATCGGCACAATCTGCGATTTGCCGTCAAAGGCCTCGCCGTTTGCACTGGCCATGGGGTAGATGCCTCTTTCGTCAGCCTGAATCGCCTGGCCCATGCTGTATACCTCGGAGGTGCCGTCAAACCAGGTGTATTCCGGCTTGACGTTGGCAACCTTGACCTCTTCGCCGACAAAGCCGCCCTGGCCTGAACAGAAGGCAGGATTCCAGACCGGGTTCAACCAGTCGCGGGACATCTCGGTTGCCCCGCCTTTGCCGAATTCACGGATATGGCAGACCTGGCAGGCTACCTGGCCGGCGGCATGGCGGTTTAAGGTGGCGTCACCGTGAGGCGCTGCGGTGTGACAGTCGGCACATTGCGGCGCCGGGGCTTCGGTCTGGCGCAGATCAATGCCGCGGCCGCCGATCTTATGGCCGGAAGCGGCATGGCAGGCTGAGCAGGTCAGGTCGGCGCCGCCCGCGTCAGCGGACATGTGCACGTCCTGGGCCACGGTGGGCGCGACGCTGTTGGCGCCCATATCGCCCCGCTTGGTCCAGTCTCCGCCGCCTGCCTTGGCATGGCAGCGCAGACAGGACTGTCTGGTCGGCATATGCACGGTGCGGGCCAGGTCAACCATGGTGGTGCCGGCCGGCATCTTGGCATAATCAGGCAGGGTGCTGTAGTTACCCTCCGCATCAACCAGGCCGAAGATGTAGGTTTTTGTCTCGCCGTTGATATTGACCACGGTCTCCGCATTATTCGGGTCAGGATCCGGGACAAATGCCCGCTGGTAGGTGTCGTTGTGGCACATCATACAGTCAATGTCATTGACGTTCGGCGGATGCGGGGCATTGCCGTCAGCCCGGACATGACAGGTATAGCAGGCGCCCTTGGAAGATATGGCATAGGTGCAGAAGGTATTGATGCCGTTGACGCCCTTGCCGTCATCACCGGTGCTGTTGGTCACGTCCGGAGAGGGGCCGGACCACTGCATGTGCAGGCTCTGCAGCATATCCTGGGCCTCGATCTGATGGCAGGCGATACAGGTGGCCGGGCCGTCATAGGAGGAAATGAACGGATGAGTAACTGCCGCGCTTGCGGACCCGGCAGCTCCCCCGCTGGTGGCTGCTCCCGTTACCGTGAAGGGAGTGGTGTCAGCCAGCCGGTTCCTCCGGTCCCTGAGATTGCACTTGAAATCCCACTCCCCGGTCATCTCATCAGCCGGAATGGGATAATCATAGGTGGCGGTGCGCCCGTCAATCTGCATGCTCTGCCTGTCGACCAGTACGTTATCCGCTGCATCGGTGATGGTGATCTGGGCAGACCGAAGCGTCCGCGCCCACTCACCCGTACCGGTACACACGAAGTGCACGGTGTTGCCGACCAGTGCCGGGGTTGGATTGATGGACATGTCAATGCCCCGATCTGCTGCATAGCCATTACCGGCAAGCAAAGCGAAAGCCGCTGCCGTAAATATCATTTTTTTCATATACACTCCGGTTATATGTTTATTTGCGCCCGTAAATACTTTAGAACTTTGTTGATGTCAGAATGAACCTTGGCCATTGCGTATAATGGTCAAAGCGGAAAACAGCTCTTCTTCATTCGCTCCTCCTTGCTTGTTTTGCGTGAAGATCCCGCCTTTTTCTGATGAAAGCCATTATGCTTGCCCATACGATTTTAACAGCCCGAAGAAAAGCAAAGCGTGTGCCATGATTACTAAATTTCAAATAAATATTTGTTATTATTATATAAATTTACAATAATAAGAATTTTTATTCTACCAGCCGATAAACCAATTCTGTCGCTCTGGGGAGACAAAATCGGCCAGTGCGACAATTTGCCACAGCCACAACGTGGGATTAACAACTGTTTACAGCGGAAAAGGCGACCACGGCAAATTGTGTCTTTTTTTAGAGACAAATTAAAAAATTTGTACTTTCTCCCCGGCAACAATAAAAACAAATTCAGCCAATCCTCTACTCAACAAGCAGATTCAGTCAGCAGAGATTGCATGGACCCCCCTTGAAGTACTTCTGCCCGCACCTGGCAATCCCCTGGAAAAAACTTGACAAAAACCGGCGGGTAACCCCTATAATTTCCAATGAAAAGTTTAAAGAGCCTCTTGCAAAATGAACATCGTAGCGAGATCGAGAAAAAAATATTCTGGGCAAGGATGAGTTGTAAAATCGCCCGGAAGCGTAGCAGTGCTACGTTGAGGACGATTTCACCAGGAAGACGCCGCACAGGTTATTTTTAGCCGATCGGAGTAGTTGTTCATTTTGCATGAGGCTCTAAAGCAAGGCCCTCCGCCTGCTTCACTGAAATGACAAACAGACAAATGAGAAGAAATCATGACCACAGCCTATCTCAACAGCGGCAATTTCCCTGCTGCATCACATGCTACGGCAGACGCCCTGGCAGCAGAACTGGAATCCCTCTTCAGTAGCGACTTCACCGGAAACATGTTTGCCATGCTGGCCGGGTATCAGCGGATACTGGCCGACAACCGGCAGCGGCAGCAGTGGCCCGCGGTCCATAAAAAACTGGAAACTCTTTTCAAGTGCGGCAGCTATGCGGCGGTCGACGGCCCGATGGTCGGCATCCCGGTATCCATCCGGGACAGCGACTATTTCCAGGCTACGGTGCAGCACTTCGGCAAGGAACGGTCAAAGATCGCCAGCATCGAATGGATGGCCACCGCCTGGAACATGACCTTCGCCGATACCGGTCTATGGATGGGGAAAACCTTTGAACCGGTAAGTAAAGAGGTGGCGGCGGACAAGACCGGCAATGATGCCGAAATAATGGCCCGGTATGACCCGCAATCCACCCGCATCGGCCGCAACTTTTTCCGGCAGCCCCCCCAGCCTGGCCTGCTCCAGGGCCTCGGCCTGCCCGTGCTGACCCCGATGTGGAACCTGAAGCCGCGTCCCGCATCCCCGGCAGACAACCCCTTTGACGGTGAGCTGCTGGCCGGGAATCTGGCCAGGGAGATCAACATTCCCTACAGCATGACCGGCGGCATCTTCCTGGCCGCCCCCGGCAGATCCGTGGTGCCGGAGATGCACGGCAAAGAGGTTTATCAGCTCAACTACCGCTGGCCGCGGCTCAACCCCGCCTACCCCATGACCCGGCTCATTGACGAGCTGGTCCGGATTGCCGACGGCATCTATCTGGGCCAGCTGGTTTTCGCCACCCGGCATTACAGCCTGGGCAGTCTGCGCCTGCTGGCCAGCCCCGACATGCCGGCCATACCCCTGGGCGAAGCTTACGCCAGCCGGCACGACAAGCCGTTTGATTTGCTCTTCAAACTTTTTTCCGGGGACAGGGAGGTGGATTACGGCTACCGGAACAACGGCTATTTCCTCATGATGGACCCGGCCTTGGCGCGCGAAATCTATGCCGACGACGCCTTCCCCCAGCTGCGGCCCCGGCCGGGCGAGAGCGGCTATCGGGAACTCGGTTACGACAAATCACCTCCGGCCCGGAAAACCGCGCCGCCCTCAACCGGCGCATCCCCGCAATATCCCGCCATCACCGACTGGGTGGCGGGTTGGCAGGACCACCCGGCCCTGCGGGAAAAATTCACCACCTTTATCCTGGAGGAATCGACCAGAAAAGCGGACGGTGATGTGCGGGAGCTTCTGCGCGACGGGGAATCCATTCTGCAGATGCTGCAGCGCATCAGTCTGGACATATCCGCCCAAAGCAGCGGGGACGATCAGCTCAAACATTTCGAAAAGCTCCATCGCTTGTTCCGCTGCGGCGTCGCCCCCCGGGTGGTGAACGGCCTGTTTCAGGGCCATGGCAAACAAGGGTATAACTGCCGGGTTGACGGCACGGAAAAACGGGACTGGTACGGCCAGGCGGAGGTGGCCCGCGGTTTTGATTTTTATCACGGCGCCACTCTCAACCTCCATCTCGGCTTTGCCGACACCTTCCGGGCCGATATCGGCAAAAAATTCGGCCACAGCCAGCTGTTTCCCGGCACCCTGGCCAGCCTGCTCGCCGATGACCCCACCAGCCCCAATGTGCTGGACATGGTCTGGCACAGCATCGGCAAATACATCTTCCCCTGGGCCGGCAAATCCTTTGAAAAAATCAGCGGCCGCAAGCTGAGCATGTTTCTGGACGAAAGCAGTGATCTGGCCAAACGGTACCCGGAGCGGGTCAGGGAGCTGAAAACCCATCTGGCCAGCGCTCCCCACTATGCTCTGGTGAAAAAGGCCGGCCGTCACTACTGGCACAAACCCGGCGCCTATGCGGCGCATCTGGCCAGCGGCTGCTGGGACAAGGGGATGAGCGAGGAGGACCGGGCCTACTGGGAAAAAGAGGCCAGTGAGCATTGGGTGGACGGCAACAACATCCAGGATGAGCGCATTGTGGCGGCCGACCCCCTGATGCGGGTGATCGACATGAATTACCGGGTGCCGGACCCCGTGCTGCAGGCCGTGTCCGCGGCCGGTCCCTCACCCTTTGCCCGGCAGGGCTACATCTTTCTCGGCGTAGACGACCGGCAATCGATCCTGCCGCAGAACAACGAGGGCGACCGCAAAAAAAAGGTCTTCCAGTTTCACTACCGCTATCCGATGATCGGCGGCCCGACGCCCATCGGTTTCTGTCTCGATGAGCTGGTGGAGATCGCCGACGGTTTGTTTCTGGGCCAGCTCATCTATGCCACGGCGCTCGAGGTGCCCTATCACTCCTCGGTTGATCCGGCGGAGTACAGATACCAGCTCTTCGGTTATTTTCTCCTGCTTGATGAGGCCTGGGAGCAGCAACGCCGGGCCATCAGGCTCGATGTCTGGCAGGATTAAGGGAGAATGGTTATTATTTAAATATTAATGTTTGCTCACCATCGCGGCCGGCATCTTCGACACAGCCACAACCTGGCGGGAGGGACACCATGATAACACTCGATGACATCAGCCTGAAGGACTTCACCCTGGAAAACCTGCCCCGGCTGCAGGAACTCCGCCGCCTCTCTTTTGCCAGAAAACCCGAGATCTGTATCGAGCGGGCCCGCTATATCACCCGTTACCTGCGCGATCAGGATGACCCGGACGACGCGCCGGAGGTACGGCAGGCCAAGAAGGTCAATTATTTCCTGCAGCACAAGCTGCCGGTCTTTCACGACCGCAATCTGCTGGCCGGCAGCACCACCAGCAAGGCGCTGGGCGCACCATTGTTCCCGGAGTTCTTCGCCCTGACCCTGTGGCCGGAGCTTGATACGGTCAGCAAACGGGCCAAAAATCCCCAGCAGTTGACCGCTGAAGAGGCCAGGGAGCTGAACCTCGACATCTTCCCCTTCTGGATGGACAACAACGTGCTGGAATTGACCCGGGCGCGGATCGTCAAGGAAAAGAACGCCAATGCCGCGGAAAGCCTGCGGCTCTTTGAAAGCCTGGTCTTCTTCATTGCCGCCAAGGCCGGCTGCATCTCCCACGCCGTGCCCACCTATGCGCCCGTGCTGGAGCATGGCCTGAGCGGCCTGATCGGTATGGCGGCGGAGCGCGAAGCAGCCAGCCGGACCCAGGCCGGCGAGGCAGGCATCCGGCAGGCCGATTTTTACCGGGCCGTGCAGATCGCGCTTTCAGGCATCATCACCTACGCCGAACACCTGGCCGACGAGGCGGAAAGGCGGGCCGGCGTGGCCGCTGATCCGGCAGTCAGGCAGGAACTGCTCGAACTGGCCGGGATCTGCCGGCGGGTGCCGGCCGGGCCTGCCGCCACCTTCCGGGAGGCGGTCAATGCCGTGTGGCTCTGCCAGGTGGGCATCCACGCCGAAAATATCAACATGGCCATGAGCCCCGGCCGGCTGGATCAGCTCCTCTATCCCTATTATAAGCGGGACGTGGAGGCGGGGCGCCTGGATACCCGCGGCGCCATTGAGCTGATCGGCTGCCTGTGGCTGAAGATCGCCGACAATGTCACCATGGTGCCCGAGGCGTCGGAAGAGATGTTCGGCGGCGCCGGCACGGTGCCGGCCATCACCCTGGGCGGGGTGAACGCGGACGGCGAGGACGCGGTCAATGACCTGACCTATATCATGCTGCGGGTTACCGAACTGCTCGCCATCCGCGACCCCAATGTCAATGCCCGCTATGATTATGAGAAAAACAGCAGGCAGTACTGCCGCCGGGTGTCGGAAGTCATTCTCAACACCAGGGCGGTGCCGGCCTTTTTTAATGACCGGGCCAACATCACCGCACTTCAAGGCCAGGGCGAAAGCATCGAACATGCCCGGGACTATGCGGTGATCGGTTGTGTGGAACTGGCCAGCAGCGGCCGGGACTACCCGGCCTCCAGCTCCATTATGCTGAACCTGGCCGCGCCGCTGGAGATGGCGTTGTTCCAAGGCAGAAGGCCGATCACCGGCGAGGAGCAGATCGGCCCGCAGACCCCGGACCCGGCCACGCTCGCGAGTTTCGAGCAGTTCTGGGAGGTGTTCAAGACCCAGCTCGACTGGCTGATCGAAAAGGCCATCGCGCTTAATGAAGAGATGGGCAGGGTGCATCAGCAGCTGATGCCGTCGCCGCTGCTCTCCGCTTTCTTTGAGGGCCCCCTGGACAAGGGCAGGGATCTCATCCGGGGCGGCTCGCTCTACAATTCCTCCGGGGCCACCCACATCGCCTTTGCCGATGTGATCGATTCCCTGAATGCCATTGAACAGACGGTGTTCATTGAGAAAAAATTCAGTTTTGCCGAACTGCTGCAGATGGTGAAAAGCGATTTCGCCGGGCCGGCCGGGGAGAAGATGCGGCTTTATCTGCAAAACAGAACTCCCAAGTACGGCACCGAACATCCCATTGCCCGCAAGAACGCCCAAAATGTCGTGCGCCACCTGTTTAAGCTCTATCAGGCCCACACCAACTACCGCGGCGGCTCCTACCGGCCGGCCTACTGGACCATGACCAACCATGCGGGACTCGGCGGCATCACCGGCGCCCTGCCCCATGGCCGCAAATCCGGCGAGCTCTTCGCCAGCGGCATCACCCCGGTCTCGGGCGCGGCGCCGGAGTTGACCGCCTGCCTCAATGCCGTGGCGGAGCTGGGCGGCGAATGCGTGCCGGGCTGCTGGGCCCTGAACATCAAATACAGCCCGGAAGGTGACCCGGCGCAGATGAGCGAGCGTTTCGCCCAGACCATCGAGGCCTATTTCCAGGCCGGCGGCCAGCAGGTGCAGTTCAACATCATGACCTACGAGATGCTGCAGGACGCCAGAAAGCACCCGGAAAAATATCCGGAACTGATGGTGCGGGTGTCCGGCTACTCCGCCTATTTCAAGGACCTCAATGAACTGATGAAGGACGAATTGATCACCCGCACCATGTATGACCTGACCAATGGCCGGGCCGTACCCTATCCAGAGGAAAAAGGGGGGAAATAACCATGCCGGACCTGATCACGCAGCAAGTCCAGAAGAAACTGTGGCAGAGATTGCAAAACAGTTTCAGCTCCGAGGTGGCGGAGGAATTCCTGCAGACCCTGCTGACCCTGATGCAGTTTGTCTTTGTGGTGAATGCCGACTACCGCCGGAATCTCAAAAATTTCGAGGGACGTTACCAGTTCTGCAGCAAGGACGGCGAGGTGACCATTGCCGCGCTCTTCCATGACAACAGGATGGAGGTGATGGAAAAAAAGATCGACAAACCCGATATCACCATCACCTTCCGCGACGGCAGGACCCTGCTTAATTTCATCATCGCGCCCCGGCAGGATATCCTCGGTTCCATGCTGCGTCATGATGTGGTGACCGAAGGCAACCTCAATTATCTGTATAAATTCGGCTTTATGGCCAAGCAGCTGCAACTGATGATGCCGCAGCTGTCCCAGTGAAAGAGGCCCTGATCGGTGATATTGGCCGCTACAGCGGACATGACGGCCCCGGCATCAGAACAGTCGTGTTTTTCAAGGGCTGCCCGCTGCGCTGCCCCTGGTGCCATAACCCGGAGTTCATCGCCAGCCGGCCGGAGCTCGCCTTTTCCGCGGAGCGCTGCATCGGCTGCGGCGATTGCCGGGACATCTGCCCGGAGGGGGCGCTGACCGTTGACAAAATAGTCCATATCGACCGCAGCCGCTGCACCGGCTGCGGTCTTTGCGCTCTCAGCTGCCCGACCAAGGCCCTGGAACTGGTGGGCCGCAGCTATAGTGTTGACCAACTTGCCGACATCCTGCTGCGGGACAGACTATTTTATGCAGCCTCTGGCGGCGGGGTCACCCTGTCCGGCGGCGAGCCCACGGCCCAGCTCGGCTTCTGCGGCGAGCTGCTGGCCAGACTGCGGGCGGCAGGGATCCATACGGCCATGGAGACCAGCGGTTTTTTTGCCTGGGACGACTTTCAGGCGGCCTGCCTGCCGTTTGTCGATCTCATCCTCTTTGATGTCAAGATCGCCGATGCGGCAAGACACCGACAAATCACCGGGGTCGACAACAAGGTGATCCTGGCCAACCTGCAAAAACTGCTGGCCGCCCGGCCCGGGGAGGTAATCCCCCGCATCCCGCTGATCCCGGGCTTTACGGCGGACAGAGAAAATATCAGCCGGCTGGCCGAGCTGTTTCAGGAATTAAAAGTGCACCGCTGCTCGCTGCTGCCCTATCATCCCTTCGGAATGAGTAAGGCGGCAAAAATCGGCGGCAGGCCGGACCGCACGCTGCCGGCAAAATCCATGGAGCGAGCGGCGCTGCAGGAGTGGCAACGCTTTTTTACCGGTATGGATCTGGTTGCCGCGTAAGGCTGTACAAAAATCGAGAAAAATGAAGAGCAGAAAAAAATGAGAAAGGAGAAAAAAGATGCAGATTGATTTCCATCACGCCACCACCTATGTTGCCGCCCGTCTGGCCGGCTTTCCCCAGGACAAGGCCGAGACCGTCGCCCATGCCGCCCAGTATGTGGACGATGCCACCAGCTCCGGCACGATCAATTTTGACAATGAGGCCCTCTATTCCCGCATCAGTTCCGCCCATAAGATGCTGGACCGACGCAATGCCGATGAGCTGGCCAACCATCTGGTCTGGATTCCCTTTCATTTCCTGCCCGGCAACGACGGCCTGGGCGAAGGCCAGAATCCCATCGGCAGCTTCATCAACAAGCTGGTGTGCAAGCCGGACAGCCCCATCGCCCGGCAGATGGTGCGGCAGGCCATCATCGACCAGAATCGGCCCTACGGGCTGCATCGGCTGGGCGTCACCATGCATGTCTATGCCGATACCTGGGCCCATCAGGGCTTTGCCGGCGTGCTGCATAAGATCAATGAGGTGGAGGATACCAGGGAGACAGGCAACTCCGGGGTTTTTTCCTCCGGGCTTGGCGCTTTCCTGGCCGACCTGCTGGATGACGCCGTCCCCCCCCTCGGCCATGGCCGGGCCACCGTCTTCCCGGATATGCCCTTTCTGTCCTGGAAATACAAAAACGGCCGCAAGGAAAAAATAGAACGCAACAACACCGACCAGTTCTGCCAGGCGGCGGATCAGCTGTGCCGGGCCATGAAACGCTATATCGCCAGGGATCCCCATGCCGAGGTGAGCGGCATCGACGGGCCGGACATGAACAAAATCCAGGATCTTTTCACAAATCTCAAGGAAGAAAGCGGGGACAAGCGGCATGCGGCCTGGCTGCTTGCCATCGAGCAGGATCCGTTCAGCTTCGGCCCGGAAAAGATCTCCTATCCCGCCAAGGGACCGGGCTCCTGGAAAGAGCAGGCCCTGGGCACCAATGTGGATAAACTGGAATATCCATGGAACCCGGCCTTTCTCAAGAGCAACTGGAAATACTTCCATGATGCGGCCCAGGCCCATCGCTTTTATGTGATTTATGATCTGCTGCCGAAATTCGGCATCTGCGCAGCTTAACCATCATTGCATTGATCAAAAGGAGACATGCCCATGCCAGAGGAAAGACGAGGATTACGCGCGGCACTGGAAAGCCTGCGGGACGCGACCTGCGACCTGACGTCGCTGGAGGTCCAGACCTACACGGGAAATCTCGAGGTGCTTTTTGACAAGGATAAAGAGGTCAATATCGCCAGCTTTGAGAAGGTCCTTGAAAAAGTCAAGGTATCCGGCACATTGAAGCTTGCCGCCATGACCAAGGTGAATCTGGACGGCGATACCTTTCTGCTGACCTCGGAAAACGATCTGCCGCTCCATGTGCAGCGGGCCCATGATGCCGCGGTGCAGGCCGGCATGGAAACCCGGGCGGCCCTGCTGTCGCTGTTCGCCAATGTCATCGGCATCGGCGGGTAATATGCAAGCCGCCTTGGGCGTTGCC
The DNA here is from genome assembly GCA_003605035.1 of Desulfurivibrio sp. Taxonomy (GTDB): domain Bacteria; phylum Desulfobacterota; class Desulfobulbia; order Desulfobulbales; family SURF-16; genus SURF-16. Next base: position 28,550 of record QZKJ01000107.1, read on the forward strand.
CGGTTTCCCGGAAGAAATGGCTTATAATTTTACCGAGGGGCTGGAGCATTTCCGGCAACTGGCGCTCGCACCCCAGGCCGCGCTCCATGCCCCTGACGAGATGCTTTTTAACAGCTTAACCGCCCTGCGGCAGGATTTTGATCTCGCCAGCAAGCGCGGCATCTTCAATCCCCTGCCGGAATCGGAGCCCCCCATTGCCCAGGATGCCCCCCGGCTCCGCACCATCCGCAGCCGTCTGGCCGGCCTTGGCTATCTGCGCCAGGATGCCGGCCTGCCCATCCGTGACCCCCTCTTGATCCATGCCATCAAAAAGTTTCAACAGGACGCCGGACTGACCACCGACGGCTGGGTGGGCCGGCAGACCTGGCAGGCCCTGCAGGAGCTGGTCAGCTTTGAAAGGCAGGGCGATATCGGCCGCTGGTTTATTGGCAACAATGGCCCATGTCGCGCCCTGGAACGGGCCATCGCCCTGCGCCTGCAGGTGCTGGGCTTGACCGATACCCCGGCTTGCCACGAGCCGGCCGGACTGGCCGCTGGCCTGCAGCGCCTGCAGAGCGTTGCCGCCTTTCTGCAGCTGCCCGGAAAAGAAAAAATCCGGCCTGAGGTCTGCCCGGCCACCATTGCCCTGCTCTTTGACCAGGACCTGCTGGTCGAAGGATTGGCCGCCGGGCACCCGCTGCCCAACGATGCCGATCATCCTCTTTTTGCCTTTGCCGCCTGCATGGCCAAAGTGGAGTTATGGCTGGCCGGTTACGAGGTGACGCCGAATGGCTATGAGGGGAAAGAATTCTTCCGGCCAACCCCGCAAATCCTGCTGCTGGGCAATGATTCCGAGCTGTTTGCCGCCCTGGCCGCCTACTGGCGGGACCATGGTAAAAAAGAGGAAAGCCCGCTGCTGGCCCAGCGTTTTGCCGGCGAATTCCCGGCATTTTTCCGCATGATTACCGCCGCCATCAGGGCAGGGAAAGGCCTGGCTGCCACTGAAAAATCCGCCATGATCTCGCGTATGGCGGGCAAACAGCCGGAGCAGCTTGCGGCCATCTGGCAGACGGCCCTGTCGCTGGGTGGCCGGATGTGGGACGGCCTGGGCCGGGCAGCCGGCTGGCTCCGCAACCTGACGCGGCAACCAGGGGGCAAGATGGTGGGGATCGGCAGAAATATTTCGAGACTCGTTTATCACCAGGCCATGACCGCTTTTGAACTCGCCCGCCAGGCCCTGCAGGACTTTCCCGTGCTGCTTGACCAGGCTTTTTCCAGGGAGCCGGCGGGATCGGACCCGCGCCATATCATGATGCGCCATGACCGGGATCTTGCTTTCAAGGTGTATGTCAATACCATGGGTGATCCGGCACAGATCAATCACTTCACAGCCCAGGTTAGCCGGACCGCCGCGTCGTTTGCCGCCGCCTGCCGGATCATCGCGCTTTGCCTGTCAACCCTGCATACCATGGTCAGCCAGGGCAGAACCGGCTGGGCAGGACTTATTCTCGCCCTGCTGCAGGTCTCCGACCAGATCATGGCCCACGGCAGACATCTTGCCCCTGCGCCGGATTCCACCGGTCCGGGCCGCCTGCCGCGGTTCTGAAATGCAGCCTGACCTGGCCGGCAAACAAAGGGTGGAAAAGGGCAGGGCTGCGGGTGGGGGGAGGGGGCAGGCTGACCCTGCCCCCTGCGGAAGAGGAATCCTTAGAATTTATAAATCAGATCAAAGAGATAGAGATCGACCTCGTCTTCGTTGGCGCTGGCGTAATCCTCCTCACGTTCGTAGGCGAACCAGTTGGCCGAGGCGGAGAGGTTCTTGGTCAGGTTGTAGGCGAGCGTCACCCGGTGGCCCTGCTTGTTGGTAGAGACCAGGCCGTCGCTGAAGTCCGAATCGGTCAGGTAGCCGAAGATGGAGTCAGCCTCGATCACGGCATAGGCATAGCCGATCTTGAAGGCGTCGTACTTGGCGTCAACCCCCAGAATCCACCCCATATCGGCATCCTCGGGTTCCTCGGGGAAGCTGCTGCCGCCCTGGCTCTGGCCGATAGCGCCGTCAGCCCCGAAGTTCTGCCAGATCTGACCGTACAGAGACAGCTTGACCGCACCCACCGGGATGGCCACCTTGCCATACAGGTCGCCGATATTGAGTTCATACTGGTCAGGATCAACGGCGTTCAACTTGAATTCAGCGTTGCCTTCGTTGATCAATGAAGTGCTGTAGGTATGGTAGCCGGCAGCCAGGGTGTATTTCAGCCCACTCGCCTTGCCCCGGTAGCCGAGCTGACCGGCCACCAGGGTGGCGGTGTTGTCATCATCCACCAGCTTGGCGGCGTACCCGCCCAGAGTGGCGAAGATCCCTTCCTTCTGGCCGTACTGGCCGGTGAAGCCGGCAAAACGCGCATCACTGTCCCAGAAAACCCAGGAGGACTCAAAGGGGTTTTCGTGCTGGCCCAGGGTAAAGGAATAATCGTGCCACTTGTGCTTGGCGTAGGCATAATCCAGGCGGATATCGCCGGTCTCAAAGACCTTGTTCTCGCTCCAGGTATCATTGGTGCTGGTGGCAGTGTCATCGCCGGTGGCGAGCCCTGCGCCGACCTGCCAGCTCTCGGCCTTGTTCTCCCAGACGCCGCCCGCCCGGAAGCGGGTGCGGAAACGCTCGCGGGTGACATCGCGCAAAGGATCGCCGGCATTGTCGACCCGGCCGCTCTTATAATCCTTGTCGCGGACATCATAGCGGACCCGCAGGTCGCCCTTGAAGGTGAGCTGATCAATGAACTCGTTGGCCAGGGCCACCTTGCTGCCGGCGCCGCCGCTTTGCTTGACCTTTTCCGCAACTTTTTCCTCAACCTTTGCCTCCACCTTTTTGTCCATGCCGGACTCCAGGGCCTCGATGCGCTCCTGCTGGGCCTGCACCTTGTTGCGCAGAAACTCCAGCTCTTTCAGGATCTGCTCATCAATGGTGGCTGCCAGTGTGACTGCCGGCAGGGCGAGACAAGCGCTCAAAACTGCTGCCGCGAATCTTTTTTTCATCTGTTTCTCCTTTCTCTGTTGCTTGAAAATTAACTTGCCTGAAACCGCTCCACTCTTGAAAAAAGCCCCGCCGAGCGGTTCCTCCCTCCGCTGGGCAACAATGCGGACAACAGCAGCCCGATCATGCACCCACTCGGTTGTTGCGCCAATCTAGCCGGCAAATTTTAGAAAAAGATTATTCTTTGATTAGAAAAAGGTTAGCAAAACAAAGAGGAAAGAGGAGATCGCCAGCACCGGCACACCGCTCATTTCTCCGGCAGATCAAGGCAAAAGCCCGCGATCCGCGGCAGGGAAAAGGCCACCCGCACCGGCCGTTGCCGGGTTGGACCGCGGCCGCCAATATTATGGTAAGGTTAGGAGCGAGACTCCTGGCGCCCGGCCAATGAACATGCTACACTCGAAAAATGGCCAGCAAGGGCAATTTGTTACGAATATTCTCAGGTCAGCCCGCGGACCGGCGGTAAAGGCAGCAAACGGTGAACGGTATAGATTTTGTTGCAAACTGCCTGTTGCTTGATCTGGAAACCAATGAAAGGGATGAAATCTTTCATATCGGCGCGGTTTACCGTGACCGTACCCTGGAAAGGAAGAGCCGTTTCAGTCTGCGCGCGGCGCTGGCCGAACTGGATGAACTGGCGGATGCAGCCCGTTACCTGCTGGGGCATAACCTGCTTGGCCATGATCTGCCTGTGCTGGCCTCCCAGGCTCCGGGGCTGCGGCTTCTCCAGAAGCCGGTGGTTGATACGCTGTATCTCTCACCCCTGGCATTTCCCGAGAATCCTTACCACCGGCTGGTGAAAAATTACAAGCTGGTCAGGGATTCGCTCAATAACCCGGTGGCCGATGCCCGCCTGGCGGCCTCGGTGTTCAACGACCAGTGGCAGAGCTTTGCCGCCCTGGGCAAAACCGAAACGACTGTTCCCGCCTTTTATCGCTTCTGCTTTGCCGGGGACAGCCGCCTTCCCCTGCGCAGTGACGGACTGCAGGCGGTTTTTGCCGCAATCGGGGCGGCAGAGATCAGCCAAAACGAGGCGTTGGCCATCTTTCAGGAGCAGGTGCAGGGCAAGGCCTGCGAGACTGCCGTCACGGCGCGGGTCCCTGCCTATCTGGCCAATCCGCAAACCAGGCCCGCCCTGGCCTATTGCCTGGCCTGGCTGCGGGTGGCTGGCTGCAATTCCGTGCTGCCGCCCTGGGTGCGTCACCGTTTTCACGATGTGGTGCCGATCCTGCAACAGCTGCGGGAGACCCCCTGCGCCAATCCCGCCTGCCTCTGGTGCCGGACCACCCATAATCCCCGCCGGCAGCTGGCAAGGCTCTTCGGCTATCCGGCCTTTCGGGCAACACCGGCCACCCCGGACGGCAACAGCCTGCAGGAGGCTATTGTCGGTCACGGCATGCGGGACAAACCGCTGCTCGCCATCCTGCCCACCGGCGGCGGCAAATCCCTCTGCTACCAGATTCCGGCCTTGGTGCGCCATTTCCGGCGGGGGGTGTTGACCGTGGTCATCTCCCCGCTGCAGGCGCTGATGAAGGATCAGGTTGACGGCCTGGCGGCCAAGACCGGCACCATGTTCGCCGCCGCCATCTACGGCATGCTGACCCCGCCGGAGCGGGGCGAGGTGCTGGAGCGGGTCCGGCTGGGAGACCTTGCCATCCTTTATATCTCCCCGGAGCAGCTGCGCAACAAATCAGTGATCGATGCCATCAGCCAGCGGGAAATCGGCTGCTGGGTCTTTGACGAGGCTCACTGCCTGTCAAAGTGGGGCCACGATTTCCGGCCCGACTATCTGTACGCCTCCCGCTTCATCCGGGAGTTTGCCGCCAGACAGCAGACCCCCGTCCCGCCCATCGCCTGCTTCACCGCCACTGCCAAGCGGGACGTGATCGAGGAGATCACCGACCATTTCCGCCGGGAACTGGGCCAGGAGCTGGCGGTGTTTGAAGGCGGGGTGGAGAGAAGCAATCTTTCCTTCGAGGTGCAGCTGATCAACAGCGCCGAGCGCAACGAACGTCTGCACCAGATTCTCGCCGAACGCCTGCCCAAGCCGGAACTCGGGGCAGCCATCATCTATGCCGCCACCCGGACTGACACCGAAAATATCAGGGATTTCCTGTCCAGAAAGGGCTGGCAGGTCGAGGCCTTTCACGCCGGCCTGGAGGCGCCGCTGAAACGCCGCATCCAGGAGGATTTCCTCAGCGGCCACACCCAGGTCATCTGCGCCACCAATGCCTTCGGCATGGGTATCGACAAGGACAACGTGCGGCTGGTGATCCATGCCAACATTCCCGGGTCGCTGGAAAACTACCTGCAGGAGGCGGGCCGGGCCGGACGGGACACCAGAGCGGCGGAGTGCGTCCTCCTCTATAACGAGGATGATATTGAAACCCAGTTCAAACTGGGCGCTCTCTCTGAGTTGACCCGGCATGACATCAGCCAGATCCTCCGGGGCCTGCGCCGTGCCCGGCGCAACAAGGACAACCAAGTCGTCATCACCAGCGGCGAGCTGCTGCGGGACGACGAGGTGCAAACCGGTTTTGACAGCCACGACCGGCTGGCCGACACCAAGGTGAAGACGGCGGTCTCCTGGCTGGAACGGGCAGGATTTATTGAACGTAACCAGAATAACACCCGGGTCTTTCAGGGGCTCCCCCTGGTCAGCAGCCTGGAGGAGGCGGAGGAGAAAATCGCCCCCTTGGATATTCCGGCCAGCCAGAAAAAACGCTGGCTGGCCATCCTGCAGGCCTTGTTCAACGCCAGGAAGGACGAAGGAATGAGCGCCGACGAACTGGCTGAACTTCCCGAATTCAGGGAGAGGGGCCAGGCCACCGGGTCTCTTGCCATCTCCGGGGATACCCAGCTGGTGTTACGGGATCTTTATGCCATGAGCGAAACAGGGCTGCTCAAACAGGGGGTTCTGCTGAACGCCTTTGTCCGCTACAAAGTCGGCGATCATTCCCGGCTGCGTTTTGACAAGGTCTGCAAACTGGAGATGGCCATGCTCCAGCTCATGCAGGAGACCGAACCCGAGGCCGAGGGCTGGCTTGATCTCTCCCTGCGCCGGCTCAATCAACGCCTGGTGGATGAAGGCCAGGAAAGTTTGCCCGAACTGCTGCGCAACCTCCTGAAAAGCCTGGCCCTGGACGGCAAAGGCCTGGCGGGCAATCGCGGCAGCATTGAATTCCGCTATTTCGGCCAGGACCATTACCAGCTTAAATTAAACCGCGACTGGCCCACCCTGCTGGCCACGGCCCAGAAAAGACGTCTGGTGGCCAAGGTGATCCTGGACGCCATCTTTGCCAAAATCCCGGCCAGCACTCCGGCCAGCGGCGAACTGCTGGTCAACTTTTCCCTTGATGACCTGACCATGGCGCTCCGCAACAATCTCTTCCTGGCCGGCCAGCTCAAGGACAGTCTGGCCGCCATTGACCGCGCCCTGATGTTTCTGCACGAACAGCGGGTCATCATCCTCCAGCAGGGGCTGGCGGTTTTTCGCCAGGCCATGACCATCCGCATTATCCCCGAAGCAGCCAGGCGCCGCTACCTCAAGGATGATTTCAGCCCCCTGGAGCAGCATTATAAAGAGCGGGTTTTCCAGGTCCATGTGATGAACGAATATGCCCGGCTGGGTCTCGAAAAAATCCGGCAGGCCCTGGATCTGGTTCTTGCTTACTTTTCCAGCGATCGCAGCAACTTCATCCAGCGCTTTTTCCCCGGCCGCAAAAACGTGATTGACCGGGCCACCAGCCCGGGCTCATTTCACCGCATCGTGGATAACCTGGCCAATCCGGCGCAGATAGCCATCGTCACCGCGGCGCCGCAGGAAAACATGCTGGTGCTGGCCGGGCCGGGCTCCGGCAAGACCCGGGTGGTGGCCCACCGCTGCGCCTTTCTGCTGCGGGTAAAGCGCGTCCAGCCGCGCAGCATCCTTATCCTCTGCTTCAACCGCAACGCGGCAAGCACCTTGCGGCGGCGGCTTTTTGAGCTGATCGGTCCTGACGCCAGAGGGGTCGCCGTGCTCACCTATCACGGTCTGGCCATGCGGCTGACCGGCTCCTCCTTTGCCGAGCGGGCCGAAGGCCGGAAGATGCAGAGCGATGATTTCAACACCGTGATTCCCGAGGCGGTGCGGCTGCTGAACGGGGAGATCGAACTGACCTGCCTGGAAAGCGATGAACTGCGGGAGAGGCTGCTGGCCGGCTACCGTTATATCCTGGTGGATGAGTACCAGGACATCGACAGCGATCAATACCAGCTGATCTCGGCCATTGCCGGCCGCACCTTAAGCGACCCGGACAGCAAACTGGCCCTGCTGGTGGTGGGGGACGACGACCAGAACATCTATACCTTCCGCGGCGCCAATGTGGCGTTTATCCGGCGTTTCCAGGAGGATTACCAGGCAAAAATCTATTCCTTGGTGGAAAACTACCGGTCAAGCGCCCATATCATCGCCGCGGCCAACACCTTGATCATGCATAACCGCGACCGGATGAAAACCGCCACCCCTATCCGCATCAACCAGGGCAGGGAACAGCTCCCAGCCGGCGGGCCGTGGGAGAACCTTGATCCCCTGGCCAGGGGGCGGGTGCAGATAGTTCCGGTGGCTGACGCAGGCCAGCTGGCGATGGCCCTGGTGGAAGAGCTGCTGCGCTTAAAGCAGCGCAATCCCGCCCTGGACTGGCCGGACTGCGCCGTACTGGCCAGGACCCGGGATGAACTCGCTCCGGTTCGCACTCTCTGCGAGCAGAACAGCATACCGGTCAGCTGGGCGATTGCCCGGGACAAGACGCCACCCCTGCATCGCCTCCGCGAAATCCGGCAGTTCCTGGCCGACCTGCAATCCCGCCATGACGAGCTGCTGTCCGCCACGGATTTGTTGAAAATTGTTGATTATCACCCAGGACAGAACATTTTCAATCCATGGCGGGAGCTGCTGAAAAAATTCCTGGACGACTGGCGGGAGGAAAGCGGCAACGCCCAGCAGTCGCCAGCCTATGTCATGGAGTACCTCTATGAATGCCTGGCGGAACAGAAACGGGAGCAGACCATCGGCAGCGGCATTTTCCTGAGTACGGTGCATGCCGCCAAGGGGATGGAATTTGCCCATGTCTTTGTGCCGGGCGGATGGGGATACGCAAAAAATCCAAACGAGGTGGAGGAAGAACGGCGAACCTACTATGTGGCCATGACCCGCGCCAAAGAGACCCTCTGCCTTTTTGCCCGGCAGGATATGCCGAATATCCATACCGGCCTTCTCAAGGGAGATTGTATCTGCAACCGCGAGCCGCCCCCACCCCATGCCCCGGATGACAGGACTCTGCGCCGCCGTTACGCTTTACTGGGGATGGAGGATCTTTTTCTCGATTATGCCGGCCGCCTGCCTGCGGACAATCGCATTCACCGGCATCTGGCCGCCCTCAAGCCGGGCGATCCCCTCCAGGCAGCAGCGAACGGAAATTTTATCGGATTGCATGATGAGCTGGGGAACAGGGTTGCCCGGCTCTCCAAAGCAGCGAGCGAGACTTGGAAAAACCGGCTGGCCAGCATCGAACGGATCACGGTGCTGGCCCTGGTGCAGCGCCTGCGGGAGGATTCAGGGGAGGAGTATCGGCCGCTCTGCCAGCTTGACCGGTGGGAGGTGCCACTGGCCGAGATCACCTATCGCGGCTGATGGTAATCCTCCTGAGAAGCCGGCTGCGATTGGCCGCTCCCCTGCAAGAGCCTACCTGGCAAAGGAGAGATACACCAGGCCGCATTGCCGGCATCTGCCATATTTTTCCCCGGCCACCGTGGTATTGGCCGCCCCGCAGGAGCACTGCCACACCAGGGGGACCGTCTCGGGCTCCAGCAGACTGCTGCTGTGCCTGATCCGCCAGCGGCAGTATGCGTCCCAGTCAATTTGCGGTTTTTCTTCGGCTTGCGTGACAATATCACTCAGCAACATGGGCGTTTCCTTGAGAGGTCTTTCACTCTCAGCACGAAGGCCCGCTCGTGCAGGGCGGCAACAGAAACCTAACCATAACATACCATAATTATTAATAATTATACCCCTTCCGCGCAAATCTTTCAAAGAGTTCCGCCGCTTTTTCGCAAGGTGCTAGTGTTTAATTGCATAAATTAACGATAGTATTTTTAAGCTGACTGCCTTTGACTTCTCGTTTGCGCCACAAAAAAGGCTTTGCATTTTGCTGGT
>QZKJ01000006.1 GCA_003605035.1 Desulfurivibrio sp.
CCTCATGTACGCCCAGGGCACCAACGCCAACATCATGAGCCTGGGCGGCATCGCCATCGCCATCGGCGCCATGATCGACGCGGCCATCATCATGATCGAGAACGCCCACAAGCACCTGGAGCGCGACCGGGGTAAAAAACCGCACTGGCAGATCATCCAGGACGCGGCCAAGGAGGTGGGGCCGACCCTTTTTTACTCGCTGCTCGTCATCACCGTCTCCTTTGTGCCGGTCTTTACCCTGCAGGAGCAGTCGGGCCGGCTGTTCAAGCCGCTCGCCTTCACCAAGACCTATGCCATGGGCGCCGCGGCCCTGCTCTCCATCACCATTGTGCCGGTCCTCATGGGCTGGTTCATCCGCGGCAACATCAGGCCGGAACACGCCAACCCGCTCAACCGCCTGCTCATCCGCCTCTACCACCCGGTGGTCGACCTGGTGCTGAAGTGGCGGCTGGCCACCCTGGCGCTGGCCCTGGCCGCCATGCTCTCCATTATCTGGCCGTTCACCAAAATGGGCTCGGAATTCATGCCTCCCCTGTATGAAGGCGATCTGCTCTACATGCCCACCACCCTGCCGGGTCTGTCGGTGACCAAGGCCAAGGAGATCCTGCAGCAGACCGACCGCATCATCCGCCAGTTCCCCGAGGTGGAGCGCGTCTTCGGCAAGGTCGGCCGGGCCGAGACCGCCACCGATCCGGCGCCGATGATGATGATCGAAACCACCATCATGCTCAAACCCGAAGAAGAGTGGCGCACGGTGCCGACTGAGCGCTTCTACTCCGGCTGGCCGGAGTGGACGGCCTGGGCCAGGAAACCGCTCTCCCGGCTCTGGCCCGAGGAAAAGTCGATCAGCCCGGAGCAGCTCGTGGATGAACTGAACCGCGCCATTCAGTTCCCCGGCCTTACCAACGCCTGGACCATGCCGATCAAGACCCGCATCGACATGCTCTCCACCGGCATCAAGACCCCGGTGGGGATCAAGATCATGGGCGAGGACCTGGCCACGCTCAGCCGCATCGGCGAACAGGTGGAGGCGGTGGTGCGCACCGTGCCCGGTACGCTCTCCGCCATTGCCGAGCGGTCCGTGGGCGGCTTTTATCTCGATTACCGCATCGACCGGCGGGCCGCGGCCCGCTACGGCATTTCCGTGGCCGACATTCAGGATATCTTCCAGACCGCCCTGGGCGGCATGAGCGTCACCGAGACGGTGGAGGGCCTGGAGCGCTACACGGTCAACGTCCGCTATGACCGCGATTTCCGCAGCGACCTCAACGCCCTGGGCCGGGTGCTGGTGCCGGCCCCCGGCGGCCGGCATATCCCGCTGACGCAGCTGGGATCGTTCTCCATCACCAACGATCCGGACAGCATCAAGACCGAGAATGCCCGCCGCACCGCCTGGGTCTATGTGGACATCAAGGGCATCGACCTCGGCACCTATGTCAGAAATGCCCGCCAGGCGGTGGAGGAGCAGGTGAAGCTGCCCAGCGGCTACAATCTCGTCTGGAGCGGCCAGTTCGAGTACATGGAGAAGGCGCGGCAGCGGCTGACCCTGGTCATCCCGCTCACCATCCTGATCATCTTCGTCATCATCTACGTCAACACCAGAAGCCTGATCAAGACCGGCATCGTCTTCCTCGCCGTGCCCTTTTCCCTGGTCGGCGCCTTCTGGTACATGTACCTGCTCGGCTACAACACCTCCATCGCGGTCTGGGTGGGGGTGATCGCCCTGGCAGGTCTTGACGCCGAAACCGGGGTGGTCATGCTGCTCTATCTCGACCTCGCCCACCAGCTCTGGCAGAAAAATAACCGGATGCGCACCCTGGGCGACCTCAGGCAGGCGATCCACCACGGCGCCGTAAAACGCATCCGGCCCAAGATCATGACCATCTCGGTCATCATCGCCGGTCTGCTTCCCATCATGTGGAGCCACGGCACCGGGGCCGACGTGATGAAGCGCATCGCCGCACCCATGGTGGGCGGGGTGGTCACCTCCGGACTTATGGAACTGCTGGTCTACCCGGTGATCTTTTATCTGTGGCGGGCCCGGGGTCTGGCAAAAAGCGCGGCGCCGACCGATGAGAGGGATATTCATGAGTGAAGCAGGAGATAAAATAGGTGGATAGTCTGAAGGGGTTTAGTCTATCAGCAACAGATATATACCCTCCACCTAAACACCTAAACACCTTCAGACTATCCAGCTGAACCCAGTTCCCAAACCGCAACCGATCCGGCCCTCCGGCCGGCCAAACAAACACCTTAAGGAGAATACCCATGAAAACGAAACATTTGCTGCTGCTTGCCCTTCTCAGCCTGGCGCTCATGCCCGTAAGCGCCTTGGCCGAAACCCATGAACACGGCGGCCACGAACACTCCGGCCACGAGATGGCCATGGAGCACGGGCAGATGATCATGCTCGGCGCCCAAGAGGTGGATGGCGTCAAGGCCGAGGCGCGCCTCAAGGATTCCAGGGAGGCCATGGCCAAGGCGGGCATGCAGTACACCCACCACTTCATGATCGTGCTCCAGGAGACCGCCACCGGCAAAACCATGACCACGGGAACGGTGGCCCTGAAAATCAAGGGACCGGACAAGGTTGAATCCGTCGCCATCCCCCTGATGGGCATGGAAGGCCACTTCGGCGCGGACATTACGCTCGCTGCCGCGGGGACCTATGAATTCACGGTCGGCACCAGGCTGCCGGATGGCAAGACCCGCCAGTTCCAGTTCAGCCATCAGCTCAAATAGCTGAGGATTCCGGCAAACTGCCGGCTGCCGCTGCCATTGCCGTTGCCGGCAGCGGCGCTCCGCCAGTGGGAAAAGAAAAGGCGGTTGAGATAAAAATCCCGACCGCCTTGCTCTCTCTGCCGGTATACTGTGCGATGCTGGCAGTAAAAAAGCAGGGCCATGCGGCCCTGCTTTCGATTACCCACGGTTGCCGGTAAACTTATTCCTTTTTTTGTTATTTAATCGAAATTAAAGAGATTAAAAAGATAAAAATCCGATTTGCCCAATCTTGCCCTGGGCTGATTTTCAATTTTCCGGTTCGGATTTCCGGAAAACAAAAACCGTGTGGATAAAACCGGAAATTCACCATGTTGCGAGGTGGTACCGCTGTTGAGAAAAAGAGGCGCAATATTTGTCTCTAAAAATTTCCGTCATCATACCCACCTGTAATCGGCAGGAGTTTCTGGGCAAAGCCATTGATTCGGTGCTGGGCCAGAGCTGCTGGCAGGATTTTGAGCTGATCCTGGGGGACGACGGGTCAACGGACGATACGGCCCGCCTGGTGGCCGGCTATGGCTGCCGGGTTCGCTTATCAGAAGAGAACTTTTGGGAAAATGGCTGAAAGTCGATGGTGAGCAAATTCATCTATGTCGCATCTAACGGCGGTTAGGAGGTGAAGGCCGACAAACTTGCCGCGCCAGCGCCGCAGACGTTCTCGACGTCGGCGCAAATGACTTGATATGCGCTGCTTTTCTTTATTTACAAGGAGCCGTTACGAATAACCTCGGCTTTCTGAACCATTTCGTTACGGCTCCTTATGCCGTTTTGCAAGCCAGATGAGGACATTATTTTGTTACAACGGCTTACCGGCTGAGCCTGGTGCTTACCAGCCGATTTATACTCACACCAGATTCCGCTGCTTGCAGGGCCAAACTTCGATGGACCTCGGGTGGGACTCGAACCATAAATTTTCCGCTGTAGTTTTTGCTTGCTATTGGTTCCGGTATTGGTTCTCCATTTTCTTTCATGTCGTTAACTGCCTCTGCGACAACATTTCGAATACCCTTAAGAGCAGCTTCCGGTGTCTGGGCCAGCCAGCTAAGGCTTTGGAACTCAGCGCAAAGGCCAACATATTCCTTATCTTCTTCTGACCAGGTAACACGGTAGGTATAATGATCATTTTTCATGGCCATGATTCACCTCCATTCTTTCGATAGCTTTCAGCACTTGCTTGACCTGATATGCTTTTGCTTTGCCATTATTGTTTTGAATATTCACCCTGGGATCGCCCTGCCAGGGAGTTTTGTAAATTCTGTGGCTGCTGCTTTTCTGTCGGGCTTCGCCGAAATATAAATCGCAAATTTTACACAACTCTGCAAAACGAACATCGTTGGGATTTTGCTTCATCTGCCTGATTATATTTTCGTGCTTACCCATAATGAAATAGTATCACTATTGATATCTTTGTCAAGGGCCAACATCCTGATAGTGTCCGAATTCAGTGAAATCGCACTTCGCAGATTGTCAGATCGGCTTTGAGCTACTACAATTACCCCCATATCCTTTGCGAAACATCAGGAAAAGGCTGGAGACTTGCCCCCAAAAATTTCAATCATCATACCCACCTATAACCGGCAGGAGTTTCTGGCCAAAGCCGTTGATTCGGTGCTGGGCCAGAGCTGTACGGATTTTGAGCTGATCGTGGTGGATGACGGGTCAACGGACGATACGGCCCGTCTGGTGGCCGGCTATGGCGGGCGGGTCCGCTGTCTTAAGCAGGAGAACCGGGGGCCGGCGGCGGCGCGCAACGCCGGCATCAGGGCGGCAGCGGGGGAACTGCTCGCCTTTCTTGACTCGGATGACTGCTTTGCCCCGGAAAAACTGGCGGTGCAGCAGGCGGCCATGGCTGCCAACCCTGCATACCTCATTTCCCATACCGATGAGATCTGGTACCGGCGGGGCGAGCTGCTGCACCAGAAAAAGAAGCACTTCCGGCCCCATGGCTTCATCTTCGGGGAGTGTCTCAAGCTCTGTGTGGTGGGCATGTCCACCGTCATGGCACGCCGGGAGTTTTTTAACAGGGTCGGTTATTTTGACGAGGAGCTGCCCTGCTGCGAGGATTATGATCTCTGGCTGCGGGCCAGCGCTTCCCTGCTTTTTCTCAAGGTGGACCGGCCATTGACCATCAAGGCCGGCGGCCGGCCGGACCAGGTGTCGGTACGGTTTCGCGCCGGCATGGACAAGTTCCGCATCCGGGCCCTGGTCAAGCTGCTGGACCGGCAGGATTTAAGCGAGGAACAGCGGGGGTTCGCCCGCCGGGAGCTGGCCCGCAAATGCCGCATCTATGGCAACGGCTGCGTTAAACATGGACGGCCGGAGGAAGGGCGTTATTATCTCCAGCTTGCCGCGGACGTTCTCCGGTAGATGATCCAGATCAGGCCCGGCAGCAGGAACAGCAGGGCCAGGCGCAGGGCCACGGTACGCGGATCGACGCCGTTTTCCAGGGCCGCGCCGGTGAAGTAGGTGGAAAGACTCAATATCAGGGTGAGCAGGGCCATCTCCGCGGCAAAGACCCGGCCCCGGAAACGGTCTTCCACCAGCCGCTGCAGCAGGGTGGTGGAAAAAACCCACTGCACGGCGCCGCCCAGGTGGCCGCAGAAGACGAAAAGGGCGGCCCAGACCAGGCTCGGCGCCTGGGCAAACAGCAGGTAGGAGCCGGAGGCGACAAAGAAACTGTAGCCGATGGCCCGGGACATGGCCGGCCGGCTTTCCCCGAACAGGCGCCAGGCCAGCAGCGGCCCCACCGCCGCCCCCAGGCCCCGGGTGCTGTAAAGTATGCCGCTGTTGCTCCCCTGGACGTGGCCTGCGCTAAAGACCTGCTCGCCGAACACGGTCAGCATGACCAGGATGCCGCCGGACAGGGCCCAGCCGCTTTTTACCAGCAGCAGGGCCGCCACCTGCCGGTGCCGGGCCACATACTGCACCCCCTCGACCAGATCGTTGAGCCCCAGGTAATCACGCCAGGAAGGCGCGCCCTGCCGGCGGGACGGCAGGGGCGGCAGGGCCAGGCCGCAGATCATCAGTCCGGAGATGAGAAAGGTAGCGGCATCAAAGACAATGGCGGTCTGCCAGCCGAACCAGGCGGTGGTGAAGCCGCCCAGGGCCGCGCCGCAGGCGAGCATGATCGACCAGGTCGCCCCGCTGAGGGCATTGGCCAGATTGAGTTCCTCGGCCCGGCAGAGATTGGGCACCGAGGCCCGGCGGGCCGGATCGGCAAAGGTCCAGAGTGACTCCTGGAGCAGGGCCAGCCCGTAAACCAGCCAAACCTGTTCCGGTCGCTTGATCAGCAGAAAGCAGAGGACGATCCCCACCCGCAGCAGGTCGCAGCCGATCATGATGGTCTTGCGGGAAAAACGATCGGCCAGCACGCCGGCGGCCGGACCAAGGACGGCGGTGGGGATGAATTTGGCGATGAGAAACCAGCTGACCGCCTTGCCGGAGCCGCTGAGCTCCTGCAGCAGCACGAAGATGGCGATATAGTTGAACCAGTTGCCGAACTGGCTGATGACCCCGGCCAGCCACAGCCTGGTGAACTGCGGGTTGGTGCGGAACAGGATCACATAGCTCCGCCAGTTGTTGACCGACAGGACCGGTCGGCTGCCAGGGGGTGCTTGCAGGGTCATGGGAAGTTGTCTGTCAGGTGGATAAATTGTTGAAGGCTTGCATGGCCCGTGGTATCAATGTCAAGAGCTTGGCTTTGCGGGATGGCGGTTATCAAGGCAGACGTCCCGGCAAGGCCGACGCGGAAACCAGCGCTGCTGATAAATAAACCATGATATCAAGCTACCAGTCAACCACATTGACGGATTTGGAGGAAATATGAATAAGCCCCTTGGAGTGACCGTGATCAGGCATATTGTTGACAGTCAGCGTCTGCACCCGGAGGCCACCGGTGATCTCTCCGGTCTGCTGAACGAACTGGTTGTGGCCGGTAAAACCATCTCCGCGGAGGTCAACATGGCGGGTCTCGCCGATATCCTCGGCATGTCGGGCAAGACCAATATCCAGGGGGAAAAGGTGCAGAAGCTTGATGAGTTCGCCAACAACACCATCAAGAAGAGGATGGCCCGCTGCGGTTATCTCTGCGTCATGACCTCCGAGGAAGAGGATGACGTCATCCCGGTGGCCGATGGCTATGAGGGCAAATACACCCTGGCCTTTGACCCTCTGGACGGTTCCACCAACATCGATGTCAATGTCAATATCGGCACCATCTTTTCCGTGCACCGCCGCAGGACCCCTGGCGGGCAGGGCAGCAAAGAGGATATGCTGCAGAGGGGCAGGGACCAGGTGGCGGCCGGCTATATCCTCTATGGCTCCAGCACCATGCTGGTTTTCACCACCGGTGACGGGGTGCAGGGCTTTACCCTTGACCCCAGCGTCGGCGAGTTTTATCTGTCCCACCCCGATATCCGCACCCCGGAGCGCAGCAAATATCTGAGCATCAACGAGGGCAATCGCAATTACTGGCCGGAGAATGTGCGGGGCTTCGTTGATCTGCTGAAGGAAAAAGACCAGGAGAAGGGCAGGCCGTACAGCTGCCGCTATATCGGCTCGCTGGTGGCTGATTTCCACCGCAATCTCATTTCCGGCGGCATCTTCATTTATCCCAGAGACAGCAAGAATCCGAAAAAACCCTACGGGAAACTGCGGCTGCTCTATGAGGCGGCCCCGCTGGCCATGCTGATCGAACAGGCGGGGGGGCGGGCCATCACCGATGACGGCATCAATATCCTTGATATTGAGCCGACCGATCTCCATCAGCGGGTGCCGCTGATCATCGGCAGCAAACTCGACGTGGATGAGGCGGAGGGCTTTCTGCGGTAAGGGCGGATCCCGCCTCAGCTGGCAGGCAGGTCGGCATGACCTGCCTGCGCTGTTCCGTTCCCGGCTCCCCTCCGTCCACCCTGACCCCATCCACGGCCGCATGCCCTCCTCCTGGCCCCCTGCAGGAGCAGATGGTGGCTTCGCTGCCGTTGTCTCACAAAAAAAGCTTTGCTTTCGGCAAATCGTTCACGATAGAATTCACCATGGACTTGCCGCAGCTTCTTTCCTCCAGCTGCATGTTTTCTCCCTTCCTTCAAGATGTTTGGCTGAGCACACTCGAAAAACGGTTAAAGCGACAGGAGGATCTCTGTGATGAAACTCAAGAACATCCAAATCAAGATCGTTGTCTGGGCTGGCATCTGTCTGTTGGCCACCGCGGCGGTGATTATCGCTTTTTCCGCCGTGAGCATGAAAAACGAGGCGCAGGTCAACCGGGAAATTGCCTATGAAACAGCCAGAGGCAGCGCAGTGGAGGTGGCCGCAAGGACCGCCGCTGATATCAAGGCTGAAATTGAGGTGGCCCTGGACGCCGCCCGGACTCTGGCCCAGGCGTTATCGGCGATAAAAGAGGACAGCTACCAGATAAAACTGGGACGTGAGGAGGTCAACAGCATACTGCAGATTCTCCTGGACAGAAATCCGCAGTTTGTCGGAACCTATACCGGCTGGGAACCCAATGCCTTTGACGGCAGGGACGACGAATTCCGGAACAGCCCGGGCCATGATGCCACTGGGCGCTTTGTGCCTTACTGGAACAGGGATGAAAATGACAAGGTAGCTGTTGAACCGCTGCTTGATTATGAGAAGGAAGGCATAGGCGATTACTATCTGCTGCCCAAAAAAACCGGGCAGGAATGCCTTCTTGATCCATATGTGTATCCGGTGCAGGGCAAACCCACCCTGATCACCTCGCTGGTTGTGCCGATCACGGCAGGGGAGGCGTTTTACGGGATTGCCGGCGTGGATCTGCAGCTGTCCTTTCTGCAGGCCTTGGCTGACAATGTCAAGGATCTCTATGGCGGGGCCGCCACAATCGCCTTGATCAGCAACAACGGCACCCTGGCGGCCATGACGGGTAAACCGGAGCTGGCCGGCAAGCCCATGAAGGATATCGAGGCGGATTTCGAGAAGATACTCGCAGATATCGGCAAGGGAGAAAAAAAGGTCGGCATGAAGGGGCAGATGCTGGAGGTCTATGTTCCCCTGAAAATAGGCAGAACAACCACCCCCTGGAGCGTGAGCATCCGCATCCCCGCAGAACAGATCGCGGCCCAGGCTGATGAGCAGCTGCACCGGGCCTACCGGGAAATGCTGTGGATGGTGGCCATCAGCAGCGCATCTGTTTTGGCCGGCCTCTGTCTGTTGTGGCTTATTGCCAGGAGCATTACCAGACCCATCAAGGCCGCCATTGCCGGTCTTTCCTCCAGTGCCGACCAGATAAACAATGCCGCCGGCCAGGTTTCTGCCGCCAGTCAGTCCCTGGCTGAAGGGGCCTCGGAGCAGGCGGCGAGCATTGAGGAAACCTCGGCATCCCTTGAAGAGATATCTTCCATGAGCGGACAGAATTCACAGAATGCCGGCATGGCGGATAATTTCATGAAAGAGGCCGGTAAGGCGGTTGAGCTGGCCAATGATTCCATGGCGGCCCTGACCGTTTCCATGCAGGAGATTTCCCAGGCAAGCCGGGAGACCTCCAAGATCATCAAGACCATTGATGAAATCGCCTTCCAGACCAATCTGCTGGCCCTGAATGCCGCGGTCGAGGCGGCCAGGGCCGGCGAGGCGGGGGCAGGGTTTGCCGTGGTGGCCGATGAGGTGCGCAACCTGGCCATGCGGGCCGCCGAGGCGGCAAGAAACACGGCTGACCTGATTGAGGGCACTGTGAAAAAGACCACGGCCGGCTCGGCCCATCTTGACCGGAGCAATAAGGCCTTTGCCGATGTTGCCGGCAGCACTGCCAAGGTGAGCAGCCTGGTGGGGGAGATTGCCGTGGCCTCCCAGGAACAGGCCAAGGGCATAGGGCAGGTGAACCAGGCGGTGAACGAGATGGATAAAGTGGTGCAGCAGAATGCGGCCACCGCGGAAGAGTCCGCCTCCGCTGCCGAAGAGATGAGCAGCCAGGCGGAACAGCTGCATGATATCGTCGGCGATCTGGCCGAACTGGTCGGCGGAACGGCAAGGGAGCAGGGGGGAAGGCAAGCACCGGCCAGCCGTGCCGCAGGCAGAACAAGTGCTCCTGCGGCTGAACCGAAAAGACTGACGCATGAGGGGAAATAATGCCGATCTTCCGGATACCGGCACTTCTGAACTCTTCACCCCTTTTGCCTTTTCAATTAAATATCCCGGAAGTCCTCATCGTCAAGGGGGATCATTTCCTCAGGTAAGAGTGGCTTCCCCTGGGCCTGCGGATTTTTCCGGGGCGTATGGGCCGGCAGCCGTTTGATCTGCTTCGGCGTGGGGGCCGTTTTTCCGGCAATGGCGCGGGGCCGGGTTGTGGGGGGCAGCTCAACGGTGCTTGCGCTCCCCTGGTCGCCCTGCACCATGCGCTGCATATCCATGACAACCCCGTTCATTTCTGTCGCCTGGGCTGACAGCTGCTCGGCCGCGGAAGCCGCCTGCTCCGCGGCCCCGGCATTAGCCTGGGTGACCTTGTCAATCTCGTTGACCGCCTTATTGATCTGTTCAATACCCTGGGACTGTTCGCCCGAGGCAGTGGCAATCTCGGTGATCAGGCTGCTCACCTTGTCGCTGGCGTGGGCGGCGTTGCTGAAGGAATCGCTGGTTTCCTTCAGGAGATGCTCGCCGGTGCGCACCTTGCTGACCGTGGAATCAATGAGTTCCGAGGTGGTCTTGGCCGATTCCGCCGCCCGCATGGCCAGGTTGCGTACCTCAGCCGCCACCACGGCAAAGCCTGCCCCCGCCTCACCGGCCCTGGCCGCCTCAACCGCGGCATTCAAGGCCAGCAGATTGGTCTGAAAGGCGATCTCGTCAATGGTCTTGACGATTTTCTGGGTTTCCGCGCTGGCAGCCGATATCTCCCCCATGGAGAGGGTCAGCTTGCCCATGGACTGGTCGGCGTCGCTGATGGCCGCTCTGGTCTCCTGCATCAGATTGTCCGCCTGGCGGGTGTTGTCGGCATTCTGGCGGATGAGCGTGGCCATCTCTTCCAGCGAAGAGCTGGTTTCCTCCAGGGTGGCGGCCTGCTCGGAGGCGCCTTCCGCCAGGTGCTGGCTCGCCTCGGCAATCTGCAGGGAGGCGGCATTGACCTCGGTGGAGTTCTGGCTGAGCTGTCTCACCGTGCCGCTTAACAGACCGATCAGCCCCCTGGCCGTGAACAGGGCGATGACGATGCCGAGAACAAGGGTGAGGCCGGCCAGAACGGACACCATGCCCCTGGTGGCCTTCGCCGCCGTCAGCATGGCGTCCTCTGTCATAATGTTCTTTTTGGTTTCATCGCGGATTTGCCCAAGCAGGGCGCGCACCTCGGTTAAGGCCGGCATTGTGCGCCTGGCATAGATTCCCCTTGCCTCCTCCATGCCCTCCAACTGGTGCTCGGCCTCTTTGCGCATGGCCTGCAGCTTGGCAACCGTGCCCTGCAGCATGGGCGCGGTTTCCTGCTGGAAGATGCTGTTTGCCTCTTCCCTGTTGCCTGCAGCCAGGGCCTCCTTGATGCGGAGGGCGGATTGATGCATGGCGTTATGGGTCTCCGGGATGCTGTCCCAGGTCTTTTTGAAGGCGTCGTCGCTGCTGGCATAGGCCTTCTTCGCCTCTTCGGAAGTAAGCCATTTGCCCAGCTGGCATTTGGTGGGGTCGGTCTGCACGTTTTCCAGGGTGGCATCGCCCTGGAAGATGCCGTCCCGAATCCTGCCGGCCCAGGCAAGATGGGCTGCCTCAATTTCCACGATCAGGATCGGCAGGGTAGTGTCCGCCGCCCGGAAAACCTTGGCAATGGCCAGAGCGGATTCATGCAGAACCCGGTGCGGCTCCTCGATTTGCTTGAGCAGCGGGGCAAGAGAGGGCACGAGTTTTTCCGCCTCCTTGCGCTGCTCGCTGTACAGCCACTTGCCCAGACCGCACTGATGATCATCGGTTTCCGCCTGCAGTTCGGTAACCGTGCTGTCGGTCAGCAGGGCATTGACCTGGCCTGCCCAGTTTAGATGGTCAACTTCCTTCTGGGTGATCAGGGCGTTCAGGCTGTTGCCGCTGATGACCTCGTCGGCATTATGGACAATGGCGCCGACGCCCAGATAGTTGATGACGCCCAGCGCCAGCAACAGCAAAAGAATGACCGAATAGCCGAGAATGATTTTCTTGCCGATTGTCAGGTTTTTCCAGCCCATGGTGTTTTTCCTGGCAGAGAGTTTTAGGGAAGATCCGCAAATTTTCTCTTTTATCATTTGGACTGATCCAGTCCGGCTCATCATTGGACAATGCTGTGAGACAATCTTTTACTGGGAATAATTATCAGTAATGCGGCCTGACTGTCAAGCACAACTTGCCAGTCAGGCGGATTCGTCACGCATCACTTGAAAAGAGAAGGGCGCCGCCGTTTCTCATGGCGACGATATAGGTAATGTTACCAGGATTGCTGCCTAACCGTCAAGCATCACTTTAACGGTCAGTCGTTTTTTTCGATTTTCTCCCAGCTGTCGCGCAGGGTCACGGTGCGGTTGAACACCGGCCGGGCCGGGGTTGAGTCCAGGTAATCAATGCAGAAATAGCCGAGACGTTCAAACTGGTAGCGGTCCTCCTCACCTGCCGCGGCAAGGCCGGGTTCGAGCTGGCAGCCGGTCAGGGTCAGCAGGGACTCGGGATTGAGATGACTCATGAAGCTGGTTTCTTTGTCCGCTTCCGGGTTTTCCACCTTGAAGAGACGGTCGTACAGCCGGACCTCGGCGGAGATGGCGTGACGGGCGGAGACCCAGTGCAGGGTGCCCTTGACCTTGCGGCCGTCAGGCGAGGAGCCGCCGCGGCTGGCGGGATCATAGCTGCAGTGCAGTTCGACGATTGCGCCGCTCTGTTCGTCCCTGATCACCCGGTCGCAGGTGATGAGATAGGCGGCCCGCAGGCGCACCTCCCGGCCCGGCGCCAGTCTGAAGAATTTTTTCGGAGGGTCTTCCAGGAAATCATCCTGCTCGATATAGATCTCGCGGCAGAAGGTCACCCGGCGTTTGCCCATCTCCGGATTCTTGGGATGGTTGTCAATCTCCAGCTCTTCTTCCAGCTCCGGCGGATAATTGGTGATCACTACTTTCAGCGGCCGCAGCACCGCCATGGCCCGCGGCGCCGTGTCGTTTAAGTCATTGCGGATGGCGTTTTCCAGCACGCCCATGTCCACCCGGCTTTCCCTCTTGGCCAGGCCGATGGTGTCGCAGAAACTGCGCAGGGCGGCAGGGGTGTAGCCCCGGCGTCTGAGGCCGGAGATGGTCAGCATGCGCGGGTCGTCCCAGCCGCTGACCTGCTTTTCGTTCACCAGTTTCAGCAGTTTGCGCTTGCTCATTACGGTAAAGGTGAGGTTGAGCCGGGCGAACTCGATCTGCTGGGGATGGCTGGGCGTCTGCAGGGTGTCCAGCAGCCAGTCGTAGAAGGGCCGGTGGTCCTCGAACTCCAGGGTGCAGAGGGAGTGGGTGATCTTCTCAATGGCATCGGAGATGGGATGGGTGTAGTCGTACATCGGGTAGATGCACCACGTGTCGCCGGTGCGGTGATGGCTGGCGTGCAGGATGCGGTACAGCACCGGGTCGCGCAGGTTGATGTTGCCGGAACTCATGTCGATTCTGGCCCGCAGCACGTGGGCGCCGTCGGGAAATTCCCCGGCCCGCATGCGGGCAAAGAGGTCGAGATTTTCCTCCACGCTGCGGTTGCGGTACGGGCTTTCCCGGCCTGGCTCGGTGAGGGTGCCCCGGTACTCCCTGATCTCATCGGCTGACAGGCTGCACACGTAGGCCTTGCCCGTTCTGATCAGTTGCACGGCATACTCGTAAAGCTGCTCAAAATAGTCCGAGGCAAAGAAGAGATTCTTCCCCCAGTCAAAGCCCAGCCATTGCACATCCTTCTGGATGGACTCCACATAGGCCAGCTCCTCCTTGCAGGGATTGGTGTCGTCAAAGCGCAGGTGGCAGACCCCCTGGTTTTCCAGGGCAACCCCGAAGTTGAGGCAGATCGATTTGGCATGGCCGATATGGAGAAAGCCGTTGGGCTCAGGCGGAAAACGGGTGGTCACCCGGCCGCCATGCTTGTTGTTTTGCAGATCCTCGGCAATGATGGTGCGGATGAAGTCTCTGGATTGCGGATTGCGGATCGCGGATTGGGGATTGTTGCCTTCTGTGTGCATAGTGTTACCTGATTTCGTCGAAAGGGTTGTCTTTTCCTGGTAGCTGCTGCCTTGTCTCCCGGGCGGAAAACCCGCCCCTCCTCACTCCCTCACTTCACTCAAAATATTTGCCCGCATCCCGCAGTCTGGCCACCACCTTTTCCCGGCCCAGGTGGACGAACAGCTCAAACATGCTCGGTCCCTTGACCAGGCCGGTGATGACGGCCCGGGCCGCGTTGATCGGGATGCCTGGCTTGACCCCGATTTCCTCGGCAAATTCCCGGGCCGCCTGTTCGGCGCTCTCCTTGGTGAATTCGGGCAGGGCCGCAAACCGCTCGGCCAGCATGGGCAGCCAGTTTTTCAGCTCGGGATACTTGCGCAGATTTTTGCTGAGCGCCGCCTCCTCGATGGCAAAGTCGTCGGCAAAGTAGGCGCGGCCCAGGGTGGTGAAATCCTTCAGGGTATGAAAGCGGTCGCGGATCATGTCAATGGTCTGCAGATACCACTCTTTTTTGTCTGTGTCATAGGCCTCGTTCCACAGCCCGGCCTCCTGCAGTTCCTTTTTGACCAGGCCGCCGATTTCCGCAATGGGCAGGGTGCGCAGGTAGTAGGCGTTGATATTGATCGCCTTGGGGTCGGTGAAAAACTTCGGGTCGTCCTTGCGGTAATTGAAGATGGCGTGGGATTTGTTGATCCGTTCCAGGGTAAAGGCCTCGATCAGTTCCTCCCTGGTGAAGATCTCCCGGTCATCGCCCGGGGACCAGCCGAGCAGCACCAGGAAATTGACCAGGGCCCAGGGGATGAAGCCGTTGGCCCGGTAGAACTGGACGGCGACGATTTCCCCATGGCTGCGCTTGGAGATCTTGGCCTTGTTGAGGTCCAGGGTCAGGGGCATGTGGGCGAAGACCGGAATCGGCGCGTCCAGGGCCTGATAGAGCAGGACCTGGCGGATCGTGTTGGTCAGGTGGTCCTGGCCCCGGATGATGTGGGTGATGCGGTCCCGGATATCATCCACCACGTTGCAGAGCAGATACAGGGGCTTGCCGTTTGAGCGGACAATGACAAAGTCCTCGATGTCCACATAGCGGCGCTCGATGCGTCCGAGAACCTTGTCCTCGTAGGCGACCACGCCATCTTGCTCAGGCACCTTGAAACGGATGACCGAGGGCAGGCCCTGGGCCTGTCTGGAGGCGATCTGTTCCGGGGTGAGATTGCGGCAGGTGCCGTCGTATTTCAGGGCCTGTTTGGCGGCCAGGGTCGCTTCCCGCTTGGTTTCCAGTTCCTCCTTGGTGCAGAAGCAGCGGTAGGCGTGGCCGCTTTCTATCATCTTTTCCGCCGCGGCAATATGGTCGCTGGTGAAATCGGTCTGGAAATAGGGCCCCTCGTCCCAGTCAATGCCGAGCCAGGTCAGGCCGTCCAGGATGCCGTCAATGGACTCCCTGGTGGAGCGTTCCGCATCGGTGTCTTCAATGCGCAGGATGAACTTGCCGTTGGTTTTTTTTGCATAAAGCCAGTTGAGGATGGCGGTGCGGGCGCCGCCGATGTGCAGATACCCGGTGGGGCTGGGGGGGAAACGGACTCTTACTTCGGACATGGTATGCTCCCTTTATGTAAATGCTGACGATATTCTATAAAAAAAATATAAAAAAACTATCGGTAAATTCCTTAATAAGCGGAAAACTTGATAATATAACGTTATAATGGGTCAGTGTCAAAAAATGTTTGAAGGGCAAAAGTTTGCTGTGCTAGCATTGAAGTGTTCACGGTTTTTGCACCAGAGATGACGGCAGGCTGCAGGGTAGCTCCCCTCTGTTGGCCGGCATCCGCTGTTAAGGGACTCGGAAAATACTCATATACCTGGATCGCGCCCGGATTTGGGTTGGATTTGGCTGCACCGATTGAGCAAAACCGCAGGCGTAGCAGGGCTACGTTGAGGATTTTGCGATTGAGGCGCAGCCAAAGATGGCCCGAAGACGGGATGCGTTATGGTAAATTGGTATTTTCCGAGTCCCTAAGGAGAATGTCATGATGCGCACCGGATTTCCACGGGTGGCCAGCCTGGTCATTGTATTTTTTCTCCTTCCTTCCCTTCTCTGCGCCTGCAAACGGGCGTCCGAGCCGGTAAAGATCGGTCTGGCCATCAATCTCAGCGGACGGGGCGGCATGGCCGGCGAGCATATCCGCGATGGGGCGCTGCTGGCGGCGCGGGTGGTAAACGAGAGCGGCGGCATCAACGGCCGGCAGCTGCTCCTGCTGGTGCGCGACGATGAAAACACCAGGGAACAGATCATCAAGGCCGATCAGGCCCTGATCAATGAAGGCGTAACGGCCATTGTCGGCCACAGCTACTCGTCCAATACCATGACCGCCTACCCGCTGGTTACCTCCCAGGACACCCTGCTCATCACCGGATACACGGCCACCAATGAGCTGAGCGGGCAGGACGATCTGTTCCTGAGAACCTCGGTGGACTGCACCCTCTACGGGCGCAAAACGGCGGAACTGTTCAACCGCAGGACGGTGAAATCCCTGGTTGTCCTGATGGATATGGTGAACGCCGGTTTTGCCCTTGATTACGTGAAATATCTCAGAGAGGATTTCCAGGGCGCCGTCACCGAGGTGCGCTTCAAGTCCAAGGAGGATGAAGACTGGCCGCGCATCACCTCTGAAGTGCTCGCCGCCGGGCCGGACATGGTCCTCTCCCTGGCCGAGGCCGGCATGACCGGGGTGGCGGCCCAGAAGCTGCGGGAAGCGGGCTATCAGGGTCCCTTTACGGGGAGCATCTGGGCCCAGGACCCGACCCTGCTTGCCTATGGCGGCAAGGCGGTGGACAACATGTCCATTATCACCTTTATCCAGGAGGAAAACCGGCGGCCGGATTATCTGGCCTTTGCCGAACGGCTGCGCAAGGAGTTCAAGGAAGAGGCGAATGCCCGCTCGGCAAGGTCTTTTGAGCTTATCATGATCCTGGCCGATGCCCTGAGGCGCTGCCAGGTGATCACTGCCCAGGAGCTGAAAAAGCAGCTGCTGGCCGGCAGATATGAAACCATTCTGGGCGAAATGCAGTTTGATAAGTATGGTGACGTGATCCGGCCGATTTACGAGGTGGTGGTCGTTGACGGAAATTTCCGGACCAAAGGGGTGATTTAGGTGAACCGCTCCCTTGAGCGTAAAATCAGACATATTCTCATCGCCGTCTTTGCCTTCTCTTTTCTGGTTGCCGCCGGGGTAAGCACGGTCGGCATCTACCTGACCGCCCGCGGCGAGTATCTGAGTCAGATGCGCAGCCAGGTGAATATCGCCCAGAACCTGATCGCCGATTTCATCTTCGGTTACGACGACCATATCCTCAGCATCATCCGCAGGTCTCCCGACGGTTCGCTTGCCGAGGTGAATGACTTTCTCAAGGAGAAGCTCCATTTTCATAACCCGGGCGATATCTATTACCTGCTTGACGAGCAGCACCGGATCGTGCTTATCTCGCCGCCCTACGAATCGTATACGGGCATGGCTCTTTCTCCCCAGTCCTTTCACCGGACCTCCTCGGAAATATCCGACGTGCACCAGTCGCTGTTTTCCGATAAAACGGTGATCACCATCCAATACCCCATGGCAGGCGGCATTACCCTGATCTTTGAAAGGGATCTGCAGACCATTAACCGCACCATGTCCTTTTTTGAAAAGAGCAGGGTTTTTGACGATCAGGCCATCTTTATCCTGACCAGCGAAGGCAAGGTGGCCTATCATCCTGATGCGCCGCTGGTCAAGAGCAGGCACAATCTCGCCTTTGACATGCGGGAATGGCAGCTGCCGGCAGCGGGAAATCTCTCCAGCTACAAACTATACGGCCAGAAATATATTGCCTATAAAAAGGAGCTGACCGTACCCCAGGGCTGGACCATTTATTTTTCCGTGCCGGCCGGCCGCCTGCTGGCGCATGTGGAAAAGGTGGTGCTGGGCCAGCTGGTCATGCTGCTGGTTTTTTTCGGGGTGGTGTATCTGATTCTGCAGCTGTCGCTCAACCGTTATTTCTCCAGGCCGGTGCGGCAGATAGTCAAGTCCCTCGGCCGTTATGATTCAAACCGGGAAGGGCAGACGATGGAGCCGGAACTGGCCTGCGGGGTGCAGGAGTTTGCCGCGATCATCGATGCCATCAATGCCATGTCGGCCCAGGTTGACAGATCCAGTCAGCAGCTGCGGCGCAGCGAGGAGCAGAGCCGGCTGCTGCTCAACTCAACGGCCGAGGCCATCTACGGGCTCGATACCCAGGGCCGCTGCACCTTCTGCAACAGCTCTTTCCTGCAGATGATGGGCTATGCCAGCGAGGCGGAGCTGCTGGGAGAAAACATGCACCGCCTCATCCATCACAGCCATGCGGACGGCAGGGAGTACGTTCTGGATGAATGTCTGGCCCATAGGGGATTTCTCGAGGGAATGGGGTCTCATATCGATAACGAGGTCTTCTGGCGCTCCGACGGCGCCGCTTTTGCCGTGGAGTACTGGTCCTATCCCATTTTCCAGGGCGACCAGATCATCGGCGCCGTGGTTACCTTTATTGATATCACCAAGCGCAAGCAGGCCGAGGAAAAGCTGGCCGAGGAAAAGGAGCAGCTGGCCGTGACCCTGCGCAGCATCGGCGATGCGGTTATCACCACCGATACCGCGGGCAGGGTCGTGCTGGTCAACCGGGTGGCCGAGGAACTCACCGGCTGGCGGCAGCAGGAGGCCAGGGGGCGGCCCCTGCAGGAGGTTTTCCATATTGTTGATGAACGTAGCCGCAAGCCCCATGAGAGCCCGGTGGACAGGGTGATGCGGAGCGGCGCCATTGTCGAGCTGGCCAGTCATGCCCTGCTCATTGCCAGAGATGGCGCCGAGCGGGCCGTGGCCGACAGCGGGGCGCCTATCCGCGACCGGCAGAGCAGGATCATCGGGGTGGTGCTGGTCTTCCGTGATGTGACCCAGAGCAGGAAGATGCAGGAGGAGGCCTTCAAGGCCAGGAAACTTGAGTCCATCGGCGTACTGGCCGGCGGCATTGCCCATGATTTCAATAATATCCTGACCGCCATCCTGGGAAACATCAGCCTGGCCGGCAATATGGCGGCAGACGAGCGGCAGAAGGCGCTGCTGGCCAGCGCGGAAAAGGCCTCGGTGCGCGCCAGGGGGCTCACCCAGCAGCTGCTGACCTTTGCCAAGGGCGGCGAGCCTGTCACCGAGACCTCTTCCATTGCCGAGGTGATCCGCGAATCGGCCGGTTTCGTGCTGCATGGCAGCAACGTGGCCTGCAGTTTCGTCATTCCCGACAAGCTGCGGCTGGTCAATATTGACAAGGGCCAGATCAGCCAGGTTATTCAGAATATCGTGCTCAACGCCAAGGAAGCCATGCCCGAGGGCGGCAGCATCAGCATAGTCTGCGATAATTACCAGCACACGGGGCAGGATCATCCTGTTCTGGCGCCGGGCGACTATGTGCAGATCAGCATTGCCGATACCGGGGCCGGCATTGCTCCGGAAATCCTGGACAGGATCTTTGACCCCTATTTTACCACCAGCAAACAGGGCCAGGGCCTTGGCCTGGCCGTGACCCGTTCGATCATCGCCAAACATGGCGGCCACGTGGCGGTGGAGTCGAAAGTGGGGGAGGGCAGCGTCTTCACCATCTACCTGCCGGTTTCCGGCGACAGTGATAAACTGCTTCCCGAGGTGGCCGCCCGCTCGCTGAGCGCCACCGGCAGGGTGCTGATCATGGATGATGAGGAGATCGTCCGGGAGGTGATGCACACCATGCTCCAGCAGCTCGGCTTTGAGGTGCTGGCGGCCAGAGACGGCCAGGAGATGCTTGCCGTGTATCGGCAGGCGGTTGAAGAGGGCAGGCCGGTTGATGTGGTCATTCTCGATCTGACCATTCCGGGCGGCATGGGCGGCAAGGAGGCGGTGAAAAGGCTGCTGCACAAGTATCCCGAGGCCAGGGTCGTGGTGGCCAGCGGCTATTACAATGATCCGGTCATGGCTGATTGCGCAAGCTATGGCTTCAAGGCCGCGGTTGCCAAGCCGTTTCAGTTTGAGGAGCTCAGTCAGGCCCTGCGCAAGGCCATGGAATAAGTCCGGCCCCTATCGCGCAAACAAGGGTCAGCCCAGCCCCAGTTCCCGCAGGAACAGCGCGTCCGTTGACCAGCCTTCCTTTATTTTCACCCAGAGTTTCAGTACCACCCTGATGCCGAGCAGTTCCTGCAGTTCCAGCCGGGCGGCCTGGCCGATCTGCTTCAGCATGGAGCCCTGTCTGCCGATGATGATGCCTTTCTGGGATTTCCTCTCCACAAAGATGGTGGCATGGATGGTGATTTTTTTTTCGTCCTCCTTGAAGCTGTCAACCAGCACCGCGCAGGAGTAAGGAACCTCCTGGGTGGTCAGCAGAAAGATCTTTTCCCGGATGATTTCGGCGGCAATGAAACGCTCGGTGGCATCGGTGGGGATATCCGCCGGGTACAGGCGGGGCCCGGTCGGCAGCAGCGGCAGCAGTTCCGCGAGCAGGATATCCGTGCCGTCCCGGTGCAGGGCCGAGATGGGGATCATGGCCTGGAAGGGGAAAACGTTGCTGTAGGCGGCCAGGATGGGCAGCAGTTTCTCCCCTGGCGCCAGATCCGTCTTGTTCACCAGCAGGATCACCGGTTTGCCGGCCTTCTGCAGATGGCCGGTCGCCTCGCTGATTTTTTCGGGCAGGGGAAAGCTGATGTCAATCATGAAGATGATGACATCCACGTCCGCCAGGCTTTCCACGGCGATCCTGACCATTTCCCGGTTGAGCGTGCTGCGCGCCGTATGGATGCCCGGGGTGTCCAGGATGACGATCTGGTAATCCTCTCCATTGACAATGCCCAGTATTTTGTTTCTGGTGGTCTGAGGCTTGGGGGAGACAATGGAGATTTTCAGGCCGAGCAGGGCGTTGAGCAGGGTGGATTTGCCCACATTCGGGGGGCCGATCAGGGCCACAAGTCCTGATTTAACTTGCTTTTCTCCATGATAATCCATTATGGTCTCCTTTCCTTAGGTATTCACTGCGCAGTCGCCGGCCAGGCCATCCTCATCCGCAGCAGGCCTGGCAGCTGCCTGGCTTGCCCGGCCCTGATAAAACATCAACCACAGAGTGTACTCATATTGCAGGGAAAAATCATAGAATATGTTGAGCAGGGCAGATTTTTCTGCGCCCTGGTGCTGCAGGACCAGGGCAAGAGGCTGCGCGTCATGAACCAGAACGGCAAGGAGATCAATCTGCCGGCCAGCCGGGTGCTGCACGAGACTGAGCGCAAACACCCGACCCAGCTGGCCCGCGAAGAGATCATGCAGCTGCTCCAGGGGGTGGCGGAGAAACGCCTGCAGATGATGAGGGAAATTGATCTTGCCGAAATCTGGGAGCTGGCCGTGGAGGAGGAGGCTGACGCCTTTTCCCCTTTTTTCCTGGCTGAACTCTGCTTTGGCGCGGAGACTGGCGATGATCAGGTCGCCGCCTTTCTGCGGGCGGTGTTTGACGACCGCTTTTTCTTCAAGTTCAGGGACGGCCGGATCCTGGCGCACTCCCGCGAAGTGGTGGAGCAGCAGCGCGAACGGGAGGAGAAGGAGCGGCGCCGTGAGGAATTGCTGGAAAAAGGGGCCAGGATGATGCAGGCGTTGATGGCCGGCGAGCCGGCGCCTGACTGGCCGGAACGCGACAGATGCCTGGATGTTGTCAGGCAGTACTATCTCTTCGGCGGTGAGGCGCCGGAGGCCGAGCTGGCCCGGGACCTGCTCAAGAAAGCGGGGTTTGGCCGCCCCCATGATCCCTATTATCTGCTGATCAAGGCCGGCATCTGGCAGCCGGATGAAAACGTGGCCCTGTACCGGCAGGATGTACCGGTGGATTTCAGCGCCGGGGAACTGGCGCGGGCCCAGCAGCTGGCCGCCCGGCCGGATGGGCAGGCATTGCTTGACGGCGACCGCCTTGATCTGCGGCATCTGCCGCTGCTCACCATTGACGGGGAGTATACCCGGGATTTCGACGATGCCTTGCATCTGGAGCGGCAGGGCGACCATTTTCTGGTGGGCATCCATATTGCCGATGTGAGCGAATATGTCAGGCCGGGAGACCCTCTGTTTGAGGCCGCCCGCCAGCGGGGCACCTCCCTCTATTTTCCTGACCGGCAGGTTCCCATGCTGCCCAAGGTGGTATCCGAAGGGGTGTGCAGCCTGGTCGAGGGCCAGCCCCGGCCGGTGCTCAGCTTTCTGGTCAAGCTGACTCCCCAGGGGGAGGTGATCGATTTTAAGGTGGTGCGCGCCGTGGTGCAGGTCAATCGCCGCATCACTTACAACCAGGCCGAGGAGCTGCTGGCCCGCCGGGGCGATGAGGAGCTGCAGGTGCTGATGGAGCTGGGCTTCCGGCTGCAGGAGAGGAGGGTGGCCAGCGGGGCGCTGATCATCCCGATCCCGGACGTCAACATCAACATCGGCAGAAACGGCAGGCTGCAGGTGCATCTGGACGAGGTGGATACCCCGGCCAGGACCCTGGTGGCCGAATTCATGGTGCTGGCCAACATGCTGGCCGCCCAGTACCTGGCCGACCGGCAGATTCCTGCCCTGTACCGCGCCCAGGAGCCGCCCCGCCAGCGTCTTGCCCCCAGCGTGGTAAAGGACCTGTACATCAATTTCCGGCAGCGCCGTTTCCTGGCCCGGGGCCAGCTGCTGACTGAACCGAAACTGCACAGCGGGGTGGGGGCGTCGCAATATACCACGGTGACCTCGCCGATCCGGCGGCTGCTTGATCTGGTCGTGCAGCAGCAGCTGACCCATGTGCTGCAGGGCAAGGGGCCGCTGTACAGCCTCTCCGACTGCCGGGATCTGTCCGCCGCCATTCTCGCCGCCCAGGCCCGGGCTAATCAGGTGCGTCTGCTGCGCCACCGCTACTGGCTCTATAAATATCTGGCCCAGGAGGTGGGCGTCGGCAACCGGCTGGACGCCCTGGTCCTGGAGATCCAGCCTCGCCGCATCCAGGTGGTGCTTACCGCTATTCTGCTGGAAGGGGACCTGCCGCTTAATCAGGGGCCGAATGTCCGCCCCGGCGACCTGGTCAAGGTGAAACTGGCCAAGGTTCATGCCCTGGACAATACCTTCCGGCTGGAGTGGTGAGGGGATTTGGGCAAATTATGTAAAGAAAGAGGAGTCAAGCATGAATAAACCTTTAGCAGGCAAGACAGCCATTGTCACCGGGGCAAGCTCCGGCATCGGCCGCGCCACGGCGCTGGCCCTGGTACGTTCCGGCGCCGCCGTGGTGATTTCCGCCCGGCGCAGGGAGCGGCTGGACGAACTGGCCGCCGAGATTGCCGCCATGGGCGGCAAAGCCCTGGTCGTGGCCGGAGATGCCGGCATCTCCGCTGATATTGATCTGCTGCTGGAGAGCGCCTTGCACTGGAAAGAGGGTGGCGGTAAATATGATGTCGTGGTGGTCAATGCCGGCCGCGGCCTGGCCGGCGGCATTCTCGGCAGTGATGAATCCCAGTGGCAACAGCTCTATCAGGTCAATGTACTGGGTGCTGCCCACCTGATGCGGCGGGCGGGACAGTACCTGGCCCAGCGGAAAAGCGGCGATATCGTGGTGCTCGGTTCGGTGGTGGGGAGAAATATCTCGCCCTTCAGCGGCTTCTACGGTTCAAGCAAATTCGCCATCAGCGCCATTGCCGAAGGCCTGCGCCGCGAAGTCTGCCCCCATGGGGTGCGGGTCTGCCTGGTCATGCCGGGCATTGTCATCAGCGAATTCCAGGAGGTGGCCGGCTACAACGAAGAAAATTTCGGCAAGGGGGTTGCCCAGTTCGGCCAGCTGCTTGAATCACACCATATTGCCGACGCCATTCATTGGCTGCTCACCCTGCCGCCCCAGGTCAATGTCAACGAGATCATGATCCGTCCCACCGGGCAGACCTATCCGTAAAGGGGCCTGAGCCTGACATCCCGGGATTACCTTTCATCCTGCGGTCCTTTGGCCATGTCTCTGTTATCCGTAACTGCTTGGCCGCCTTTTTTGAATGCCCATAAGCCGCAAACCCCCATCTCTTTCTTCCGAAAGCTTTCACAAGTTGCCGGATTTTCTTTTTTAGCATCCCACCTTAAACTTTGCATAATCAAAAGGGGCATAATGAAGAAAATTGTTGGAATCGCTACCACTTTGTGTCATTGTTTAGGTGACGTTTCATGGATTTTTAAAGGTGGAGAAAATGCCGTCGTTCAGTATGTTCCGGACAGGCGTTTTGCGTCGATCGATAAAATTGCCTGTTTCAACTACTTCAACTCCAGTCCCAGAAACTTTTGCGGCATGAGAATCCCCGGTTTTGCCCTGAATGTCAGGAAAATGACGAGAAGAGAAACAAGCAGGCCGGTCTGCATCAGCGTATGCACAGCGTTGCGAGAAGTGGCAAGGAAAGTTTTTTGTTTCACGTTCCCTCCGATCTACTGAAAGCGAGCTGAGTCGAGCTCGGCAAGCGTTTGCTATCCGCTGGCAGCTTTGCAGTAATGGTCTGTAAATGACTGCTTCATACAAAGTGAAGCCGCTTGTGCTGTTCGTTGCCTCCCCGGCAAATTCATCTGTGAACAGCGTTTGCTCCCCCAATTGATAAGACTTTGCTGTTTGCGCAGCTATAAGACAAGTCCCTGTTGATGTGCCGGTTTTTCCGGTTCAAGCCTCGGGCCGGCTGACGCCGTTGCCGTGGAAATATTGGCGGCAGCACCCGGCGGATGGCTTTGACAGCATAGGGACTTTGACTCATTAGAGCCAGAGGTTCATTAAGATGGTGATTGAGCATGGATGAACAGCAGGAAAGAAGAGAGGCGGAAGCATACAAAATAGATGGCGATCTAACTATCTGCCGGGTTGCCGAGTTACGTGAAAGACTGCTGACGTTCGTTGTCACGGTCAATGAGGTGGAGGTTGATCTGCGGGGGGTGACGGACTGCGATGCGGCCGGGCTGCAGTTGCTCGTTTCCCTGAAAAGGACAGCAGAGGAGGCGGGCAAGCAGTTTCTGCTGACGAACCTGCCGAGTTCCCTGGTCGAACTCATCCGGGGTCTGGGCCTTGAAGCCGCTTGTCCTGTGGAGTGATGAAGAATGCTGTGCCAGAAAACAATCATGCCCGTGGGGTGCTGAAAAAAGTTCCGGGTTGAGGAAGTAAAATGGAGACAGACATCTATAAAACCGAAGCAATTGAGATTTTGGATGACCTTGAAGCAGCGCTGCTGGAACTAGAAGAACGGCCGGAGGATATGCCGCTGGTAAATCGGATATTCCGTGCGCTGCATACCATCAAAGGTTCAGGCAAAATGTTCGGTTTTGATGATATTGCCGACTTTACACATGAGATTGAAAACATCTATGACCGGGTGCGCTCGGGAAATCTTGCGGTGAGCCAGGCCCTGATAAGTCTGACGCTGGCTTCGGGCGATATCATCCGGCGCATGGTGCATGGGGAAGAGGTGCCCCTGGCAGAAAGACAGGCCATGATCAGCCGCTTTCAAGGCATGCTTCAGAGGGAGAAAGGTCTGGCGGACCCGGCTCTCTCTAGCCCCCAGCCCCAGCCCAGGGCAATAGCACAGGACAAGCAGACCGCCATCTGGCGGATAAGGTTTAAACCGGGACAAAATATCTTTCAGACCGGCACCAATCTGGCGCGGCTCTTTGCCGAGCTGCGGGAACTGGGGGAGTGCACGGTGGTGGGTCACTGCCAGGAAGTGCCCGACCTGGCCGGCCTTGATCCGCAGAGCTGTTATCTGTCATGGGACATTGTTCTGACCACGGGCAGGGGGGAACAGGCCATCCGCGATGTGTTTATCTTTGTGGAAGGTGACAGCGACATCGAAATCACCGTGCTGGAAGATGCTGACAGCGTGGGACAAATCGAGCAGCATCGGCGGCTGGGAGAAATTCTCGTTGAAAAAGGAGATATCGCCCAGGACAAACTTGCTGAGATTTTAGCCCACAGACCTTTGATCGGACAAACCCTGGTCAAGGAAAAACTCGTCCATCAGAGTCTGGTCAAATCCGCCCTCGCCGAGCAGCAGCATATCCGCAAACTCAGTGAAAAACAAAAAGAGATTGAGAGCAGCGACAGTGTACGGGTCACGGCCAACAAGCTTGACACCCTGGTGAATCTGGTCGGCGAGCTGGTCATTGTCCAGGCCCGTCTGTCCCAGCATTCGACCCTGTCCTGCGATCCGATTGCCGTCACTATCGCCGAAGAGGTTGAGCGGCTCACCACGGAGCTGCGCGATAACACCATGAGCCTGCGGATGCTGCCCATCGGCACCACCTTCAGCAAATTCAAAAGGCTGGTCCGCGATCTTTCCAAGGAGTTGGGCAAGGACATAGTTCTGGAGATGGAGGGCGAAGAGACCCAGCTGGACAAGTCGGTCATTGAACAGTTGAACGACCCCCTGGTCCACATTATCCGCAACAGCATTGACCATGGCATCGAGTCTCCCGAGGCAAGACTGGCCCGGGGCAAGGTCAAAACAGGAGTCATCAAACTTTCCGCGGCCCAATCCGGTGCGGATGTGGTGATCAGCATCACGGATGACGGCGCCGGGCTCGATACGGCAAAAATCAGAGCCAAGGCGAGAGAGCGAGACCTTATTGCCGATGGCAGGGAACTGAGCGAGGAAGAGGTGTATCAGCTGATCTTTGAACCGGGTTTTTCCACCGCCGAAGTTGTCAGCGGCGTTTCCGGCAGAGGGGTGGGCATGGACGTGGTGAAACGGGGGGTGGAGGCGTTGCGTGGCCACATAGAGATTGCCAGCAGGCCCGGCCAGGGAACGCAGATTACCATCAGACTGCCCCTCACCCTGGCCATCATTGATGGTTTGCTGGTGGAAACCGGCAGTGAAAAATACGTGATACCCCAGGCGGCGGTCCTCGAATGCTTTGAGCAGACCCGTGAAGATATTGAAAACGCCCATGGCAACAATGTGATCAATGTCTGGGGACAGATGATGCCCTATATCTGCCTCAGGCAGCGCTTTGCCATTGCCGGCGATATTCCCCCCTCACGCCGGGTCATTCTCTGCGAGGCCAACGGCAGGAAGGCGGGGCTGGCTGTTGATCGGGTCATCGGCAACTACCAGACGGTGATCAAGCCGTTGGGCGAGGTTTATAAAAAGGTCGAATGTATTTCCGGTGCCACAATTCTGGGTGACGGCACGGTGGCGCTCATACTTGATCCGGTTAAACTGATGGAGGAAAGACAGACCTGATTCTTCAGGGACTCAATGCGGATAAGGCAATAATGAATTTCCAAAAGGCCCCGTCTTGAGGGCCTTTCAATCGTCAACAGCGGAGGAAATGCCATGCTGAATCTCAATAATGTGAAAATGAAACCGAAGCTGATCAGCCTGTTTTTGCTGGCCGGCCTTATTCCGCTTGCCTTGGTCGGCTGGTGGGGGGCAAACCTTGCCAGGAAGGCCCTGGTCAGGCAGGCCTATAACCAGCTTGAAGGTGTGCGGGAGATCAAAAAGAAGCAGATTGAGAGATTTTTTGCTGAACGGGAAGGTGATATGGGCGTCTTGATGGAGACGGTGGGCACCCTGCGCCATGAAGCTTTTGCCAAGCTTGAAGCCATCCAGGAGACAAAGAAGGCCTATCTTGAGAACTATCTGGAGACTCTGAGGGCTCAGTTGCGGATATTTAAGGACGATCCTTATGCTAAAATCGCCATGAATGAGTTCCGCCATGCCTTCGAAGCTGGCGGCAACACCATTGACACCAGTGACTGGCAGAACCTGGCTAAAAAACACGACGTTCGCATGAAGGATATCCTGGCCGACAATGGCTGGTATGATCTCTTTCTCATTCATCCTGATGGTGATATTGTTTACACTGCTGCCCGGGAGCCAGATCTCGGCATGGGCATTCCAGACAGTGAACTGAAGACCTCTCCAATCGGCAGGGCCTTTCAACTGGTCCAGCAAGCCGACACGGATGAAGTTGTTTTTTCCGACTTTGGCCCCTATGCCCCTTCCGGCGGCGTACCGGCCGGCTTCATGATGTCAAGGATGCTCGATGCAAACGGAGAACGTATCGGCTACGTGGCCCTGCAGGTCCCCCTTGACAAGATCAACAAAATCATGCTGGCCCGCCAGGGCATGGGCAAGACCGGCGAGTCTTATCTGGTGGGACAGGATTTCCTTATGCGCTCCGATTCGTTTCTTGATTCCACCGGTCATTCGGTGGCGGCCTCATTTAAAAATAATGCCAAAGTTGAAACCGAGGCGGCGAAAGAGGCCTTGGCCGGCATGGAAAACCAGAAGGTGATCATTGATTATAATGGCAATTCCGTTCTTTCTGTCTGGGATGCAATCGAGATGGGGAATGGCATACGCTGGGCCATGATAAGCGAGATCGACGTTGCCGAGGCCTTTAGTCCGGTTGACGCAAACGGGAACGAATATTACAAAAAATACATCGAGAAATACGGCTACTACGATCTTTTCCTTTTCACTCCGGAAGGGACAGCCTTCTACACCGCGGCAAAAGAGGCCGATTTTCAGACTAATTTTGTCAACGGTCAATACTCCAGTTCCAACCTGGGTAAATTATTTAAAAAAGTAATCCAAACCCAGAAATTTGAGATTGCCGATTTTGCCCCCTATGCCCCGAGTAATAATGAGCCGAGCGCCTTTATCGCCCAACCGGTGGTCGATAAGGGAAGGATAGAAATGGTCGTGGGCCTGCAGCTTTCCCTGGATGCGATAAATACTATCATGCAGCAGCGCGAAGGCATGGGCAAGACCGGCGAGACCTACCTGGTGGGCACGGACAAGCTCATGCGCTCCGACTCCTTTCTCGACTCGACAAATCATTCGGTCAAGGCCTCTTTCGCCAATCCCACCAAGGGCAGCGTTGATACGGAGGCTGCGCGGGAGGCCCTGGCCGGCCAGGCTGATGTAAAGATTATCATTGACTACAACGGCAATCCGGTTCTCTCCGCTTATACGCCGGTCAAGGTGGGAGAAAATGTCTGGGCTCTTCTGGCTGAGATTGACGAAGCTGAAGTTATGGCGCCGGTCAAGTCGCTTATCTATTCCGTGTTGTTGATCGGCGCGGTCCTTGCCGTAGTCGTGGCCGTGATCGCTTTGCTTATTGCCAGGGGTATTGCCACGCCGCTCATCAAAGGGGTCGACTTTGCCAAGGCCATTGCCGGCGGTGATTTGACCGTTAATCTCGATATCAAGCAGAAAGATGAAGTGGGGGTCCTGGCTGAGGCGATGACGGGCATGGTTACAAAGCTCAGGGAAATCGTCAATGACGTCAATACCGCCTCCGAGAACGTGGCCAGCGGCAGCGAGGAGATGGCCAGCAGTGCGGAGCAGCTTTCCCAGGGCGCGGTGGAGCAGGCCTCCAGCACCGAGGAGGTGGCCTCATCCATGGAGGAGATGACTGCGACCATGCAGCAGACAGCTGATAATGCCAAGCAGACCAATAAGATCAGCATGCAGGCCGGGGAAAATGCCAGAAAGAGCGGTGAAGTGGTCAACCGGACCGTGGAGGCCATGCGGCAGATCGCCAGCAAAATCAAAGTTATTGAAGAGATTGCCAATAAAACCGACCTGCTGGCCTTGAACGCCGCCGTTGAAGCGGCCCGGGCAGGGGAACAGGGCAAGGGATTTGCAGTTGTTGCCTCGGAGGTGCGGAAACTGGCGGAACGCAGCCAGCTTGCGGCTGCGGAGATCAATTCCCTGTCAAGTGAGAGCGTGCAGACTGCCGAAGAAGCTGGGGCAATGCTCGATAAGCTGGTGCCGGATATTCAGAAAACCGTGGAGCTTGTTGACGAGATTACCGCTTCCATTGACGAGCAACTCAAGGGAGCGGAACAGGTGAATAGTGCCATCCAGCAGCTTGACCAGGTTACCCAGCAGAATTCTTCGGCATCAGAGGAACTTTCCGCGACATCGGAAGAACTTGCCAGTCAGGCGGAGGAGTTGCAGGAAACGATTTCCTTCTTTAATGTCGGCCAAACTGCCGCGGCAGGGAGAAAAGTGAAATCCGTCAAGAGGAAGTCCGGCGTACACAAGATTCTCGCCCATCCTAAGGTAACGGCAAAATCTGCGAGCAAAAAGAATGAGAGTTTCGAATACGATTTGCAGGAAGCAGACGACGATCAGGAGAATGTGGAATTTGAAAAATATTGATTCCCAATATTAAAGCAAACAGGGAGCCCCCAATGACCGTCGATACCATTACCCAAACAGCTCATTACCTTACCTTCAAGATTGATGAGGAGTATTTCACGGTTAATGTCCACAGCGTCCGGGAAATTCTGGAGTATTCCAAGATAACCAAGATGCCGGACGCACCGCCTTTCATGCGCGGCATCATTAATGTACGGGGCAGCGTCATCCCGGTTATTGATCTGCGCCTCAAATTCGGCATGGAAGAAACCATACCGAAAAGCTCAACCCGGATCATTGTCATGGAAATTGCGAGAGAAGGGAAGACACTGGTTATCGGTTCTCTGGCTGATTCCGTCAAGGAGGTGATAGAGATCGCCCCTGAGCAGATCGAGCCTCCGCCGGAAATGGGAACCCGATGGAAAAAGGACTATATTCTTGGCGTGGGGAAATATCAGGATGAATTTATCATGCTGCTCGATATCAAGAAGCTTTTTTCCATTGACGAGCTGACCAGGATTAACCAGCCCTGCACGGATGAGGATGATTCATGAACAGGGCTTGCCGTTCAGCCGAGGATCTCGTTTGACTAAAGAGACCATTTCGCCAAAACTTTTCCGGCATCTGGCCCGCTTCATTCAGGACAATTATGGCATCAAGATGCCGGATTCCAAGAAGGTGATGCTTGAGGCGCGTCTGCGCAGAAGAATGCGGCAGATCGGCTATGATTCCATCGGCGATTACCTTGATTATGTCTTCAGCCCCGATGGCAGGCGCAACGAACTGGTTCATATGATAGATCATGTCACCACCAACAAGACAGGATTTTTCCGTGAGCCGGTTCATTTTCCCTTTCTCTGTGACCAAATTATTCCCCGCATTACCGGCAGCAGGAATTTTTCCGGTTCCTCAATTCTCAAAGTCTGGAGTGCGGCCTGCTCCACCGGAGAGGAGCCTTATACTCTGGCCATGGTAATAAATGAGTTTGCCGAGCAGAAAGGTGCCCTGCGCTTTAGCATTCTGGCGAGCGACCTGTCAACCCGGGTTCTGAAAATAGCCTCCCAGGGGGTGTATACTGAAGAGCAGATTCAGGATATCCCCCTGCGCCTGCGGGAGAAGTATCTGCTGCGGAGCAAGGATCGCGGTCTGCGGCTGGTGCAGATGGGGGAAATGCTGCGCGGGGCAGTGACTTTCCGGCGCATTAACCTCATGGACGATGATTTTGGCATTCAGGAGAAAATGCATATCATTTTCTGCCGTAATGTTTTGATTTATTTTGAAAAACAGAAACAGCAACGCTTGGTGCACAAATTCGCCGACCAGCTTGAGCCGCAGGGATTTCTCTTTATCGGCCATTCCGAGAGCCTGGCCGGCTTGGAAGTGCCTTTTGTTTCGATGGCACAAACGGTCTATCAGAAAAAATGAGTCAAATGGATAGCATGCCGCCATGCTGCCGCCGGGCAGAAGCGGAACCCGGCCAGGGGAAAATCATCAAGTCCGGCGGGTTGCCCCTGCAAGATCATGTCTCCTCATAACAAGATCAAAGTGCTCATTGTGGATGATTCCGCCATCGTCAGATCAACGCTGGCCGAAATTCTTGCCGCCGATCCGGAGATCGAGGTAATGGATACGGCCCAGGACCCGTTTGTCGCGGCCCAGAAGATGAAAAGCGGCCTGCCGGATGTCATCACCCTTGATGTGGAAATGCCGAAAATGGACGGCATCACCTTTCTGCAGAAGATCATGTCCCAGCGGCCCCTGCCGGTGGTCA
Organism: Desulfurivibrio sp.; assembly: GCA_003605035.1. Lineage (GTDB taxonomy): Bacteria > Desulfobacterota > Desulfobulbia > Desulfobulbales > SURF-16 > SURF-16. The sequence goes on from QZKJ01000006.1 coordinate 31,865, forward strand.
TCTGTTCAAGTCTCGCCGGCAAGGGTTCGGAGACGGCATTGCGGGCCTTGGAGTACGGGGCGGTTGAGATTATCGAAAAACCGAGGGTCGGCACCAAACAGTTTCTGCTTGAAGCGGGAATCATGATCTGCGACAAGGTGAAGGCGGCTTCCCAGGCCAAGCTGACCATGAGATCCACGCGCCGGCGGGTTGTCCAGCCGAAGTTGAGCGCGGATGCCATGCTGGCCGCCCCGTCTTTTGCCAGCCGGGCCATGGTGAAAACCACCGAATGCATTGTGGCAGTGGGCGCTTCGACCGGCGGGACCGAGGCGCTGCGGATTTTTCTGCAGGCCCTGCCCAAAGACGCGCCGGGCATTGTCATTGTCCAGCACATGCCGGAGAATTTCACCAGCGCCTTTGCGGACCGGCTGAACGGTCTCTGCCAGGTGGAGGTCAAGGAGGCGTCTGACGGGGACTCCGTCCTGCGCGGCCGGGCGCTGATTGCCCCCGGCAACCATCACATGCTGCTCAAGCGCAGCGGGGCCAGGTATTATGTGGAGGTAAAGGACGGTCCCCTGGTCAACCGGCACCGTCCCTCGGTGGATATCCTTTTCCGTTCCACCGCCCGCTATGCCGGGGCCAATGCCATCGGGGTGATCATGACCGGCATGGGGGATGACGGGGCCAGGGGACTTTTGGAAATGAAACAGTGCCAGGCGCCGACCATTGCCCAGGATGAGGCGAGCTGCGTGGTTTTCGGCATGCCCCAGGAGGCGATCAAACTCGGGGCTGCGGACCGCATTCTGCCGCTTGAGGCTATCGCGCCGGCCGTGCTTCGCTTGAGCATTGAGTAAAATGGCTGCTGCCAAAACAAAAAAAAACCGCCGTATCGGTATCGGCGAGTGTTATGCGAGCGCCTCGCCCGTGGTCATCACTACCTTGCTCGGCTCCTGTGTGGCGGTCTGTCTCTGGGATCCGGTCAGGAAAATCGGCGGGATGAACCACATTCTGCTGCCCGGTCGGGCTGACCTCAAGCATTTTAACCTGCCGGCCAGATTCGGGGTCAACGCCATGGAGCAGCTGATCAATGACCTCATCAGACTGGGCGGCAGGAAAAAAAATCTGGTGGCAAAGATTTTCGGCGGCTCCAATATCTATCCGGCGCTAAGGGAAAACCTGGCCACCGGGCCGCGGATTGTGGCCTTTGTCAAGGAATTCCTCAGTCTGGAATCAATAGAGATCATCAGGGAAAACACCGGCGGCAACGATACCCGGGTCATTTATTTCCATACCGACACCGGCGAAGTTTTTTTGCGGAGAACCGTATCTTCCATGGCGGCAAGGCTGGTGGCCCGGGAAAATGAGATGCTGGAAAAACTCGCCGCCGAGGTGGCGAAATTGGCGGATATCGAGTGGTTCCATTGAGCTGCGACCATCGGGGGTAATGCGCTTCGCTTATTACGGTCGCATCTGAAACAAATACTCTACCAGAACAAACATGTATTCCGGCTTTCACTCCCACCTGGTCAGGGCCGCCACTCCGTAGGCGGCGGCCGCGATGAGCATCACCGTCTGAAAGCCCCAGGCCACCGCGGCCAGGGTGGCTAGCCCCCCGGCCAGCACCGAGACGCAGCCGTTGATCCCCCAGGCCCAGGGCACCTGGTCCGGGCTCAGGCCGGCAAGACGCCGCAGCCCCAGGGGAAAGGGGAACCCCATGGCAAAGCCCGGCGGAGCAATGAGCAGCACGGCGAGCAGGACCCGCAGGCCGAAGGGGTAGGTGATGGTCTGCCGAAGCAGGAACGGGAGGGCGAGGCCAATGGCTATGGTGGTGAGGACCACCATTCCCGGGGCCGCGGCGGCCAGCCGGCCTCCTTCCCGGATCCGCGCGGAAAAGAGGCTGCCGCAGCCGGAGAAGAAAAGCAGGGCGCCGAGCACGGTGGCGGTCGCCTGCAGCGGATCGCCGAGATAGAGAATGAACTGGTGGATCAGCACCATCTCGACGAACATGTAGCCGAGGCCGAGCCCCGCGAAATAGGTGACGGTTTGCAGCCGGAAGGGGCCGCCCCAGCCGAGGCGGGACAAGGGCAGCAGGATCAGGACCAGGGCCGCGCCCGCCATCTGGCTGACGGTGACCCCCACCACCACGTAGCCCAGCTCCAGGAAGGGGAGGGTTTTTTCCCCGAAAATCCGGCCCAGTTCGGGCAGCGATTGCCAGCGGAGAAACTGGGAGAAAAAGGGGCGGTCGTCGGCCGCCGGCCGCACGTCGAAATCGTAGCGCTCATATAACAGTTCCCGCCTGGCGCTGAAGGCCAGGTCGAGGTCCGAGAAAAAACTTTCATCCGGCCGCCGGTGATAGCCGCTGCCGCTCTGTGGCCGCATCCCCGGCCCAAGGGTGAAATCAAACTCCATCTCCGCACAGAAATCCCTGATGCGGCCCGCCTCCTCCCCGGTGAAGGGGGTCCGTTTGACGAGAAAGGTGATGATGGACCAGTCCCTGATGGCCGCCACATGGCTGAAGGGCTCGCTTATGCCGGCGTTTTCCAGCATCTCGGCGATGGTCACCGCGGTTTTCAGGGGATTGCGCACCGGTTGATCGAGCCACACCGAAACCCGCAGTACCCCGTCCGGTTTGAGATGATGCCACAATTGCGAAAACGCCTCGACGGTGAGCAGATATTGCTCCTGGAGGGCGGCGATGCCTGCCGAACCGCCGAAGGAGCCGATCAGGGGCAGGGTGATCAGGTCATAGCGGGAGGCGGCGGCGAGCATGGTGCGCGGCTCCAGGAAAAGCCAGCTCACCCGGCCGCGGGCGTTCAGCTCTTCATAGTATGATCCGTAAAGTCCCTGGAAAAGCCCCACCGCCTGCCGGTGGGGCTCCACCGCCGTGACCTCTGCCGCTCCCCGGGCCAGAGCGAGGAGGACTTCGTCGCCGGTGGCGGCATGGAGGACCAGCACGTTTTTGCGGTCCGCGACCGCGTAGGGCAGTGCCATGAGAGAATGGTCAAAAAGGGCGGCCACCGCCTCCCGGTCCCTGGTGCGCACCGCGCCGAAAAAGTCGCCGTTGGAAAACAGCGCCTCGGCCGGCGGGATTTCGCCCCTGTAGGTCAGGCTGAGGCCCGGCGCGTAGCGCAGCACCGGCGAGGCCACGGCCTGGACCAGGCCGCGGGGGCTGGGCTGGCGGCCGACCAGCCGCGCTCCGGCCGGATAGAGAGCCCGGCTCAGGTCCTTGTACTGGGACAAGACAACAGGGACCGGCTTGAGGAGAACGGCGAGGATCAATAACCCGGCGGCCAGGGCGCTAAGCACTAGAGCCCGGGCCGGGCCCCTTTTCCCGGGAAAGAGCAGAAGCGACGCGGCCAGGGGGAAAAGGGCGCAGAGCGCGGCCAGCCGGCCCGGTGCAACAAAAAACATGAGGCCCAGCGCGACGAGGCCGCCGAGGCCGGAACCGACGAGATTGGCAGAGTAGAGGCTGCCGACCCGTTCGGTGGCCTGCATGAAGGCAAGCCCGATGGGCAGCGCCCCCAGCAGAAAGGGCAGGAAAAAAAGGAGCTGGAAA
>QZKJ01000051.1 GCA_003605035.1 Desulfurivibrio sp.
TAAGACCCCTGTAACGATGAGGTCTTAGCCATGATTTTCGATGGTGCCGGAGGTCGGGGTCGAACCGACATGACCTTGCGGTCGCGGGATTTTGAGTCCCGTGCGTCTACCAGTTTCACCACTCCGGCAAATCTCTCTCAGTCGTGGCAGGGAAATGAAGGCCATGAGCCTAAATATCCTACTTCCTGTTAATTTTCAAGTATTTTTGCCGGGGGGGGGGTTGAGAAAATCTGTGGGCGGAAAAATCCTACCTCACCGCCAAAGACGGTGAACAACGAAGGAAAAACATGGCGGGCAGCAAACTGCTGCCCAGGCTATTTCATCTCTGGCAGATACCCCGGAAAACATGGCGCAGCAGGGCATCGCTTAACCGGGCGGTCAGCTGCTCCTCATACTCGTCAGCCGGCTCCTCCATTACGGGATCACCCGGCTGGTCAGCCGGGGCATCCCCGTTTCCCGCGATAAAGATGAAACTCTCGGGCTCCACCTGCAGCTTGCTGCCCCGCTTGTTGTTGAGCCAGCGGTCGCACTCGTCATGGCTGCCCACATAGAGCAGGAAAAGCTCGCTGTCCCTTCGCAGGCTGATCAGCCGGTAGCCGCTGCCCAGATCGTATTTCAGGCATTTTCTGACCCGCAGCTCCCCGCGTCTGGTGCGTTTGTTCTTCATGGCCACGCACTGCCAGCCATCCACGGCGAGCTGGCCGATGATCTCGGCGGCGCGCTCCGCGGCCAGGGCCCCTTTCTTATCGGTCTTTTCCAGGGCTCTAAGTTGTTTCTCAAAAAGAGGTGTTCGGTAAAGAGATAATTCCATGGCTCCTCTCTTTCAGTGGATAGGCCCCTGCCGCGGATGATGCCCGCGGCAGAGGCGGTCTGCAAACAAATTATTTGTAATTCCGGATCAGTCTTTTATCGCGGTCATGGGCAACCACAAGGGTTGCCCCTACAGCACCATTATTTGCCGCTTTCCACCGGGTATCCGGCGCCTTTCCAGGCAAAGATGCCGCCGGGATAGCGCAGCACATTCCTGTAGCCGAGCTTGCCGGCCCACTCGGCCCCGTTGTGGCTGCGGGTGCACTTGACAAAGCCGCAGTAGACCACGATGGTCTTGTCTTTATCCGGGCCGAGCAGCGCCTCATAATCAGCCTGGGTCTTGCCGTCCGTCTCCCTGGTGTCCCATTCCTTCATGTCCGGGATGGGGAAAAGGAACTGTTTGGCGCCGGGCACGTGCTCCTTTTTATAACTGTCTTCATAGGGCATGGTATCAACAATGACCAGGTCCTTGCCGCTGTCGATCATCTCCTTCAGTTCCCCGGTGGAGATGATATCATAGCCGCCCCGCTGCACCTCGCGGACCAGCTTGACCGCCCCGGTTTCCGTCTCAACCTCCTGCTCGAATTTGTTCTTGCCAAAGGCAAAGGCCTCTGCTGAAAAGGCCATCAGCATGACGGCCAGCGCCAGCGCAAGGAAAACTCTACACTTTCTCATTTCTTTCTCCTCATCTTTCATTTTTTTCTGATAAACAGCCCCTGACGGGACTGCTTCGTTAACTGGGTGTGACGCCACCAATAGAGATAGGCTGCGGCCATCATCATAGCCATATCCCGGGCCAGCGAACTGCGCAGGGTGCCATAGGCCTGGGCCTCCGGGTCTTCCGGGCCGAAACAGCCGCAGTCAATGTCCAGCCCGAGCAGGATGCCGTAAGAGAGCACGGCGACAAAGAGCAGCAGCATAATCATCACCGCCCCCAGCGCGCCCCGCATGTCCGCCAGCAGCCCCAATGCGGCCAGCAGCTCCAGGGCCGGCAGCATGACGGCCGCAGGCCCGACCCAGCTTTCCGGCAGCAGGCCGAAGCCGTCGATCACCGTGGCAAAATTCTGCAGGTCGCCGAGCTTCATGATACCCGCATAGAGAAAGAGCAGGCCGAGCAGGGTGCGGACACAGAGATAGGCCCGGCAGGAAATAAACAGTTGCCGCAGCAGACCGGTCATGCCAGACCTGCCTGGATGGCCGCCCCCAGCGCGCCGACGATATCCGGCAGCTCGGGCGAGAGCACCCTGACCCCGTCGAGCCTCGCCTGCAGCAGTTTGACGATGCAGGGGTTGCGGGCTACCCCGCCGGAAAAGACCAGGCAGTCGCCATAGCCCACCCGGTTCAGCATGGCGAGCAGCCGGTTCACCACCGAGAGATGCACGCCCATGGCAATGTCCCTGGCCGGGATGCCCCGGTTCTTCATGGAAATCACCTCGGACTCGGCAAACACCGTGCACATGGAGTTGATGGCCGCCTCCTGCTCTGACTCCAGGGCCGCCGGGCCGAACTCGTCCAGGGTGAAGCCCAGAGTGGCGGCCATGATTTCCAGAAAGCGGCCGGTGCCGGCGGCGCACTTGTCATTCATCTGAAAATTGCTGACCCGGCCCGCCTCATCGAGGGCGATCACCTTGGAATCCTGGCCGCCGATATCGACAATGGTGCGGCACTCCGGGAAATAATACCTGGCCCCCAGGGCGTGGGCCTTGATCTCGGTGATCACCTCATGGGCAAAATGCCTGTGGGCCAGGTGGCGGCCATAACCGGTGGCCACCACCCGGACCGGCTCAAGACCGGCCAGCATTTCCAGGGACTGCCGGTGCGGGTCGAAACCGCTCTCCCTGATCTGATGATTGATCAGCAGGCCATCATGCAGGGCGGCAATTTTTACGGTGCGGGAGCCCAGATCCACGCCGACAAACATCATCAGCCCCTGATCTGCTCCAGGAACGCCTCGATCCTGGTCTGCAGCTGCCCCACATCCTCGGGGGAATAATCGGACTCAATGGCGAGATAGGGGATGCCTTCCCGCTGGCAGGCCTCCTTGATCCTGATTTCCTCGATATTATAGGTGTGGCAGAACTGCAGGGAATAATGAAGGATGCCCTGGGCAGTGCTTGCCCGGTACTCCTTGATCACCTGCTCGATGCGCTCATCGTTGGGGGTAAAGCAGGAGCAGTCGATCTGCATGTAGCGGTCGGTCAGGGCCTCGAGCATAGCGTCCATGTCCGTCACTTCCTCGTCAATGAGATCCTTGAAATAACGGGTGCCGATACAGCTCTCCTCCCCCACGATCACCGCTTCGGCGGTCTCCACCAGGTTGTGCACCTTCCAGTTGGGCAGGGCCATGGGCACGCCGGCCACCATCACCCGGGGTATATCCGCCGGCATGACTCCCTCGCCTTTTTTGACCCTCTCCTCCAGCTCGTCGCACAGCTCATTGAGTTTTTCGGCAAAGCGCACCGGCTCATCGTAAAAGGCGATCTGCTCGATGAGCAGGGCGTCCTTGCCGCTGATGGGCGCCGGGTTGCCGGCCCGCAGGCGGGTCAACCGCTGCAGGGCCCGGCGTTTGTTGTTGATGACCTTGATGGCGCGGGCCAGGTCATCGGCGGTTATCTTTTTGCCGGAGACCACTTCAACCTTGCCCTTGAACTCCTTGACCTCCGCCAGCCACAGGGCCCTGTCCCGCTTGTTTTTCATCTGCGGGATCTCCATGACATAGGTGGGCACCAGCCTGTCCAGGATCTCCCAGGTCTTTTTCTTGGCGTCACAGGTGGTCTCGCCATAGACGAAATCAACGGCCTGAAAGTAGGGACAGATCCTGCCGGCCTTGAAGCCATAGGCTGATTTCACCATGGGGCAGATATTGCGGGGCAGCACCTTTTCCGCGTCCGGGATGGAGCCCTGGGAGCCGCCGCAGAGACCCACGCAGATGCCGCCGGCCGCCACCACCACCTCCTCCGGGATATACACGCAGAAGGTGCCGACCACCGGCCGCCCCTCCTTTTTGGCCGCCACCAGCTCCTGCACCCGGCCGCCATGGATCTCGGCCACCATGTTGTCAAAATAAGCCATGCGGCCGGGCCGGTTGCTCTGGGAAAGATAGATGGAGGCATAGGCGCTGCCCAGCATCTGCCGGGCCTTGTCAAATCGTGCCACATCCATGCCCAGTTCCTGCCACATCTCCGGGTACGCCTTCACTTCAAAATCCGCCATGTTTCTGTTCCCTCCAAGCCGTCAGGCTTCCTGTTGATCGTGCCCCTTACTGTATTCTGCATCTTATCTTTCAGTAATAAATATCGCTATCAAGCTTCCAAGATATAGAGATTTACCTATAAGTCAAATTGGAAATTTTAATTCAATGAGACAGAGATATCGGGAAAGCGGATAGAAGCGGGGCGGCGCTGCGGGTAAGGCATTGATGTGAAGCGAAAACGAGGGCAGGCGGTCAGCCAGCACCGGACTGCGTCAGGGCCGAAAGTCTTTCATGTTTCCTTTCCAGTCCCGGAGATGGTATTGCAGGGGCCCCCCCCGTGAGGGACCCTGGCACCGGCGGACTGCTCAGGGATTGAGATACACCTTCTGGAAGCGGTAGAAGTAGTCGATGCCGGACCAGATGGTCAGAAAGAGGGCAACGTAGAGGATCACCAGACCAATCTGGTGCAGGTAGGGAATGGGCAGCACGCCCAGCGGGAACATCAGGGTGCCCAGGGCAGTGAGTTGGACCACGCTTTTCCATTTCCCCAGCCGGCTGGCGGCAATGACCAGCCCTGAGGAGGCGGCGACGCCCCGCAGGCCGGTGACCACCAGTTCCCTGGAGAGGATGAGAAAGGCCACCCAGGCGGGCATCCGGTCCAGAGGGATCAGCATGACCAAGGCCGAGGCCACCAGCACCTTGTCGGCCAGCGGGTCCATCAGCTTGCCCAGCACCGATTCGACCTTGTACTTTCTGGCGATATAGCCGTCCGCCAGATCGGTCAGGGCGGCGGACAGATAGAGGGCAAAACCCAGCAGGCTGACCCAGGTCTCGGCGCCGGGGTAAAGACAGAAGAGCAGCAACGGGGCCGCAACAAAGCGGTAGCCCGTCAGAATATTAGGGACATGGGTGAACTGACTCAATGTATCAACACCTTTTGCAGCGCCTCATCCCCCCTTGTCGGAGGAAGCGACCTGATAGCGCCGGTAATGGCGCAGAACTCTTTCGACATATTCAATGGTTTCCGGAAAATCCGGAATGCGGCCGATGCTTTTCACCACTTCAGGGCCGGCATTATACGCCGCCAGAGCAAGATGCAGATCATCATCAAAGATGTTGAGCATTTTCCGCAGATAGCGGGTGCCGCCGTTAATATTCTCCATGGGATCAAAGGGGTCGCCTACCCGCATGTCCCTGGCCGTGCCGGGCATGAGCTGCATCAGGCCCTGAGCCCCCTTGCAGGATACGGCCAGGGCATCAAAATTCGACTCGGCCTTGATCACCGCCTGGATGAGCAGCGGATCGATCTGGTAGCGGCTGCCGACCGATCTGATATAATGCTCATATTCCCGCGGGTTGATATAACGTGGCGTCGGAGCCCGCAGCTGGCTGCGCGACTTGGTCTCCACCTTGACGTAGCGGCGGTCATTGGGCACATTGGAAAAATGGATCACCCCGTTTTCATCCACAAAGGTATACATGGTGGCGGATGAAAGCGAAGGCAGCAACGCCCACAGCAACGTCATAATAATCCATGATCGTAATAAAGCAGACATGGAATTATTATAGTTTGAAAAAAATTTCCCGTCAGCTTACTTTTTTCTTTTTTCCCAGTCCGCCAGAAATTTTTCCATGCCGCTATCGGTCAGGGGATGCCTGGCCAGCTGGGCAATGACATTAAAGGGGATGGTGGCGATATCCGCGCCGATCAGGGCCGCGTCCAGCACATGCACCGGGTTGCGGACGCTGGCCACGATCACCTCGGTCTGGTAACCGTAGTTGTCATAAATGGTCATGATGTCGCTGACCAGATCCATGCCGGTCAGCGAGATGTCATCCAGCCTGCCGACAAAGGGGCTGACAAAAGTGGCGCCGGCCTTGGCGGCCAGCAGGGCCTGGGTGGCGGAAAAGACCAGGGTGACGTTGGTCTTGATCCCTTCGGCGGCGAACTGCTTGACCGCCTTGAGGCCTTCGGTGATCATCGGCACCTTGATGACAATATTCTTGTGCAGGGAGGCAAGCTGCCGGCCCTCTTCCAGCATGCCCTTGGCATCGAGGCTGACCACCTCGGCGCTGATCGGGCCGTCGACAACGGCGCAGATCTCTTTCAGGATCGTTTCAAAGGGTTTGTTTTCCCTGGCAATAAGCGAGGGATTGGTGGTCACCCCGTCAACCATGCCCATTTCCACGCCTTTTCTGATTTCTTCAATATTGGCTGTATCAATAAAAAACTTCATTGTTTCTCTCCTTTACCTGCTAAGCCATTGTTCAAAAATAACTGTTACATCGACATGTTGTAAACGGCATAAAGGGCCGTAACGAAATAGCCGTCAAAGGAATGTTTATTTCTTAACGGCCCCTAAAAAGGTTTGGCAGCACTTTTCACTGCAGAAATAATAAATCTTGCCGTCTCTGGCAGCGCGGATCGCCTGCTTCTGCGGCACGTAGGTATGACAGACCGGATCCTCCACCAGCACGTCCTGGATGGCGGCGGACTGGTCGGCAGCCGGGGGCGCCTTCTTCGCCTTCTTCCTGCCGGCAAAAAGCAGCCGGTAGAGGATATAGCACAGTGCTGCCAGAATAAGAATGCGCAACGGGCTCATGTTATCTCCCAGGTGATCTGCCGCACCCCGGTTTGCCGGGCAAGCCTCTGCAGCATGGCAATGGCGGTCAGGCGCAGGACGGGATGAACATGCATTGGCGCCACCGCAGCCAGGGGGGCAAGCACAAAACCGCGGTCGGCAATGTCCGGGTGGGGCAGGGTGAGCGTGGCGGTGTTGAGCACCAGGTCATCATAATAGAGCAGATCAAGATCAATGGTCCGGTCCCTGCCCTTTTGCCGGTCCCGCCCCAGCTCGGCCTCAATCTCCAACATCTTGGCCAGCAGATCCAGGGGGGCAAGCGAGGTGGCCAGCAGCCCCACGGCATTGGTGAACAACTGCTCGCTTGCCATGCCCACCGGCTCAGTCAGAAAGGGCGGGGAAAGGGCCAGCGCGCACCCCATCTCTTCCTGCAGCCGCTGCCAGGCAGCCAGCAGATTGGCCCGGCCGTCGCCGAGGTTGGAGCCGAGTCCGATATAGGCCAGTGCCATGCCGATCCCGCCCGCAGCTGTCAGGAGCACACCGGGTTGATCAGGGTGCCGGTGGCGATCACCGCCCCGGGCAGCATCATGACAATCTTCATCGATGAAAAATGGCCCTGTTAAAGATCGGCCAGCCCCAGCACGTCGAACATGCTGTACATGCCGTTGGTTTTATCAGCGATCCAGGCGGCGGCCACGGCCGCGCCCCTGGCAAAATTGTCCCGGCTGTGAGCTCGGTGGGTCAGCTCAATGCGCTCCCCCGGTCCGGCGAAATAGACCGTGTGCTCGCCGACGATATCGCCGCCGCGGATGGTCTGGATGCCGATTTCTTCCTTGGTCCGCTCGCCGATGATGCCGTTGCGCTCAAAAACGCCCACCTTCTGCAGATCACGGCCCACGCCGAGGGCCGCCATCTCGCCAAGCTTCAGGGCCGTGCCGCTGGGCGCGTCTTTTTTCATGCGGTGGTGGGCCTCGACAATTTCGATGTCATAATCATTGCCCAGGATGGCAGCCACCTTCTGGGTAATTTTAAACAGCACATTGACCCCCACCGCCATATTGGGCGCCTGGACAATGGGAATATCGCGGGCCAGCTCTCTGAGTTCCGCCAGATTCTCGGGGCTCAACCCGGTGGTGCCGATGACCATGGCTTTTTTGTGCTGGGCCGCGACCCTGGCAAAGCCCATGGTGGCGGCATGGAAGGTGAAGTCAATGATCACGTCGCACGTATCGATCACCCCCGGCAGGTCAGGCGCAACCAAAGCGCCCACCGGGCCATAGCCGCCCACCTCGCCGATATCCCTGCCCACCGCCGGGCTGCCCGCCTGCTCAAATCCGCCGACCAGCTGCAACGCGGGATTCTGGGTCACCATGTAGCCAATCCGCTTTCCCATCCGGCCGGCAGCCCCGGCCACAATGACTCTTGTCATATCTCTTTCTCCATTTGGCAAAAACAAAAAAACAGCGATTATAACATGTTCTGCTCTTTGAGCACCGCCTTCATGCGGTTCATGGGTTCTTCAGCCATCTGCCACAGGGGCTGGCGCGGGGCGCCGGATTTAATCCTGCCCATCAGCTCCAGCGCCTTCTTGGCCGGCACCGGGTTGGTATCATAGAACATGGCGCCCATGAGCGGGAAGAGCCGGTACTGAATCTCCCGGGCCCTGGCCACGTCACCGGCCAGGCCGGCGTTCATCAGGTCGGCCATGCCTTTGGGATTGACATTGGAGGTGACGGAAATCACGCCGGTGCCGCCGAGCAGCACCAGGGACAGGGCGGTAAAATCATCACCGGACAATACGGCGAAATCCTTGGGGCAGCGCCGCATGACATCACAGGCCCGGTTCATGTCGCCGGTGGCCTCCTTGATGCCGACAATGTTGTCCACCTCGGCGCAGCGGGCCACGGTGACGGCAGCCATGTCCACCGCGGTGCGGGAGGGGACGTTGTAAAGAATCAGGGGCAGATCCACCGCCTCGGCCACAGTCTTGAAATGCTGGTACAGGCCTTCCTGAGAGGGCTTGTTGTAATAGGGGGTAATGACCAGCGCCCCGTCGGCCCCGGCCTCCCTGGCATGCCTGGTCAGCTCGATGGTTTCCGTGGTGGAGTTGGAACCGGTGCCGGCCAGCACCGGCACCCGGCCGCCCACGGTCTTGATGGTCAGCTCCACCACCCGGTGATGCTCCGCATGGCTCAGGGTGGCTGACTCCCCGGTGGTGCCGCACGGAACGATGCCGTGGGTGCCGTTGGCAATCTGAAACTCAATAAGATCCTTTAAGCCCTGTTCATCAAGCTGCCCATCAATAAACGGTGTCACTATGGCCACAAAGGCTCCACGAAACGGCGTCATATTTTCCTCCTCTGATTTAAATCATCTTATAATTTGCCGACACCAGGCAATACCGGCCTCTGGCAGTGCAGAAAGCCCATGGCAGGCTGACTCCGGGCCTCGCAACGGACCGCCGCCCCCGGCTTTCCGCAGGTCGTTATGTCCGCAACGGCTTTCCTTGCCATGCGCTGACCGAGATTTCCCGGCAGTCAAATATACATTTTGTCCGGACTTACAGCATGGCCTCGGCGCTTAACTGGCCTTCATAGATAAAATGGGCCGGACCCTCCAGAAAAACTTTTGCAATTTTGCCTGCGTCCTCCAGGGTGAAGTGGATGGTCAGCACCTCGCCGCCGGAAGTGGTCACCTTCACCGGCGCCGCGACCAGCCCGAGCATCCCGCCGATGATGGCCGAGGCCACCGCGCCGGTGCCGCAGGCCATGGTCTCATCCTCCACGCCCCTTTCATAGGTGCGGACATGCAGGGCATCCGGCCCCAGCACCTCGACGAAATTGGCATTGGCGCCGGCAGGTTGAAAAAGCTCGTGAAAACGGATGGAGGCGCCCCAGGTCTTGACCGGCGTGCCGTGATTGGCGTTGACAAAACAGACGGCATGGGGCACCCCGGTATTGAGAAAATGCACCTGGCGGGCCACCCCGTCCAGCATCACCTCACGGTTCAAGGCCAGCCCCGCCGGCGGCGTCATGGCCAGCTTGACCCGAGTGCCCCTGATCTCGGCCCGGACAATGCCGGCCAGGGTCAGAAAGCTCATGTGCGCCGGGGCAATGCCCTTGCTGTGGGCGAAACGGGCCGCGCAGCGGGCGCCATTGCCGCACATCTCGGCCTCGCTGCCGTCCGCATTGTAAAAATGCCAGCAGAAATCGGCCTGCTGGCAATTTTCAAGGAGGATCAGACCATCGGCGCCCACTGAAAATTTGCGCCGGCAGACCGCCCTGGCAAAACCGCTCATTTCCTCTTTGGCCAGCAAAGGCTGGCGATGGTCAATGATGATGAAATCATTGCCCGTGCCGCTCATCTTGGTAAATGCAACTGGAAAATTCATAATCTTCTTTCAGGTTCCGGCAAGGTCACCTTCCGGGGAAGCCGCGGGCCTCTCCAGAAATCACCATAACTGATTTTTTTCTCTTTACATCTTCTTTCTGACCGCTGCATGCTGTTTTCCCGGCCGCACGGCCTTGCCTCCAGGCATATCTTTTTTATTTCAGCATGTTACAGAAAATCAGCCAGCCACGTTTTTTTTAAGGGATCACCTCGCCGGCAATCAGGCTTTCATAGGTCTCCCGCTGCCGGATCACATGGAAGGCCCCCCCGTCCACCAGCACCTCGGCCACCCGGGGCCGGGAATTATAATTGGACGACATGCTGAAGCCATAGGCCCCGGCACTCATCACCGCCAGCAGGTCCCCCCGCCGGCACACCGGCACCTTCTTGCCCCGGGAGAGAAAATCCCCGCTCTCGCAGATGGGACCGACCACGTCAGCCACCTCCTCCTCGGCAGTGCGGCGGACCACCGGCCGGATGGCATGATGGGCGTCATACAGGCTGGGCCGGGCCAGATCGTTCATGCCGGCGTCGACTATCACGAATTTCTTGCCGCCCTGCTTGGTATACAGCACCCTGGTCACCAGGATGCCGGCATTGCCCACGATAACCCGGCCCGGTTCCAGGATCAGATTACAGTCAAGGCCCTGCATCTCCCGCTCCAGGGCCGCGGCATAGGCCGCCGGTAGAGGCGGCTCCTCATCGCTGTAACGGATGCCGACGCCGCCGCCCAGATCGACATGGGAGATGGCAATACCCGCCTGCCGGAGCCGCTCGACAAACAGCTTCACCTTCTGCAGGGATTCGACAAAGGGGGAGACATCGGTGAGCTGCGAGCCGATATGGCAGCTCACCCCGACAATCGCGATATTTTTCATCTGGCGGGCGGCCAGATAGGAATCCAGCGCCTCCTGGATGGGGATGCCGAACTTGTTTTTGGCCAGCCCGGTGGAGATATAGGCATGGGTCTTCGGGTCCACATCCGGGTTGACCCGGAAGGAGACCGGCGCGGTGACGCCCATGGCTTCGGCGACCTGCTGCAGGGTCTCCAGTTCCTGGTGGGACTCCACATTGAGCATCAGGATCTGCGACTCCAGGGCAAAACGCATCTCCTCTTCGCTTTTGCCCACCCCGGAGTAGACGATTTTTCGCGGGTCAATGCCGGCCTTCAGCGCCCGGAACAGCTCGCCGCCGGAAACGATATCAGCCCCGCCACCCAGCCTGCCGAAGAGACTCAGCAGGGCGATGTTGGAACAGGCCTTGGTGGCGAAACAGGTGATGTGCGGCAGGGTGAAGGCGCCGTCAAAGGCCAGGAAATGGCGGGTCAGGGTGGCGGTGCTGTAGAGGTAGAACGGCGTGCCCACCGCCTCGGCAATATCGGCAACCGGCACCTCCTCACAGTAAAGGACATCTTGCTTATAATGAAAATGGTTCATTTCTTCACAAAAAATTGAAATTTGATCAGTTGGCGGCTCTGCCGGCAGGTATCAGCGCGCAAATTCCACTTCCTGGGACAAAGCACTCTCATTGGGCGGCACCGCATCATCAATGGCGGTCACGGCATAGTACAGGGTCGCCTTGCTCTGCGGCAGATGCCGGTCGGTGAAGGAAAAGGACGCCCTGTCCGCCTCGCCCACCAGCGCCATTTCCTTGCGGCCTGCCTCTCTGCGGTAGATGCGGAAACCCGTGACCCCCGGCTGGGCGATGTTTTCCCAGAGAATTTTCACGCCGTCGGCCACGGCCACGACGGTGAATTTCTCCGGCGGCACCGGCGCCACCACATCCCGCGCCATGCCGGCGATCACCTCGCTGGCCGCGCCGGGCAGCTCGGTGTCGTCAAGGGTGCGCACCGCCCGCACCCGGTAAAAATACCTCTTGCCGTTGGTCAGCCCCTGGTCAACATAGGAGAGGCCGGCAAGCGGCTCGCCGATTTTGTCAAATTCCCGGCCCCTGCTGCTGCGATAGACCTGATAGCGCACCGGTTCGCTGACCGGGCTGCCGTCATAGAGGGCGGTCACCGGCTGCCAGCCCAGGATCAGGCGCTGGTTGGCCACCTGCAGGGTCAGCCCGACGGGCGGCGGCAGCGGGGTCTGCCAGCGGAAAGACACCTTGTTTGACTCGTCGCTGACAATGTTCCAGCCCGAACCTGACACCACCTTATAGGTATAGTGGTAATCTTTTTTCAGGTCGGTATCCGTGTAGGTCATCCTGGCGCCGGGCTTGACGCCGGTGGCGCTCAGGCTGACCGCCAGGTCATAGCGCACCGGGCAATCCGCGCAGAAATCCTCTGCCGCCGCCTCGCTTTTATACAGGGTAAATGTCCTGATATTGTCTATTTTCTCACCTGATACGGCAAAGGCGGGATAGGTCCAGCTCAGGGTGACACCCTGGTCATCCAGGGTGCGGCCCAGATCGGTAATCGGCACCGGAATGGCGGCCTGGGGAGGAATGGGCAGGGTCTTTCGGCCGCAGCCGGCAACAAGCAGCAGACAACAGAGCGCTATGGCAAAGCCGTATCGGTTCATCACTTACATCCCCAGTTCCCTTTCCGCCTGCTCCAGCGCCTCCTTCACGCGGACGATGGAGGTGCCGCCGGTGGAGCGCCGGCTGTCAACCGAGCCTTTGACGGTCAGCACGGCGAAAACATCCGCGTCAATGGCCGCGGAGAACTGCCGCAGTTCATCCAGGCCCAGCTCGATCAGCTCCTTTTTCTTTTTCACACAAAAAGCCACGATCTGGCCGACAATGGCATGGGCCTGGCGGAAGGGCACGTTCTTCATCACCAGATAATCGGCCAGATCGGTTGCCGTCATATAGCCGGTCTGGGTGGCGTCCTCCAGGCGGGCCGTATTGAACTTCATATTGGCCAGCAGTTCGGCGCTGATCGCCAGGCCCCGGCTGACGGTATCCAGGGTGTCAAAGACCGGCTCCTTGTCTTCCTGCAGGTCGCGGTTATAGGTGAGCGGCAGACCTTTCAGCAGGGTGAGCAGCGCCACCAGGTTGCCCACCACCCGCCCGCTTTTGCCGCGGATCAGCTCCGGGATGTCGGGGTTTTTCTTCTGGGGCATGATGCTGCTGCCGGTGCAGAAGCTGTCAGCCAGCTCGACAAAGCCGAATTCACTGCTGGACCAGAGCACCAGTTCCTCGGACAGGCGGCTCAGGTGGAGCTGGATCAGGACGCAGGCGCTGACAAACTCCACGGCGAAATCGCGGTCCCCCACCGTGTCCATGCTGTTGGCGGAAACCGCCGGAAAGCCAAGCTCAGCGGCGACGAACTCCCGGTCGATGGGCAGGCCGGTGCCGGCCAGGGCCGCGGCGCCCAGCGGCAGCACGTTGATGCGTTTTGCGCAGTCGCGCAGGCGCTCCTGGTCGCGGCCGAACATCTCATAATAGGCCAGCATATGGTGCGAGATGAGCACCGGCTGGGCCCGCTGCAGATGGGTGTAACCGGGCATCACCGCGCCGAGGTAGCGCCTGGCCAGCTTGACAAAAGACCCCCGCACGCCGGCCAGCAGCTCCACCAGCCGTGCGGTCTCCTCCCGGAGATAGAGGCGCAGGTCAAGATTAATCTGGTCATTTCTGCTGCGGGCGGTGTGCAGCCTGGCCCCGGCCGGGCCGATTTTGTCCACCAGGGCCTTTTCGATATTCATGTGAATATCTTCCAGCTCGGGTTTGAAGACAAAGACGCCCTGCTCGATCTCCTGCTCGATCTCGGCCAGCCCCCGGTCGATCCGTGCCCCTTCCTCGGCTGTGATCAGCCCCTGCCTGACCAGCATTTTCGCATGGGCGCGGCTGCCGGCGATATCCTGCCGGAAGAGCCTGCAGTCATAATGGATGGAGGCGGTGAAGGCCTCCACCGATGCGGCAGTCTTCTCGGTAAAACGCCCGCCCCACAGTTTCATTTCGTTGTTCATAGTTTGTCTTATTAGTCTTACTGGTCCGACTGGTCTTACTAGTCTTATTGGTCCTACTGGTCTCACTGGTCGGGCTGGTCGGGCTGGTCAATTCTTTCAGTCTCTGTGCCGTAGGAGCGGACCTTGCCCGCGATAATTACTTCCACAACAGCAAAGGGTCGCGGGCAAGGCCCGCTCCTACCCCGGTAATTTTCTTTTGTCAAATTCATCTGCCCAACCGGACCAGTTGGACCAGCCCGGCCAGTCGGACCAGCCCGACCAGTCGGACCAGTCAGACTAGTCGGACTTTTTCAACGCCTGCATGGTCATGCGCAGGGCATTGAGCTTGATGAAGCCGCCGGCATCCGCCTGGGTGTAGACCTCGTCCTCCTCAAAGGTGGCGAAGCTTGCCTGGTAGAGCGACTGGTCCGACTTGCGGCCCACCGGGGTGCAGTTGCCCTTGTAGAGTTTCAGCCGCACCACGCCGCTCACCGTTTCCTGGGCCGTGTCCATGGTCTTCTGCAGCAACCGCATCTCCGGTGAGAACCAGAAGCCGTTATAAATGAGCTCGGAATAGCGGGGCACCAGGCTGTCGCGGATCTTCATCACCTCCCGGTCCAGGGTGATGGTCTCCAGATCCCGGTGGGCGATGCGCAAAATGGTGCCGCCGGGGGTTTCATAGACGCCGCGGGATTTCATGCCGACAAAACGGTTTTCCACCAGGTCCAGGCGGCCGATGCCGTTCACCCCGCCCAGCTCATTGAGCCTGCCCAGCATGGCGGCAGGCGACAACTGCTCGCCGTCAATGGCCACCGCATTGCCCTGGGCAAAACTCAGCTCGATATAGGTCGGCCTGTCCGGCGCCTGCTCCGGCGAGCGGGTCATCTTGAACATCGACTCCTCCGGCTCATGCCACGGGTCTTCCAGGATACCTCCCTCAAAACTGATATGCAGCAGGTTTTCATCAGAGCTGTAAGGCTTCTCCTTGGTCACCGGGATGGGAATGCCGTGTTTTTCCGCATAGGCGATCAGCTTGGTGCGGGAGTTGAGCTTCCAGATCCGCCAGGGCGCGATAATGGTCAGCCGTGGGCTCAGGGCAAGATAGGCCATTTCAAAACGGACCTGGTCATTGCCCTTGCCGGTGGCGCCATGGCTCACCGCATCCGCCTGCTCTTCCTTGGCGATGCGCACCTGCTCCCTGGCGATCACCGGCCGGGCCAGCGAGGTGCCCAGCAGATAGGAACCCTCATAGATGGCATTGGCCCGGTAGGCGGCAAAGACATAGTCCCTAACGAACTCCTCCCGGAGATCAGAGATTATGACCTTCTCGGCCCCGGTGGCCAAGCCTTTCTGGCGCACCTTGTCCCAGTCCTCGTCCTGGCCGATATCCGCGGCATAGGCCACCACCGGGCACTGATACTCCTCCTGCAGCCATTTCAGGATCACCGAGGTGTCGAGACCGCCGGAATAGGCCAGCACTATTTTCTTCACATCCCCTGCCATGCAAAACTCCTTTAACCCTCTGCCAATATATGTTTTTCCAAAATAGCCTTGTGAATATGCATCTTGTTTTCAGCCTCGTCAAAGGCGCAGCACTGCGGCCCCTCCAGCACCTCATCGGTGATCT
This sequence comes from Desulfurivibrio sp., assembly GCA_003605035.1. Classification (GTDB taxonomy): domain Bacteria; phylum Desulfobacterota; class Desulfobulbia; order Desulfobulbales; family SURF-16; genus SURF-16. Next base: position 15,496 of record QZKJ01000051.1, read on the forward strand.
CCTCGCCCCGGTGGGCGGGCAGACAGTGCAGCACCGCAGCACCCGGCCCGGCCGCGGCAAGCAGGGCGCTGTTGACCTGGTAAGGCTGGAACTGCGCCACCCTTTCCACCTGTTCATGCTCCTGGCCCATGCTGGCCCAGACGTCACAGTTGATCACATCCGCCCCCCGCACCGCCTCATAAGGGTCGCGGAAAAGGGTAATCGGTTTTTGCGCCTCCTGCACCGCGGCAGCCATGATCTCCCCCTGGGGGTCATAGCCCTCGGGGCAGGCCAGCCGCAGCTCAAAACCCAGGCGGCAGGCGGCCTGGATCCAGGTGTTGGCCATATTGTTGCCGTCCCCCACCCAGGCGATTTTCAGCCTGCCGATGTCGCCCTTCACCTCCTCCACGGTCATGATGTCGCTTAACACCTGACAGGGATGGAAGAGATCGGTCAGGGCATTGATCACCGGCACGCTGGAGTAGCGGCCGAGCTCTTCGACCACCTCCTGGCCGAAGGTGCGCACCACCATGGCGTGGACATAGCGGGACATCACCCGGGCCATGTCCTTGAGCGGCTCATTGCGGGCCAGCTGGGTGTCACGGCCGGAGAGATAGATGACCTGCCCGCCCAGCCCGTACATGGCGGACTCAAAGGAGACCCGGGTCCTGGTCGACGGCTTTTCAAAGATCATGCCGATGACCTTGCCGGCCAGCTGGTGGTGGCGAACGCCCTGGCGGGCTTCCCTTTTCAGCTCCAGGGCCCTGTTTATATAGGAGTAAAGCTGCTGCCGGTCAAAATCCCAAAGCCGCAAAAGATGATTTGCCATATCATTCACACAAAATACCTGAACCAGAGAGCCCACAGACTTGGCGGCAGAGCACATCGCGCGCTCTGCCAACTCTGTGGGCTCTCTGGCTCGTTTACTGTTGACGAGAAGCTGTTCATCAAAGAACTTAAGCGTTAACCATTACAAAAAAAGTATCTCTTTGGGAAGTTTTTTTTCCGCCCGAGTTCCTTTTACAACTTCCGTTTTTACAGGGTGCGGAAAACATCCTGCAGCCGGTTGACCATCTCATCAATCTGGCTTTCACTGACCACCAGCGGCGGGATGAAACGCAGGGCCACGCCGCCGGCGAAATTGGCCAGCACGCCTCGGGCAAAAAGCCCTTTCACCATCTCGGCCCCCAGGCCCGCGCCGCGAGGGGTCAGCACCAGGCCCTGGATCAGCCCCAGCCCCCGCACCCCGGCGGCCAGGCCGGGAAACTGCTCGGCCACCCCCTGCAACCGGCCGGCCAGATACTCCCCTCGGCGGGTCACGGCGTCCAGAAAGCCGTCGGCCAGCATGGTTTGCATCACCGTTACCGCCGCGGCGCAGACCACCGGATTGCCGCCGAAGGTGGAGGCATGATCCCCCGGGGTAAAAGAGGCGGCAACCTCCTGCCGGGCCAGCAGGGCGCCGATGGGCAGGCCGTTGCCCAGGGCCTTGGCCAGGGTCATGATGTCAGGTTCGACGCCGAAATGCTCATAGGCAAACAGGCGGCCGGTTCTGCCCATGCCCACCTGCACCTCGTCAAAGATCAGCGCCAGCCCGTGCCGGTCGCAGAGTTTTCTGATGCCCTGCAGATACTCGAGCGGCAAGGGCCGCACCCCGCCCTCGCCCTGCAGGGGCTCGCAGAGGATGGCGCAGGTTTTGGCGCTGATCATCTTCTCCAGGGCCGCCAGGTCGCCAAAGGGGGCATGGACAAAGCCATCGGGCAGCGGCTCAAAGCCCTTATGGAATCTGGCCTGGCCGGTGGCGGCCACCGTGGCCAGGGTGCGGCCGTGGAACGAGCCCTCCAGGGAAATGATCTCATAGCGACCCGGCCCGCCGTGTTTCCTGGCGAGCTTGATAGCCCCCTCATTGACCTCGGCCCCGCTGTTGGCCAGAAATACCCGGTCGGCAAAGCTGTTGGCCACCAGCAGTTCGGCAAGCTCCGTCTGCGGCAGGGTGTAATAGAGATTGGAGACATGGGCCAGCCTGCCGGCCTGGGCGACAATCGCCGCGGTGACCGCCGGATGGCAGTGTCCCAGGCTGCAGACCGCGATGCCCGCCACAAAATCCAGATACTCCTTGCCGGTGTCATCCTTTAATATGCAGCCTTTTCCTTCCACCATCACCGCCGGGAACCGGCCGTAGGTGTTCATGAACAGACTGTCGCTTTTTTCCTTGATATTGTTCATCATCTTTTCCTGTGATGGATTGCATTAAGGTCATTGTGTGATTTTTGTGACAAGCAAAGTCGTGACACCACCCGATGGCTAAGCCAAAAATTCGATATACAAGGCGCAGTGTTTTTTCCAGGGGCGAGACTATACATGAGGTATGTCGAGGTCCTGAAAAAAACCTGCAACGCAATAGATCGGATTTTTCGCGACGCCATCCTCAGCGCACGATCTCCGTGCCAATCCCTTCCCTGGTAAACATCTCCAGCAGGATGGCGTGCTTGAGACGGCCGTCCACGATATGGGCCTTGCCCACCCCCTGGGCCAGGGCCTCCTGGCAGCATCTGATCTTGGGAATCATGCCGCCCTTGGCCACGCCGGAGGCGATCATCTCATCCGCCTCCAGGCTGGTCATGGAGGCGATCAGTTTGCCCTCCCGGTCCAGCACCCCTTCCACATCGGTGAGCAGGATCAGTTTTTCCGCCTGCAGATGGGAGGCCACCGCGCCGGCCACCAGATCCGCGTTGATGTTGTAGGAGCCGCCATCCTCGCCCACCCCCACCGGGGCAATGACCGGGATAAAGTCCTGACTGTCCAGGGTGATGAGCACCTCGGGATTGACCTGGGTGACCTCGCCTACCCGGCCGAGATCAATGAGTTCCGGCGGGGCGTTTTCCGCCATGCTCTTCATCACCTGCATCTTCCTGGCCTTGATCAGATCGCCGTCGCGGCCGGAGAGCCCGATGGCCTTGCCGCCGTGAAAATTGATGAGGCCGACGATCTCCTTGTTCACCTTGCCCACCAGCACCATCTCCACCACATCCATGGTCTCGCCGTCCGTGACCCGCATGCCCTGGACATAGTTAGACTGGATGTTCATCTTCTGCAGGAACTTGTTGATCTGCGGCCCGCCGCCATGCACCACCACCGGATTGATGCCGATGTATTTCATCAAAATGATGTCAAGGGCGAAATTCTTTTTCAGCTCCTCGTCCACCATGGCATGCCCGCCATATTTAATGACCACGGTCTTCTTGTAAAACTGCTTGATATAGGGGAGCGATTCAATAAGGATGCTGGCCTTTTCGATACTTGTATCCATAATATTCTGCAAATGTTGAATTTTCCGGTTAAGTCACAATAGTTTGGCAAAAGGCGGTGTCCTGGCGCCCCGGCGATCGCCTGCCGCGGCGTCAGCCCAATCATCAGGCTGCCAGGGGAGCAGGGCAAGGCACAATTATTACATGATCGCCGCGGCCGAAGCAAAGAAAAAGCGCCGAATCCTTTTTCTTATGCAATTTTAAAGCCCTTCTTCTTTCCCTTCTTTACTTTCTTCCTTGCACCCAGTATTATTCGAGTAAACAGGGTACTGCCACAATGCGTCACAATCGCGGCAGACGGAAAGCAAACCTTAAAACAATGATCACCATGCTCAGAAAATTCCTGCTCATCGGCCTCATCCTGGCCGGCGCACTGCTGCCGGACCTGCCTTCCTTCGCCCAGCAGGGACCCAAGGCGGATGAGCCCATCCACGTTGAGGCTGACCGCATGGTGTCCAAACAGAAGGAGAGCGCCGTCATTTTCTCCGGCAATGTGGACGCCAAGCAGGGGGCGCTCAACATCCATGCCGACGAGATGACGGTCTACCACCAGAGCCAGCCGGCCGCGGCCGGGGCCAAGCAGGACGGCCCCCAGAAAATCGAGAAGCTTTTTGCGGACGGCAATGTGAAAATTGTCCAGGAAAATCTGGTAGCCACCGGCAAGCACATGGAATTTTTCGCCGAACAGCGCAAGGTGCTGCTGACCGGGGACACCAAGGTATGGCAGGATAACAACCTGGTGACCGGCGAAAAGGTGATGCTGGACCTCAATACCGGCACCACGGTGGTGGAACCGGACAAAGACAACGGCGGCCGGGTAAAGGCCTTTTTCTATCCGGAAAACCAGTGATGGCCATCCTGGAAGCCAGAAATATCGTCAAGTCATACAAGAACAGGCGGGTGGTGGACGGCATCTGCCTGCAGGTGGAGAGCGGCAGGGTGATCGGCATGCTGGGGCCCAACGGCGCCGGCAAGACCACCTCCTTTTACGCCATCGCCGGTTTTGTCCGGCCGGATACCGGCCAGGTGCTGCTGGACGGCAGGGATATCACCGCGCTGCCCATCCACAAAAGGGCGTTGAACGGCATTTCCTACCTGGCCCAGGAACCGTCGATTTTTAAAAAACTGAGCGTGGAGGAAAATGTCCGGATCATCCTGGAGCCCCTGGGTGTGGGGAAAAAGGAGATCGACCAGCGGATCAGCCAGCTCATGCAGGAGCTGAAAATCGACTATCTGGCCAAAAACAAGGGGCATGGACTGTCCGGCGGTGAGCGGCGGCGGGTGGAAATCATGCGGGCGCTCGCCACCAATCCGCGCTTTATCCTGCTTGATGAACCTTTTGCCGGCATTGACCCCCTGTCGGTGGCTGACCTGCAGGTCATCATCCGGGAATTGAAAGAAAAGGGCCTTGGCGTGCTGATATCCGACCATAACGTCAGGGAGACCCTGGCGGTCTGTGATTTTGCCTATATTGTCAACAACGGCAAAACCCTGACCAGCGGGGTGGCGGCAGAGATCGTCAACAGCGAAGAGGCCCGCCGCATGTATCTTGGCCACGATTTTGTTATGTGATGGCAAATAACCGACTATACTAGTATAATAGCAGTAAGGTAAAAAAATAAACGGCTGAACTGAAGGAACCATGTCATTCCTGGAATTAAAACAAAATCTTAAACTCGCCCAGCAGCTGGTCATGACCCCCCAGCTGCAGCAGGCCATCAAGCTGCTCCAGCTTTCCCGACTGGAACTGGTGGACACCATTCAGCACGAGATTGAGCAGAATCCGCTGCTGGAGGAGGAGATTCCCGGAAACCTTGCCGACTCCGAGCCGGGCCAGGATATTGAGGCGCCGCCGGTAAGCGAAATCCCCGTTGTCACGGAAAAGACCACCGAGGTCACCCTGGGCGAAAATCCGTCGACGCTCACGGAAATCGACTGGTCTGACTATGTCAACGAATACGAAAGCGGCGGCGCCTATAAGCCCCGCGAATCACCCGGTGAAGAGCAGCCCTCGCGTTTTGACATTCTCACCCAGACCCCGGACCTGCACAGCCATCTGAGCTGGCAGCTCAATCTCTCCAATGTCACCGACGAAGAAAGAAAGGTCGGTTTTTATATCCTGGGCAACCTGGACCGCGACGGTTTTCTCAAGGTAAGCGAAGAGGAGATCGTCGAAGAAGCCGGCTGCGATCCGCAGATGGCAAAGGACATGATCGCCCTGATCCAGGATATGGATCCCTCGGGCGTGGGCGCCCGGAATGTCAAGGAATCGCTGCTGCTGCAGCTGAAAAGGCTGGGCCTGGAAAACTCCCTGCCGGCCAGGATCGTCCAGGATCATCTCCATTTTCTGGAAACCAAGAATTACGGCGCCATCAGCAAGGCCACCCGGCAGCCGATTGCCGATGTGCTGGCTGCCGTGAAAATCATTGTCGGCCTCGACCCCCATCCGGGCCGGGTTTACTCTGATGAAGCGCCGCAATACATTCTGCCGGATGTCTTCATCCAGAAGGTTGACGACGAATATGTCATCATGCTTAATGATGAAGGGCTGCCCCGCCTGAAGATCAGCAGCTACTACAAGGAGATCCTCAAGGAGAAAAGGGGCCAGCAGGACGCCACCAAAGACTATATCCAGGAAAAGCTCAAATCAGCCGCCTGGCTCATCAAAAGCATCCAGCAGCGACAGCGCACCATCTACAGGGTGGTGGAAAGCATCCTGAAATTTCAGTACGACTTTTTCGAAAAAGGGGTGGCCTATCTCAAACCGCTGGTGCTGCGGGACGTGGCGGAAGACATCGAGATGCATGAATCCACCATCAGCCGCGTCACCACCAACAAGTATGTGCACACCCCCCAGGGCATTTTTGAACTGAAATATTTCTTCACCTCCTCCATTGAACGTAAGGACGGCGGCGACTCGCTGTCATCGGAAAGCATCAAGGAGCGCATCCGCCACATCATTCAGACGGAGAATCCGGACCGACCGATGAGCGACAAGGCCCTCTCCGAAATATTCCAGAAAGAGGACATCCAGCTTGCCCGCCGCACCGTGGCCAAATACCGGGAACAGCTCGGCATTCTCTCTTCCAAATTCCGTAAACGTCCGAAACTGAGCTGACCTCCGGCGCAACACCGTGATTAACACCATCACCGAGAACAGAATAGCCCCTTTCATGCAGGCTGCCACAAAGAAGGAGGCCCTGCAGGAACTTGCCGGGCTGATGCACTCGGTCTGCCCCCTCTGCGGCAGCGCAACAGAGATTTTGACCATCCTCTCCGAAAGGGAACAGATCGGCTCTACCGGCATCGGCGACGGCGTCGCCATTCCCCACGGCAAACTGGCCGGTCTGCCCCAGCTGGAACTCAGTTTCGGCAGAAGCGTTCCCGGGGTTATCTTCGCCTCGGCGGACAACAAGCCCGTGCACTTCTTTTTTCTGCTGCTTGCCCCGGCGGATTCATCCGGCCCCTATCTCAAGACCCTGGCCCGGCTGGCCCGCTTCCTCAAAAGCCCGCATACCCGCTCCCGCCTGCTTAACGCCGAGAGCGCCCGGGAAATCGCCGATATCTTTGCCGAAACCAGTGAATTCGCCTAAACTGCAGATCATCATCATCACCGGACTGGCCGGCGCCGGCAAAAGCACCGCCCTCAATGCCTTTGAGGACATGGGCTATTACGCCATTGACAATCTGCCCGTCTTCCTGCTCCGGGAACTGCAGGACAAGGCAGGAACCGAACACCTGCCCAACAGAAGACTGGCGCTGGTCATGGACTGCCGCGACCCCTCCTTCCTCCCCTCCTTTGCCACGGTAGTCATGCAGACCAGCAGCTGGGTTGACAAGGAAATCCTTTTCCTGGACTGCGATGAGGAAGTTCTGCTCAGAAGATACAGCCAGCTGCGCCGCCAGCATCCGCTGGCCACCGCGGGCACCATCCGCGAGGCCATCAGCAGGGAGAAGAAAACCCTGCAGCCGCTGCTCTCCCAGGCCACCAGGGTCCTCGACACCTCCCGCGTCACCCCCCATGAGCTGGCACGGCTGCTGCGCAGAATTTATGGCAGCCCGGACGCGGATCGTTTCACGGTCAACCTGCTCTCCTTCGGCTTCAAACACGGCCTGCCTGCTGAAACCGACACCATCTGGGATGTGCGCTTTCTGCCCAATCCCTATTTTGTCCCGGAATTGAAATCCTTTACCGGCCTGGACGAACGGGTGGCGCACTATGTGCTGGAGAACGAAACAAGCCGGCGCTTTTTCACCCTGCTCGAACCAATGCTTGAATTTCTCATCCCCCAGTACCGCACGGAAGGCAAGGCCCAGCTCACCATCGGCATCGGCTGCACCGGCGGCAAGCACCGTTCGGTGGCCGTGGTCGAGCTGCTGAAACAGTTTCTCTCCCGCCACAACGTCAAGCTCTTCGTCGACCATCGCGACATCGACAAACCATGAAGCGTCTCCGGCTTACCGCAGCACGCAGGGCCTGATCACCTCCCCTCAACAAGCAACCCGGACAACCTTGCCGCCCCCGGCCAGCAGAGGTTCCCGCCTCGCGCCATGCGGCGCCCAGGCGGCCTGCCGCGGGCAGCGGCACTCCGGGAAAAAACTTGCCAAGACTTTACCATTCAGGGTATGGTCATTGACTATTTTCAAAAAAAAAATTAACGTGCGGCCAATCAAAATAAACGTCACCGACCGATCTTCAATTACCCGCGCGCAACCCTCTCTCACGGTCTGTCAACCTGCCATTGAAAGAGGCGCCGGCAACATGAGTAACAGGATTATTCAACATGACAACAGCCACCTTTCGTTTTCCGCTGATCTCCCTTCTGCTCTTTTTTGCCATTTTCACCGGCAATGTTGCCGCTGCCGAAGAAACCGCCAAGACCTCCCTGGCCATTCTGCCGATTACGGTCAATGCCACCAGGGACATCTCCTATCTGCAGGCCGGCATCCGCAACATGCTGGCCAGCCGCCTGGCCGCCGATACCGGGCTCAGCATCATTGACCAGTCCCGGGTTGACCAGCAGGCTGCCGCTGCCGGCGACCTGAAACAGCAGGACAAGCTGATCCAGCTGGGCAATACCCTGCAGGCCGATTATCTGCTGGCCGGCACCCTGACCGCCATCGGCCAGAGCATCAGCCTTGACGCCAGGCTTCAGCCCGTAAAAGACCCGGCTAAACCGGTGGAATCGTTTTATGCCTCGGCCCCCACCGAAGATGATATTATCGCGGCGGTGGACAGCCTGGCCTGGGACATAGCCGAAAAATCTTTCGGCAAGCAGCGTCCCGTACCGAAATATCCGCAGCAGGCCCAGATGCAGGGCGCCCCGGCCATGCCGGGCATGCAGCCGCCCGCCATGCCCACCGGTGAACCGCAGGGGGATCCGGCCTACCGGACGGCCCACCCCGACCGTCAGTTCATGGGCGCTTACCAGGGAGGCGCTTACGGCGGAGGCTCTCCCATCCTCTACCCCACGGCCATCACCAGCGCCTTCGGTTTCACCAAAACCCAGAACTTCGACTATGCCATGCAGGGGTTCGATACCGGCGACATTGACGGCGACGGCAAGCAGGATGTGGCCATTGCCTCCAAAAATAAGATTTACGCTTATCACCTGATGGATAACCGGCTGGTGCTCTTCGGCGAAGTGGAACTCTCGACCCGCTTTAAAATCATTTCCCTGGACCTGGCCGACCTGAACAGCAATGGCAAGGCGGAAATTTATGTAACCAGCGTTGACTGGATCACCCCCAACTCCCTGGGCCTGGAGTGGCAGGGCAAGGCCTTCGACTATCTCTTTAATAATGAACGCTGGTATGTGCGAACCATGTATATTCCGGGGCCGGGCAAGATGCTGATCGGCCAGAAAGCCGAGATCAACGAAGCCTTTGCCCGCGGCATTTACCAGCTGCGGGTGACCGATCATATCCTTCAGCAGGATGAAAAGCTTTCCGTGCCGGATTATCTCAATCTCTATGATTTTTCCCTGGCCGATCTCGACGCGGACGGCAAAACCGAGGTCATCGCCCTCGATGAGTATGATAAACTGAAGGTGCTGCAGCCCGGCGGCAAACAGCTCTGGGAAAGCGATGAGACCTTTGGCGGCAGCCTGGTCTATGTGGGCGGCGAGAGCCCGAAAGCCAAATCAGATAAAAACATCCTGGAGACCAGGGTCAAGGACAGGATCTATATCCATTCCCGCATCCTTATCCAGGATGTCAACAATGACAACCAGCCGGATATCGTCATCAACAAGAACCTGTCAACCGCCTCCCGCGTTCTCAAGAACCTGAAGAATTACCCGAGCGGTGAGGTCCATGCCCTCGCCTGGACCGGCATCGGGCTTGCCGATCTGTGGCGAACCAGAAAGATCGACGGGTACGTCGCCTCCTATCAGCTTGACCGCGATACGGATAACAAGGACGCCGCCACCCTTTTTGTCGGCATCATCACCAACACCGGCTGGATGGACATCTTCTCGGCCAGCGACAGCACGCTGCTCATGTATCCGCTTGATCTGCGCAAAGCAGAATCCCAGCAGGATCCGAATGCCCAACCGGGCTACCAGTACATGGGCAAGTAAAGCGCCGACCGGCAACTTCCTGCGCCGCCCTGCCATGCGCCGTGATCCATCCTGATCCACGGCGCATTTTTTTGTCCGTTATCCTGCGCTCAGTTCCTGTCCTCCCTGTGGTTATCCGTATTTAATTTACATTTTTGTAATTAATCAAGAATAAATTTCCTCGGAAACAAGGGCGGGAAAGCGACCGCCCGCCGGAAAGCCTTGCCGGCGCTGCAGTTACGGCAGCAGCGCCCGGGTCATCCCGACACATCAGCCTCCCCGCCACCACGTTTACATTTTTGACAACAAATAAAATATAAAAATTACATAATTGTAAAATAATAGGCTGGCCGCTGCCCCGCGTTACACTCCGGGTCACCCATTCTTTTTTGCATGTTTTCAGCCAGTTAAAAAAAAATAATCCTGAACTGGCCACCACTGGCACACAACTGGCTATACATGCTGGCAAAGTAACTAACGGCAACTTTAAGGAGGAAATGCCATGAAGAAAATAGAAGCGATCATCAAACCATTCAAACTCGATGAGCTGAAAGTCGCCCTGCATGAGGTCGGCGTGCACGGCATGACGGTAACTGAGGTCAAGGGCTTTGGAAGACAGAAGGGACACAAGGAAATTTACCGGGGCGCGGAGTATGTGGTTGATTTTATTCCCAAGGTAAAAGTCGAAATTGTCTGTGAAGCGGAGAGGGTCGAGAAAATCACGGAAACCATCATGAAAACAGTAAAAACCGGAAAAATCGGCGATGGCAAAATCTTTGTGATGCCGGTCGAATCAATCTGTCGCATCAGGACAGGCGAGAAAGACAAAGATGCCATATAACTCGAAAACAACAAAAATTAATTCTCTACTCTTTTGGTGAAATATCATGAAAAAACCATTCACATCTCTTTTTGCTATTGCCGCAGCGATTTTTATCGTCAGTCTGGCTGGAACAGTCTTCGCTGCTGATGTCCCTGTGCCGGATAAGGGCGACACCTCCTGGATGATCGTGGCTACCGTCCTGGTTTCACTGATGAGCATTCCAGGTCTGGCCCTTTTCTATGGCGGCCTGGTGCGGACCAAGAATATGCTTTCCCTGTTAATGCAGGTTTTTACTGTATTTTCTCTCTGCATGGTACTGTGGGTTGTTTATGGGTACAGCCTGGCATTTACCGAGGGGAATGCCTTTTTCGGCGGCTTGAGCAAGATTTTCCTCAAAGGGATCACCATTGATTCCGTGGCCGCCACCTTCAGCAAGGGTGTGGTTATCCCGGAACTCGTCTATGTCTTTTTCCAGGCAACCTTTGCCGCCATCACTCCGGCCCTGATCCTCGGCGCCTTTGCCGAGCGCATGAAATTTTCCGCAGTACTGGCCTTCATTGTTCTGTGGTTCACCTTTGCCTACCTGCCGATGGCACATATGGTCTGGTATTGGGCCGGCCCCGATGCCTACACCGATGCCGAAGCGGGCGCCAAGGCGGCAGCGACCGCCGGCTTTCTTTTCCAGAAAGGCGCGATCGATTTTGCCGGTGGCACCGTCGTTCATATTAATGCGGCTATCGCCGGACTGATCGGCGCCTTCATGGCCGGCAAACGTGTTGGCTACGGCAAGGAATCCATGGCCCCGCACAGTCTGACCATGACCATGATCGGCGCCTCTCTCCTCTGGGTTGGCTGGTTCGGTTTCAACGCCGGTTCCAATCTCGAAGCAACCGGTCTCGCGGCCCTGGCTTTCGGCAATACCATGACAGCAACCGCAGCGGCAGCATTATCCTGGCTTTTTCTGGAGTGGGCCATCAAAGGGAAACCGTCAATGCTCGGCGCGGCATCCGGTGCGGTGGCCGGCCTGGTGGCGATCACTCCTGCCTGTGGTTTTGTCGGCATCGGCGGGGCGCTGGTTATCGGCTTTCTGGCCGGTGCGCTCTGTCTCTGGGGTGTTAACGGGCTCAAACGCCTGCTCGGCGCAGACGATGCTCTTGATGTGTTCGGCGTCCACGGCGTCGGCGGCATCTTTGGCGCGCTGATGACCGGTGTGTTTGCCAATCCCTCGCTCGGCGGTGTTGGCGTCTATGACTATGTGGCAAACAGTGTCGCTGAGTATTCGACCAGCGCCCAGGTTATCAGTCAGCTCTGGGGTATCGGCACCACCCTGATCTGGTCCGGCATCGTCTCGGTTATCGCCTACAAGCTGGTGGATATGGTAATCGGTCTGCGGGTGACTGAGGAAGAGGAGCGCCAGGGGCTTGATACTTCAAGCCACGGTGAATCGGCGTACAAGTATTGATACCCACCGGACATGCCGCCATGGCGGAGAGCAGGAGTTTGTCGGACTTTTAGAAAACAGCGCATTGCAAGGTACTCATATTACGGAATTACAGTTTCGTGCGCAATGCGGCAAAAGGCAAAAGCCAGACAGACTCCTGCCTGATTGTTCTTGAAAGAACGCTTTTCCGGGTCTGTTTCAGAATCTCATTTTTCATGGTAGGCCGTTGTAAAAATAACATGGCCAGAGAAATGCGCGGAACCCACTCTTTTCAGTACCCCCTTGAGGGTAACGAAATTGAAAAAATGGCCAGGTTATTTCGTAACGGCTTCTAAATAGCAGGTGTATCATTTATTGCAAAACATTATAGTAAAGCTACCTATCTGACCGCCCCACGTGAATTACGGGGCATTTTCTATCAATCTATTTTTCTAGGAGAAAGAAAAATGAGAAAGAGCATGGTAAACATCGGCAGCATGGCCCTGCTGGGCATCCTCTGCCTCGGCGCTACGGCATCCGCAGTCCGGGCCGAAGAAGACAAACCGACCGCAGACCTCAGCGTCTCAGCCCTCAGCAAGTATGTGTGGCGCGGCTACGAACTGAGCAAGGACAGCATCGTCCTGCAGCCCTCCATGACCATCGGCTACAAAGGTTTCGGCTTTAATCTCTGGGGCAACCTCGACACGGACCAGCATGAATTTTTCGCCACCTCGGACGCAGACTCCATGAGCTGGAGCGAAACAGATCTGACCCTCTCCTATGACGGCTCCTGCAGCTTTGCCGATTACGGGGTCGGCTACATCTATTACGCCCTGGACGGCCTGGATGACAGCCAGGAGGTATACGTGAGCGCCACCCTGAAGACCCTGCTGTCGCCTTCCGTGACAATTTACCGGGACTATGACTTTTATCCGGGCTGGTACATTTCCCTCGGCATCTCCCATTCCTTTGCCGTTACCGAAAATGTCTCCCTCGACCTGGGCGCCAAGGTCGGCTACTATGACATCGATGATGAGGACACCGTACCCGATCCGGATGATCCAACCGATGCCTACAGTGCTTTTCACGACGGCGTGCTGTCCGCCTCCATGACCTTCCCGCTGGGCGAGTATTTTTCCATCACCCCGCAGATTTCCTACTCTTTCCCGTTGACCAGCGATGCTGAAGATGTCATTGAAGCCGTCAGCGTCAACGGCAAGGACAGCGACTTTGTTTACGGCGGCGTAACCTTGAGCATGTCCTTCTAGCAGGTCGTTAACAGCAACCTCCCCCGGGCGCACAGGGCTTCTCTTTCCTCTCCTGCCCTGTGCGCCATTTTTAGACGGATGACCATGATACAGCTAGCCGTTTTCCAACATGTATGGTGGGAAGGCCCCGGGAAGTTCCTGCTCGAGGCAGCAGCCAGGGATCACGTGAGATTAGACGTTATCGAGGTCTGGCGTCAGCAGATTCCCGACCTGTCTCCTTACCACGGCCTGATCATCCTTGGCGGCGGCCCCAATGTCAACCAGGTGGACGAGTACCCCTTCCTGTTCCGGGAAAAAGAGGCCGTCCGCCTCTGGCTGCAGGGCGACAGACCATGCCTGGGCATCTGCCTCGGCCACCAGCTGCTGGCAGAGGCCCTGGGCGGCTGCATCGGCCCCAACTTCTGCCACAGCATCGGTTTTATCGAGGGTCACCTGACCAGCGATGGCCGCGCTCATCCGGTATTCAAGGGCATTGACACCCATCCGCCCCTGTTCAAATGGCACGGCCAGGCGATCATCCCTCCGGTGCCCAGCCACATGCAGATCCTGGCCACCTCGAAGGAATGCCAGGTGGAGGCCTTTACCGTGCAGAACAGGCCTTATATTATCGGGGTCCAGTTCGACAATCACGCCGCGGCCCCGGAAGACGTCGTCCACTGGCTCAATCAGGACGCGACCTGGCTCGACTCCATCACCGGCAAGGAGATCAGCACCAAGCAGATCGCGGCGGATGCGGAAAAACAGCAGTGGCTGACCGGTCGTCATTTCCACCAGTTTTTCCGGAATTTCATCAGGTTGATGCAGAAATCCGCCTGAGCCGGTCAAAGTTGCTTTTGCATTTTCTTTGCTTTGCGGTAAATATATCTTATGCTCCAGACAACTAAAAACAACATGCTGCTCCTGCTTGACCAGAGCGGCCCCTTTGCCACCCAGGCCAGCCTGCGGCCGACCGGCGGCATTTTTTCCGCCCAGGCCCGCGTCATGGCGTCTCAGCTCGGCAGGGGTGAGTTGTCGACCAAATACCGCGTCATCCGCAACCAGATCTTCGAATTTCTCAATGTCCGCTCCTTTGCCGCCATCCAGCACCTGCTGCAGGACCGCAAACGCCGCCAGGAAATCGACCATCGCGCCTATCTGCTTTTAGGCAATATGTTCGGCATTGAAGGCACGGAACGGGAAATCATCTCCCGGGTCAACAACTACTCCAGAACGGCCGACGGCGTGATCCGCTACCTGCGCGGCAAGGTGCTGGCCAATTACAGCTCCCACATCGAGATGACCAACGAGATCGATGCCCTGAGCAGTCCCGCGGCCCTGCTGCTCATCGTCTTTGACGACCGCTACCATCAGAAGGCCCGCTTTGAGGCAAAACGCAAACTGATTCTCATGAATCTGGCCGGCTCCATCGACCAGCGCGAGCGGGAAACGGGCATTGAGGGCAAGTTTGCCCAGTTTCTCGAATTTCTCAACGACCATGTGTGGAGCAAAAAGGCCAAGATCGGCGAACTGGAGATCGTCTATCTGCTCAGCAGCCATGAAAAGACCCATTTCACCTGTGAACAGCTCAAAATCATCAGCCGCGCCGAGGCGGAACATCTCGCCCTTGAGCCGGGTCAGAAGCTCACCCTGCTCAAGCGGCGCAGATTTTCGCAGAACGGCAGGGAAATCCCCATCTACGTCTCGATCCGTAAAAAACCGCCGGAGGCCAAGGTGCTGAAGCTGCTGCGCAAGGGAGAGGAAAACCCGGCCGTGGCGGTGGATGACGAACTGGGCCTGATGGGGGTGCTGGAATCCGCCCAGGACATCAAGATCTTCCAGAAGCACCTGACCAGCAGCGCTATTGCCGCCAACTCCTTCATGGCGCTGGAGGACATCTCCGACTCGCTCACCAGCGCCGGCCGGGCAAGCAAAAACACAGGCAGCTCCCCCAATACCGCCATGTTCAAGTTTTTTGCCCGGCTGGGCGGCATGCGGGTGGAGTTCATCGTGCACACCTACCGGAGCTACCTCAATTATATCTACCAGCGGGATGTCTCCCATGACGAGTATGAGGTCAAACGCATCTTTGACACCGGGGTTGCCGAACTGCTTTTCCCCCAGAGCATCTATTTTCTGGACATGAAGAAGATCCGCGACAAACAGCTCAGCTGGTTCCGCAGACAGATCGAGGAGTCCTGAGATGAAACCCTCGCCGCACACCCTGCCTCCGGTGGTGATCAATCTTTTCTTTGTCATCGGGCTGATGTCCGCCCTGTCCTTCCGAGCGCTGATGGCCATACAAGACCTGCAGCCGGCAATGTTCCGGCCGGTCTGGTATCTGGGCATCATCGGCTACATCCTCTTCTTCGGCTTTCGCTACTCCATCACCGAAAAACGCAAAAAGGCCATCAGCGCATTCAACCTGATCGAAAAGCTGGAGAGCGGCGGTGAGTTGACGCAAAATGACCGCCAGGCGGTTACCTACATTCTGTCGTCCCTGCAGAAATCGCGGGAGAACCTGAATTATCTGTTCATCTTCGCCACCTCCGCCCTTGCCATTTTCCTGGATCTGCTTTTCTGAGAGGCGTGCCATGAAAGGACTGATCGACAGCACGTTACGGGAAGGCGAACAGGCCCCCGGCGTCTTTTTCCCGCTGGCGGTAAAAATCAGAATCGCCCGCCTGCTGGCCAGGATCGGCATCGAGGAAATCGAGCTTGGCATTGCCACGCCCTACGACGAAGAACTGCCGACCCTGCTGCGCATCCTGCGCCGCATGGTGCGCAGCAGCCGCCTGGCCCTCTGGAGCCGCTGCGTTGCCGCGGACATTGACTTTGCCGCCACGCTGGCCCCTGACATTCTTTCCCTGTCTATCCCTGCCTCGGATCTGCATATCTTTGAGAAACTCGGCCGCAGCCGCAGCTGGGTCAGGGAGACGCTGGCCTCTGCCATCCGGCGCAGTCTGGCCAAAGGCATCCCCGCTGTGTCCGTGGGCCTGGAAGACGCCAGCCGGGCCGATGAGGATTTTCTTGGCCAGCTCATTCAGACCGCGGAGCAGGCCGGGGCAGCCAGGGTGCGGCTCGCTGATACGGTGGGGATCATGAGCCCTGCGGCTATTGCCGGGCTGGTCCGCAGAATCAGCAGGATCACCAGGCTTGAGATCGGCGTGCACACCCATAACGATTTCGGCATGGCCACGGCCAATGCCATTGCCGCACTCCAGGCCGGGGCCGACTGGGCTGACGCCACGGTCCTCGGCATCGGGGAACGGGCCGGCAACAGCCGGTTGGAGGAGATGGCAGGCTACCTTGCCCTGCGGGGCGACCGGCGGCCCTACAAGACCGAACACCTGCGCTCTCTCTGTCTGACCGTGGCCCATGCCGCCGCCAGACCGATTGCCGGTTCCCACCCGGTGGTGGGCGAGGAGATCTTCACCTGCGAAACCGGCCTGCACCTGCAGGGACTGACCAGAAACCCGGCGACCTACGAGCCGTACGAGCCGGAAAGAGTCGGCGGCCAACGCCGCCTGCTGCTGGGCAGGAAATCAGGCAAGAGGGCCATCCGCGACCGGCTGCAGGCCCTGGGCTGCACCCTGCCGGAGGAAAGACTGGAACAGGTGGTCCACCTGGTCCGGCACCAGGCGGGCCGCATAAAACGACCCTTAAACGACGAAGAGATCCGGGCGATCATCAGCGGCTGACCTGTTGCCCGGTGCGGCATAGTCAAACACACAGCCATTAATAAAAAACGGCAAGGCAGGAAGCCTCTCTTCTCCCTGCCTTGCCGTTTTATTTTTTATTGCCACTGCTCCGGCCTCTTCAGGCCGTACTTCTTGATCTTGTAGCCGATCTGCCGCTGGGTCAGGCCCAGCTCCCGGGCGGCCCTGGACTGCACCCAGCCGTGCCGTTTGAGCGAGGCCTCGATCTCCACCCGCTCAATGTCCTTCAACTCCCTGGTCCTTTCGCCGCCGCTGCGCGGCTCGGGCGCCAGCGTAACACCAGCACCCGGGGCAGCCAGCGCCACCGCCTGGGGCCCGGCAAACATCCGGTCCGGCAGATCCGAGATCTGCAGCCAGCCGCTGTCGGATAAAATGACCAGCCGCTCCACCAGATTTTGCAGTTCCCGCACATTGCCGGGCCAGTCATAGGCGGTGAGAAAATCAAGAAACTCCTTGGTCATTTTCACGGCCTTCTCATTGCGCTTGTTGCTTGAGCGAAGGAAATGATCCAGCAGCAGGGGAATGTCCTCCCGTCTCTCCCGCAGGGGAGGCAGGGTGAGGGGCACCACGTTCAGCCGGTAGTAGAGGTCATTGCGGAACTTGCCTTCAGCCACCGCCTGCTCCAGACTGACATTGGTTGCCGCGATAATGCGCACATCCACGGTCAGGGTGGCGGTGCCGCCCAGCCTCTCGAACTGGCTCTCCTGCAGAACCCGCAGCAGCTTGGCCTGCAGAGCCAAAGGCAGCTCGCCGATCTCGTCAAGAAACAGGGTGCCGCCGTTGGCCAGTTCAAAGCGTCCCGGCTTGGCGCTCACCGCACCGGTAAAGGCCCCTTTTTCATGGCCGAGCAGCTCGCTTTCCAGTAGATTTTCCGGCAGGGCGGCACAGTTCACCTTGATAAAGGTCTTGTCCTTGCGGGTGCTGGCCTGATGGAGGGCGCGGGCCACCAGCTCCTTGCCGGTGCCGGATTCACCCAGCAGCAGCACGGTGGCCCGGCTGGGCGCCACCTTTTCGATACTCCAGAAAATGCCCTGCATGGCCTTGCTCTGGCCGATCATGTAATGCCGGTTGTAGCGGCTGTGCAGCTCCGCCTTCAGACTCTTGTTTTCCTCCACCAGGATGGCCTGGTTGCGGCTGATGGCCCGGTGCAGGTTGAGAAACTGGGCGATCAGGGTGGAGAGCACGGTGAGAAAACGGATATCCTCCTCAAAGGAGACCTCCATGCCGAACAGCCGGTCAACCGTGAGCACCCCGACCGGCTTCTGGGACAGGATGACCGGCACCCCGATAAAGGAGATGCGCTCCTTGCTGATCTTGGACCTGGCCTTGGTCCGGTTGAGAAAAAGAGGCTCACTCTGGATGTCGGGCACGGCAAAGGGCGAACAGGTCCGGAAAATCTGGCCGCAGATCCCCTCGTTCAGACCATAGACCCCACGCTGCTCCTCCTGGACGGTCAGCCCGTAGGAGGCGCGGATGGTCAACTTTTCCCCGGATTTATCGAGCAGCAGCAGGGTGGCCCTCTCCATGCGCAGAATGTCATGCACGATGCGCAGGATCTTGCTCAAAGTGGTATCCAGATGGATCGCCGATCCGATGAGCTGGCAGATTTCACTTAAGGCCTGCAGCTCAAGGGCTTCAATGGTCGGCTTCCGGGAAGATGGTACAAGTTCTGAAACTGTCATATTTGCTCCGATCAATGGCTGAATGCATCGCAATAATAAACTGTATACTCATTATTAAGCAAAATATATTCCATGGCGGCTGCCCGCCGGACTGCTGAAGCTATCTTAATGAAATTAAAAGGAAAAATATTATAAATTCTCTCCAAGTACTTCGCTGCCGGCCTGCATAATTAGCATAAATGTAAATTTTATAAATTAATATTTTACTTTTTTGTTATTTTTTTCCAACACCAACCGTCCCTCCCCCTGCTACAAAATTGCAACATCACCTTCCTTTTTGTCATCATCCCGACAAAAGCGCTGAGCCGCCTCCCCGGCCCGGCGGCGTCATCCCCGCCAGCATAACAGCAATAACATACTGATAAAACTATAATAAATTTTATCCTCGCACCAGTGGCACACCTCTTGCCATTAAGGGAAACAAAACAACATACGTCCCAGCCAATTCATCCGGGCTCTGTCCACCGATGCCCCGGCCGGGGCGGCAATATCCCGAGAAAATGCGGCAATATAACAAAAATGAAAATTCCGCAAAATTGGTCTTATGCTGACACCGTCAGCAGCAATTACAAACATAAGGAGCACATCATGAGAAAAGTAGCAATTTACGGCAAAGGCGGTATCGGCAAATCCACCACCACCC
>QZKJ01000003.1 GCA_003605035.1 Desulfurivibrio sp.
GAGCGGCAAGGCGTCAATTGAAAGAGCACGCGGGACTGCTGCTCAGTTTCACCAAAG
Organism: Desulfurivibrio sp.; assembly: GCA_003605035.1. Lineage (GTDB taxonomy): Bacteria > Desulfobacterota > Desulfobulbia > Desulfobulbales > SURF-16 > SURF-16. Next base: position 58 of record QZKJ01000003.1, read on the forward strand.
GACCTGGTCTACTCGACTTCGCAAAACAAACTGCGAAAAAAAATCTGTCCCCTCAGGTGGAAGGAAAAATTAAATCTGTCTCCCGGTCTTAAGTTAATGACATTGGTTTCTAAGTAGTAAAGGGGTCATGACAGCCCGGAGTTCCGTCGTTGACGGGGCTCCGGTTTTTTTTAGCGCAAAGCCGGATTGAAATAACCGAAGCGCAGCTCAGGGAAGCGAACTTTGAGGCTCTCCAGCCAGTTGCGCATGCCCAGCGGCTTTTCCCTGGCCGGATGCTCTACCACCTCGAAATACCAGTCCGGGTCCATGTTGAGATTGCGCAGCTGGATGAGATCCGGCCGGTAGAGATCGACCAGGTCGCAGAGGGCGGCAAACTCATCCGGATCATCGGTGAAGCCCGGCAGGATGAAATAGTTGAGGGAGACGAAACGGCCGGCCTTTTTCATGGCCAGGATCGATTCCAGCACATTCTTGAAATCAAAGCCCTGGGGCCGGTAGTAGAGGGTGTGGCAGCCCTTCCTGGCGCTGTTCATGCTCACCCGGATGGAGTCGAGCCCGGCCTCGGCCAGCCGGGCCACCGCCTCCGGCAGGCTGGAGTTGCTGTTGAGATTGATGGTGCCTTTAGCGGTTTGTTTGCGGATGAGGCGGATGGCCTTGTCAAGGGTGTCGGCCTGCAGCAGCGGCTCCCCCTCGCAGCCCTGGCCGAAACTGACCACCGGACGCGGGGCCGAGTTCAGATGGGCGACGGCTATTTCGGCAATCTCCGCCGGGCTGGGGACAAACCTGATCCGTTCCTGGGTGGAGGGGCAGCAGCCGGAGGGCTGCAGGGAGATGCAGCCCGCGCAGCGGGCGTTGCAGGCCGGCGAGGTGGGCAGCGGCGCCTCATAGCGGCCGAGAAAATAGTTCTTGGCAGCCGGGCAACTGTAGGTCAGGCTGCATTTGCCCAGATGCTGAATGAGTCTGTTCTTCGGGAAGGCCTTCAGTCTTTTTTCCGTCATGGTCCGGATGCGGCCCGGATCAAAGCCGGCGCTGTCCTGGCGGATGTCGGGATCGCTGCGGAAGCCGCACACCCAGAAGCGGTCGTCAAGCCAGCCCACCGCGGTATAGGCAAAGAGCGGCAAAGGGTCAACATCAGGAGATCTCTTTTCAAAGGCCGCGGAAAAAATCGCCGTATGGGCCGGCGCCATGAAGGCCGCCACCGCCTGGATGCCGCTGCGGGCATCATAGGGATTGGCGTCGAGCAGCACGGGATCGCCGGAATCTTTTTCAATGCCGATGGGATTTCGCTGCGGCAGGACAAAAAGTTCACTCCCCTCGGGCAGGGGGATGAGATCGGTCAGTTCTGGTCGCAAAAACCAGGAGCCGCTGCGCCCCGCCATCTCAAGCTCCGGAAAATCCTGAATTTCGCCCCGGTCATTGGCAAATACCAGGCACGGCATGCGAAGGGGGTGCTGCGGGCTCACCATGGGGCAACGTATTACACGTCAGAGGGGCGAATCTTGTCCAGTATCGAATCAACCGCCTTGTAGACATCAATGTCATCGCCGAATACATCCTCGATCTTGGGATTATTCACCAGATCCTCGATGATGTACTGGGTGAAATAAAGACTGATGAAGTTCGGATTGACGGCGAGTTGTCTGAGCGGGGCAATTTTGTACTGGAGATCAAAATCATCAATCTCGGTCAGGTTGCGCAGCAGATTGGCGAAGATCTCCCGGATGGCGCTTTCCGACGATGTCTCGATGATATGCTGATCCAGCAGGCGCTGCACCAGTTTGAGCGCCAGCTCATCGGCAAATTTGTATGCCGCGGAGAGCATGATTTTGCGCTCCTGCTCTCTTTTCCGGTCAATGGCTCTGACAGCCTTGTCACCGGACCCGTAAGGGTTGTTTGCGTGATGTCCCATGTTGTCTCTCCTGTTAATATTGATGTGCAACTTTATTTAACCGGTGATGACTGAAAGGGCTATAAAATTCTTTTTGAAACGGCCGAAAAATTCGGCTATAAAATCTGATTGACCGTGAATGGAAAAGTAATGATCATTAAAAGCAAGTATAGGAAAACATCATGAATATTACCATCATGCTGCCGGCGGGCCGTCTGCCCCTGGATGTCATGCGCAAGGCATATGAACTGGCGGGAAGGTACAGGCTCGGCGTCTATCTGTCCACGGCCCAGAATCTCAGATTGATCAATGTCGCCGAACAGGACGCGGAGGTGATCAAGGCGGAGCTTGCGCCCCTGGGAGTGCAGTTCAAGGGGCCGGGGAAATTCCCGCTGCCGCGGGTCTGTGTGGGCGCGCCCCACTGCAATCTGGGGATTATTGATACGGAAAAGCTGTCAGCGGCGATCCTGGCCCGCTTCAAGGATAAGGCCGTTACCAAGCCGAAGCTGAAGATCGCCGTGTCCGCCTGCCCCCTGGCCTGTTCCGGGGTGCTGACCACGGATATCGGGGTGCTGGCCACCAGGGCGGGCTTTGATATCTATGCGGGCGGCAAGGGCGGGCCGTACCCCAGGCCAGGCCGCCGCATTGTGCGCAAGGCGAGTGAGGCGCAGGTGCTGGAGGTGATTGACCGGCTGATCAGCTTCCATGATGCCCACACCAGCCAGAAGCAGCGGATGTACAAGCTGCTGGATCACCCGGAGTTCCCTTATCCCGAGGCGGTGTAAGTTGGGAACTCCTGATGTCGTGACGTGGTACTTAAAGTGCCTAAAGTGCCTAAAGTACTTAAAGTTATGGTACTTTCTGATCAGATAAACTTTAAATACTTCAGGCACTTTTATTGATCGTGTATTTTGGTGCCAACGTTTAATCTGCCGAGCTCAGGTTGTCTGAAGCTGGGGAGGTTGCCTTACCCGGGGATGGTTATTTGAGACCCAGCGAGCCGAGCACGGAGCAGCCCTTGGCCTGGCCGGAGGTCTGAAACTCCAGGGCCTTGACCGGACAGTTGACCACGCAGTTGCCGCAGCGCATGCAGTCGCCGCTGGTGACAAAGCCCTGGGCCTTGAACGAGCCGGGATTGGTCTCAATCGGACAGCTCTTCCGGCAGATGCCGCATCCCTTGCAGGACGGGGCCACCTGCAGCAGATAATTGCACGGCGCGATCACGCCCTGGAAGGTGGCCATCGGGCAGATGGCGCACCAGGAACGGGGCTGCCAGAAAAAACCGATGAAGATGGCCAGCCCGGTGGACAGGGTCCACATCATGACAAAGGCCGCGCCGATCTTGGCCGGATCGCCTTCCGCGCTAATGAGGCGCATGGCCAGGATGCCCATCATCAGGATAAAGAGCAGCCATCTGAACCATTTCGCCTTGAACACGGGCAGCATGTTCCTTTTGCGGCTGACCAGGGCCAGCACCCTTTCATGAAAGGCCCCCATGGCGCAGATCCAGCCGCAGTAAAAGCGGCCGCGGAACAGGGTGAGAATGAACATGAGCAGCATCATGGCCAGCGCCACATAGCCGAGATAGGGCCAGAAATAGCCGCCGACGATGACCAGGGGAACCAGGGGCGCCATAATCCATTGGGTGATTCTGCGGGATCGTTTTTCTTTCATGTCATTCTCTTGTGATGGGTTTTTCTGAATGTTTAAGTTTTATATAATTTAATTAATTTCTTAAATATTGCAAGAAAAAAAAGTGCCCACGTTTAAACGTTCCAACGTTTCAACGCGAAAGCGTTCCAACAATGGAGCGCTTGAACGCTTGCTCGCTTAAACGCTGGAACGCTGGAACGTTCCAGCTCAGCTGTATTCTCTGGTCTTGTGGAAAACGATATCCGGGAACAGCTCCATGGTGCGGGACAGATTCCATTCGCTGGCCGCCAGGAAGGAGAGATGACCTTCGCTGTCCATGGCCAGGCTGGACTGTTTCTTCCGCATGAAATCATCGAGCTTCCTGCGGTCGTCGCAGCTTATCCAGCGGGCGGTGGCGTAGTTCACCCCCTCGTAGACCGCATCTACCCCGTATTCCGCCTTGAGGCGGGCCATGGTCACGTCAAACTGCAGCACCCCGACCGCCCCCAGGATATAATCGCTGCCCATCAGCGGCCGGAAGAGCTGCACCGCGCCCTCCTCGGCCAACTGGAGCAGCCCCTTGCTCAGCTGTTTCATCTTCAGCGGGTTCCTGAGCAGCACCCGGCGGAAATGTTCGGGCGCGAAATTGGGGATGCCGGTGAACTTGAGCGGTTCCTTATCGGTGAAGGTGTCGCCGATCTTGATGGTGCCGTGGTTGTGGATGCCGATGATGTCGCCCGGGTAGGCCTCCTCCACGTTGCTGCGGTCCTGGGCCATGAAGATGGTGGCATTGGCCAGGGAGACCTCCTTGCCGATGCGGTGGTGGCGGACCTTCATGCCCCTGGTGAATTTGCCCGAGCAGATGCGGAAGAAGGCGATGCGGTCCCGGTGGGCCGGGTTCATGTTGGCCTGGATCTTAAAGGTAAAGCCGGAGAAGGTTTCCTCGTCCGGCGCCACGTCGCGGCTGATGGTGTGACGCGGTCCGGGCGCCGGGGCCAGCTCGACAAAGGCATCCAGCAGTTCCTTGACGCCGAAGTTGTTGATGGCGCTGCCGAAAAATACCGGGCTCTGGCTCGCCTTCAGGTATTCCTCGTGCTCGAAGGGGTTGGCCGCGCCCTCCAGCAGTTCGATGTCCTCGCGCAGCTTGTCGGCCTGGCGGCCCAGCAGCTGGTCGAGCAGGGGATCATTGATGCCCTTGATGACCACGGTGTCCTGGGGCCGGGTTCCCTGGCTGGGGGTGAAGAGCTGCAGCTCGCCCCGGTACATGTTGTAGACCCCCTTGAAGGTCTTACCCATGCCGATGGGCCAGGACAGCGGAGCACACTCGATCTGCAGCTTGTCCTCGATCTCGGCCATGATGTCCAGCGGGTCCTTGCCTTCCCGGTCAAGCTTGTTGATGAAGGTGATGACCGGCGTATTGCGCATGCGGCAGACCTCCATCAGCTTTTCGGTCTGGGCCTCCACGCCCTTGGCATTGTCAATGACCATGAGCGCGCTGTCCACCGCGGTCAGCACCCGGTAGGTGTCCTCGGAAAAATCCTGATGGCCGGGGGTGTCCAGCAGATTGATCTCGTAGTCCCGGTAATTGAATTTCATCACCGACGAGGTGACGGAAATGCCGCGTTCCTGCTCAATGGCCATCCAGTCGCTCACCGCGTGGTTGGCGGTCTTGCGGGATTTTACCGCGCCGGCCATCTGGATGGCGCCGCCGAACAGCAGGAGCTTTTCGGTCAGCGTGGTCTTGCCGGCATCAGGATGGCTGATGATGCCGAAGGTGCGGCGGCGTTCGATCTCTTTCTGGAGTTTACTGCTCAACTTTTCACTACCCTTATTGATGATGGATCCGACAAAAAAAACGGGCCGGTTGCCCCGGCCCTGGTGAACTGCAAATATATAATAGATTAGTTACGCTTTGTCCAGCTTTTGCGACAGCCAAACAGGATTTTTCCCTGGATCAGGGCAGCAGAATGCTTGACTCCTGCAGAGTGCCGCCGGCAGCGGCGCTGATGCTCTGGAGAAGGGCCGGCTCCACCGGCTCCCCGTTTCTTTGATCGGCATCCTCCCGTGCCACCGTTTTTTGCATGGTGAGGGTTTTGTCATCCACCGTGGCAATATAGATTGTTTTGTAGAAATAGAGGTTTTCACCGATGGTGACGGTGGGCTGGGTGTATTCCTTTTTCGGTTCGATCTGCGCCCTGGTGACCAGGGTGACCAGATGGCCATCGGGATGGGTGGCATGCTCTTCATGACCCTCATGCATATCGCACTTGCAGGGGACAACAGCCATCTGCGCCCCCACCACCTGCCTTTCCGTGCCCCATTCATCCAGGATGCGTATCTTATTCTGCTGATAGACCTTCGCCGCCGCGGCCAGGGCCTTTTCCTCGCCGGCCGACAGCGGCTTGTCCGACCATTGGGGGGCGGTTGAGGGACTGCAGCCGGCCAGCAAAACAAGAACAACCAGTACAATGAAGTGTCGCATGGGCAAATCTCCTTTATTTTTTTGCTGCTTGTGTTTCTCAGGTAACTAAGCGCTTCCCGCCAGGAAAAAGGCATGTCCGGACACGTGGTGGCGCCTGCACTTGCATCCATCAGCCTGTCGTTTATTCGTCGTAATTTATCACATGCATGGATCATATCCGAATAATGGCGGAAGGTAAAGTGAGATCTGCTCTCCCTTTTGCCTGGCAGCCGGAAAAACATCATTGCTATTTCCCGCGGCATTCTGTACAAAATGCACGTTGGTGCCTGACCGGGCGATACGCCTGATCAGGGCATGGGGATAATGGAGAAAACACAGGATATCTTAAGAAGGGAGAAAGCGCATGTCAGAATTCAACAATGTTACCATAGTCAAGAAGGCGAATGTTTATTTTGGCGGCAACGTCACCAGCCGTACCGTCGTGTTCCCGGACGGCTCCAGGAAAACCCTGGGGGTCATGCTGCCCGGCGAATACGAGTTCAACACCGCCGACCGGGAGATCATGGAGATTCTCGCCGGCGAGCTTGAGGTGCTGCTGCCCGGCGTGGGTCGCTGGAAAAAGGTAAAGGGCGGCGAGTCCTTTGACGTGCCGGCCAATGCCGCCTTCAAGCTGAAGGTCACGGAGCTGACGGACTACTGCTGCTCCTTTATCAAATAATTTGTCAGGAGATAGGAGACTGGAGCCAGGAGTCAGAATAAAACGTAATAAAATCAATCATTCTGAATTCTGGCTCCTGTCTCCTGACTTGTATTCCGGCCTCGGGAGAGGGGTGAAAAGATGAAAACAGTTTCCTTTGGCAGGCAGCAGCGGCAGGTGACGGTGGTCGGGCTGGGCGGCGAAGGCGTGCTGCGCACCTACGGCAGGCAGAGCGAGGCCAGGTCGGTGATCCGCCAGGCGGTGGAGCAGGGCATCACCTACTTCGACTCGGCCCGGGTCTACTCGGACAGTGAGGTCTATTACGGATCGGTCTGGCAGGAGGACCCGGCGCTCAGACAGTCGATCTTCCAGACCAGCAAATCCGCCTCGCGTAGCAGGTCCGGGGCCATGGCCGACCTGGAAGACACCCTGAAGCGCCTGCAGACCAGTTATCTCGATCTCTGGCAGATCCATGATGTGCGCAGCGAGGATGATCTGCTGGCCATCTCCCGGCCCGGCGGGGCACTGGAGGCCTTTGTCGAGGCGAAAAAAAGCGGCCTGGTCCGCAATATCGGCGTCACCGGTCATCATGATCCGTCCGTGCTGACCAGAGCGGTGCAGGAGTGGCCGGTGGATGCCGTGCTGCTGCCGGTCAACCCGGTGGAGGAGCTGCTGGGGGGATTTCTGACCCACACTCTGCCGGCGGCCCGTAAAAAGGGGATCGCCGTCATCGCCATGAAGATCCTGGGTGCCTCCCATTACGTGCTGCCCAGGTTCGGCATCACGGCGGAAACACTCATCCGCTACGCCCTTTCCTTTGAGGTCACCGTGGCCATTGTCGGCTGCGCCAGCCCGGCCGAGGTGCAGACCCTGGCGGCGGCCGGCGCCATGCCGCCCCTGACGGAGCTGGAGAGAGGCGAGCTGCTGCACATCTTCAAACCCTATGCCGCCAAACTGGCCTTTTACCGCGGGGTAATCTAACCGGGCCGGCCGCCTTCGCCAGCCCGGCGATCAGATGGGCGGAGCAATGGTGACGAGAATCCGCATGTCGGTGATGGCGCGGGCGCCGTGGGGCTCGCTTATATCCGAAATGAGGATGTCGCCTGGTTTGGCCGGCATGGCCGCATCACCCTGGCCCAGAAAGGCGCCGGTGCCGGACAGCACCAGCATGGAGAGCTGGCCTTCGATCTGATGGGAGTGGACCGGGAAGGTCTGGCCCGCCTTGAGGTTGAAGTTGATGATTTTGAAATAGGCTGAATCGTGCACCAGAAATTTTTTGATGCCGCCTTCTGCAAAAATGTCGGTCTGGTCTAATTCGATTTTTTTCATTTTCCGCCTCCTGATGTGAGAATATGAGCATGTCATGCCGGGCAAGCGAAGCGTTAGTCGGCTCCATCTGCCTTTCCGTTTTCCTGTTTTCAGTCTCCAGTATAATTGATTGTCAGGGTAATGTCCTTGACTTGGGTCAAGCAGGGGCAAAAAAAATCATGAAGGACAGCGAGTGTATTGAATTCCTGCAATGGTCCCTGCCAAGGCTTGGCATGCGCTGGCCCGGCTTCCGCAAGGTGAGGCGGCAGGTCTGCCGGCGCATTAATCGCCGTATGGGCGAGCTGGGCCTGGATGGCATCGCTGCCTACCGGAACCTGCTCAAGGAGCGGAGCGGGGAGTGGCAGGAGCTTGACCGCCTGTGCCGCATCACCATCTCCCGCTTCCTGCGGGACCGGGAAGTCTACGATTTTCTGGCTGATCCGGTTTTCCCGGCCTTGGCGGCCCAGGCCCGGGCCCGGGGCGAGGCGGCGCTGCGCTGCTGGAGCGCCGGCTGCTGCGCCGGGGAAGAGCCCTATACCCTGGCCCTGCTCTGGCAGTATCTCCTTGCCCCGCAACTGGCCGGAGAGATCAGGCTCGAGATCGTCGCCACCGATGTCGACCCGGCCATGCTGGCCAGGGCCAGGGCCGGGCGCTATGGCCGCGGCAGTCTCCGGGAACTGCCCGCTGAGTGGGTGCGCGGTTCGTTTCGCCGGGAGCAGGATGACTTTGCGCTCAGCGAACCGGTGCGCAGCCGGGTGGCCTTCCTCTGTCATGACCTCAGGGCTGAGCCGCCCTTTGCCGCGCAGTTTCAGCTGATTCTCTGCCGCAACCTGGCCTTTACCTATTTTGATGCGGCCAGCCAGCTTGCTGTGCTGGCCAGGCTCTGCCGCTGTCTCCGGCCGGGCGGGGCACTGGTGATCGGCTGCCACGAAAGGCTGCCGGACCATGACTTGCCGCTGACCGTCTGGCAGCCCCATGCAAAAATCTTTCGTTATGAGCCGTCAGTAGTGTAAGATGGCGAGTCAGACATCAGAAGTCAGAAGTCAGAAGGCAGAAAGCAGAAGACAGAAGGCGGAAGCCAGCATAAAACGTAACAAAGTCAACGAGTCTGTTCTCTGTATTTTACGCATGAATCTTCAACCCACACGCTGAACCGATATGGACTGGATATACGACCCGCAGGCCTGGATCGCCCTTGCCACCTTGACCGCACTGGAAATCGTCCTTGGCATCGACAATATTATTTTCATCACTATTCTGGCCGGCCGGCTGCCCGACGAGCAGCGCAGACGGGGCAGGACCATGGGCCTCATGCTGGCCATGCTGACCCGCATCGCCCTGCTGCTGTCGCTCACCTGGGTCATGAGCCTGACCTCCCCGCTGTTTACGGTGCTGAGCAAATCCATCTCCGGCCGGGATCTCATTCTGCTGGGCGGCGGGCTCTTCCTGCTCGCCAAAAGCACCCATGAGATCCACCACAACCTGGAGGGGGTGGAGGAGAAGGAGCGCCAGAGCCGGGTCACCGGGTTTGCCGGGGTGCTGATCCAGATTGCCATCATTGACATCGTCTTTTCCCTGGATTCGGTCATCACTGCCGTGGGGCTGGCCCAGCATCTGCCCATCATGATCCTGGCTATCGTCATCTCCGTGTTGGTGATGATGTTTGCCGCCGGCTCCATCGGCGACTTTGTCGAGAAACATCCGACCATCAAGATGCTGGCCTTGAGTTTCCTCATCCTGATTGGTTTCACCCTCATGGGCGAGGGTTTCGGTCTGCACATCCCCAAAGGCTATGTCTATTTTGCCATGGCCTTTTCCGTCAGCGTGGAGATGCTGAACATCAAGATGAGGGCCAAAACCGCCCAGCCGGTCAGACTGCACGGCAAGTTATGAAAATCGGGCTCCGGCTGCTGTCGTTGGTCTTGCTGGTTCTGCTGGCGGCCGGGCCGTCCCCTGCCGCGACCTCCGGCACGGTTACGGCCCGGGATCGCTGCCCCGCTGCGGCAGCGCCTGATGCCAGACTGCTGCGCACCGCCTATGGCGGCGGGGAGTCCTTGCACTATGTGGTGAGCTGGATGGGGGTCAAGGCCGGCGAGCTACTGATGGAGGTTGTCCGGCAGGAGGAGGCGGACGAGACGTTTCAGATCAGGGTGACGGTAAAGTCAGCCGGGCTGCTGGCGGTTCTCTACCCGGTGGAGGATCATTTCACCACTACGGTCAGCGGCAGCTCCCGGCTGCCCAGACGCCATGAGATGCTGCAGAAGGAGGGCCGTCGCCAGAACACCAGGGTCACGCTGTACGACCAGGAGCGCGGCCGCATCACCTACACCAAAAACAACGATCCGCCGCAAATCTTTGCGGTGGACGGCCCGGTGCACAACGAGTTCAGTTCTTTTCTTTTTCTGCGGGTCATGGCCTTTGCCGGGGACGTGTCAACGGTGGTGCCCACCTTTGCCGACAAAAAACGCCACCCGGTGGCGGTGAGCCTGGAGGGCAGGCCGACCCTGGCAACGCTCTTCGGCCAGCGCCACACCCTGGCGGTCAAACCCCATCTGACTTTCAAGGGGCTGTACCAGAAGGTCGGCGATCCCCTCATCTGGCTTACCGATGACCCCGCCCGCATCCCGGTAAAAATCAAGGCACGGATCGTCATCGGCTACCTGACCGCCGAGCTTGTCGAATACCGGGGGCCGTCCGGCAGTTTCACGGCCGCGGCCAGGTAGCGGTCCTCCTGCCACCCCGCATAATCACCCTTCGAAAAAATAGCCGATGGTAATCACAAAATAGTTTACTCCGCCACTCTGTGCCGGGGCTTTATATTAATTTCGACATAAAAGAGCTTTTTGCAAAATGAACATCTACTCCGATCGGTTAAAAATATCCTGTGCGGTGTCTTCCTGATGAAATCGTCCTCAACGTAGCACTGCTAAGCTTCCGGGCGATTTCACCACTCATTCTTGCCCAGAATATTTTTCTCTCGATCTCGCTACGACGTTCATTTTGCAAGAGGCTCAAAATTAAGATTTATAAGGGCGCGAAGTCACTCTGCAAGCGCGATAAGAAGGTTGAGCAGGGCAGGGACTTAAGAGACTCGAAAAAAATCCAATTTACCATAACGCATCCCGTCTTCGGGCCACACCCCACATGGGGGCACCGAGGTCTTTGGCTGCGCCTTAATCGCAAAATTCTCACCGTTGACCTGCTACGCCTGCGGTCTTGTGCCGCGAAGCAAATACCCTTGGGGTGCTCAATCGGTGCAGCCAAATCCAACCCAAATCCGGGCGCGATCCAGGTATATGAGTATTTTCCGATTTCCCAAGTCTTCGTGTGTAAAAACAAACACCGGTGAAACCAGAATGGTTCCGCCGGTGTTTGTCCCTTTTTAAAGCGTCTTTTGGGAGTGAATGGCCGATGGTTCTGAGATCAGTTTGCCACGGTGTCACTCCATAAAAAAATGGCAAACAGAATTAATATGAGGATCTTGTTTGCACTCGACTGATGGTGCCTGACTGAGTTCCGGACATGGTATGGGTCTGGGTGCGCTTTTTGATCTGGGTCTTCGTGCCGTCGGCCGCGAATGCCTGTGTCCCGATCATAGCCATACCAAGAATGCACAATATTGCTGTCAGTTTTTTGATTGACTTCATTTTTATCCTCCTAAGATAAATTGAGTTAATAAACCAATAAATTGCTTGAATCGAAAATTCCCGAACATGTTCTGGTAAATTACAATTTCCTATTTACTTATCAATTTGCGTTGCAGATTATCAAGGAGTGTGCCACTGAAAAATAATAGAGCTTCTCTATCCGCTTAACTTGCCTATTTTTTTTGGTTTTTAACAAATATTTTTTTTTATTATCGTGGGGGAAAGGGTGATTGACAAGGAGGGAATTTCTAGTTGTCGGGACGCAAGTACTATTAATTTTTTTGCATATTACTAAAAAAAATAAACGTGCTTTTTTGCAAGGGCATCAACCGCTGTTTTGAGTTGAGCGGAAAAGTGTCATGTCTATCCTTTGCCGCTGTTCTTGCTTTACCGAAACCCGGAAGATTATGGAAACTGGCGAAACAATGATAAACAGAAAAAAATACCGGTGGGCCACGGTTTTTTCTCCGACTTTCCGTAGCGAGAGATTATATTGTTGCCTCAGCACGCAACTTACCATTGTCCCTTGAAAGGAGATCGCATGGGGAAAATAATCAAGGTTGATTTCCCGCAGAAAAATAAAAAAACAAAGAAGACCCTGCCGGATGTCTATCAGCTGAAGATCGTCCTGCTGGGGACCGATCCGGTGGTCTGGCGCAGGGTGCAGGTGCCCGGTTCCTTCTCCCTGGCCAAGTTCCATGAGGTCATCCAGCTCGCCATGGGCTGGACCAATTCCCACCTGCACCAGTTCATCATCGATAAGGAGTTGTACGGCCAGCCCTCGGAGGACGACGACTGGGCCGGGGCAAAGGTGTTTGACGAACGTAAGATCAAGCTTGGCGATCTGAAGGCCAGGATCAGAAAAAAATTCATCTACGAATATGATTTCGGCGATTCGTGGCAGCATGAGATCAAGGTGGAAAAGGTGATTGCCGCCAAGGAGACCATTCTCAAGCACCCCATTCTGCTGGCCGGCGAGCGGGCCTGCCCGCCCGAGGATGTGGGCGGCATTCCGGGCTATGAGGAGTTTCTTGCCGCCCTGAAGAACCCGGACGACGAGGGCAATGCCGAGATCATCGAATGGTACGGCGAGGAGTACGACCCGGACCATGTCGGTCTGGAGGAGATCAACAAGCTGCTGAAAAAGCTGCGCTGATTTTTTTACTCGCGCCTGCCCCGCTTCAACCCCGCAGTTTTCTGAGCGCCGCCGGGATGACTTCAAGGGCCCGGTCGATTTCGGCGGCGGTGGTCATGCGGCCGAGGCTGAAGCGCAGGGTGCCCATGGCCCACTCCGGCGCAATGCCCATGGCCTGCAGCACATGGGAGATGGCCACCTGGTCGGAGTGGCAGGCCGCTCCGGGCGAGGCCGCGATATCCAGGCCGATTTCCTCCAGGATGCGGTTGGCCGCCAGGCCCCGGAAGGCCAGGCTGAGCGTATTGGGCAGCCTCTTTTCCGGGTGGCCGTTCAGGGCCACTTCATTGCCCAGGGTCTCCCGTAATCCCTGGTGCAGCCGGTCCCGCAGACTCCGCATGCGGCTGCCCTGGTTGTCAAGATCCCTGCCGGCAATCTCACAGGCCTGGCCCAGGCCGACAATCTCCAGCACATTTTCCGTACCGGCCCGCCACCCCCGCTCCTGGCCCGCGCCGTGGCAGAATTTGGCCGGCTGCACCCCGCTGCGGATATACAGCGCGCCAACCCCCTTGGGGGCGTAAAGCTTGTGGCCGGCCACGGACAGCAGATCAACTCCCAGGGCCTGGACATCAACCTTTACCTTGCCCGGCGACTGGGCCGCATCGGTGTGCATGGTGATGCCGCGGCTGCGGGCGATGGCGCTGATCTCCTCGATGGGCTGCAGGGTGCCCACCTCGTTGTTGCTGTGCATGATGGAAATCAGGATGGTGCCCGGCCGGATGGCCTTTTTCAGTTCCATGGGATCAACCAGCCCGTGCCGGTCCACCGGCAGCAGGGTGGTCTCAAAGCCGTCATCGGCCAGGGCTCGGCAGACTTCGAGCACAGCCGGATGCTCGATGCAACTGGTGATGATGTGGTTGCCCGACTCCCGTCTGGATCGGGCAATGCCCTTGATGGCGTGGTTGTTTGACTCGGTGCCGCCGCTGGTGAAGACGATCTCGTTCGCCTCACAGTTCAGCAGACCGGCCACCTGCCGGCGGGCCTGCTCCACCGCCTGTTTCGGGGCGATGCCGTACCAGTGGGAACTGGACGGGTTGCCGAATTCCTGCTCAAGAAACGGCCGCATGGCCGCGATCACCTCAGGGGCATGGGGGGTGGTGCCGTTGTAATCCAGATAGATCGGCTGCGCCATTTTTCGTCTCCTCACGGAAATGTTGCTTTACAAGGCAACTTCCCTGGTGCTATTATTTTTATGTGGTACATGTTTGGGATGAGAGCACATCAGGCTTCTCATTATAGCACTTCATGCTAGGCAATCAATGCGTAAGGCAGGAGAATCAGCGAGGTAATACCCATGCAGATAAGCGGAAGCAGCGGCGGGGCCGCCCTTTATGCCCTGCAGCAGGCCAAGAAGACGCCTGCGCAGATTGTCGAGCTGCTGAAAAAAACGGCCCAGGGCGACCAGCAGTCCCCTGCCCCGACCAATCCCACCGACCCGCAGGCGGCAGACGTTGCCAAAATGACCGGCAAGGGCGGCAATATCAATGTCATGGCGTAACAGACGTTAATTTTCCTTTGCCCACCTGATCACTTCCGGGGTGACCGAACCGGCGCCCCGTCAGCATACCAGCGAACCACCCGGGCTTGAGCCCCTGGGTGATTCGCTTTTTTTATTTCCCTGCCCTCCCGTAGCAGTTTTCCCTTGCAAATTCTGTCATTGAGAGTTTTGGTTTTTCTGAGCCATTATTCCAGTTTAGAAATATTGAATGGCCAGGGCCGCATCCCATGGCAGAAAATTTTGCCCGATTTGCCTGGGAATTAGCAAGTTGTCAGGGCAAATTTCCCTGATAATCAGTGGTTGGGCTTGATTTGACCTCCTTCGTCGGAAATGGGGGTCAAATCTCGATCCTTGATTTGACCCTCTGTTGCTGTGCAGACAAAACAGCCACGCTGTCACAGCTTGTCATCAGCGGTAACACACATTCACCAGATTCATCTTTGCCGCAAAACCATATGCAGGTATAGTATGCGCATAAACAATGCGCAATATGGAGGCAACATGCAGGCAACACTCTACAAGACTGATGCTCCCAAAAAATCCACGAACCTCAGCATTAACAGCGAACTGCTGCGCCTGGCCAAGGAAAACCACATTAATCTTTCGCAAACCCTGGAGCAGCGCCTTGCCGAAATGCTTCGGGAGGAACAATCGCGAAAATGGCTTGAAGAAAATCATGAGGCAATCGATGCGTACAACTCTCGTATTGGAACGGCCGGTGCTTTCAGTGACGGATTGAGGCGGTTCTGACAGAGAGATACGTCTGTTGCCCTGAAACCCGCTGCCCCTCCCCCGGAATTTTCAACAGCAAAGCCGGCAACCCATTCCTGTAAAAAAAGCCGGCAACTTCCGGAAACTTTCCTGTCTCCCCAGCTGTCCTAACTTTAAGAATCATTTTCAAGACGCGGTGCAAAGATGACCGGGGTGGTTGGTGCGCAGAGGGCAAACCGCCCCGGCTGCAAGCCCGCTGCCGGCTTTCTGTCTGCAGGCAGGGAGCGGCGGGAGAGGCTGAGGGGAGGGGAATCATGAAAACAAAACGCAGGACGCGAGTACATGCGGCTGGGGCCTTTCCGCGGGCTCAGTCAGTACGCCGGGTCAGGAGTAATCCGCCGGCGTCGGATCAGCACGGGCCGGGGGGCAGCAGAAAACCGGAGTTGTCAAGCGGCAGCGAACTGCAGGCCCTGCGGGCGGAAAGCCAGCTTCTGGGCCGGAAACTGCAGGAGGCCCGGGCCAGGGCGGAGCGGGCGGAGATGGAGCTGGCCGAGACCCGCGATGAGATTGAGGCCAGGGTGCGGCAGAGAAGCGAGCAGCTTGCCAGGGCAAACGAACATCTCCGGCAGGAGATGCTGGAGCACCGGCAGGACGAGGAGCGCATCCAGCAGCAGAACGAGTTTCTCAACCATGTGCTTGAATCGCTCACCCACCCCTTTTATGTGCTGGACGCCAATGATTACACCATCAAGATGGCCAATTCAGCCGCCGTCAAGGGTGAGCTGCGCCCCGGCATCACCTGCTACGCCCTCACCCATCACCGGGACAGCCCCTGTGACGGCAGGGAGCATGGCTGCCCGCTGCAGATCGTCAAGGAAACGAAAAAACCGGTGACCCTGGAGCATGTCCATTACGACCGGGAAGGCAATCCCCGCAACGTCGAGGTGCACGGCTACCCCATCTTCGACCGGGACGGCAAGGTGATCCAGATGCTCGAGTATTCGCTGGATATCACCGAGCGTAAGCTGATGGAGCAGCAGCTGCGCGACAATGCCGAGAAGATCAAGCTGTTTGCCTATGCCGTCTCCCATGATCTCAAAAGCCCGATGGTCGGCATGCTGGGCCTTATCCGTCTCCTGCACAGGCGCTATGGCGATCAGCTTGATGCCAAGGGGAAAAAATTCTGCGAGCAGATCCTCAAAGGCGCGGAACAGGTGGCGGCCCTGGTGGAGGAAATCAATGCCTATATCAAGGCCAAGGAGACCGTTTTCCATTTCGAGCCGGTCGATCCCCTGGACATTCTGCACACGGTGCGGGACGAATTCGCCCCGCTGCTCAGTCTGCGCGGCATCTCCTGGAGCGAGCCGGATCCTCTGCCGGTCATGATCCTGGACCGGCTGGCCATGATCCGGGTTTTCCGCAACCTGACGGACAATGCGGTCAAGTACGGAGGCGAAAATCTGCGCAGCATCGCCATCGGCTACCGGGATGAGGGCGAGCAGCATCTGCTTTCCTTTTTTGACGATGGCGCGGGCATCAGGCCGGAGGACAGCGAAAAAATCTTCGAGGTGTTCGGCCGCCCGGAAAACGCCAGGGGCATCGAAGGGACCGGCCTGGGGCTGGCCATTGTCCGGGAAATCGTCGGCAAACACCAGGGCCGGATCTGGGTTGAGTCAGCCCCCGCTGCCGGGGTGACCTTTTACCTTTCCCTGCCTAAACAGGCGGCTGCCAAGCCGTGCTGCTGAAGAACCAGGCAGAATTTTTTTCCTCCTCTGTACATACCTGACCTGCTAATGATAGAGTGTCGGAAAAGGAGGAAAAAAATATGATGAGCCACTCTCAAAGAATCTGTTTCAGTCTGTTTCTTCTTGTTCTGGCGTTGGTCTTCGTCCCAGCGGCACAAGCCGAGCCGGTCAACATGCTTTCCCTGCAGGAAGGGACCCTGCCGGTGACGATTCCGCCCACCTATGGCGGCTGGAACGCCGAGAATCTGCTCGATGACAGCCCCCAGTCGGGCTGGGCCTGCGCATCCGGCAATATCGCCAACAATGTCTTTGTCTTTGAACTGGTTGCGGCAGTAATCCTGGAGCGCTTTGAATTCGACAACACCGCGGTGGACGCCGAGGGCGCCGGCGCCAAGGAGGTGCTGGTGGAGGTGTCGGCCGCTTCGGCGAGCACCGGCTTTACGCCCGTGCTGCAGGCCGCGCTGGCGGACAAGACCGACCAGCAGAGTTTCCCCGCCGCCGCCAAAACGCCAGGGCGCTGGGTGCGGCTGACCATTATCAGCAACCAGGGCAGCCCCGAATGGACCGAGCTCTTTTCCTTCAGGGGATTCGGCGAAAGGCCTGCCGTGCCAACCCCGGCCGGCATCTCCGGCACTTACGAAACCAGCTACTCGCTCTTTCATGTCCGCCAGCAGGGCACCGCCCTGACCGGTTGCTATGAGTACAATGAAGGCCTGTTGAACGGCGCCATCGAGGGCCGGGTCATGAAGATCACCTGGCAGGAAGCGGGTGAGGATAACCTGGGGCCGGCGGTGATGGTCTTCGCCCCTGACGGGAAATCATTCCGGGGCTTCTGGTGGCGGAAGGGACTGGATCAGGGCGAGCCGGGCGGCAACTGGGACGGCAAAAAAATTGACGGCAAGGTGGGGAGCTGTCCGCACTGGACCGGTTCCGTGGGCGGCGAGCTGAAAAAGCAGCTCAGCGCGGCAAAGCGGGCCAGGCTGTACGGCATCCTTTTTGATTTCAACTCCGCCGCCATCCGTCCCGAATCCAAACCCGTGCTGGACGAGGTGTTGGATCTCTTGCGCAGCGAAGCCGGCTGGCAGCTGACCATCGAGGGCCATACCGACGCCATCGGCGCAGACGACCGGAACCAGACCCTCTCCCGGCAGCGGGCCGAGGCGGTCAAGGTCTTTCTGGTGGCTGGCGGGGTGGATGCCGGCAGGCTTTCCACCGTGGGTTTCGGGGAGTCAAAACCCGTGGCCGACAACAGCACGGAACTGGGGCGGGCCCAGAACCGGCGGGTGGAGCTGGTCCGCCAGTAGCAGCTGCGCCCTTCCTCTCTCTTCCCCTACTATAAAAAAGGCAGGGCCGGCAACCCTGCCTTTGTCCGAAAGCTGGACCTGTGAAAAGTTGTTGGCGGCATTCCGCTCTTGATGTCAGGCGATAACCTTTGCTTTTCGTTTCCTGACTGATTAATGCCCTTCTTTGTCCGGCGGTCATGTTTCTCCCACGTGCAGAATAAGGGGCAGAGCCGCTTACCGTAAACAGAAGGGTAGGCCGTGCTCCCGCCTTAACTTGCCCGCGCCTGCTGCGCTTATCACGCTGTCCGCTGCTCTCCCGCCGGTTTCATGGTTATCCGGAAATGACCGGAGGTTTTCCCGGTTGGCAGCAAACGTGACAAGGAAACTTATATACTGCTTTTGCGTGTTATGTTGCTGTTTGTTCGCTGTTTTATTACATCTTAGATTGACAGTGTCCGGCGCTTGCCATAAAATCAGGAATT
Source organism: Desulfurivibrio sp. (assembly GCA_003605035.1). GTDB lineage: Bacteria > Desulfobacterota > Desulfobulbia > Desulfobulbales > SURF-16 > SURF-16. Next base: position 18,563 of record QZKJ01000003.1, read on the forward strand.
GGGGATCGCCAGCTTGGTTAGCCTTGTTTCTCAGGCGTCGTTTGGTGAATTCTCATTTATTTCCGGCGTTGCGACCTGAAGGAGATGATGATGTCAGTCTATTTTTATGTCAGGCAAAACATATGACCGGCCGCTATCACAACTTGTATCAGTACGCCATCTTCTCTGTGGGGATTCTTTTTCTCCTTCTCACCTCACCTCCAGGCGCTGGCGGGCAGGAAGATCATACCGGCCCGGGCGAAATAACCGCCGCGGTGCTCAGCGATTTTCCTCCGCTCTATATTCTTGATAATACGGGGAAACCGCAAGGTTTTGCCATTGATATCCTCAACCGGGTTGCCGCCAAAACCGGCCTGCGGGTCCATTATCTCATCGTGGAAAACTGGGCCGCGGCCATGGAGGCGGTGCGCAGCGGCAAGGCGGATCTGATCCCCGGCATCGGCATCAGCGATGTACGTTCCTCAGAGTTTCTTTTTTCAGAGGAAATTGAGACGATCCCGATCTCCTGTTTTGTCCGTTCAAAGAATTACGAAATTGACGGCATCGCGTCACTGCAGGGCAAACAGGTTGCGGTGCTGGAAAAGAGTGCGGCCGAGACCAGCCTCAGGGAGCGCAGTGATATCAGGCTGGTCCCTTTTCCCAACATTGACTCGGCCCTGATCCAGCTTCTCGCAGGTCATGTGGATGCCTTTGTCTTTCCCGAACCCGTTCTCTGGAAGAAGGCGCGGGATGCGGGGGTGGCGGACAAGATCAAGGTGGCGGGGCTGCCCCTCATGGAACTCAAGAGGGGTTTTCTGCTGCGCCAGGCGGATGCCGCCCTGCTGCACCAGATAAACCGGGGCATCCGGGCCTATATCAAGTCAGGTGACTACCTGGCCGACTACGCCAAATGGTATGGCAAGCCGGAACCTTACTGGCATCTGCGCAGGACCATCTACGCCATGACAGCTCTGGTAATCATGGTGATCGCCGGCATGGCCGGCTGGCGTTATTATTCCGTGGTGCAGTTCAGTCGGCAACTGAACAGAAACATCGCCATCCGCGTCGAGGCGGAAAAGGCCCTGCAGCAGGCTCATGACGAACTGGAGGAAAGGGTGGCGGCCCGCACCAGGGAATTAAAGGAAGAAAAGGAAAAGGCCCAGAAATATTTTGATATTGCCGGGGTCATGCTGGGCGCCCTCAATAAAATGGGGGAGATAATATTAATGAATCAGAAGGGTTGTCAGATACTGGCGGTAACGGAAGAGGAGGCGCTCGGCAAAAACTGGTTCAACCATTACCTACCCGACGACATCGCCGGGGAAACAAAAGAGGTATTCAATAAATTGATGGCCGGGGAAACGGCAGCGGCTGAATATTATGAAAATCCTGTATTGACAGGGGACGGGAGCCAGCGGCTCGTTGCCTTCCACAATACACTGCTGACGGATGACATGGGGCGGATCAAGGGTGTGCTCTTTTCCGGGATGGACATCACGGAACGGAAAAAGGGGGAAGAAGAAAAGGCAAGGGTGGAAGCGCAGCTGCGCCAGGCCCTGAAGATGGAGGCCATCGGCACCCTGGCGGGCGGCATTGCCCATGACTTCAACAATATTCTCAGCGCGATCATCGGCTACAGCGAGATAGCCATTGAGGACCTGCCGTCTGATTCCCGGGTGGCCAAGAATCTGCGGAAGGTTCTCAAGGCAGGTTTCAGAGCCCGGGATCTGGTCAAGCAGATCCTTGCCTTCAGCCGCCAGGCAAACATTGATCCGATTCAGCTTCGTCCGGCAAGCATCATCAAGGAGGGAATCAAGCTGCTCCGGTCGTCCATCCCGGCCACCATTGAAATTCATGAGGATATCGACCCGGCCACCGGGGTAATCCTGGCAGACCCCACCCAGCTGCATCAGATCATCATGAACCTGAGCGCCAATGCCTTCCATGCCATGGAGGAAAAAGGCGGCAGACTGACAATATCCCTGCGGCAGGTGGAGCTCGGCAGGGAAAATCTGGTCGATGAGCCCGGGATCAGTCCCGGAACCTTTGCCCGCCTGATCGTGCAGGACACCGGCACCGGCATAGATCCCGCCATCAGAAACAGCATCTTCGACCCCTATTTCACCACCAAGGAGCCGGGGAAAGGTACCGGCATGGGATTGGCCATTGTCCACGGCATCATCAAAAACTCCGGGGGCTTCATCTCTGTTGACAGCGAACCGGGCCGAGGTGCGGCTTTCAGGATTTTCCTGCCCGTGGTGGAGGAGGAAATGCCCGGTGGACAGGAAATGCTCGACGGCATTCCAACCGGTAAGGAAAAGATTCTTTTTGTCGATGACGAGGTGCAGATCGCCGACATGTCCAAGGTGCTGCTGGAAAGGCTTGGTTATACCGTCACGGTCAGGAAAAGCAGTCTGGAGGCCCTGGAGACCTTTCATAATCAACCGGACGAATTTGATCTGGTCATCACCGACCAGACCATGCCCGGCATGACAGGCACCGAACTCGCCCGGCTGATGCTGGGGGTGCGTCCCGACCTGCCCATTGTTCTCTGCACCGGCTACAGTTCCACCATTACCGAAGCTGAGGCCAGACTGCTCGGCATCAGGGAATTCGCCTTCAAGCCCATGTCGATCAATCGTCTGGCCGGGCTTATCCGGCAGGTGCTGGAGCGGGAACCGGCAGGGCTTGCCTGACCTGCTCTTATTCCAGGATTTTTTTTGTTGCATTTTCAGCGGAAAAACATTCTGCTGACAGGCAGGAGGACAATGCTGTCATGTCGATCAAACTGCTTGCCGTGGATCTCTACCGCGCCCAGACCAAGGTGCACCAGCTTGAGGCCCAGCTGGCCGAGGCGCCTGTGGACCAGCAGGATGCCATCAGCGAGATGCTGCGCGAGGCAAGGGAAGAACTGCGACTGCTGCGCAATATGCTGGAAGGCGCCAAGTCGCCGTTACCCTTCCGTACCAGTCACAATCAGATGAAGCGCGAAATGTGATTTTTTCCCGCCGGGGTTTCCGGCCGGCTGGTTGTTCAACCGTATTCCCGACAGGCTGATATGTATCCTTTTGCGAAAACCATTGCATCAATTAAGAAAGGCGATCTGCTGGCGCTGATGTTTGTCTGCGCCGCCCTGGCCGGCTGTGTGGTGTTTCTGACTGTGGCCGGCATCACCTGGCTCACCGCCGGGCTGGTCAACCTGCAGACCGGCTGGCTCGATACCCTGGTCAACTGGGTGGTGGGCATCGTTACCGGCATCGGCGGCTGGTTCATGCTGCCGGTGCTGATCGTGCTGGTGGCCGGCATCTTTCAGGAGACCATCATCTACCGGGTGGAGAAGGCCTCCTATCCCGAGGTGGTGCGGGGCGGCGAACCCCGCTTCTGGTCCGATGTGGGCCATGACATCCGCTTCACCCTGTGGGCCCTTTTCCTGAACCTGCTTATCCTGCCGCTCTATCTGCTGGGCATCGGCTTTATCGTCTCGGTGATAGTGAACAGCTATCTGCTGGGCCGGGAGTTTTTCATTGCCGCGGCCGGCTACCATCTCGGCAAGCCCCAGGCCGACAGTCTGGTGCGCAGCCACCGCCGGGCCGTGTACGGCGGCGGTCTGCTCATCACCCTGCTGAGCCTGGTGCCGGTGATCAATCTCTTCATGCCCATCGTCGCCACGGTGTGGATGGTGCACGTTTATCATGACCTGGCCAGGGACGGCGCTCGCTCCTGATCCACGTCCGGCAGGCCACGGCAAAGGCTGATTATCCCCATGCGTCTGGCAATTCTTTCCGATATCCATGGCAACTTCCAGGCCTTGCAGGCCGTTCTGGCCGATCTGGACGGCAGCGGCGTCGATGCCGTGCTGTCTTTGGGGGATAATATCGGCTACGGGCCGCAGCCCGAGGAGGTGGTGCAGACCCTCATGGCACGGCGGATTGACTCGGTGATCGGCAACCATGAGCTGGCCTTGAGCAGCGTGGGCTACCTGCTGCGCCTCAACCCGCACCCGAGGATCTCCCTGGAAATCTCCAGAGAGCTCATGAGCCGGGAGAGCCTGAACTACTGCCTGGCCCTGCCCGTGTCCCTTGTCCGGCATGGGGCCCGCTTTGTCCACGGCTGCCCGCCGGAGTCGACTACCACCTATCTGTGGAACCCATCCGAGGCCAGAATGGCCAGGATTTTCGCCACCTTTGCCGAACCGCTCTGTTTTTTCGGTCATACCCATGCCCTGGCGCATTTTGCCGCCTGCGGGCAGCACTATGAGGTGCGGCAGGCGGCGTTGCAAACCCGTAATCTCGCGCCTGACTGCCGCTATCTGATCAACCCGGGCAGCGTGGGGCAGCCGCGGGATGATTTCAACAACCTGGCCAAGTACGGCATCTGGGACCGGGAGGCCCATGCCTTTATCCAGCGGGCGGTGCCCTATGACGTGCAGCAGACCGTCAGCCTGCTCAAACAGAGAAATTTCCCCCAGGCCAACGCCGACCGGCTGCTATGGTAAAAGAACAGGCAAGGGAACGGCTCGGCCGCTACCAGATCCTGCGCAAACTCGGCAGGGGCGGCATGGGCTTTGTCTACAAGGCCATGGCGCCGGTGATCGACAAGGTGGTGGCCATCAAGGTGCTGCAGCCTTTCGAGGCCCTGGAGGAGCTGCTCGGTTACGCGCGGCTCAGGGAGATCTTCACCTTTGAGGCGGTTACCCTGGCCGGTCTGCATCATCCCGCCCTGGTGGATGTCTGGGATTATGATGAGGACAGCCGGGGCCGGCCCTTTTTTGTCATGGAATATTTTTGCAACAATCTGGGCCGCATGATCGGCGAGGATTTTCAGCTGCTGAAGAAATCGCGCATGGTGCGGGCGGACAAGGTGCTGGCCTATGGACGGCAGCTCCTGCAGGGACTGGCCTATCTGCATGATAATGACATCGTGCACCGGGACATCAAGCCCTTTAATATCATGATCACCGATGATGACCGGGTGAAAATATGCGATTTCGGTCTGGCCCTGGTCCGCCGGGCTTCCTGCGTGCCGAATGGCTCCATGCAGATCGGCTCGCCGGTGTATGCCGCCCCGGAACAGGGCCGCGAGCCGGACGGGGTTGACGGCCGGGCTGATCTCTACTCAGCCGGGGTGCTGCTCTACCGCCTGCTCACCGGCGAGCTGCCGGGCATGCGCAGTTTTTCCCTGAGCCGGGTGAACCCCCTTTATGATGCGGCCTGGGATGAATTTTTTGCCCGGGCGCTTTGCCTGCTGCCGGACGGCCGTTTTCAGACGGCCCGCGAAATGCTGGCCGCACTCCAGGGCCTGCAGGTGAATCTGCAGGGCATGTGCGTCAAGCAGAGCAATGCGCCGGCGGGGGCTGGGGCGCCGGCTGCCCTGCGCAGCGCGCCGGCAGATGTCTGCGGCGAAAAGGCCCGGCTGCTTTTCGGTCTCACTGAACAGTTCCGGCCGCAGATTGTGGCCGGCAACAAAATGATCGAGGAGCCGGACGGGCTGCTGCGGGATGCGGCCACCGGGCTGATCTGGCAGCAGAGCGGCAGTCCCTGCCGGCTGAGCTGGCAGGACGGTCTGGCCTATATTGACGGACTCAATGGCCGGCGCCATGCCGGTCGCCACAGCTGGCGGCTGCCCACGGTCAATGAACTTTTTTCCCTGCTCAATGAGGAGCTGCGGACCTGCCGCCCGGCTGCGGACCGGGCCGGTCTCTGGTTCTGGAGCTGTGACCGCCATGGGGAGAGAGATGTCTGGTATGTCAACCTGGACATGGAGTACGCCGACTGGCAGGACGTCAGCTGCCGCAATTTTGTCCGGGCGGTGTGCGGCTGAGGTTCTTCAGTTTCTGGCGTCCGGCACATCAAGGCCCAGGGGTTCCAGGATGTCCCGGTTGAAACGCTGCTGGACCAGCTCCAGCGGTTCCTGGTCGATCAGCAGGACGATCTCCTTGATTTTCTCCGCGAAACCGAGATTCCTGTCCCGGCAGCGGCTGCGGGCCTGGTCAATCAGCTGCCAGTCGCCGTCAAAGGTAAACTGTTCAAAGGCTGCAAGGAGCTCCGGGAAGAGCACCTTGCGCAGTCCGTCCAGGAAACCGGCGTAAAAACCTAAGGAAGCCTCCCTTTTCTCCCTGATGATGAAGTTGAGCATGCCCTGCGGATGGGTGTCGGCCAGGATATCCTTGATGGAGCGGCCCACGAATTCAATGGCTGAATCCGGGAAGCGGCCGATGATTTTTTTCAGGGTGTCGCTGTCAAGGATGGTCTGCATCCTTTCCCCTACCTCATGGTAGATGAAGATGGGTATTTCGCTGTCAACGATGTGGTCGAGTCTGTCCCGGCAGGACTGCTGGTCGAGTTTGCCGCGGGTGAGCAGCCCATAGTGGTGGAGGGCGTGGTGCATGGGTGAGCGGCCTGAGGCGCGGATATCCTGGATGTGATCCCAGAAGAAGAAGCGCAGCGGTTCGCGCCGGATGGAGATGATGCCGTCCTGCAGCATGGCAAAGGGACTGGACAGTTCTCTGGCCTTTTCCCTGCCCAGGATGATGACCGGGCATCCCTCGGCGCTCTCTTCCCTGATTTTTTCCGCCAGAAAAAAAATGGCCTTCAGGGAGCGGCCGTAGCCGGAACCGTACACCAGGTTGCTGCCGGCCAGCCTGCTGTTGACCGCCGCCGTCTCCCAGGGGTCGACGGCCCGGCCATCGACGGGCAGATTCCGGTAAGACTCCTGCCCCAGGGTCTGCCAGAAATTTTCCCTGGCCTCTATCCAATCAAGCAGATCAGCCGATTCCGGTTCCTGCCACGGTTCGATGCCGTGTTCCCATTTGTAGAGATTGCGCAGCTTCAGCACCAGGGTGCAGATGGAATAGATGCCGTTGTCCCTGGCATCGGAAATATGGCAGTTGTGCTGCACGGTCTCGGTGAATGTCAAATCCGGCATCTGTTTACCTCATTGTCCATGGGGTTTGGTGGCGGAGAGGAGGTCTCCGGCTCGCTCTGCTCACGATGGTCCTGCGGCGCTGATTGCCCCTGTCCGGTCCCGGCAGTGTCCTGCCGCCGTTTTTTTCTTTTGCGGCAGATATTGGGCCGGCAGGTGCGGCAGCGTTCATTGCCGCACCACTGGCAGGAAAAGCAGTCCGGGCACGGGTGCTTTTTTTTGTCAGCCCTGCTCTCCGGCACATAGATCATGCCCTGGTTGCCGGGCAGCGGTTTAAAGGTCATTTCGGCCGCTCCTTGCCCCAAACCTTATCAAGAAATCGATCCCGTCCGGAGCCGTAGCGATAATATTGATAACGCAGCGGGTTTTTCCGGTAATAATCCTGGTGATACTCCTCGGCCGGGTAAAAGGTGCTTGCCGCCAGAATCGGGGTGACAATGGGCCTGCTGAAAATATTGCTTGCCCCTAGGGCCTCCTTTGATTTTTCCGCCTCCTCCTTCTGCTGCAGGTCATGATAGAAAATGGCGGAGGTGTAGGCGTGGCCGCGGTCAACGAACTGGCCGTCAGGGTCGGTGGGATCTATCTGGTGCCAGAAGACATCCAGCAGCCTGGTATAGGAGATCCTGGCCGGATCATAGATGATTTCCACCGCTTCGATATGGCCGCCTGCCGCATAGTTCTCGTAGGTCGGGTCTTTACTGGCGCCGGCGATATAGCCGGAGATGACCGCTTCCACCCCGTCCAGGTGCTCAAAAGGCTTTTCCAGGCACCAGAAACAGCCGCCGGCAAATGTCGCCCTGGCTTTGGCGCCGCCCTGTCCGGCCGCCTGCGCCGGCTGGGTCGCAAAGTGCAGCAGCAGGACCGCTGCCAGCATGATAGTATAGAGCATGATAATGGTTTTCATAGTTGCGCCCTCGATTAATAATAGGAATTCTTATCTAGTCTATAAGATAATCATTAAATATGCCAGGGCCATCTGCATAAACCATAAACACCTGTCCACGATCCTCCGCAACCCTTTCTTCCGCTTTTTCTCGCCATACCGCTGGTAAAATTCCCGCCAAATTGGGGCAAATGCCCGTTAGCAGATGGTGATTTCCCCCATTTCGGCCGGCCGGCAGGGATGGGGAGTCTCGCCTTGTTCCGGCTAACCTGTCGTTATCATGTGATTTTTTTTGAAAATTTTTACCCTGCTACCCTGTGGCACAATGAGTGCTATGGCATAAAGATAAATGGAAGTTTGAATTGCTGATTTTCAGCAATATTACAGATGTGCATAAATGCAAAAAGCCTGATCTGTCAAGTGGTGAATGAGAAACGCGCGGATCAGCGGAGAAACCGCCGCGGAACCGCCATTGCGCAGCAGGTGATGCGATTCGGATAAGGAGGGGAGATGGAAGGAATACTGTTTCTCGTCTGGTGGCTTGGCTGTACTTCGCTGCACACCCTGTATGACCTCAAGGTGAAACCGCAGCTGCGGAACTGGCGCGGCAAAGAGGATTTTTCTTGAGAAAACTGCGGGCAAGGAGTTTTTGCCCGGTGGTTCATGGCATCAACCTCATGGCAAGGAGACCGGGCTATGCCTCAACTATCAGCGGTACCTGTCAGCTTTCAAGGAGTGATCGTGGACATCAATAAATTGCAGACAAAACCCAGTGTATCCGAGCTGCCGATCTATTCCCTGCACGAGGCGGCACGGTTGCTGAATGTCCACCCGCAGACCCTGCGGAAATATCTGGATGAAGGGCTGCTCAGGCCGGTGCGCCAGGGGGGGCGCTGGAAGTTTTCCCAGAAGGACCTCATGTGGACGGAGTGTCTGCGCTCCATGATCCATGTCAAAAAATTAAGCATCCCCGGTCTCAAGAAGCTGCTGCGGCTCGTCCCCTGCTGGATGGCGGCCTCCTGTCCGGTGGAGATTCAGTGCCATTGCCCGGCCCAGGTTGACTGGAGCCAGTCCCGCCGGCTGGAGCTGGTGGGCGGCAGGATTTCCCCGCAGAGGAGGGATGATGCCTGTCCCGCAAGCGAAGCGGACCAGCTGTTCTGCAGCCGTGAGGCTGGCGCGCCGTAAAGACCGCTTTTCAGTTCCCCCATATCCGCCGGCAGGGTTGTTCGCCCCGCCGGTCTCTCCGACAGCCTGTTGCCCGTGCAACGGGCTGTTACAGTTTCAGCCCCGTGTCAGCCTGGTACATTTCGGCCCGCAACCGCGTCACCTCTTCACTTCGCAGGTATTCGTCAAAGGGCATCATTCTGTCGATGATGCCGGCCGGGGTGATTTCCACGATACGGTTGGAAACGGTGGAGACGAACTGGTGATCGTGGGAGGTGAACAGCACCACCTCGGGATAGGCGATGAGCCCGTCGTTCAAGGCGATGATCGACTCGAGATCCAGATGATTGGTAGGTTCGTCCAGCATGAGGACATTGGCGCCGCTGAGCATCAACCTGGCCAGCATGCAGCGCACCCGCTCCCCGCCGGACAGCACATTGGTCTTTTTCAGAGCCTCCTCGCCGGAAAAGAGCATCTTGCCCAGGAAACCCCTGGCAAAATTCTCCCCCTCATTGGCCGGCCCAAACTGGCGCAGCCATTCGATCAGGTTCATATTGTTGTCAAAATATTCGCTGTTCTCCTTGGGGAAATAGGAGGTGCTGATGGTAACGCCCCAGCGGAAGGTGCCGCTGTCAGGGGCCAGCTCGCCGGCCAGGATCTGCAGCAGGGTCGTCTTGGCCAGGGTGTTGCCGCCGACCAGGGCGATCTTGTCCCCCTTGTTCACCGTCAGGCTGAAATTGTGCAACACCGGCGCGCCATCAATCTCCTTGCCCAGTCCCTTGATCTCCAGGATGACGTCGCCGCAGGGGCGGTCCGCCTTGAAAACGATGAAGGGATACCGGCGGGAGGAAACCGGCATGTCTTCGATGGTGAGCTTTTCCAGCAGTTTCTTGCGGGAGGTGGCCTGCCTGGCCTTGGAGGCATTGGAGGAGAAGCGCTGGATGAATTCCTTCAGCTCATTGGCCTTGGCCGTGATCTTTTTGTTCAGGTCCTGTTTCTGCTTCAGGTTGAGCTGGCTGGCCTGGTACCAGAAATCATAGTTGCCCACATAGACCTGGATCTTGCCGAAATCGATATCCGCCATGTGGGTGCAGACCTGGTTGAGGAAATGGCGGTCATGGGAGACGATGATGACCGTATTCTGGAATTTGAAGAGGAAGTCCTCCAGCCAGGCAATGGATTTCAGATCCAGATGGTTGGTCGGTTCGTCCAGCAGCAGGATGTCCGGGTTGCCGAACAGGGCCTGGGCCAGCAGCACCCGCACCTTGTCGCCGCCTTCAAGCTCCTTCATTTTCTTCTGGCGGAGCTCCTCGCCGATGCCCAGACCGCTGAGCAGGGTGGCGGCTTCCGCTTCCGCCTCATAACCGTTCATTTCGCCGAACTCGACCTCAAGCTCGCCGGAGCGGATGCCGTCCGCTTCGCTGAATTCCGCTTTGGCGTAAATTGCCTCCCGCTCCGCCATCACTTCATACAGCCGTTCATGGCCCATGATCACGGTGTTGAAGACGCTTTCCTCGTCAAAGGCGAACTGGTCCTGACTGAGCACGGCGATTCTTTCACCCGGGTCAACAATGACATCCCCCTTGTCCGGCTCCTTCTGGCCGGCCAGTATCCTGAGAAAGGTGGATTTGCCGGCGCCGTTGGCGCCGATCAGGCCATAGCAGTTGCCGGGGGTGAACTTGATGTTGACGTCCTTGAAGATGACCCTTTTGCCATAGGAAAGGGCAATGTTTGCAGCTTGTATCATGGAGATGTGTGTCCTCTTTGCAGAAATAAAACCCCCGCGGGGGGTGTTTTCCCGATAAAAAAAGATTGCCGGTCCATTTCAGCGCGGGGCAGCGGGCTGCAAAGGGCGGCAATCAACAAAAAAAAAGCCCCGCTCAGGGCGGGGCTTTGCGTACAATAAACTTCAGGTTTTACAACTGGCGGACATTCTCAGCCGCAGGGCCTTTGGGTCCTTCAACAACGTCGAATTTGACCCGGGCACCCTCATCAAGGGTTTTGTAGCCTTCAGCTTTGATTGCCGTGTGGTGAACGAAAACATCCTTGCCTCCGTCCTGAGCGATGAAGCCGAAACCCTTTGCAGCATTAAACCATTTAACTGTACCTTCTGCCATTTTTACTACTCCTTCTGAACTTGTTCCCACTCGGGAACCCTAAGATAATATTGCCGGATTATCGAGGGGATAAAACGGCTGGCAGTAAGTTTGTATCAAAAAAAAACCGCACATGCTCTGTCAGAGATTGCGCGGTTAACTTTTTCGTAATTGTATAACTACAAACAGATACTGCACAAGAATAATTGCAATCTAACATTTTGATTACCGGAAAGCAAATAATATTTTTTCGCAGGCAAAATAATGGCGGCTGATCGGGTCAAGACCGGGCGTCAGTTGCCGGGGAGGGGATCTTCTGCACGGCGCAGAGGGAAACAAGGCTGAAGAAGGCGCCCGCCACAAAGGGAATGCGGTAGTCGATCATCCACACCAGACCGCCCAGCACCGGCATGACCACCGCCGCGATATGGTTGATGGTAAAGCCCACCGCCAGGCTGGGGGCGATATCCCTGGGGTCGGCCACCTTCTGGAAATAGGTGCCGATGGCGATGGCAAAATTGAACAGCACATGGTCAAGGATGTACATGGCCGCGACCACCATTTTGGAGCCGGAAAAGGCATAGGTGAGAAAAACCGCGATCAGCCCGGCGTATTCCAGGGTCAGCACCCGGCGTTCGCCGAAACGATTGATGGTCTTGCCGATCAGCGGGCTGAGAAAGTAGTTGACCACGTTGTTGACCAGAAAGAGGATGGTCACTTCCCGCACGGAAAAGTTGAAAATCTTGACCAGCAGGAAAACGGAAAAGGCGATGAAGATCTGGCGGCGGGCTCCGGCCATGAAGGTGAGAAAGTAGTAGAGTCCGTAGCGCCGGCGCAGGATCATTTTCCGGTGCTGGGGCACCAGGTTCCGGTCCGTCGGGTCCTGGAAAAGGGCCCAGAGCCCGGCCAGCGCCACCAGGCCTCCCATGCCGAGATACATGGCCTTATAACCGAGTCTTGCGCCCAGCAGAAAGATGATCAGACAGGCCGCAATGTTGGCGACGGCCGCCAGGCTGCGCAGCCGGCCGAAGACCACCGGCGCGGCGGTCCGGTCAAAGTACTGCAGGGTCAGCGACTGGTTGGTGGTTTCATAATAGTGAAAGCCGAAACTCATGAGCAGAGTGGTGGCCAGCAGACCGCCGTAGCTGGGGTAAAAACCGGCCGCGGCCGTGCCCGCCCCGAGCAGGATGACGGACAGGGCGGCCAGGCGGTGTTCCGGGATGACCAGCATCAGGTAGACGGCCAGCAGGGCAAGAAAGCCGGGGATCTCCCGCACCGACTGGATGGTGCCCATCTGATGGCCGTTGACCCCGGCCATCTCCACGGCAAAATTGTTGAACAGGATCATCCAGGTCTGCAGGCCGAGCACCGAGGCGGTGGTCAGCACCATGAGAAAACGCAGCATCGGCTGCCGGCCGCTGTTGCTCATGGGGCAAGTCTCCCCGGATCGGCTGGCCTGCCCCGGTGAAACAGGCGGAGGAGCGGCCGGCCCGGTATTTTCCGGCAGCGGCAGGGGCTGTTTTTTTTACTTGGCACCATGGTCTGTTCTCATATAACAAATCTTTTCCGATGACCAGTATTTTCCGCGCCGTCTCCCGCTGCCTGACAAGCACCGATGAAAAATTTCCTTTGCCAACAGAAGCTGGACGGGTATCTTGTGGCCCATGACGGGAAAAAAAGATAAGAGAGAACAGGCTGGCAGTCTGCCGCTGTGGGCGGTGCACAGCCTGATGCTGCTGGCTTCCATCATCGTGTCCAGCTCCTTTACCGTGGGTGCGGCGATCACCCGCGGCCTTGATCCGGCGGTGCTGATCCTGGTCCGCTATGTGCTGGCCGTGCTGTTTTTTGCTCCGGTGCTGGTCCTGCGCCACGGTTTTACCCTGCCGCCCCTGCGGCAGCTCTATGGCTACAGCGCGATCAGCGCCGCCACCGTGGGCTTTTTCTGGTGCATGTTTGAATCGCTGCGCTACACCAGCGCCTTGAATACCAGCGTCATCTTCACCCTGGTGCCGGGCATCTCGGGCATCTACAGCGCCATCTTTCTCGGGGAGCGGCTGGGCAGGCCCCGGCTCATCGCCCTGTTTCTCGGCATGGTCGGCGCGGTCTGGGTTATTTTCCGCGGCGATATCCACCGGCTGCTGGCCCTGGAAATAAATTACGGCGACACCATCTTTCTGGCCGGTTGTTTCATGATGGCTGCCTACACGCCGCTGGTCAAGCGCATCCACCGCCGGGAGTCCATGGTGGTCATGACCTTCTGGGTGCTGGCCACCGGGGTGGGGTGGCTGGCTCTCCTCGCCCTGCCCCGGCTGGCTGCGGTCAACTGGCAGGGGGTGGGGATGCAGGTTTGGGCCGGCATCCTCTATCTGGCGGTCTTTTCCACCATTGTCACCTTTTATCTGACCCATATCGCCACCCTCTATCTCGGGCCGACCCGGGTGATGGCCTACAGCTATTTCTATCCGGCCTTTGTCCTGCTGCTCGACTGGGGCTTCGGTCATGGCCTGCCGCAGGCCATGGTGCTGCCCGGGGTGGTGGTGGTCACCCTGGCCACCGTGGTCCTGCAGCGGGGCCCCGCGGAAAAGGATGCCCCGGCCCGGGGGCGGCAAGAGGATGTGAGCAAGAGATGACGACGAAAACCGATCTGCGGGATCTGACCTGCAGCGGGCTGGCTGCCTATATGGAGGGGCTTGGCCTGCCTGCCTCCCGGGCCCGTTTTGTCTTTGCCTGGCTGCAGCGGCCGGGTGTCAGGGATTTCGCCCAGATGGCCGACGTCAGCAGGGAGATCCGCGCCACCCTGGCCGGCCATGCCGTCATCAGCAGTCTGACCAGTGTGCAGAAGGAAGAGTCCCGGGACGGCACGGTGAAATTCGCCTTTACCCTGCGGGACGGGGCGGTGATGGAGAGCGTGCTCATCCCGGAAAAGGGCCGGCATACCCTCTGCGTGTCGTCCCAGGCCGGCTGCGCCATGGGCTGCCGCTTCTGTCTCACCGGCGCCATGGGTCTGCGCCGCAACCTGCGGCCAGCCGAGATTGTCGGCCAGGTGCTGGCCGTGCTGGAGCATATGCTGGCTGCCGGGGTGAAGCGGACCACCCACCGGGAACTCATCAATAATCTGGTGTTCATGGGCATGGGGGAACCGCTGGCCAACTATGACAAGCTGCTGGCCGCGCTGCGCATCCTCATGGACGGGCACGGCCTGGAATTCACCGAGCGCCGTATCACCGTGTCAACCTGTGGCATCGCCCCGCGCATCCGGGATCTGGGCCGGGATGTCCGGGTCAATCTGGCCGTCTCGCTGCATGCGGCCGACGATGAGACCCGCAGCCGCCTCATGCCGGTCAACAGGACCTGGGGGGTGGATGAGCTGCTGGCCGCCTGTCGCGATTTTCCCCTGCCCGGCAGAAAGGTCATCCTGTTTGAGTATATCCTCATCAAGGGGATCAACGATACAGAGGCTGATGCGCGGCGGCTGGCCGGGAAACTGCGGGGCATCCCCTGCCGGATCAACCTGCTGCCCTTTAATGAGTGCGAATCCCTCAGCTACCAATGCCCGGAAGAACAGCACATCCTGCGCTTCCAGAAAATTCTCCGCGATGCCGGCTACCGGACCTTCATCAGAAGCAGCCGCGGCGCGGATATCTCCGCCGCCTGCGGTCAGCTCGCCTCCAGAGGAAGCAGCCATGAACAGACATAACAAGCCGAGAAAGCAGACTCTTTTCCACAGCCTGACGCCTGATGCGGTTATCACCCTGGTGGAAAGGGCGCTGGACAGGCATTGCACCAACCTCTGCCGGCCGCTCAACAGCTATATCAACCGGGTCTATGAACTGCAGGCTGAAGACGGGGATGGGCTGATCGTCAAATTCTACCGGCCCGGCAGATGGTCCAGGGACGCCCTGCAGGATGAGCATGATTTTCTGCAGGAGCTGCACGGGGAGGAGATCCCGGTGGTGCCGCCGCTGACCCTGCGGGATGGCGGCACCCTGGGCAGCCATGAGCAGATCTCTTTTGCCGTGTTCCCCAAGAAGGGGGGGCGCAGCTATGACGAATACAATGAGGACCAGTGGCTGGAGCTGGGCCGGCTGCTGGGCCGCACCCATATGGTGGGGGCGCTGCGCAGGCCCAAGGACCGCATCGTCATGGCTCCGGACCGGTCAACCACTGCCCAGCTGGCCTATATCCTGGCCGGCAATTTTATGCCGGCGGATCTGGCCGGCCGGTTCCGCGACATCGCCGAGGAACTCATTGAGGACATCAAGCCGCGCTTTGCCGGCATCGACATGATCCGCATCCATGGCGACTGCCACTTTGCCAACCTCATTTACCGGCCGGACGAGTCCTTTTATATCGTCGATTTCGACGACATGGCGGTGGGGCCGCCGGTGCAGGATATGTGGATGCTGCTGCCTGGTTACTCAGGGGAGTCGCTGGCGGAGATCGACATTTTTCTGGAAGGCTATGAAACCTTCCGTGATTTTGACCAGCGGACCCTCTCCCTGATTGAACCGCTGCGGGCCATGCGCTATATCCATTACATCGCCTGGTGCGCCCACCAGGTGGCCGAGGACGGCTTCACCCATGTGGTCCCTGACTTCGGCACGGAGCATTACTGGGTGCGGGAAATAAATGATCTGATCGAGCAGCTTGACCGCATCAGATCGGCGCCGGCCGGGTTCGGCAATTTCTGCTGAAAGCCCTGATTCCTCAGCACCCTTCCTGCGATTTCCCGGCCGGCAGCTTGCCAAACAGCCGGAAGGTGTGATAAAAAAAGATACCTGTCTTGTTGACTAGTGTTTAATTGCATAAATTAACGATAGTATTTTTAAGCTGACTGCCTTTGACTTCTCGTTTGCGCCACAAAAAAGGCTTTGCATTTTGCTGGTAA
>QZKJ01000090.1 GCA_003605035.1 Desulfurivibrio sp.
TGAGATTTTCCGGCTGACGCGGGGCTACCCGTATTTCCTCCAGGAGTGGGGCTACCAGGCATGGAATCACGCCAGTGTTTCGCCGATCACCCTGCAGGTGGTTCAAGAGGCCAGCGATCTGGTCTCCAGGCGATTGGACGAGAACTTCTTCCGGGTTCGGTTCGACCGGTTGACTCCACGAGAAAAGATGTTTCTGCGAGCCATGGCCGAGCTTGGCGCAGGTCCCTACCGTACGGGTGACGTTGCCGACAAGCTGAAGGTAAAAATCAGCACGCTTGGACCGTTGCGTGCCGGTTTGATCAAGAAGGGGATGGTATACAGCCCATCCTATGGCGATATGGCCTTCACGGTTCCGCTTTTCGACGAGTTCATACGACGCGCCATCCCGAGATTGGAGACTTGATGATGACTGTCATCGGCCAGATCGAAAAGAAGACCCTGGCCCGCGTGGTCGCGCTGTTTCGGGACCGGCTACTATAATACCCCCTAAATTTGAAACAAAATAGAGGACTCCAAAAAAGAAAATGCAATCCCCGCCCTGGGGAGCTGGTCTTCGATCTTGACCGGAGCTGTCCTCGATGCCGACGATTCTGATTGCAGAATTGTCAGGTCCGGAGCAGCCAGGGCGATCAAAATGCAATAAAAAATCCAATTGCCGGGGACCTGGCCAGCTCATGTTTGATTACCTCAGCTGCCCTTACCTTTCTCAGGATAATATTAATTTGCGATTTTTTTGAAACGGTTGAGGTTGCCACATCCAAGATGAATAGAAATTTTTTACTTCCAGGTCGGAGTATATCAGCTAATCACCTATCAATTTATTTAAGGCAACAGCTAAAATTCCCAACCATTTTAAGGTGCGACAATTTGCCCTATTTACAAACATGAAATTGTGTTGGAATAATTTGTTAGGGTCAAATGCAGATAAAGCCAAACTCATCGAAAGATGGGGACGGAAAGCTACGGAGCTTTTAAGCTAGCCGGGTTGCCTGATTTTATCAAGGTAGCTCGGCTTTTTTATTGATCAGAAGACTGATAAACCAAAATCGGAGAAACCATCTTATGGATCTTTATCACGCAACTGATTTTCATATTACATGGAGGACAACATGCCATACCTATAAGATTAAAGGAATCAATTTTAACCCTTTTGAAGAGGATGAAGCACATACTCGATTCACCGTTGAAGCACTGGTTGACTTTTTCCGACAAAAAATAGATAGGGGCGAACGAGATTGGCATCTTGTGATCACGGGAGACATTACCGATACAGGAGCCAAGGAGGAGATGGAAGAAGCTCGGAAAATACTTGAGCCGATCTGGCACCCTAACTTACTCTCTATCGTTCCTGGCAATCATGATTATCCATCTTTTCTCATCGCTGAATACGGCCGAGGTTGTGGCATGAAAGTACCCGAGGAATATGAAGCCCAGCGCCGACTATTCCTCAGTTTTTTCAGGGAACTGATGGAGCCATCAAAGGGAGTTCCAGTTCGTTTTCCTTGTGTAAAACTCCTTTCTGAGCAAAAACTCGCCCTTGTTTTGGTAGATTCTATTACAAAAACTCAATCTGCAGTTGGAGAGATTGGTGAAAGACAGCTTTCGCTTTTACGTTCAGCGCTCAAACGGTTGCATGAATCCCCCCAAACCTTTGAGTGGCCAATCGTGGTCGCTCTGCACCATTCACCGACAGAAATCAATTCTTCGATGAAACTTGAAGACGGTGATCAACTGCTTGAATTATGCCGCGGTAGTGTGTCTGCGGTGGTTAATGGGCATATTCATCAACATGTTATAAAATGGAGTAGTGATGTCCAGAAGGATATTTGTCTTTTCCAGGCGAATGCGACCGCGCTTCCGATCTCACACAATCCAACCTCTTCCAATGTTAAAGTACCTATAAATTGTTATCATTTTGAAAATGGGTGTCTGCAAAACCGACACGATGTGGTAGAAATCGGCATACCTCTAACTCAAGCACTCGCAGCACGACAAGATAACTGGTGCAGTCTGTATGGGGCCCGCTTCAGTTCCACACAGGATTGTCACAAATGTGGACAAATCATTGCACCTGAGATGGACTATTGCCCTTGGTGCAGTGAAAAAAGCAACTTTTCCAAGAGCTCAAATCTCGTTTGCGATGAATGCCATCAGCCCGTTCTTCCGGTATATGCATTTTGTCCATCTTGCGGTGAGCCTCGCGAAGCCTCGGAAGATGGGACTACAGAGTTTCCGGCCACCAGAAAATGCTTTTCATGTGGGGGAGAGATGGGCCTTTATCATGGTTACTGTCCTTGGTGCGGGTTTGATCAGGGGCCACCTCAAGATACTCACCCGGACTTATGCTTGAGATGCGAATGGCCCACGGATTCAGAAGTGTATCTATACTGTCCTTGGTGTGCACTCGAGCAATGATAGCGAAATTCCAATAACTTTAAATCCAGAAGGATCTATATGATATTGCTAAATAGGGTTACGCTTATCACTCCAAAATGAAAGATATTTATCCGGTCCTTATTACCGAACATCATCTGAGAGCTCGTTGACTTCGGTTGGCTAAAGTTCCGTTAGTTACGAGGATCAAGGCCGAGCACAAGCCCAGGGGAATGTACAGTGATTAGCGTACTCCTTAATAATCGAAATTTACTAGGAGTCTGTCGGACTTTATTTAACCGATACGGCAAAGTGTTTGCGTAGAACGGAAAATCAGGCAAAACCAGCCCTGAATAAGGTAAAGAAACAACATGAATGCAACATAAACGAGCAAAAAAGCTAAAGAGCTGAGATAGAAAGCTGGATCGAGGATAGCAGAAGATTTTTAAAAATGAGCCCCCTCGGCGACGCCAGTTTTTGTAAAAAAGGTTTTTTCTGCAAACTCGTTGGCACATAGGGAGAGGAAGTCATGATACCGTGGATTGATGGGGTGCTAAAAGGAGGGGCGATAATTCTCGCGCTCTTTGTCCTTTTCCAAGCATGGAAAGCTATTCGCAAAGGAAAGCCAGATACCGCTTACCTTAGGATATTAAAGGCAACAATGATTTTTTCGGTGACGCTCGTGTTGTCATTTGGAGTTATTGAAATTGCCAAGCAGTACATGGATAGAGAGGCATCAATAGAAGCAATGACAGATGTTGGGATTCAATCGATTTTGGGGGCCATCTTTGAGCCACGTCGCCTGCCGGGCACAGACACCTATGAATATATTGGTCGCGCCCCAAATGGATATGAACGAGAAGTTTCGGTAAACCCCATATTTCAAAATTTTTCCACATATCATATGGTACAACGCCTCTGGGCAGATCCTGGAAAACCAGACGCATTTATCCATGCCAACAAACAATCAAGCACAAACTCGTTACTTATTAAATTTATAAGGCAAGGGTGGGGTTGTGACGTCACAATAGGACAAGGGAGCAACGAAACCACTCACACAGCCAATTACAAATCACTTGTGGTGCGTTTAAGAGGAGACGCAAAAAATCTCAGCGAGTTGGAAAACAGCGGATTCCAGGGTATTGGTTTCCGAGTTCGAGTGGTCGATGGTAGAGGCAACGAATGGAGTTGGGGCAGTACAAGAGTCATCACTGGCAAAATGTCAGTCGATTACAATGACAAAGACACAAGAGGCCAAAGATTAATTCTGGACTCAGCCACATATAAAGATTTTTTCTTCGATATTACTTCAAGAGCTATGTGGGCTCCATTCTTGCGGCACGGGGGGTGTGCACCATTTCAAGATAGGAATCAACGATTTAATTTTATACATGCTGTTGTCATAGAGCCGGGGTTTTCAAAATTGGAATCAAAAAAACAGAATGAAGCAGATAAGTCGAATCCCTATAAAGATGAACGGGGTTTATATGATTCCCCTAATTACAACGGTAGACCGCTTGAAGGTATATTAATTGTTGATAGGCTGTTTTTTGTAAACGAGTAGATTCCTATGGCATTCACGAGGGTTGTCCACGCAACTACCACTCAGAATGTTACCTGAATCCGGGATGCTTCACGGATACAGGTACAAGCTTCAAAAGATCGATTGAACTGCTTCAACTGCAAGGTTATTGGTTGGTATCATGGCCGGGTGCGATAATATAAAAAGTAATGTAGCAGTCGTGGATCCTGGCACAGAGCGAATAATTGGTGAATCCGAAATAATGTACGAGGAATGCGCTGCTTGGGGGGTATCGTCACAGGTAATCGCAGCTTATAGTAAATCTGTCGTAAACTATTTGGCAGGTAACGAATAATGTTTTATTCAGCAACAGCACATGCTGAAAGCATCGACATTGGAGAATTACATCAAGGGGGACCGGCGAGAGCAATGCCTATTTTTTTGGTGCCGCAAACAGGTAGCAGGTGATAGGCCGGTCCCTTATGCTCGACGGTTCAGTCCTTGAGATTGCCACTCAATATCTAACAGAATTAATTTATCATCAACTTTACATTACTACTATACACCTATTCCCCAAATAACACCTTACCCCGCAAACATCTCCCCGGCGGCCAGGCAGTCGCAGAGTCTGGCGTAAACCTCCCGCAGTTTCCCATGGGAGAAGTCGCTGCCCACCCCTCTCAGTATCCGTCGGCCCAGGGGTCCCTGGCGGAGAATCACCTCCAGGGCGGACCGGTATGGGTCATCCGCAGCCATGGTCTGCTCGGCCAGGTGCTGCCACAGTTCGCCGGCGGTGAGCGTTTCCGTGACCCCGAAAAGACTGAGAAAGTCGCGGTCCTCAATCACCGTGCGCTCGGCATCGCGAATGGCGGCAAGAAACAGCCCGGCCAGGGGCGCCACGGCAACGGCCGCCTGGGCGGCAAAGGGCTGCCAGCGCTCCGCCACCAGGGCCCGCAGGGCCGCGACAATGGCCGCGGCCACCGCCAGATCCGCCCTGGGGCATTCCTGGATGTCGAGCAGGCGGATCTCGATGGCCGAGCGGTCGAAACGGGCGATGGCGCCGCGGGAGTTGAGCCACTCAAACTGCAGGATGCCGTCCGGATCAAAGGGGGCGATATCCCGGTAGCTGCGGCTTAAAATCAGCTCCTCATAGTCCTTTCTGGTATAGGCCTGCTCAGGGATCACCGCACCGGAAATCGACGGCACGCGCCGCTGGTTGGCGCGGTAATAGTCGAGCCGGGTGTCGAGCAGGCCGCTGGCACCTCCCTCCACCAGCGGGGAGCTGGCGGCCAGCGCCGGCAGCAGGGGCAGCAGCAGGCGGATTGCCGCATGCAGCCGGCCGAACTCCTCGTCGCCGTTAAAGGCCAGGTTGAGGTGGGTGGACTGCACATTGGACCAACCGTGGCCCTGGCAGCCGAAGATGCGGTTATAGGCCTCGTAGATGACCCGGCTGCCGTGGGCCCACAGCCTGGTCTCCCGCAGCGGGTCCATCCAGGGATGCATGGCCGTGGGCATGAGCCGCGCCCCGATACCTGCGAGCAGCCCGTTCACCCCGGCCACCTGCTCCTGGAAGCGGTCGGCCACCCCGGCCAGGGTGGCCACCGGCCCGCTGGTCTTGAGCTCCACCAGATGCAGGGCCAGTTCATTGGACCAGGCGATTTCACCCATGTCAATCTCCTCCACCACCTCCCCGCCGGCCGCGGCGGCCAGCAGACGGTCGGCGGCGGGCAGGATGTCGAGACTGTCCCGATTTACGATCATATACTCCAGCTCGACGCCGAAACCGGCCAGGATGTGCGGCGTTTCCGTCCTTACCATGTCTGCCCCCGTTCATTCCTATGTTCGATGCGCCTGAGAAAAACCCGCATGATGCGCAGGTAGAACTCGTCCCGCAGGATGGCGTCCTCGACGCCGGCGTCAAGATTGGGATTATCGTTGATTTCAATGAGGAAAAACTTCTTGCCCACCTGCTTGATATCCACCCCGTACAGGCCGTCGCCGATGAGATTGGCCGCCTTGAGCGCCGTGCGGATGAGCAGATCCGGGGCATGTTCCACCGGGATGGTGCTGAACAGACCGTCATCGGTCTTGTTGCCGCTGGCATCCCGCTTGATGATCTGCCAGTGTTTCTCGGCCATGAAATACTTGCACACGTAAATGGGCTGCCGGTCGAAGATGCCCACCCGCCAGTCAAACTCGGTGGGCAGGAATTCCTGGGCGATGATCAGTTCCGATCTTTCCAGGAACCGGCCCACCTGCTGCCGCAGTTCCTCGACGGTGTCAGCCTTCTTCACCCCCTGGGAAAAGGAGGAATCAGGCTGCTTGAGTATGCACGGCAGACCGAGCTGCTCAACCACCTCTCTGGCATTGTCCTTGTGGACGATGACGGTTTTCGGAGCCAGTACGTGGTTTTTCTCAAAGAGTTCAGCCAGAAAGACCTTGTTTGTGCACTTGAGGATCGATTCCGGATCGTCGACGACCACCAGTTTCTTAGCCGCGGCCCGCCGGGAAAAGCGGTAGGTATGGTGGTTGACGCTGGTGGTCTCGCGGATGAACAGGGCGTCATACTCCGTCAGGCTGCCGTAGTCATCCCTCGTGATGAGTTCGGTGTTCATGCCCAGGGATTCCGCCGCATGGGCGAAATGCTGCAGGGCCCGGGCATTGGAAGGCGGTTCCGGGTCTTTAGGATCATGCAGAATGGCCAGGTCGTAGCGGTAGTGGCTGCGCCGCTTGACGATGCGCCGGCGGCCCATGAAATAGCCCTGGGCCACCTGGACCACGAAGGGCCGGTGCTCCGGCGGGATCTCGCTGGCCGGGATGGGGTTGATGTTCTGCAGAAACCACTTCTCATTCTTCTCATTATAGACGAAAAAGGCCCTCAGAAAGGGACACTGAAACTGGTGGAACAGATGCTGGCTCAGGGTGTCATGCTGTTTGGCCACGTTATGGCCGAAATAGATGCTGAGCACGAACTCCCTGGAGCGGATATGGGCCAGGCTCTTCTGGATGTACTGGTCCAGCTCGTCTGAGGCGATGCGGATGATGGTCTGGCTCTTCAGGTCCTGGATGGTGGTGATATCGGGCAGCGGCTTATGACCGCGGGCAGCGGCCAGCAGCGACACATAGTAGCCGATGCTCTGGTAGCGGTAATAACGGCACAGGTTGAAGACCGTGGCCTTGCCCAGTTTGGCGTAATGGGGATCAGTCAGATAGGCCCGGGCCGCCACCAGCTCGATGCCCTCGATTGCCAGGGGCCAGTCCGTGGGGTCGTTGACGACAATCAGCGTCTGCATCAGGAATTCCTTTATTTCTTCCTTGGTTGAATAATAACAAAGTTGGCGTCATGGGTGAGCACGCCAAGCAGGATGGCGCAGAGCACCCTGTCAATGTTGACGGTGTAATACTGCTCGCCGGCCACCGGATTCAGGTGGTAGGGGTCTGCCACCGAGACAGTGCGGGCCGCCTTGTCATAGCCGCTCAGCACGACGAAATGGCCGGCCGGCTCGCCACGCACATCATCCTCTTCCCCGCCCACCCCGTATTCCCGGATGCTCTGGTACAGGTAGGTCGAGCTGAGGCCGGTAAGAATCGGCATGGAATGCCTGAGATACCAGCGGACCAGGGTGCGGGTCAGGTCCTCGAAATAGATCCTGCCGCCCAGATCGAGAAACTCGAGATAACCCTGGGTCGCCACCTGCAGCCGGGCATTGTCCTTCTTGAACCGGGCCTGGCTGATCAGTTTCTCGCCCAGACCGCGGATGCGGGGATGAAACCAGGTGGGATCAAAAAAATGGAGGTTATAGGTGTAGATGGTGGCCGAGTAGCCGCGCCGCAGGGCATGGCAGGCGAGAAAAACCGCCAGGGTGCCGCCGCTCTCCAGGTGGGTCACCCCGCTGACCACCTCGTCGATGGTGATCGGATCACCATAATAACGATACACGGCATGCAGACAGGTGGGTCCGCAGGTCGTATCATCCGGCTGCGGCAGCATATCGATCATGATTTTGTTTTCCATACAGCGGCATCTTTCCGTATTTGCAGAGGTTCGAGGGAAACAGGCAAACAAGCCGGGCTGGCTCACCGCCCGTGATCATATCCTTCTCTGACCTTACAAAAAAAACTCTCCACTGAGAAGAGAGGATTGGGGGTAAAGTGCGCTAAAGTACTTAACGTGCCCTTGTGCCCCCTTGAGGGTATGAAGCCAAGGCCGTTATTCCCGCATGTAGTTAGCGGGAATCCATGTGCTTTCAATATGCTGGACCCCCGCTGACGGCATGCGGGGGTGACGGGAAAATGAATCTTCGCCGGTCTTCGGTCTCACGTCAATCTTCCGAACCAAACGTAACAGCTTGATTTTTGTTTCTGGTCAGAATGTCTGAACTTATTGTTTTTTCGTATAATGTGCTTATAGTTTGAGTAGAAAAGATAATTTTTACTAAAACCAGGATTCAATCCTCAACTGCATAAGGGAGGTTGAACTATGTACGATATTGAATGCAATGGCCGGAAACTGGCAAGAGACAAAGAGGGATTCTTACTTTCCCCCGATGACTGGAATGATGAGGTAGCGGAAATCATCGCTGCTGACGAGGGTTATGATGACTTTAACGAGGAAAAACGGGAGATCGTTAAATTCATGCGCAATTATTACCTGAAATTTCATGCATTTCCGATTCTGGATGCGGTCTGCAGATATACCGGCCAGGAAAGAAAATGTCTTGAAAAGGAGTTTATTAATCCCATGAAGGCGTGGAAGATTGCCGGGCTGCCCAAACCCGACGGCATCGAGTTCGTCACCCTGGATGGCGAGCACTACCTTATGAACGAATGCTGCTAAGCCGTTTTTATTTCGTAACGGCTCCTGAATGAAGAAACAGGGAGCCAGGCCTGTACTGTTGTCGGATTGCCGGCATGACGATAAGACAATCAAGGCCTGGCTCTTTTTATGTCTTCAGCGATTATAGCAGAGAATCTGCCCCCGGAACGGCTCGGTCAGATAGTCGGCATGCTCAGGTTTATGCTGGCGGTGTTCGTAACCAAGCCCCACCATGACTTTACTGAAGCGGGCATGCTGGCCCCGTCCGGGGTCAACGATGATCACCTCACAATGGGGCCGGGCATACTGATTAATAAAACCGGCCAGCAATTCCACCTGACCTCTCTCATAGAGCAGGTCACTGCCGATAATCAGATCAAAATCCCCCAAACCGCAGTCCTCATCAGCCCACCCCGTCCGCACGAAGGGTATTGCCCTGCCCTTGTTGAGCCTGATGTTTTCCAGCAGAAACGGCCCTGCCTCCGGATGGTAGTCGGTTGCGGTGATATCCGCCTGGCGATGGTTGAGCACCAGGCTGGCCAGGGCGATGCCGCAGCCCACTTCCAGAATCCGTTTCCCCGCCACCTCAAAATCAAGCATGAGATGGGCGAGCACCTCGCCGGAAGCCCAGACAACCCCGAATAAAGGCCAGGCAGCAGACGATATGCCTAATCTTCCGGCAACACCGTCCGCATCAGCATATTGCTGTCTGTCCCGTAAAGTCCGGAGATGAATATCCACGTTATCGAACTCCATGGTTTGATAACGGAAGCGCAACGAAGACATGAAATACCTCTTGAGTTGAAAATACGCAGCACGGTTCCCCCGCAGCTGTTTCGCTACGCAGAAGTTATATACTACACCTGATCACCTGGTTTGGCCAATGAATAAGCCTGCCAGGCCGGGCGCCGCGCTGCTCGTCCTGCGCCGGCGCTGGCGCGCACCTTTACCCGCACTTGCCCCCACGGCCCTCTCCCATGGGCGCCACCCCTCTCCTGTCCAGCCAGTCCGATTTTTTACTCCATCTGTCTTGTCAGGTGGGACATTTTGTCCTTTTTCGCGGGACTTTGCCCCTCCCTCTTCTTTACCCTTCCTTCATAACATACCGAAACAAAACGACATTGTATTTTCACCACAAGGTGGCACAGCTGTTGCTTTAAATCAATGCGTCAGATAGGAAAGAGGGTGCCCTTTTGCCGGCAGGCCATGTGGCTGGTAAAAGGGCACCCTTCTGTTTCAGGCCCCGAATTTATCCGTGAAAACCAAGAGATCCACAGCTCCCTAAGCCGTTCAATTGAAAAATGGAGAACAATATGAAATTGAGAAAAGTATTTCCGATACTGGCGATATCCCTGCTGGCAGCTTCGCCGGTTGCGGCCATGCCGGTGAAAGTCACCATCGAAAACCTGGCGCCTGCCAAGGGGAATTACTTTACCCCGGTCTGGCTCGGCTTTCACGATGGTTCCTTTGATATCTTTGACGCAGGAGGGTTCGCCTCTCCCGCGGTGCAGCGGCTCGCTGAAGACGGCAATGCCGCCCCTCTTGACAACGTCTTTCAGGTGAGCACGACCAATGGTGTTTCAGGCGTCCTCAGCTCGCCCAACATCCGTTTTGCCCCAGGGGATGTGGCCACCAGCGGCATTTTTGATCTGGATCCGGTGGACAACCAGTACTTCAGCTACATGTCCATGATCATCCCCAGCAATGATGCCTTTATCGGCAACGATAACCCCGCGGCATATCAGATTTTCAGCAACAACGGCACCTTTCAGGGACTGGACCTGTTTATCCTGGGCAATTCGAGCGTCATGGACGCCGGCTCGGAAGTAAACGATGAAATCCCGGTCAATACCGCGTTTCTCGGGCAGACCGTCCCGAACACCGGGGTTACGGAGAAGATGCCGATTCAGCTCCACGCCGGCTTCAACCCGAAGGGCTCGGGCGGCATTCTCGACGACCCGATGTTCGACAATGCCGACTTTACCAGGACCGGCTATCCGCTCGCCCAGATCAGGGTCGAGTATGCCGGGGACATGAAACCTGTGTCGACACCGATTCCCGGGGCAGCCTGGCTGTTCGGCTCGGCCCTGTTCTGTCTGGCCGGCTTGAAAAGTAAAAGAAAATAAGTTCACATCAGCATGCTTTGGGAGCTGTGTGGCCGGGGCTTCACCCCGGCCTTCTCCATCCCCGGCGAGAGGGCGGCGGCAGTATGTCGGAGTATGAGACGGTCAGCAAGGCCCTGGAAAAAGCGGCAAAATATATCTGCACCTTAAAGTGCGGATTATGCCCGCTGGTGGCGGAGAACAGCCCCTGCCCGCAGGAATGCGGCCTGGAAACACTCCCCTGGCAGTGCTGGGTTGCCTATTTCCGCGCCCAGTCCGGGAAGGAATCCGGCCGGCACTGAAGTGTTGCCTGCTGCCGCGACCAGCAAGTACCGCGGGCGCTGCCCCCCCTTCTCTGCCGACTTTTTTTCAGCCTTTACCGGCTCGCTCTCATCTGCTCCCCCCATTCTTTGCCTCTCCCCCGTGACATTGCACGTGATAATAATTATTATTTAATTACAGAAAACTGTGCAAAGGAGGTGACTTCGATGACGACGAATCGTATAACAAATCTTGAAAGAGAGATAGACAATACCCTTGAAATGACTTCCATATGCCGCGGCGAGTGGTGCAGGTCCCTGGAGTCGGACGTTGACCGGCTGGAAATGGAACTGCACGATGTAAGCAGCGAAGCATCCACCTTTATTGCCGGGGCAAGGGTTGAGGAAATGTCAAACAAGATCCGGCTGGCCTACAGAAATCTCGGACCGGATATTCATGCCTGATGCCTGATGCCCGGGCAGACGGAAAGCGGGACAGCCGGACTGCGGCTGTCCCTTTTTTTTGGGGATTCGCCGATATTTTCAGGGATTCCCCCGCATGGTCAGCTGATAGATAACCCCTGCCTTATCGTCGGAAATGAAGATGCGGTCCTCCATTATCCGGATATCCACCGGTCTGCCCAGGGAGGTATTATCAGGCAGCAGCCAGCCGCTGATAAAATCCTCGCGGCCCAGCAGCTTGCCCTGCCGGTCGAAACGGAAAAGGACAATTTTGTAGCCGGTGGGCATGGTGCGGTTCCAGGAACCGTGGTAGGCGACGAGCAGATTGCCCCGGTATTTCTCCGGCCAGCCGCCCCGGGCCGGAAAAAAAGCAAGCCCCAGGGGCGCGGAATGGGCCGGCAGGTCGATGAAGGAAGGGGTTTTCGTCAGGCAGGCCCCGGAGATGGCGCCGGGGCCGAGGAATTCGCCATCGGCAGTATTGTTGCCGTAACAGGACGGCCAGCCGTAATCCCTGCCGGCTTTGATTATATTGATCTCGTCAGGCGGCAGATTATCGCCCAGGTGATCACGGCCCATCTCGGTGGCCCAGATTTCTCCGGTTGCCGGATGGAGGGTCATGAAAACCGCGTTGCGCAGCCCTGCCGCAAAAATCCGCGGTTCACCGCCATCGGGGTCAAGTACCAGGATTTTTGCCCGCCGCCAGTCCTCTTCCACGCAGGTGTCGCATGAGGAGCCCACGGAAATGAGGAGCTTGTCTTCATCAGGGGGCGGCATGAACAGCAGGGACCTGCTGAAATGGCGGCCGCCGCCCGGCAGCCCGGCGATTTCTGCACCAGGGCCGGCCTGCATGGTCACCGGGTCATACTCATAGGCCATCACCCGGTCGGTTTCCGCCACAAAAAGCCGACGGTCCGCCCCGGGGGCGAAGGCCAGGCCATGGGGCCGTTTCAGCCCGCCGATCACCTCGACTACTCGGTCGGCCCTGCCGTTGCCGTCACCATCCGGCAGCGCCACCACCTTGCCGGCCGCGGGCAGGCTGACCAGCAGGGTGCCAGCCGGATCAACCGTCAGCACCCGCGGCCCGTCCAGCCCCTCGGCAAAAATTGACAGGCTGAATTCCGGCGGATAATTCAGCACCCCATTTCCCTGGCTCACCAGGGCAACGACGTTGCCGGCAGGTCCGAACACGACCGGCGACAAGCCGCGCAGCTTCTGCCGGAAGAACCAGATCGCCCACAGGGATATACCGATCAGCCCCAGGACCAGCATGCTGATCAGCAAACGTCTGCTCAGAAAATGGCCCGCACTCTGTCGCATGAAAATTCCATCCATTTTTTCCGGCCAACCCGGACTCTTCCTGTCTGGCAGGATTTCTTTTTTTTCACCGTACGCTTTCTCCCGCCTGCTCAAGCAACTGCCGCAGCAGTTCCTGCAGCCGCCGCAGGGAGCCGGCCGCCTCTTCAAAGCGGCCGCTGCCCGTCTCCGCCAGATACCTTTGCAGGGCGTCATTGGCCTGGCGCAACAGTTCGGGGCTTGCGGCCTCCTGCAACCACGGCAGCCCCGGCTCAGCCGCCGCCACCTCCTCCCCCTCGCCGAGCAGCTTTTCCAGGGCCTCGGCAAAACTCGGGGCATAGGTCATCCGGTCATCATGCATCAGCACCACCAGGCGCAGTTCCGGATAGGCCGCGGTCTCGGCCCGCAGATAAATCGGCTCCACGTAGAGAATGGTATCGGCAATGGGAATGGCCAGGACATTGCCGCGGATCACCTGGGAGCCCCGCTGGTTCCAGAGGGAGAGCTGGGCCGACAGGAAACGGTCCTGGTCGATCTTGGTCTCCACCTGCTGGGTCCCGAGAATCCGCCTTTCCTTGGGAAACTTGTAGACCAGGAAGCGGCCGTAATTCTCCCGGTCGCACAGGCCGGCAATCCAGCCGATCAGCACCTGCCGGTTTTTCGGGGTAAAGGGCAGGATGAGGGCAAATTCCAGCTGGTCTGCGCCCGGTATTTTCCACATCACATAATAGGGGTGCAACGGTTCAATCTGGTTATAATATTTCTCCGTGGCGCGGATCCAGAGATCCTCCTGATTGTAGAAGACCCGCGGGTCGGTCATATGGTACTTGGCATAGACCAGACCCTGGACCAGCAGCAGGTCCTTGGGGTAGCGCACATGGGCGGCCAGGGCCTGCTCCATTGCCTCCCGGTCCCGGAAAAGCTCCGGAAACACCCGGCGCCAGGCCGTGATCAGCGGATCATCGTTGTCAAAGACATAGAAGCGCACCGTGCCGTCAAAGGCGTCCACCACCGCCTTGACCGAATTGCGGATATAATTGACCCCGCGCAGACCGCGGCTGACCGGCGAGGAAACAACCGTTTCCCCTGAGCCGTCCCGCGGCTCGATCTTCTCCCTGGCGGAAAACGGCTCGCTGTAGGGATAATATGCCGAGGTGGTATAGGCATCGATGATCCAGGAGAGCCGGCCGTCATGCAGGACAATATAGGGGTCGGCGTCAAAATGGAGAAAAGGCGCCACCGTGGCCACCCGTTCCCGCACCTGCCGGTGAAAGAGGATGCGGCTTTGCGCGGTCGGGTACTCGGACAGGAAAAAACGGGTGCCGTCAAACTTCCAGCCGAAAAGAAACCTGCGCCACAGACTGCTGAGCACCACGCCGCCGGAGCCCGGATAATGCAGGTAGACATTCCCCTCGCCTCTGGGATAGTCGAACTCCCCTTCGCTGGTATTGACCACCACCGGGGAAGCGGTGAGCTCGCCATAGTAGATCTGCGGCCGGTCAATGGCCAGCTCCGGAAACTCGCTGCGCGGCGGGATGTCCCTGATGAGCAGGTTGGGCAGCCCTTCCGGGGTGAATTCGCTCACCGGCGCCATGGTGATGCCGTAGCCATGGGTGTATTTGAAGCGTTTGTTGACAAAGGTTCTGCTCTGTTTCGGCAGGTTGTCCGGCTCCATCTCCCTGGCCGACACCATCACCTGGCGATAGTCGCCACCCACGCTGTAGCGGTCAACATCCACCCCGACGAATTCGTAATAGAGCCTGATTTCCTGAAACTGCCGGTAGACCGCATCCAGGGCCCCCTTGTCCCACAGGCGGATGTTGTTCAGCAGTCCGCTGTTGTCAGCGACAATTTCCCGGGTGAAATCGCCCCTGGCCGGGAACTCCCGCTCCTCCACCCGGTGCAGGCCGTAGCCATGCCGGGTAAAATTGATGTTCTGTTCGATATAGGGCTTTTCATAGGTGATTTCATTGGGCTCCACCTGCAGCCATTGCAGCAGACCAGGCAGCAGCACCAGCAGGAGCAGCCAGGCCAGGCCGGTTAAGGCCCCGCTGCCACAGATCATTGCCACCGGCACGAACTGCCCGGGCAGGCGCGGCAGTCTTTCCTCCAGCCGGAGCCTGCCCAGGGCAAGAAAGAGCAGCCAGCAGCCGGCGGCCGCGAGCAGCAGACTCAGGGCGGCATAAGCAGGCAGCCTGACATGGACATCGGTCCAGCCCGCTCCGTTAACCGTTCCCCACTGGGAATAGAGCAGATGATAGCGCAGCAGCCAGGACCCCGCGGCCAGCACGAAGAAAAGCGCCGCGCTGTTGCGATACAGGCGGCGCGGCCCCGGGAATTCCCCCAGGCCCTGGCCCTGATTTTCCCGGCGCATCCTGACCACGCCGGTCTCATCAGTCATCAGGAAAAAAGACGAGGCCAGCTGGGCCGCCAGACCGACACAGACCGACAGCAACGCCAGCTGGAACAGGCCGTCATAAAGGGGCAGAGAAAAAAGATAGAAGCCGGTCTGCCGGCCGAAAACCGGCTCCCGCAGCGGGGTGTCTACCCGGTTGAAAAAGAGCAGAATTTCCTGCCAGTACACCACTCCCCACCGGCCGCCGAAAAAGACCCCCGTCAGGAGCGCCACCCTGGGCACTGCTTTGCTGCTGCCGGCCATCAGAAAAATCACCAGCCCGGCAAAAGAGGCGCCGCATAACGCAGAAGCGGCTTTCGCCAGCATCTCCGTCCAGAACCGCCCCTGGAAGCCCAGGGCCGCAAACCAGAGCATTTCCCCCCAGAAGTCGAGCAGCAGAAAAAAAAGAACGACCGCCATTGCCCAGGCTGCCCCGGCGGCCAGCAAAATGACATTGTGGCGGCGGCGTCCGGTGCGGACCAGAAACCAGACAGGAATAAGCAGGATAAAAAGGAGGGCAGCATACATACGGGCACCTGAGGAAGAAGTGGGTTACGTCATGTCGATTCTTCCTCAGAGATACTGCAAAATAGTTGCCAGGTTGTCAATCCTGACCTGGTTACCTGCAGTTGCCCGCCTCATGGCGCGGCGCTAACCTGAAATTATTTTTTCCAATATGGGTAGTCAGCACCGGCTATCTGCATTTTCTTCTTCTGCCGCATCGATTTTCTTGTGCCGAGTACGATCAGGACCACGCCTGCCCCTGTACACCACAAGGCATTTTCAGAGCCGACTTTACCCAGAAATAAAAAAGAAAGGACCAGCGCCAGGATCAGAACACCTACTCCGGACATGACCCTGCCGGTGGAAAGTTCCGCACTGAACATGGAAAAGGTGGTTATCCAGCCATTATTTTTTTTGACTTCACTGCCGCCGGCAAAAAAAATCCCGCCGGGTGGCAGGTATCGCATTTCCGTACCGCAATTGGGGCAGGTATAGATGTCGCCGCCGGTATAGCTGTTGCCGCCCGCCTCCCGGCAGGTTGAACAGATTGGCGTTGGTATGGATTTCTTCGTCATTATCTTGAGTTGGGTTGTCTTTAAAAAGCTGTTTCTTCTTCCCGTGGGACGGTTACCGTTCCATGCTCTCTGTGCGCCGAGTATCAGGACACATACTTAATTTCGCGTTTCGGTGTCAATGAATAAGGATGGAAAGTGTCAAATTCCTGGAAGCGGCAAGGTCAGGCAGGACCTCATTGGGTGCTGCCTGTTTATTTATGTGTGGACGATCAGAGGAAGGGGAGCAGGCTTGGGCAAATCTGTCTGTTGGCGAAAAGACCAGGGCGGAACTCAAGCCTGCCCCTGATGTGCAGCAACAGCATTTTCCCTTACGGGAAAATGCGAGCCGTCAGATTACAAGCATTTGTATTTTGTTTCATACTCTGAATAGAATCTGGCCAGGCACTTGCTGCCCTCCTTGATGGTATCCGGTTTTGCCATTATTTCCCGGTCCATTTCAGCGGTTCGCGTTTCCTGGCTGAGGGTTGTGTAGCCTCCCATATATTCAGAAGAATACATTAATTCATTGCTGTCAGTGGAACTGATGACCACCGGCTCTTTCTGGATTTCCCGATCAGCGGCAATGATCTGCGCCGCTTCCTGCGGGGTCGTCTCGCGGCCGAGATACTCGGAAAAATAATGGATATCCCCGGCAGCCATTGCGGAACCGGCGAAAAAAGCGGCAAGAGAAAATGCCAGCAGATTGCTGAGCAGTTTTGTTGTTTTTTTCATGGTGCACCTCATTATTGTCATTCGCTTGAAGAAATCTTAATTAATAATGATTATTTGTTCTGAAAAAAAAGTAACCATCTTTAATTTAAAAAACAATGAGTTGAGGTACCTAATTTTTTAATCAAAACATTCAAAATACGTATATACCTGGATCGCGCCTGGATTTGGGTTGGATTTGGCTGCGCCGATTGAGCAAATGGTACAGGATTCCTGCTGAAGGCGGGGACGGCAGCTTGCCGGGCTGAGGCGTTTCACTTCTGCGGGCGGGCTGGAAAGCGGCGGCTGGCCAGGGCCCGGGCTCTGGCCGCCGCAGTATCCCGGTTTCTGGGCGGGGCGGCGGTCACCAGCGCGCTCAACAGCTTGACGGATGCGGCCGTTATTTCCTCCACCGCCAGTTGGAAGGCCGCCTGGTTGGCAATGGAAGGTTTGCCAAAACCGCTGATCTTCCGCACAAACTGCAGGGCCGCCTGACGGATCTCTTCTTCGGTCGTCGGAGGGTCACAGTTGAAAAGGGTTCTGATATTCCTGCACATCTCTTAACCTCACCCTGGTCCCGTTTCGTTCATTTTCCGCCCTCCGCCGCTTTTTCCGCCAGCATGCGGATGGCCTGTTCCAGGGCCCGGTTGCATTCCTCGGGCCGGCTCATCATCAGAAAATGATCCGTCTGCTTCAGCACGATGGCCTGGTAGGAAACCATGTGCCGCCGGTTCGCCTCATAGTTGACCGGCCACAGGTCGCCATTGACGGAAATGACGGGAAGGCGGATCTGGTCAAAGATCCTGGCTGCCTCACCGCTGATGTACTGGTTCATCATCTCGGTCATCGCACTTAAGGCAACGGCAGGAGGCGCGGCCGCCACATCGGCCAGGATCCACTCGCGCAGGGCGGCATCGGTAGCGGGCAGAATCATCTCCCCGACGAACTGGCGGCTGCCGGTGCGAAAATCCTTTTCCAGCGGGGCGATCGCCTGGCGGAAATCTTCGGAGGTCATCGGGTACTCGATGTTTTCAAGGGTGTCCACCCCTATCAGCCCCACCACCCGGTCCGGCATCAGCCGGGCTGCCTCGGCGATCACCGAACCGCCCATGGAGTGGCCGATGAGGATGACCCGCCCGCCGCCCGCCGCCTCGGTCACCGCCCGCACATCCTCGCCAAAGGCGGCCATGGTATACCTGATGCGGGTCATGCCCGAGTGGCCGTGGCCGGCCAGATCAAGCACGACCACCCGGTGATCACGGCTGAAAAAGGGGACCTGCTCCCGCCAGTAGCGGGCATCACAGCTCCAGCCATGGACAAAGACCAGGGTCGGCTCGCCCTCGCCATGGACCTCATACGAAACCGGGGTGCCGTCTTTTGAAAGGACCACCTGGGGCCATGGCCCTGCCGCCCGCACGTCCGCCCGGCTGAGAACCAGAAATACCAGGAAGCCGGTCAGGGCCAGCAGCAGCCTGCTGACAGGCAGCCAGTGGCGGCCGGTTGCAACTTTATCGCTATTTAATGCAACTCTCATGGTCTGTATCCTCCTTTTCCGTCTCATTTTTACAAGTTATTACAAACGCGCAAAATTTGACAAGCCAAAAGGAGAAATAATGAAGCAGGGAGGAGCGGGCCTGGAAACCAGCCCAACAGAAGGGGGGGGTCGACTTTTTCCGCTCAGCCGCCCGCCGGCGGGTGCGGACTGTTCACCACCGCGATGCCGTAGGCCAGGCCGAGGGCAAACAGGAGCACCAGGGCGATAATGGTAAGCGCGATGGCGCGATTCAGGGATTCGTGCTTGGCCCACACATTCTTGGACAGGATGTAGTTCTGGGCCGCCATGGTGTTCTCCAGATCCTGCTCGGTCCAAGCGGCCATGGCGGCTTGATGCTCCTCCCTGGACATCGCGGCGATATCGCCGAAGAACCAGAGCTTCTCCCTGGTCTGCAGCGAAAGATCGCGGGCATGATGCCGTGGCCACATGGCCCGCAGAACAAAGAGATACGAGGCCACCAGGGCAGCGCCAGACAGGCCGAGCAACAGCCAGATCGAGATGGAGTAAAGGGCGCGCGTGGCCCGCATCTCCTCCGCGCCGACGAAAACCAGGCCGTTCACCACCCCGACGACGAGCGTGTTCAGGCCGACGAGGAACTTCGCCTTGTCCTCGGACTGCCTGTACCAGCCGAGAATCGTCTCGAATTGTTTGAAGAGGTAGTCAAGTTTGGTCATCAGTGACTTTGCGGTGGGGGGTTATCGCGGCGCGGTGCGACAGTAGCGTAGCGACAGTCAGCATCAACCTCTGTTTCATTGAACCACCAATCGCGGCACGAACGAAGTGAGCGTCGCGATTCCCGGCGACGCAGTCGCCGGGAACAAGTAATTCTGCAGATCTGCATATAACCCCAAATTGGGTGATATATGGAAAGAAACATCCCATACCCAAATCCTTCTCCGACTGTATCCTTTTTCCAGGCCGTTGGCAAGCAGTAACTTCTTGTTATGTTGTCGAAACTACAAGATATATTCTATCCCGCCCCCTGCTTGATCCCCAGCGGTGCATGGCAAACCGACCACCCCTGTTCCCGGGGATTAATCTCGGGCTTGCCACGTCCTGTAGGGGCGCCCCTTGTGGGTGCCCTGGGTCGGGCTGCCCGGTATTTGCCATAGTCCCGTAGGTTGGGTTGAGCATCGCGAAACCCAACAGGTTTTGGCCAGAATGTGGATCATGTTGCCATTTGGCAATGTCCGTTAATGTTGGGTTTCGTTCCTCAACCCAACCTACCGGGCTGCCCGGGATGTGCCATTGTAGCCGGTATTCCGGTGACCCGTGCTGGCCAGATGGGAGCCCAGCCGAGACAAAGGGCACCCACCAGGGGGGCCCCTACGCGGGAATCACCTTGCGCGAAACAGGTTTTTACCGGAAAGCCGCCATGGCCCTGCCGCTGATTTCCCCTGTTGACAATCAGCTGCCCCTGCAGTAAATACTGCCGCCTGTTTGTCTGAACGTTCCTAACCACAAATGGACACATTACCGGCTTGCCCATTGCAGCAGGTTCTGCTAAATTAATGCATGGTCATCACCATGCGACCAGAAAATAAACGACAGGCAAGGCAATGGCTTTTCCTGTACGGCGACCGCCGTGCCTTGCCCGTCCATCAGGCAACAGGGAATTCTTTGTGTAATCCGTCCACCAAGGAGGTCTGATCATGAATAGAATAATTGCCCTGCTAATGCTGCTCATCCTGGCATGCCCGTTGGCCGCCTCGGCCCGGACACCATTTGCCGCGGACACCATCAAAACCTCGGCCGGCGATCTGACCATCACCTTTATCGGCCACGGCAGCCTGATGTTCGAGTTTGCCGGCAGGATCATCCAGGTCGATCCCTTCAGCAAGCTGGCCGACTACAGCACCCTGCCCAAGGCGGATATCCTGCTGATCACCCACGACCATTACGACCATCTTGACCTGCCGGCCGTAAACAGCGTGCGCACGGCAAATACCGAGATGGTGCTGACGGAAACCTGCGCCAGACAGGTCAAGGGCGGCATCATCATGCACAACAACGAGGTAAAAACCGTGCAGGGAGTGAAGATCGAGGCAGTGCCGGCCTACAATCTCATCCACAAGCGGGACAACACCCAGCCCTTTCATCCCAAGGGAGAGGGCAACGGCTATATTCTCACCTTTGACGACAAACGGATCTATGTGGCCGGGGACACGGAAAACACCCCGGAGATGAAGGCCCTGCGGGATATCGACGTGGCCTTCCTGCCCATGAACCTGCCCTACACCATGACGCCTGCGATGGTGGCGGATGCGGCCAGGGCCTTCCGGCCGAAAATCCTCTACCCCTATCATTACGGCGAGACCGACACCACCAAACTTGTTGATCTGCTCAAGGACGACAAGGACATTGAGATACGCATCCGGCCCATGCAATAGACCGGCAGGCGATCGCCCTCCCCGTTCCCGATCATGACAGCCCGGGAGGCCAGCACGTCCGGGCCGCGAGTGCCGGGCCTGCCGCGGTCCCGGCCTCCCTGCCATGGGCAGACCGGCGGGGGAACCTGGCGGGGCTCTTTTCTTTAAATTTAACTTGATGTGTCCATGGAAATATTTAATATCGCTTTAGGGATCATCCTGCTGCTCTTTGGCAGAAAGCTTTTCTGGCTTTTTGTCGCGGTGGCGGGATTTATCGTCGGTCTGGAGTTTTCCGCCATGTTCCTGGCCGAACAACCCCAGTGGGTGCTGGTCATGATCGGGCTCTTTACCGGCTGCTTCGGCGCCATCGTGGCGATTTTCGCCCAGCGCCTCGCCTTTGCCCTGGCCGGCTTTTATGCGGGCAGCTTCCTGACCCTGCTGCTGGTCCAGCCGTTCATCTCCTCCCCGGCCATGCTGCTCTTTCTGCTGGCAGGCGGGGTGCTCGGCGCGGCCCTGTCCGCCTGGATTCTTGACCCGGCCCTGATCATCCTGTCCAGCCTGATCGGCGCCGGAGCGATTGTCAAGGCGCTTGGCGCCGGGCAATTGATGAGCGCCGTGATTTTCGTGCTGCTGGTCTCCATCGGCATCTTCACCCAGACCAGACTGTTTACGCGGCTCGACACCAAACCGCTGGACTGATCAGGCCACGGGGAAACGCTTCTGAATATGCGAGCAAATATCTGCATCGAACAGACAGCCGCGGCGCCCGCGGCGGATGGATCAGAAGGCAGAGGTCAGAAACCAGAAGGCGGCAAGCAGAGGCCACAAGACACGAGAGGCAGCAAGCCGGGGTA
Organism: Desulfurivibrio sp.; assembly: GCA_003605035.1. Classification (GTDB taxonomy): domain Bacteria; phylum Desulfobacterota; class Desulfobulbia; order Desulfobulbales; family SURF-16; genus SURF-16. Next base: position 21,768 of record QZKJ01000090.1, read on the forward strand.
ATACAATCTATTGTCGTCTGTTTGTCAAAGTCGACACAATCTGCCGGTTGGCGGGGAACCGGCAACGGCCAACCGGAAATCGGAGAGTTGCATGAATCCGGAAGTAAGTTTTGATCACCCCAGCAGAATCATCACCATGCGCTTTGTCGGCACGGTGAACTATGACACCCTGATCGGGTTCATGACACATTTATTAGAGCATCCTGAATTCAACCAGGAATACGACGGCATCTGCGATACCAGGGATGCCGTGCTGGAGCTCTCCTACGAGGACCTGATCAAGTTTCGCGCCTGGCTGGAAACCCGGGACAGGGATGGGAAATCCCGCGGCCGCTGGGCCATCGTGGCGGATACCAACCTCAATTACGCCACCAGCCGCATGTGGGAGGGGCTGTCAGCCGGCTACTATGCGAGCCTGCGGGTATTTAAAAACGAGGAGGATGCCCTGGCCTGGCTGCATGCCAGGGCCTGAAAGGCAATGACCCGGCCTGCCTGTTCTCAAAAGGAGTTTTCGCCATGCTGAGCTGGCCCGAGGAAATCCCGTCTGCCGACGACCGGCTGCCAAAATGGCGCCACCCAGGTTCAAATCTCTGTCTGGACCTGCATGGCGATCCGCTGGACGCCCGGCTGGTGGTTTTTTCCGACGGCAACCACCATATGGCACTGGAAGAGACCCTGGCCCTCTTTCACCAGAGAGAGCCGGAGGTGCAGCGGATCTTTTATATGACCACCCCGCCCGGCCCCGGCCTGCAGCTGCTCAGACACGGCGGCCTGCGGATCGGCAATCTCATCCTGTCAGTCAGGCCCCATGTTTTCATCAGCCCCCCTGCCGTGCTGGACAAGCTGGTGCAGGAAGGCTACATGCAGCGGCATGTGCCGTTCATGCGCAACCAGGGCAGCGTACTGCTGATCAAAAAGGGCAACCCGAAAAACATCACCGGGGTGGCCGATCTCAACCGGGAGGATGTCCGGCTGTTTCTCTCCAATCCCGCCACCGAAACCGTGAGCTACCAGGGCTATGTCAGCACCCTGACCGGCGTGGCGGCCCGGGAAAACATCCAGCTCCCCCTGCTGACCGCTGATCCGCCCGGCGCCAGGATCTGCTATGGCGAGCGGATTCACCACCGGGAGGCGCCCCAGGCCATCAGCGACGGCCGGGCCGATGTTGCCGTGGTCTATTATCATCTGGGCCTGCGCTACACCCGCATCTTCCCGGAGCTGTTCACCATCATCCCCCTGGGCGGCGATATTGACCGGCCGCGGCCCTGGCCTGAAAATGTCATCAGCGTCTCCCATGTGGGGCTGATCGGCGATGGCGGCGAGTGGGGCAATGGCCTGCTCGATTTTCTCGCCTCAGAGGCGGTCAGCGAGATCTATCGCCGGCACGGGCTGCTGCGGGCCTGAAATTCCCGGAGAAATAAGAAAAACCCGCGACCCGGCGCACCTGGTTCGTCCAGCAGGCTTTTCCGCGGCTTGCCGGTTGCCGCTCCTCCATGAGGTTATCCTGTCCCCTGCCGTTTGTCCTGCGTCAAATCACGCCTTGACTTGCTGGAATGGTTTATGCCAACATCATCAATAAGGGCTGAGATGGCGGACCTCACGCTCCTGCCGCTGCCCGGAAACATTGAAAGATCGTCCATGTCCGGGTTCCTGCGCACAGCCCCGCAGTAAACAACTGCCAAGACGACGCGCCGCCGCCGCTGAAGAGGATCCTGCACCCTGTGTCTGAATAAAGTGAAAATTCCGCCTGTCCTCAGCAAATCCGGCCTCCCCCTTCTGCTGTCAGTCCTTGCCATGGCCGTCATCCCCATGCCTGCCGGCCTGGCCACGGCCAACTCCGGTGTCCGTTCAAATCTTGAGGTTTTCCCAGGCGTAAGGGGCTGCACGGACGCCATGCTGGCGGGGCACAAAGAGATTGCCGGGGTTCTGGAGGAACCGGCCCCCGCCGTACCAGGGCTCAAGGAAGCAGCGGCGCTGCCAGAAGCCCATGCCCAGCAGAAGTTCGGGATCCGGGAAGCGGATCCGCCGCCTGGGGCGGTTATGCGCAACAAAACCGAACCACCCTTCCAGATTGACCAAACAACCATCTGGGCTGCGCTTGCCCTGTTTTTCGGGCTGGCGCTGACCATCTTTGTGCTGCTGGTCAACATTCTGAAAAGACAGAAGGCGGAAAAGGCCCTGCTGGAGAGCCAGACAGTTTTCCAGGCCTTTCTTGAACACAGTCCGGTCTACATCTTTTTCAAGGATCATGAAATCCGTTCGCTGATGTTGAGCAGAAACTATGAAAAAATGCTCGGCATGCCGCTGGAAAATATCCTGGGCAAAACCATGGATGAGGTCTTTCCTTCCGATCTGGCCAAAAGCATGATCGAGGATGACAAACGCATACTCGGTGAGGGAAAATGCATCACCGTGGTTGAGGAGTTGGGCGGAAAAACTTATGAAACAACCAAATTTTCGGTTTTCATCGAAGGCAAGCCCACTATGCTCGCCGGCTTTACCCTGGACATCAGCGAGCGCAGACAGGCCGAAGAGGAGAAGGCACGGCTGGCGGAGCAGCTCCGTCAATCGCACAAACTGGAGGCCATCGGTACGCTGGCAGGAGGAATTGCTCATGATTTCAACAATATTCTCAGCGTGATCATCGGCTGTGCCGAGATAGCCAAGTATAATGTCCCCTCTGATTCCCTTACCGCGCAGGATCTGGATAAAATTCTCCAGGCAGGCCAGCGGGCCAAGGATCTGGTCCAGCAGATTCTCACCTTCAGCCGGCAATCAAAGGCGGAACTCCATACCGTGAAACTGCAGCCGCTCATCAGGGAAGCATTGAAAATGCTGCGCGCCTCCATTCCCAAATCCATCGAGATCAGAGAAGATATTGCCGAGGACTGCGGTCCCGTCATGGCTGACCCGACCCAACTCTATCAGGTCCTGGTGAATCTCGGCAGCAACGCCTTCCATGCCATGGAGGAAAAAGGAGGAATTCTGCATGTCGGGTTGCGCCTTGCCGCCACTATCCCGCGGCAATTGCAGGAAAGCGGAGATATTTGCCAGGAGGAATTTCTTGAGCTGTCCATCAGCGATACAGGCCAGGGCATCAGCCCGGAGATTATCGACAGGATCTTCGACCCCTTCTTTACCACCAAGGAAAAAGGCAAAGGCACCGGCATGGGCCTTGCCATCACCTATGGGGTGATCAAAGAGTATGGCGGGGCCATCACGGTGGAAAGCCAGCCTGGGCGGGGCACGGTTTTTCATATCTATCTGCGGCAGTGCAGAGAGGAGGCGGCTGCCGCTGACGCGCCGGTCGATGAACTGCCACGGGGCAGCGAAAGAATTCTGCTGGTTGATGATGAGGAGCTGCTGGCCGGTTTAGGCGGGAAAATGCTGGAAAGACTGGGATACCAGGTAACGGTCAAGACAAAAAGCTTTGAGGCCCTGGCTGCTTTTCAGAACCAGCCGGCTGATTTTGACCTGGTCATCGCCGACCAGACCATGCCCGGCATGACAGGCCTTGATTTGGCAAGAAGGATGCTGCAGCTTCGCCGCGATATTCCAATTATATTGTGTACGGGTTATAGTGCGCTGGTCGATGAACAGATTGCAAAATCCCAGGGCATCCGGGAGTTTGCCATGAAACCCCTAAACAACAGCGCCATGGCCAGGCTGATCCGCCAGGCGCTGGATAACGGCTGAGAGAACAGGGAAAAACTGATTTCCAGCCGGACAGGTGAGCAACCGCCATGACCTTTTCCTGCAAAAACTACCTTTACGACACGGACATCTGCGCCAAACTGAAAACAGCATGCATTCCGGGACGGCGCGGCTGCGTGCTTGAGGGCAAGGTGAAACTCAGCGAGGAGCTGCAGCACAGATTAAACGAACTGGAAAAAAAGCCGGAAGAGCGCGGCAAGCCCCGGCAGAACGGCAGCTGAGGCGGCAGCCCGTCAGTTGCCCCGCTTTTCCCGCAGCCGCGGCCGTCAATCGCCGGCCCGGTTCTTTTCGGCGCTGACCCCGACCTTGCCGTAATGGCTGGCCCCGCACTCATTCTTGCCGAGATCCATGACATCGGCCTCATCCTCCTCCACCCTGAGCCAGCCGCCGTTGACCCGCCTGATCTGCGCATAGACATCCGGCTGAGGCCGCAGATTGGCCTTGATGAATTCGGCGAATTTATGCTCGGTGGGCAGGTGGAAGGCCACATTTTTCCGGCGCAGATCACCGAGACTGTCCATGAAGATGCCGTCCGCGTTCGCCTCATCCCAGGTCGTGAAATGACCGGGCAGGATCAGGGTGTCATCACTGAGATTACGGATTTTCAGGGTCAGGGTCAGGTAGAGAAAGCGGGACCACTCCTCGCTCTTGCCGCCCAGGTCGGGACGGCCCGCGGTGTTGATGAAAACCGTATCCCCGCTCAGCAGGTATCTGCCGTCAATCAGATAGGAGGTGCTGCCCATGGTATGGCCCGGGGTGTGCATCACCCTGATGGCCGGCCCGCCGCCGGCAAAGGAGAGGACCTGGCCATCCTCCACCTGGCTGAAAACGAAATCCGCGCCAAGGAAATCCTCTTTTTTGACCATGATGGCGGCCCCGGTCTTTTCCGCCAGGCGGATGGAGCCGGAGATGTAATCCGCCTGCCGGTGGGTTTCCAGGGTTCTGACGATGCGCGCCCCCTTTTCCGCGGCAAAGCGGATATAAAAATCCACGTTGCGCGAGGGATCGAAAACCATGGCCTCGGCGCCGCTGATGAGCAGATAGCTGCAGGAGGCCTTGCCCGGCCGGATCATCTGATACAGGCTGAAAGAGGAAGCAGCGGGCGTTACCAGGCGCGGGGCCAGGACATTGCCCCAGGAGACAATGCCGCCCTGCAGATAGCCGACGTCGGTAAAACCGTTGCTGAGCAACTGTTCCGCCACATATCGGGCCGAGCCCTCCTTGGCGCAGACTATGCGGATCTTCTCGCCGGCCGGGATCAGGCTGATGCTTTCCTGCAGATCCTCCATGAAGTTGAAATAGGGCACATTGATGTAGGGGAAAAGGGACGGTCCCTCCACATACCAGTTGGCGAACTCCTTTTCATTGCGCACGTCAAGCAGGATGAAATCAGGTTTGCCGCATATCCAGTCAAAGAGCTGTTCCGCTGTATAGGAAAATGGTGCTGTAGCCATAAATCCTCCGTAGGCTGAAGGAGGAACCCCTCCAATTAATAATGATTCTTACCCAGAGGATAATTGCTGATTCCCCTGGTGTCAAACGGATTCCGGCCTTTCGGCCAGATATCGGTCAAGCAGGTGGAGGCCGTCCGGAGTGAACGGTTTTTCCGCGCGCAGCAGCTGGACGTCCTGCATATGCATGAAGCGGCCCCACTGCACCTCTTCCTCCTGCAGGGTAACCGGCCCGTCGGCCACGCAGCGGTATGCCCGGCCCCACACCTTATTGTTGCCGTCCTGCCAGTAGAAATCAAAAAGAGGGGTGAGCGGCACGCCGGAGATGCCCACCTCCTCGGCCAGTTCCCGGCGGGCGGCAAGGTCGTAATCTTCCCCGGCCTGCACCACTCCGCCGCTGGCGATATCATAGCAGCCGGGGTAGACATCCTTGCTTTGGGTGCGCTGCTGGACAAACAGCTCCCCGCGGCTGTTGAAGAGCAGGATATAGGTGGCCCGGTGGATGAGATTGAAACGCCGCATGACCCCGCGGCTGGCACAGCCCACCAGGCGGTTTTCCTCGTCAACAATGGCCACCAGTTCCTGGCCGGCCGGAGTATTATTCATATTCATGGTATTTTGAGGATTTCCCCCTGGACTTGTCCGCCGGATACTTTTCCCGGTTCTTGCCGATCTTTTCCCAGGCGGCATCAAGCAGATCAATATCAAGCTTGTCGGCGAGATTAATCAGATAAACAAGGACATCGGCAATCTCCTCCTTGACCGCCTCCTTTTTCTCCGCCGGCAGATTCCTGCTCTGCTCCTGGGTGAGCCACTGAAAATGTTCCGCCAGTTCCGCACATTCCACCATGAGGGCCATGGCCAGATTTTTCGGACTGTGGAACTGCTCCCAGTCCCTTTCCTCACGGAACTGCTTGACTTCCTTCACCAGTTTCTTCATGAACAACTCCCCGGCAGCCATTGCCAGACCCGCAAAGATGATGGCGGCCGCCCTTTCCCCAGGTCATGGATGTGGCTGCCGGAATGCGGCAACCCAGCGCCTGACCAGGCAGTGACTTTCCTCTTTGCTTTTCCGCACTTTTTCTGTAGATTTTGGTTGTTATGACAAAAAATAATTTCGACCCATTCCGGGACAGACCGGCGCGGCTGATCCGCAACAGCCTTTCCAGCGCCTTTGTCCAGTCCTTAAAAGACCGGAACCCTGCCGCCTTTGAAGCAACCGGCGAGCAGCTGCTCAGCCAGGAAATTTCTCCTGACAAAAAAGCTTACATCCTTGACCGCCTTGCCCGCTACAGAAAATGTCTCGCCACCATTGCCCGGCAGGGGGTGCAGACCACCCTGGCGCAGAGTTTCGTGCTGTGGGATGCGGAGCTCTTTTTTGAGGTCCACGAAATCCTGGAAGGGCTGTGGCTGGCGGCACACGGCCGGGAAAAAGCCGCCCTGCAGGGTCTGATCCGGGCAGCCGGGGTTTACATCCTGCTGGCTGGCGGCAGCCGCCAGGGGGCTGAAAAAATGGCCGCCAGAGCGGTGCAGGCCCTGGAGGAGAACCACACCGCCCTGGCCTGTTTCCCCTCGCCGCAGCTGCTGCTGGCCGGACTGAAAAATCTTGACCAGCTGCCGCCGAAACTGCGCGGCTGAGGCACAAAACCTCTTCCCCCGCACGGCTCATTTTTTCACCCTGGGTGCGCAGATCAACACCTTGGCGCCCTCCTTGAAAACCACCTCGATCTTGTTGGGCGGGATCGATCTGGTTACCAGTCCGATGCCGAAATCAGGGTGGTTGACCAGATCATCCGTCTGAAAACTTCGGGTCATGGCATAGCGCACAGCCGCAAGTGGGTCCCTGCCGCCGAGCAGTTCCCGGAAACGGCTTTCAGCCTTGGACTCCCGGGATGACCCGCCGGTTCTGCCGGCCTGACCGCTTCTTTCCGCGCTGCGCCGCACGGTGGCCTTTTTCTCCACCTGAACCGGCCGGAAGTTATGCAGGGCCCGGCAGACGTTGCACTGCACCTTGACCACCCGTTCCTCCACCATGGCCACGATGGTATGGTTGGTGACATCCTTGCACTTCAGACAGCGGGCATCGATATCATCCCCGGCGCTTAATTTTTTGTTACTTGTCAAAAGAATAGTCTCCTTTACGCTCCGACAGAGCCTGCAGACTTTATCGTCTGCTGTTCATTGCGGCACAAAAAAAGTGGCCCGCCGTCCCTCTGGCAGGCCACCTCGGCAACACCATTATCCCGGACCGCCCGAACCGGGTTGTCGATTTTACCCGCTTTGTTTTTCGGCAAAAAGATGAATGTCCCGCTGGGGAAAGGGGATGCTGATCCCCTCACTGTCAAAGCGTTTTTTCATCCTTTCATTGGTATCGAAGAACACGTTCCAGTAATCTGGCTCATTCACCCAGACCCGCACGGCAAAATTGACACTGCTGTCCGCCAGGGCCAGGACCCCGACAAACATCTCCGGCTGCTGGTGAATCCGCTTGTCTTCCGCCAGCGCCTCCCGGATCAACGTCTTTACCTGGTCGATATCCTCCCTGTAGCTGACCCCGAAGACGAAATCCACCCTTCTGAAGGGCCTGGCGGAGATGTTGACGATATTATCGCTGATGATTTTACCATTCGGCACAATGATCATTTTATTATCAGGGGTAACCAGCATGGTGGTGAATATCTGAATCTCCTCGACAGTCCCTGCCGTGCCGGCTGTCTCGATATAATCGCCTTTTTTAAAGGGGCGGAACAGGATGAGCAGCACACCCGCGGCAAAATTGGACAGGGAACCCTGCAGGGCGAGACCCACGGCCAGGCCTGCGGCGCCGAGCACGGCAATGAGGGAAGTGGTCTGGATGCCTAGCTGGCCCAGGGCGGCAAGAATGACAAAGATGAAGAGGGCTACATAAATCAGATGGCCGACAAACTTCACCAGGGTTGGCTCCACCTTGCTTTTTGTCATTAATTTTTCAGACAGATGCTGGAGAACCCGTGCGCCCCATTTCCCAATCATGAAGATTACCAGGGCGGCCAGCACATTAATGCTGGAGATGGCGATAAGTTCCTGTATCGAGCGTAACCAGTCTTCCATACCAATACACCTCTGCTAATTGTTCCTTGTAACGAACAGTTTCAACATCTTCAGCCATGCCCCTGCATGAGCTGTCGCATTATGGCTGAAACCGGGGAGTAAATGAAGCAGAAAATCGCCGACCATGCAATGAAATTATCTTCAGAGCCTCAAGAGGCTCTTCAGTCAGCGCTTCCGGGTTGACAAAAGGAAACGGCGGGCGGCTGATCAATCATTATCCCCCAGCGCCTTGGCAAAAGAGACATAAAAGGTAATGCCCTGCCTGGGATTATGTTCGACCCACACCTGCCCTTTATGCTGGGAGGCGATATCCTTGACAATGGCCAGGCCCAGCCCGGCTCCTTCAATGCCCAACGCCGTGTTTTTCCGCATGAACATGGAAAAAAGACCGTCCGATTCCTTGTTGCCCAGGCCTACGCCGTCATCCCGCACGGAAAGGACATGAAAGTCCCCGGCATCCTTATAGCCGATGGCAATCTCGCTCAGCTTCTCGCCCCCGTACTTCAGGGCATTATCAATCAGATTGCGCAGGATACGCAGCAATGACAAACGATCCGCGGTGATCTCCGGCAGATATTCCGGCGCAAGCCACTTGATGGCGCGCAGTTCAAGCTGCAGGGAAAATTCCTCTCTGATGATCTTCAGGGTCTCCTCCAGGGAGACCTGCTGCAGAGCAAGCGGCACCTCCTGGGCGGAAATGAAAACATTGATCTTGTCAACCAGCGAGGCAATCTCTTCGGACGAGTTGAGGATCTGCTGACAGTATTTCTTTCCCTTATCATCCAGCTGAGGCCCGTATTTATTGTGCAGACGCCTGACCAGGCCATGAATGGAAATAGCCGGATTTTTCAGATCATGAACAACAGAATAGGCAAACTCCTTGATTTTTTTGGAACTTTCCCGCAGCTCATCCTCGACCTTCTTGCGATCGGAAATATCGTAATGGGTGCCGACAAAACGCAGCGGCCGGCCTTTCTCATCCCATTCCACCACCTTGCCCCGGGCAAGCACCCATTGCCATTCACCCGACTTGTTCAGCATCCTGAATTCCGCCACATACCTGGAGGTGATGCCTTGAATATGATTCAGCACCGCGGCCAGGGCGGCCGGCTTATCATCAGGGTGCAGCAGATGCTCCCAGGTTATCTTCCTGTCGCGCACCTCGTCCAGCGTATAACCCAGCATCTTTGCCCAGTTTTCCCCGTAATAGACTTCACCGGTCTGCAGGTTGCGGTCCCAGACCCCGTTGGAGGTGGCATCGAGCACCATGCGGAAAAATTTTTCCCTTTCCTGCAGGGCGGCCTGGACCCGTTTACGCCGGGTGATGTCGCGGTTATTGGCCCGCCGGCCGAGGGGCTGCCCCTGTTCATTGAACACCGGCCGGCAGCTGTGGGCAATCCAGCGTTCCTCCCCGCTCCGGGACAGAATGCGGAAGTCAAAATGAAATTCCGCCGCCTCATGCATCTCTTCCTTGAGGTGGGCATCAAGGCGCTGCCGGTCCTGCGGATGGATTATTGACAGAAAAAGGTCTTGATTATTATAGAAGTCAAGGGGACTGAAGCCGGTTATCCGCTCGCAGGAAGGAGAAATATGCAGGAACCTGCCGTCAGGGGCCACCCAGTATTCCCAGTCCCAGGAGAAATCGGTGACAATGCGGAATTTATTGTCCCGCTCGGCAATCGCCTCCTCAAGCTCCCGGCAGGCGGCCATCTCCTCATCAAGCCGGCGGCTCAGCACCTCCACCTGCCCGGACAACTCCCTGATCCGCAGTTCAAGCTTCTGGCGTTCCCGCTGCAAATCGGGGGTTTCCGCCTGTTTCCCGGGAGATATTTCTTCGTGTGCCATAGCTTGACTGTCTCGTAAAAACCCGCTCGACAGCCGTACAGCAGATGATACGTTCCTGCTTTATCATCACGACAATCCGGCGCCGGGACTTTCCGCGAAACCACATCGATTCGCATGTCAGCATGTCAGGCTTTTATCACGAAGTGCAGGCAAACAGTATCGCGGAGTTTTGCCATAACAAACAAAACCCGGCTCTGGGGAGTGTTCTCCCTATGCGTTTTCTCTCGGGAACTTCGTGCAATCCGGCAAGACAATACCGTCGAATAAGGAATAACTATCTCATTAATCTCCGGGATAGCCGTTTTTGTCAAGCAATAAAAAAGCCCGCATTGCTGCGGGCTTTTCTTATAAGAAAACTCTCCTGCTAGTGGACTTGAATGTGCGTGATTTTCTTTATCGCTTCCTCGGATTTCGGCAGAGTGATTTTCAACTCACCGTTTTTGAAGGAGGCCTCAATCTTGTCACTCTTCACCTCGACAGGAAGGCGTAAAGCCCGGCAAAAGGCGCCGTACCGCCGCTCCATTCTATGAACATGCTTATCAGTTTCCTTATACTCTTCCTTTCTTTCACCCTTGATGACCAGAACGTCGTTATCCAGGGAAATTTCGATATCCTTTTTCTCCAGGCCGGGAAGATCGGCTATTACTTCAATCTCCTTGTCGGTTTCACTGATATCAAGCCGAGGAGACCAATCCCGTTCAGGCTCAAGCATCAGGTCATGAAGCATTGACCCCTTCCACATCCTCTTGAACATATCCTCCATTTCCTCGAAAACATCCGGTACATCAATTTTACCACGTCGTGATGGGATCAGATCAAACATGCTAACACCCCCTTTTTGTCAGTCAATCATGCATCATTTTGTTACTCCGCCTCCTCCTAAGTAAACGATAAATATTGTCTGAAGGGAGTCAAGGGGTTATTTTTTTTCAGCAACAGGGGGTCAGGCCCCCGGTCCACGGGCCTTTATGACCCGGTAGCGGGATATGCCTTTCCAGGCGGGCGTAGAATTCGTAGCCGGGCATTTCCCGTGCCCCGAGGCGCACCAGGTGGGCGGTGGTCATCTGGCAGTCGATCAGATCGAATTCCCAGCGCCGCAGCAGGGTGATCAGCTGCGCCAGGGCGATCTTGGACGAGTTGGCGACCAGGGAGAACATGGACTCGCCGAAAAACACCCGGCCAAGCGCCACGCCGTAAAGACCGCCGACCAGGGTTTTCTCCTGCCAGCATTCCACCGAGTGGGCATAACCCGCCTCATGCAAATGGATATAGGCCTCGATCATCTCCGGCACCAGCCAGGTGCCCTGCTCCTTGCCCGGGCGCGGCAGGGCGCAGGAGCGGATCACCCGGGCAAAGGCGGTGTCAAAGGTGACCTGAAAGCGGCCCTGGCGGATAAGCCGGGCCAGCCGTTTCGGCAGATGAAAATTCCGCGGCTCCAGCACCAGACGCGGATCAGGCGCCCACCAGAGAATGGGGTCTTCCTCGGTGTACCAGGGGAAAATGCCCTGGCCATAGGCCAGCAGCAGCCTTTCAACGGAAAGATCGCCGCCGATGGCCAGCAGGCCGTCCTCGCGGGCCAGGTAAGGCGGGGGGAAGATGAGATCGTCGGTTAACCCGAATATCATCGGCACAGGGAGCGCAGGTACGCAAGCCAGCTGTCAAAGCCTTCCCCGGTGGTGGCGGAAACAGTCATGACCGTGAGCTGCGGATTAAGCTGCAGCGCATCCTTGATCGCCGCCTCCGGAGGAAAATCAAAGTAGGGCAGCAGATCCGTCTTGCTGATCATGAAAACATGGGAGCCGATAAAGGCCTTCGGATATTTGGCCGGTTTATCCGGCCCCTCCGGCACGGAGATCATCACCACCCGCTGGTGTTCACCCAGGTAAAAGGTGGCCGGGCAGACCAAGTTGCCGACGTTTTCAATAAAGAGCAGATCGAGTTTCTTTTCCGCCAGCTGGTCCTCCAGCTCATGAATGCCCCTGTGGACCAGGGCGGCATCGAGATGGCAGGCGCCTCCGGTGGTCAGCTGCACCACCGGCACGCCCTTGGCGCGGATGCGTTCGGCATCCCGTTCCGTTTCAATATCGCCCTCGATCACCCCGATGCGCAGTTCCCTGCCCAGCCGCTCAATGGTTTTCTCCAGCAGGGTGGTTTTGCCGGAACCCGGGCTGCTGATCAGGTTGATCGCCACGGCGCCCAGTTCCTCAATATGCTCGCGGTTCTTCTCCGCCAGGGCATCGTTGGCGGCCAGCAGGCTCTGGTTGACATCAACTACCTTGTGATCATGATGAGTATGACTCGGGCTCGCACATCCACAGTCTTCACACATATGCTTATATCCCTCTATGTTAGTAACTACCTATGTTTATGTTAGTAACTCAACTTTCTAACTTAATCTATTTTGCCGAGATAACGATATTTTTTTGGCATAGTTGCTGCTCTGATTTCCGTCATGGGAATTCAGGAGACAGGAGACAGAATTCAGAATGGTTGATTTTGTTACGTTTTATTCTGGCTCCTGATTTC
>QZKJ01000016.1 GCA_003605035.1 Desulfurivibrio sp.
AAGTCAAGGATGCTCCCTGCCGACTCTGCTAAGATCTTCTTAAAAGCAAAGCAGCCAATAAACACTATTCAACTTAGGAGGAATATCATGTTTTGTTATCAGTGTGAGCAAACAGCCAAAGGCAAGGCCTGCACCGCAATCGGCGTCTGCGGCAAGACCGGTGATGTCGCCGCCCTGCAGGATCTTCTCATTCATGCCGTGCAGGGACTTTCCCTGTATGCCATGGAAGCGCGCCAATGCGGGGTGGCAACCCCGGAAACCGGACTTTTTATCTGCGAAGCAACCTTCTCCACCCTGACCAATGTCAATTTTGATGCCGAGCGTTTTGTCACCCTGATCAACAAGACCGTGCAGCTGAGAGAAGGGCTGCAGGCAAAAATCAGGGCCGCAGGCGGCAAAAGCGATTTCAGCGAACCTGCCGCAAATTTTACCCCGGCGGGCGATCTGGCCGGACTGGTCAAGCAGGGCGAGGCGGTTGCCCTGAATAAAGAGAGCAGCGAGAACCCGGACATCGTTTCGCTCAAGCACATTCTGCTCTTCGGCCTCAAGGGCGTGGCCGCCTATGCCGACCATGCCAGGATCCTCGGCCAGGAAGACGACAAGGTCTATGCCTTTATCGAAGAGGGCCTGACCTCCATCCTGCGCACCGACCTCGGACTGGAGCAGTGGATCGGCCTGGTGTTGAAATGCGGCGAGATCAACCTGCGCACCATGGAGCTGCTCGATGCCGGCAACACCGGCACCTTCGGCCATCCGGTTCCCACCATGGTTCCCCTGGGCGCCAGAAAGGGCAAGGCCATGCTGGTCTCAGGCCATGATCTCAAGGATCTCGGCGCCATACTGGACCAGACCGCCGGCAAGGGCATTCATGTCTACACCCACGGCGAAATGCTGCCCTGCCACGGCTACCCTGAGCTGAAGAAATACCCTCATTTCCACGGCCATTACGGCACCGCCTGGCAGAACCAGGCCAAGGAATTCGCCGAATTCCCCGGCGCCATCGTCATGACCACCAACTGTATCCAGAAGCCGAAGGATTCCTACAAGGACAACATCTTTACCACCGGCCTGGTGGGCTGGCCCGGGGTCAGCCATATTGCCGGCAAGGATTTCCGTCCGGCCATAGACAAGGCCCTGGCCATGGAAGGCTTTCCGGCCGATACCGACAAGGGAAGCGTCATGGTGGGCTTTGCCCGCAATGCGGTGCTCGGCGTGGCAGACAAGGTGATTGACGCGGTCAAGAATAAGGCGATCAGGCATTTCTTCCTGGTGGCCGGCTGCGACGGGGCAAAGCCCGGCCGCAACTACTACACGGAAATCGTGGAAAAAATTCCGCAGGACTGCGTGGTGCTTACCCTGGCCTGCGGCAAGTTCCGCTTCTTTGACAAACAGCTCGGCGATATCGGCGGCATCCCGCGGCTGCTTGATGTGGGGCAGTGCAACGACGCCTACTCCGCCATCCAGATCGCCGTGGCCCTGGCCAACGCCTTCGGCTGCGGGGTCAATGATCTGCCGCTCTCCATGATTCTCTCCTGGTACGAGCAGAAGGCGGTGGCCATCCTGCTGACCCTCTTTTATCTGGGCATCCAGGATATCCGCCTGGGACCGAGTCTGCCGGCCTTTGTGACGCCGAACGTGCTTGATGTGCTGGTGAAAAACTTCAACATCAAACCCGTTGCCACGCCTGATGAGGATCTCAAGGCCATCCTCGGCTAACCGGCATGGCCAGGCCGGGCCGGTTTTTCATTTAACCTTTTCGCGCAGGGGGAGAAAACGCCCTCTCCCTGCTTTTCACCAGGGAGCACGCTATGCAATGCCCCGGACAGGACAGCCGCTACTGGGAAAGCGAGGCAATCTTTGAGGTAAAATGCCCCAAGTGCCAGCATGTCATCGAGTTTTTCAAGGATGATGCCAGCAGAACCTGCCGCTCGTGCGGCCACCGCCTGCTGAACCCGCGCATCGATTTCGGCTGCGCCGCCTATTGCCCCCATGCGGCCCAGTGTCTCGGCTCTTTACCCGAGGGGCTCAAGAGCTCCGCCGGCCAGTCCCTGAAAGACCGGGTGGCGGTGGAGATGAAACGCTTTTTCGGCACTGATTTCAAACGAATCGGCCATGCGGGCAGGGTCGCCCATTACGCGGAGGAGATCAACCGCAGCGAACAGGGTGATCCGGCCGTGGTCCTCATCAGCGCCTATCTGCACGATATCGGCGGCAGTGCCACCGGGCACCGGCAGCAGGAGGGACCGCAGCCGGCCCGGGAGATCCTGACCAGGCTGGGGGCGGAGCAGGCGCTGATTGAAGAGGTCTGCGCCATCATCGGTCAGCACCAGGAGCCGGGGCAGGAGCAAACCACCAATTTCAAGGTGCTCCATGATGCGAATCTCCTCACCAGGCTGGACGAGGCGCAGAAGGAATCGCCCTCGCCCCGGGAGCAGTTGACCCGCATCATCGCCACGTCCTTTCTCACCGAAACGGGACGGCAGTTGGCGACCAAGGTACTTTTACAAAACAAAACGAGCTGATATTATGAAAATAACACGTAAAATTATACAGATAGATGAAGACCTCTGCAACGGCTGCGGCCAGTGCGTCACCGGCTGCGCCGAAGCGGCCCTGGAGGTCATCAACGGCAAGGCCCGTCTGGTGGCCGAAAAATTCTGTGACGGTCTGGGCGCCTGCCTGGGAGAATGCCCCACCGGAGCCCTGCAGATCATTGAGCGGGAAGCGGATGATTTTGATGAAAAGGCGGTGGAAGAATTTCTCAAGACCAGGGAGGAACAAAGCAAGGCGGCCTCGACACCCTGCGGCTGTCCATCCGCCAAGCTGCAGAGCTTCCCGGTCCAAAGCCCCTGCCAGGCGGCCAATCAGCCGCGGACCATGAGCGGCAAGTCCGTCTCCGCCCTCTGCCACTGGCCGGTGCAGATCCGGCTTGTCCCGGCCAGCGCGCCGTTTCTCGAAAAAAGCGATCTGCTCATTGTGGCGGACTGTGCGCCCATTGCCTACCCGGATTTCCATCAGGATTTCATCCAGGGCCGGGTGGTGATGATGGGTTGCCCCAAATTTGATGACCGGGAGGGTTATATCGCCAAATTTACGGAAATTTTCAGCAGCCGCTCCATTCAAAGCATCACCTCGGTGATCATGGAGGTGCCCTGCTGCGCCAGCATGCGCTCCATCATCAGCGAAGCGCTGCAACGGGCAGGCAAGGATATCAGCCGGCAGGAATTTGTCATCAGCGCCAGAGGCGAGATTCTGTCCTAGGGAAGAGGCTGAAGCAGGGGTCAGGGCGGTTCGCGAACCGCCCCGACTCCTCACTCCTCACTCCTCACTTTTCACTTTTCACTTTTCACTTCCCCTCGATGCGGGCCAGGGCCTGCCTGGCCAGGGCGCCGACCGTGGTATCAAGCAGCCGGCGGTCCTCATAGAGCCTGACCGGCTGGCTGATGTCGACAAAGTCGCGGATATGATGGGCCGCCTCCTTGATGCGGAGAATGCCGAAGTTACGGCTGGCCAGCCCCAGAACCACCTCATCCGGGGACTCCAGGAAGAGGGTCATATACCCCTCCCCGTCATATTTCAGGATAAGCTCCGGCCGCACCATGGCCAACCGGCCGACGCCCCACAGCAACCCGCGCTGCAGGGCCGGCAGTTCCAGAAAATTTTCCTCGCGCATATAGGAGACCAGCATATGGGCATACTCGGCGGCCAGCTGCCGGTTGACCGCCATGATCTCGCCCATGGCCTCCGGCATGCCCCAGCCGATGCCGCCTGATTCCTCGTTGAGATTCCAGAGGATGCGCCGCATGATCACCCGGGCCGCCTCCATATCGTGCCGGGCCATGGCATCCATCACCTGGCCGAAGGCGGTTACCGCATGCCACTTCACCTGGTCATCGGCGTGGTAGAGACCGGACATCAGCGAGGGAATGACCAGCTGCGGCGGCATCAGCCGTACCTCGGCGAGGATATGCTCAACATCAGCTTCCCGCAGCAGCGGCATCAGCTTTTTTTTTACGGCCCGTTCTTTCAAGGAAAATTTTACCTGGCTTTTACCGCCTGGCCCACCCTGACGCCCAGGTCAAAGCATTGGCGCAACTCCTCATGGGTGGGCACGTTTTTCACCTTGATGCCCGGATCAACCAGTTCCACCCCCATTTCCTCCAGAAAGCCGTTGATGTGCTTGACCGCCTCGCCGGACCAGCCGAAGGAGCCGAAGGCGGCCCCGACCTTGCGTTTGGGCCGCAGACCCTTGAGATAGGTCAAGACATCCGCCATGGTGGGCAGCATGCCGTTGTTCAAGGTGGGAGAGCCGAACAGCATCGCCCTGGCATCGAGAATCTCGGTGATGATATCACTGCGGTGGTTCACCTTCAGATCCATCATCTTGACGCTGATCCCTTCCTGCACCAGGCCCTGGCAGATGGCCCTGGCCATCATTTCCGTGCTGCGCCACATGGTGTCATAGGCCACCACCGCCTTTTCCCGGGACTCATAGCTGCTCCAGCGGGCATAGGCATCAATGATCTGCTGCGGGTTCTTGCGCCAGATCAAGCCATGATCAGGGGCGATCATATCGATGTCGAGCTTCATCTCCTGTACGGTCTGCAGCAGTTTCTGCACATTGGGCGAAAAAATCATGAGAATATTGGCATAATATTTGGCCGCATGGCTCATCAGCTCCTCCTGGCTCACCTCGTCGTTAAAGCGTTCGGAGGTGGACCAGTGCTGGCCGAAGGCATCGCTGGAGATCAGGAGTTTGTCCTCGGGGATATAGGAGAACATGCTGTCCGGCCAGTGCAGCATGCGGGTTTCCAGGAAGTGCACCGTTTTCCGGCCCAGCTTGAGGGTATCGCCGGATTTCACCACCTGCAGCGGCCAGCCCTTGGGATGAAAATGACTCTCGATCGCCTTTTCTCCCATGGGTGAGCAGAAGATTTTCTCCGGCTTGATCAGCTCCACCATCTCCGGCAGACAGCCTGAGTGGTCCAGCTCCACATGGTTGACAATGATATAATCGATTGCGGCCGGATCGGTCAGCTGGCTGATGCGGTGCAGCATCTCGTTTTTAAAGGGCTTTTTCACCGTATCAAAGAGGGCGATCTTTTCATCCATGGCCAGAAAGGCGTTATAGGTGGTGCCCTTATAGGTCGAATACCCATGGAAATCGCGGATATTCCAGTCCACTGCACCGACCCAATGAATTTTATCCTTTATCTCCGTTGCACTCATGCAAGTCCTCCTGTCACGTCATTTATCTTATTAAACAATACAAAACAGTTACCATCTAATCATGACCTTGGCAATTTCAAAAAAAACTCAGCCAACAAAAAAAAGGCCACCCTGACACTAAATGTCAGGGTGGCCGCGGGTTGCTGTTCTTTCTTTTTGCTGCCTACCGGGCAGGCGGGGTGAAAACTCTTTTGGCCAGTTCCAGATCAATGGCAAAGAGTCCGCTTTTATCCTTGCCGATCAGTTTGAATTTCTCCAGCACCGAACTGGCGGAGGCCT
This sequence comes from Desulfurivibrio sp., assembly GCA_003605035.1. Taxonomy (GTDB): domain Bacteria; phylum Desulfobacterota; class Desulfobulbia; order Desulfobulbales; family SURF-16; genus SURF-16. The sequence continues at coordinate 5,509 of QZKJ01000016.1, forward strand.
CCTCCTCAACCTGCTCGGAGACAAACCACTGCAGAAAAATATTGGTGGCATGGTCCCGTTCGTCCAAGGCAAGATTGACCAGGCCGTTAATCAGTGCGGTCACCTTCTGCTCATGGGACAACACCTCTTCAAAAACATGCAGAGGCGTCTTCCACTCGGACGGCGGCTGGGCAATGCCCGCCAGGATGGCCCGGCCGCCGCGCTCATTGATGTAATCATAAATCTTGATGGCGTGAAAGAGTTCCTCCTGGGCCTGCACCCTCATCCAGTTGGCGCAGCCGGCCAGACTGATTGATTCAAAATAGGAACTCATGGACAGATAGAAATAGGAAGAATAGAGCTCCCAGTTAACCTGTTCATTGAGAGCTTTTTCGATATTTTTGCTCAGCATCGGCTAACTCCTCCACAGTCCATGCAGATTACAGTAGGCCCTGGCCTGGACATCCTGGGCCGCGGTCTGGAAAGTTGCCTCCGGAGCATCCCCCGGTTTGAGAAACTGCCGCAGCACCTTGCCGCCGGCGGTAAGCTCGATCCATTCAATATAATGTTTTTCTTCCATGGGATGGGGTACGGATCCCAGTTTCACCCTGTATCCCCCCTCAATTTTCTCGATAACAGGCACATGTTTTTCCCTGGCCGCGTCAACGGTATTTTCCACAAAAAGCTGCATAGGCTGTCCACAGCAGACCAGCTCACCCGCCCCGGCATGCAGCACCTCGACTATGTTTCCGCACACTGCACATTTGTAGACTTCCAGCTGTTTGGTCATCCTCTTCTCCTTTTCAATTGGCGGCAATCCCCACCAGAGACCCGCGGCGTGCACAACCCTCTCCCGGTTGCTTCCGCCATTTATTGCTTACGCCGTTGCTTTTTTCTTATGCTGGCAGATCGGGCAAAGACCGGTAAACTCGAGTCGGTGGCGAAAAATCATGAAATCCGTCATTTTCTGGGCCTCTGCCTCGAGATTATACTTCGGCGTCACATCGATATCGCCAACCCGTCCACAGTCAACGCAACGGACATGGGAGTGAATGCTGATGTCGCCATCAAACCTTTTCTGGGTCCCGCCGACATCAAGCTTCTGTATGATACCAGATTCTGATAGGATTTCCAAATTTCTGTAGACGGTCCCCAAACTGATTTTCGGCATCTTCTTCCGCAGCATCTGGTACATGTCATCCGCGGTGGGGTGTGTTTTAACCTTTCGTAATTCCTCCAGAATTACCTGGCGCTGCTTGGTCATACGCAGTTTATTTTTCGCCTCCATTTTCAGCCTCCTTCTATTTGATAGAAATAATTACTAATTACATTAATATTTTTTTCAGAATTTTACAAGCATCTATCTATAATTATTTTCTTTTTTTTGCATTATTTTCTTTTTCAATCGCACGCCTCGCAAAAAAACATATTGAAACACTCCCGGCGGCTGGCTCCGGCCGCCGGAACATCCGTCACTAAGAAAATTTTTCAAAAACTCTTCCCAAAAATATCAAAAAACTCTGTAAGATATAGTCTGTTCAAATCGGAGGTATTTATGAACATGACTGTTCTGAGAAAAATTCTGCTGGTGCTTTCCCTGCTGGCCGTGCTGCCCGGCAATCATACCGGCGCGGGCAGGGCGTCAGCCGCGGAAGGGAATGACAAGCAGCTGCAGTTGCTCAACTGGTCGGAGTATTTTGACCCCGAAGTGCTGGCGGAGTTTCAGAAAAGATACGGCATCACCGTGACTGAGACCTATTACGAAACCGACGAAATGAGAAACGAGATCCTGTTTGGCACCAATGGCACAGGGTATGATCTCATCCTTGCCAACGGCTCCTCAATCGCCTCCTACGTCAGACATGGCTGGCTGGCGCCGGTCAGCGCCAGCAACATTCCCAATCTGCAGCATGTCAGCCCCAGGTGGCGGACCTCCTTTCCGGAGGCGGAACAGTATGGCGTGCCGTTCCTCTGGGGCACCCTGGGCATCGCCTACCGCACGGACAAAACAAGCAGGCCGGTGACGAGCTGGATGGACCTGTTCCGGCCCGAGGAGGCGGTGCAGGGCAAAATCATCATGATAAAATATTCCCGCGACCTGGTGGGCATGGCCCTCAAGGCCCTGGGCTACTCGGTCAACTCAACGGGCAGCCGGGAGCTTGACGAGGCCAAACAGCTGCTGCTGGCCCAGAAGCCCTTCGTCAAAACCTATTCCTATCTGACCCTGGGCGAAAATTCATCCATGGTGAGCGGCGACGCCTTCATGGCTATGATCTACAACGGCGACGCCCTGGTGCTGCAGCAGCACGACCCGGCGATCGCCTTTGTGCAGCCGCGGGAAGGCTGCCTGCTCTGGTGTGATTTTTTCGTGATCCCCGCCTCTTCAGTAAAAAAAGAGCTGGCCCACAAATTCCTCAACTTTATTCACGAACCGGCAATCATGGCAAAACTGGCCAGGTTTGCCTCCTACGCCACCACCAACACGGCAGCGGAAAAGCTCCTGCCCCGTGCATTCCTGGATGACCAGAACATCTACCCCGCCAGGGCAATTCTCGAGAAATCCGAGACCTATGCGGATCTGCCTCCCCGCGTGGCTAAAAAATACAACGACATCTTCAATCTCGTCATCCAGTAAGGCCGCGCTTTGAGACTCCAGTCCAAAATCATCCTTATCACCACCCCGGTGGTGGTCATTTTCATGCTGGCCATCGGCGGCATCTCCTTTTCCATGCTGCAGGAGGCCACGGTGGAAAGGGCGCTGGGCAACACCCGCTCCTTTCTCACCAGTACCGCCGGCAAAATCCAGGTCCTCTATGACACGGCGGCAAAGGACATTGAGCTGTTCGCCAACTCCAATCTGCTGCAGAATTACCTGCTCACCGCTGACGAGGAAGTGCGCTACCCCCTGCTGCAGCCCACCATCATCCGGCTCTTCAGCAGTTACCAGAAAGCCAATCCCAACTACTATGAGATACGCATCCTGCTGCCGGACGGCTATGAAGACACCCGGGTGGTTCACACCGATCAGCCCAATATCACGGAAGAAGAGGGAGAGACGGAGATTTTTCAAGCCATGCACCGAGCGGAAAACGATCTTTTTACCCGCATCTGGCGGAATCCGGACAACGGCAGAATCTCACTGCTGATCAGCAGGAGAATGCTGCTGCGCGATCCCAACCTTAACCCCGTCAGTTCTCCCAAAACCCTGCGCGGCTATCTGGCGGTCACCATTGATCTTGGTTTTATCGAAAAAAAAATTACCGAGGCAGCGGATGAATACGGGACCACCTTTCTCCTGCTGGACCGGGGCGGCACGATCTTTTTCCACTCGGAACAACAGCCGGTGCTTTCTCCCCTGCCGGGCAAATTACTGCAGCAGGCCCTTGACCATCTTAAGGACACCTCCCCTTTTGCCGTTGCCGACAACAAGCAGTCTTTCCTGATGCTCAGCCGCACTGTCAACGATTCTCTTCTGCTGCTGGCCAGAATACCCAGAAACAATCTTTATGCGGCAAGTAACCGCCTGCGGCTTGCCGTGGCCCTGACCACCCTCTGCGCGATTGTCATCTTTTCCGCCCTGCTCTTTTTTCTTGCCAGAAAATTCATTGTCAAACCGGTTATCCTGCTCAGAAATGCCGCCACTGATCTTGGCCATGGCAATCTTGATATCTCCCTCAACCAGAGCGCTGACGACGAGATCGGCGATCTGGCCCGCTCCTTTATGGAAATGCGCAACAATCTGCAGAAATCCCACGAACAGATCCGGCGCCTGGCCTATCATGATTTTCTCACCGGGCTGCCGAACCGGGTGATGTTTCTCGATTTCTTCAGGCGGGTGGTGGAAAACGCCCAGCGCCACCACAGATTATGCGCCCTGATGTTCATCGATCTCGATAATTTCAAACGCATCAACGACACCCTGGGCCACAATCTCGGCGATGACCTGTTACGGCAGGTGGCCAGACGCTTGCAGGAAACCATCCGCAAATCAGATTTTATCTCCATCTCCGCCCAGGACCAGGACCCGGACATGATCGCCAGACTGGGCGGGGATGAGTTCACCGTCCTGCTGACCAATATCCGTGAACAGAATGACGCGGCAATCGTGGCGCGCCGGCAGCTGCTGGCCTTGGCCGAGCCGTTCAAACTTGACAGCCATGAGGTCTTCATTACCATCAGCATCGGCATCACCGTTTTCCCGTTCGACGCCACCAGTGAGGAAGAGCTGATCAAAAACGCCGATGTCGCCATGTATCATGCCAAGGAAAAGGGGAAAAACAATTTCCAGTACTACTCCAACTCCATGAATACCGAAGCCCTGGAACGGCTTACCCTGGAAGGAGAGCTGCGCCGGGCCGTGGAGCGCAACGAGTTCATCGTGCACTACCAGCCGCAGGTGGATGCCAGAACCCGAGAGATTGTCGGGCTTGAGGCCCTGGTCCGCTGGCGCCATCCGGAACGGGGCATGATCCAGCCCAAATACTTTATTCCGGTTGCCGAGCAATCAGGACTTATCGTACCGATCGGTTCCTGGGTGATGAAAACCGCGGTGAAACAGATCCGGGACTGGCAGCAGCAGGGAGTGCCGGTGGTGCCGGTTTCCATCAACCTGTCCAGTCCCCAGTTCCAGAGCAAGGCAATCTACAACATCATCACCTCGATTTTAAACAGCACCGAGGTGCCCAGCAAGTACCTCAAGGTCGAGTTGACCGAGAGCATCCTGCTCAAGGCGGAAGAGGAGGCGATCAACATGCTGCACGACATCAAGAAAACGGGGGTGGAGATCTGCCTCGATGATTTCGGTACGGGCTATTCATCGCTGAACTATCTCAAGCGTTTCCCCATCGACGTCTTAAAAATCGATCGCAGCTTTGTGATGAATATCACCACTGCCCCCAAGGACGCGGAGATCTGTTCGGCGATCATCGCCCTGGCCAAATGCCTCAATCTCTCCGTGGTGGCCGAAGGGGTGGAAGGACGCGATCAGTACGAATTCCTGAGAGATAAGGGCTGCGACAGCATCCAGGGGTTTTATTTCTATAAACCGCTGCCTGCCGCTGCTATTGAAAAACTGCTCACCGCCGGGAAAAAGCCGCGGAGCGGGGATATGGAAATGGATTGAAATAAAAGGGGATTCCTTTTATACTGTCAAGTGAAAGAGAAACGCCCAATCCTCCAAGATGGTACTGATTTTCTTTCATGAGGTAGAGCCTGCCGGCTCTACCTTTTTTTGCTTTGGCCAACCAGCCGCCCATCTTGCTCTGTCGGCAATCCCTCCCCCGTTTAAAAACGGGGTTGATTTTCCATGGCCGGATGGCAGCGTTTACAGTCATTTAAGGGGAAAGCGATTTTCAGATGGCAGACCCCGCAGAATTTCTTTTCAAGAATGAGATCCATTTCAAAATGCGGGGTGGTTTTTTTCTTGATATTGAAAATGTCCGGGTGGCAGTTGCCGCAGTCCAGCAGCTCAATGTGCACATCATGGGGGAAATAAGCCGGCGGGACAAAGTTCCATTCCGCCTGCAGCTCCAGCCTGTTGCGGAAATTCATATCCTGTTTTTCGCTCTCCTGGTAGAAGACGTAACGCGGCTTTATCATGCCCAGCGATGCCGCCAGCACCCAGTCCACCTGGTTGCCGAAAGGCGTGTGCGGCATATTCCTGGTCAGTTCCGCAAATTTTTCCTGGCCGACGGAAAGCGTGCCCGAGTGGCACTTGTCACAGTTCTCCTTGTTATGGGCAAAGGCCTCCGTGCCATTGTGGCAGGCGCCGCAGTACATGCCGTTGACATTGTCCTCTTCAGTGATCGGCGTTGCATTCACGGCAAATTCAAATTCAAGTTCAAGATGGCAGACCCGGCAGGCATACTTCATGCGATGGCTCCAGTGGGAAAAGAACACCGGCTTGACCTTGTTGGCCTCAGAGGTACGATTGATCAGGATGTTGCCATACTCAAATGGAGGAGGCAGGGGAGGGAATTTCCACCTGGCCTGCACTGCGGCTGACTGCAGCAACAGGGTAAACAAGAAACACAACATCATGAGGGTACTTTTCATCAGCGACCTCCTGCAATCCATGCGCGCGGCAAAATGTTGGTCAATTGATCTTTTAAGTTATTGTGAGAAATGCAACTCTTCGCTATTGTAAAAAAGAGACACTCAACAAAAGATAGGCTTTCTCGAAATTTCCGCATCGCGCCCTGCTGCCATCATCAAGTGAGAAAAGATCATGCCCGGAAAATCATACCAAAATTGTATCATACTTTTTGCCGCATGTCTTTTTTTCCTCCTGCTCAGCGGCTGCGGGGAACAGCAGGAGAGTAAAACGGGCGATGTCCCCGTCAGAACCCCCACCCGCACCTTGAAACTCGGTCTGATCCCCGAACATGACATCTTCACGCAGAAAAAGAGATACGCACCGCTTGCCGCCTATCTTTCCCGCAGAATCGACACGGCAATCGAGCTGTCAGTCCTCTCCCGGTACGGGAACATTATTGACAATTTTGTCTCTAACGGATTGGATGCCGCTTTTTTCGGCAGTTTTACCGGCGCCCTGGCTGTCAGGAAACTGCAGGTACAGCCCCTGGCCCGGCCGGAATACCCTGATGGCACCTCCACCTATTACGGCATGATTTTTGTCCGTAAGGACAGCGGCATTCACCATGCCGCCGACATGCGCGGCAAGAGGTTTGCCTTTGTGGACCAGGCCACCACCGCCGGCTGGCTGCTGCCCCTGCATTTTTTCAAGGAAAACGGCATCGCGGATTACCGCAGCTTCTTCAGTGAAACCTATTTTACCGGCACCCACGAGGATGCCATTTATGACGTTCTGCGCGGCAAGGCGGATATCGGCGCCGCCAAGAATACGGTGTTCTTCCGCCTGGCCCAGTCCGACAGCAAGGTGCGTGAACAACTGCAGATCCTTGTCACTTCACCCCTGGTGCCGGCCAATGCCCTGGCAGTCAGAAGGGATCTTGACGAAGCCCTGAAAATAAAGCTGCAGAATGCCCTGCTGCAGATGGATCAGGATGCTGAAGGCCGGCAGATCCTGCAGGAGTTCGGCGCCCGCCGATTCATCCCTACCACGGAAAATGATTACGCACCGGTATTTGCTTATGCCGATAAAATCGGCCTCGATCTGGCAACCTATGATTATATTAATGAATAATTCCAGTCTGCAATGAGGATGGCACGATCCTGCCATGGCCTCGCATGCGGAAAATCCCGGCCGCTGAACCGGCCAGGATTTTCGGCCTAGAAATGGTATGCAGGCCATCCCCCATGCCCACTGATTCCGCCGGCTCATTCATGCCCTTATGAAGAAGAAAGTTTTCATAGCCCTGCTGATTCTTGTTTTCTGCTTCTCCGGCGGCGGATTTTATATTGTCAGGTCAATCGAAGAGGTCATCACCAACCTGGAAAATGTTATCACCCTCCATCAGGTTGAATTTCTCAGAAAAGATCTGTGGAATAAAATCAAGGTGGTGCAGACCGACCTGCTGCTCAAGGATTCTCCCCATGCCCTGCTCACCGATCCTTTTATCGTCCATGTGGAAGAGATGGAAAAGGCGGCCCGGATCTGCCAGAACTGTCATCATAGTGAAGAGGTGCTGCAGAGCCTCAATCACTTTCAGCGGCAGATGGACGGTTACATAAAAATGCTGAGCCGGGTTTATACCGTCCGGGCCAACCAGGCAAGACTGGCGGAGGAAAGGGATACCGCCTTTTCCATGGGGGAAAAGACCCTGAGCGAGGTGGAGCAAATCGTCATCACCTCTTCGGAGAAAATTTCGAAAAGAATCACCCGGGCCCGCAACAGTATTGCCGAAACCGAAAGGCTGCTGTACTTTCTCATCACCGCCGGTCCCTTGTTGCTGATCCTGATCGCCTATTTCTTTCTCAAACAGTTCACCACTTCGGTTGATGCCCTGCTCGATGCAACCAGGAAAATTCAACAGGGGAACCTGCGCTACCGGGTCAAGGAGGAACTGCCTGATGAGTTTCAGGTACTTGGCTCAGCTATCAATATCATGGCCAGCTCCCTCACCGATCAGTGTCAGCGCATGCAGCAGGCCGAAAGGCTGGCCGTGGTCGGCGAACTTGCCGCCGGTCTGGCCCATGAGGTAAAAAATCCCCTGGCAGGCATCAAGGTATCCATTGAGGTGCTGGCCAATGAACTTTCCCTGGAGCAGGAGGACCGGGAGGTTTTTCTGAGGATCATCAACGAAATCCACCGCATCGAGTCGCTGCTCAAAAGCCTGCTCAGCTATGCCCGGCCCCCTGAACCGGAGACCTCGCCCCTTGATCTGCATCAGCTGCTTGAGACAAGCATCAAATCCGTCAGCTATGCCCTGATCAACCCGGCCAATACCGCCAGACTGATCAAGGATATCGAGATTGTCAAAGACTTCAGCCCGGACGTGCCGCCGGTTATCGCCGACCGCAGTCAGCTGCAGCAGGTATTTCTCAACCTCCTGCTGAACGCCATCGACGCCATACCTGCCAAGGGGACCATCACCATCAGCACCAGGAAGGAATCGAACCACACCGTGCAGATCAGCATAGCCGATACCGGCAAGGGCATGAGCCCGGAGAACCTGCACAAGATCTTCAATCCCTTTTTCACCACCAAGCCCAAGGGAACCGGCCTGGGGCTGGCGATCTGCAAGCGGCTCATTGAGCTGCATAACGGCACCATCCATGTCTCCAGCGCCCCTGGCGAAGGGACGACCTTCTATATAACCATACCGGAAAAACTTCAGCTCCAGGGTATTACACCATGAAAAATCGCGGCAGAATTTTCCTGATCGATGACGAGGAACTTATTATCTCCATGCTGGCCAGGTCATTAAAAAAAGAAGGGTATGAGACCAGGATCCAGACCAACGCCGACGATGTCCTCGATAAAATCGCCTCCTGGCATCCCGACCTGATCCTGCTGGATATCCATCTCGAAGAAGACCGCACCGGACTTGACATTCTGGCTGACATCAAGAAAGAGAAACTCGCCACCGAGGTGGTGATGCTGACCGCCGATGATACCGCCGATTCGGCGATCAAGGCCATGAAACTGGGGGCCGCCGACTATCTCACCAAACCCTTCAATATCGACGAGGTGAAGATCGTCATCGCCTCAATCCTGGAAAAAACCAAGCTGCGGCAGGAACTCAATTACCTGCGCAAAACCGGCACTGCCTCGCAGATGCACAGCATGGTGGGCAAGGCCCCGGTCATGCAGGCAATTATTGAAAAATCGCGGAAAATCGCCGAGGCCAAGGCCCAGACCGTGCTGATTACCGGGGAGTCGGGCACCGGCAAGGAGGTGCTGGCCCGCTATATTCATAACTGGCGGCATCTCCGCCAGGGCGACGAAACCGAATTCCCGCCATTTATTTCGATAAACTGTACCGCTCTGCCGGAAAACCTCATTGAAAGCGAGCTGTTCGGTTATGCCAAGGGAGCCTTTACCGACGCCAAGACCGATCAGAAAGGCATGTTTGAGCTGGCCGACGGAGGCACCATCCTGCTCGATGAGATCGGCGACATGCGTCATGATCTACAGAGCAAATTCCTCCGCGTCCTGGAGGAAAGACAGGTCCGCCGGCTGGGCGGCAGAATTGATCTGCCCATTGATGTGACGGTGATTGCCACCACCAACAAGGACCTCAAGACCGCCGTGCAAAACAAGGAGTTCCGTGAGGATCTCTTCTTCCGCCTGAACATCTTTGCCCTGCATCTGCCGCCGCTGCGGGAAAGACGTGAGGATATTGCCCTGCTGGCCGAACATTTCCTGTCGCACTTCTCCCATAAATACAACAAGAACGTCAAGGGCTTTTCAGCCGAGGCCCTGACCGTGCTCAGCAGCTATGACTGGCCGGGCAACATCAGGGAGCTGCGCAATGTCATCGAACGCTGCGTGGTCCTGGAAACTCTGGAAATTATCAAACCGGAGAATCTGCCGGCGGAAATGACCGGCGGGCTTTCCCTGGCGCCAAGGCAGGAAGCAACCCATATCAGCCTGCCTGAGGAGGGCATCTCCCTTGAGGATGTGGAAAAGGACCTGATCAGGCAGGCCCTGGAACGGGCTGGCGGCAACCAGACCAAAGCGGCAAAACTGCTCAATATTTCCTATGACACCCTGCGCTACCAGGTGAAGAAATACGACCTGAAATGACCACGGGGAAATTCAGGCAAACTGGACCCCGGCGCGGTAAGTCAGCTCATCAAGCATCTCGCTCCAGACCACGATCCCTGACCTGTTGCCCAGCTCCGCCTCAAAGCTGATGATCTGCGAGTTTTTCAGAGGAAAATCGGTCAGCAGGGCAATACCTTCCTCGCTGAGATCAACGGCTTTTGCCTGAAAGGTCATGCGTCTGGCCTCACCCTCCACGATCTGGGTCATGGAAAATCTGACCTGCTCAGTGAGCGCTCTTCTTTGCATTTTCCGTCTGCATTTCATTAAAAAACCCCGCCCGGTAAAGCGCGAATCGGCATGGCAATCCTCATCCAGGCCCAGCACCTTCCGCACCACCGCGGTTATCTCGCAGAGACTGAAGGGTTTGGCAACAAACTGGCAGGCCCCGCTGGCGGTGGCCTCCTGAATGTTGCTGGAAAGCTGCGCGGAGTTGAAATAGCTGGCGCTCATGATAACCACCCTGGTATGGGGGCACATGTCCTTGATGAACTTCATCAACTCCAGGCCGTTCATATCCGGCAGGTGGATATCCAGCAGGCACAGGTCATACCGGCAGGAACTGAGTTTTTCCAAGGCCTTGGTGCCGGTATCCGCTGTCGCCACCGCGCAGGCTTCATTTCCCAGCACTTTTGCCAGACCAAGCAGAATGAGTTCGTTATCATCAACAACAAGGATATTTTTTTTCACGGCGCCTCTTGCAGCGAGAATCTTTTTTTTGAGCAGTGATATGGGTTCGGTCAATGAAAAAGCTATTCAATCAAATTCATGCACAGCAAGTGCGTAGCAATATGTGTACCAGTTTTTTTACCAGCAAGGCAATGAATCTTAAGCTGGTGGGTAACAGCTGGTTTTTCATTATAAAATGCAATTCCCGCCCCATGAGAAAGTGATCTTCACTTAGAGAAAGAGTCCCGGCCTTTTCACCAGATGACTGGGGGATTTACCGGAACATTTTCCGGGCCGGCTCTCTCTTAACAACTGTAAACTCACTGGGAGGATGTTACACAATAACGTGCCCACTACTGATCATTCCTTTACTGCTCCTTATGTGGTTTTGCTTCAGCACCATGACCATGTTATTTTTTTGCACCGGCTTGGCCATATCCCTGAAAATTGTCCGGGGATATTCCCAAATTGCTGCGCCGGGGAAACGGCCGGCCGCTCCACGTCATCGCTATCTGATTGTTATTCTTTCCCTTTCCGGTTTGCGCCCGGCTGGTATGAACTTTGCCTAGGCAAGGAGTTACGATGAAAAAAATCATGAAACATATAGCAGGCCTCTCTTTTATCTGTCTTCTGCTGCCTGTCAGCAGACCGGCCCAGGCCGAGGTCACACTGAACTTTCAGTATATTCTGTCGAATTTTTCCGGCCCGGTCTCCTCACAGTGGGCCAGGGTGGCGACTGACCTCGACAGAGGCGAAATTTACACCTATGACCCCCATGAAAACGAGGTGCGGATCTTCAACGATCAGGGCATGGAGATTTTCAGTTTCGGCGAAGACGGGCAGGTCAACGGCGCTTCCGACATTGCCGTGGCCGAGGATGGCTCAATTTACGTGCTGACCACTCTTTTCACCGGCCGCCCCATCACCCGGCTCAACTACCGGGGGGAACCCGTCGCGGACATCGAGCTGGGCAATCTCCCTGAAACCGTGCGGGATTTCAGCCCTACCCAGCTGGAATATGCCAATGGCGCCTTGTACCTGCTGGATCCCGACGGTCTGCAGATCCTGGTGGTGGACCAGAACGGTCTCTACCAGAAAGGCTTTAACCTGCGGGAGCAGTTCGAAGCCCTGGCTGCTGAGCAGGATCCCGAGAAAAAGAAGGGACAGGTTATCGACATCAGCGGCTTCAGCGTGGATAACACCGGCACCATCTATCTCACCGCCCCCATGCTGTTCTCCGCCTTCAGACTCAATACAGACGGCACCCTGGAAATTTTCGGCAGGGCGGGCAGCGGGCCGGGGAAATTCGGCGTGGTGGCCGGTATCGCCGCGGACATGGACGGCAATATCTATGTGTCCGACCGTCTGCGCTCAGTGGTGATGGTCTTCGACAAGTCGTTCAATTTTCTCAACGAATTCGGCTATCGCGGTTATGAAGACCGCAACCTTACCGTGCCAAACGATATCGCCATCGACAACAACGGCAAGATCTACGTTGCCCAGGGTGCGGGCCGGGGGGTCAGCTGCTACCGGATCACCAGCGAATAACCCCCTTCCCGGCCCACGCTGCCACCCTTTTTCCTGCCTGCCATGCTCTCAAGCGGCCCGGGGCCGCAAGGCCCCCTGCCTGCTCGTGTCCGTATTTCTTTGCGGGCTTATCCCTCCTGCAGTCTTTCCCGGACGTCAAAGCCCATCTCGGCGACTGCCGTCATATTTTACCCGCGATTTCCCGCTGCCCGCAGCATGCCCAATTCTGGCTAAATCCCCATATCGTTTTCGCGAAAAACCCAAATCCCTGCCCGTGCGGCTGCTTATTATTTCTTCATCACCTCCCAATATGTTGATTATGTTGCCTTTTTACTTTGACCCACATTGTGGCATAGCAATTGCTCTTAGGACTGAACACCACGCACTGAAAAGTATCTTCAGGTGCGAAATAGAGAAAATACCGGCCGGAGTGGCGGCCGGGAGCACAAGAGAAAAAGGAAACGGGAACAGGAGGGAACAAGGCGGAAGAATAGAAGCAGTAAAACAGTGGGAGAATATGAACACTGCATGACAACTTGTCAGCAGATCTACACGCAAATCCTCCGAAAAGGGTAAACCCATCGTAAGGTGGGGACACAAAGCCGACAGATCCTTTCACAACAATAATGAAGGATGGCTGGGCTGCCGGGGTAAAAAAAATCATCTTGGAGGATGAAATGAGAAAGACGTATAAAATTTCCTTGATAGCAGGCGCAACGATGCTGGTTATGGGTTTTGCCGGTTCAGCCATGGCTTTTCATGGTGGCGGTGTTGCTCACTGTGATGGTTGTCACTCCATGCATAGCTCGGCGGACAACCCCAGAGTGGGCTCACCCACCTCAGCTGACCTGATGAAAGGCTCCGATGCCAGCTCCACCTGTCTGAACTGCCATTCCGGCAGCGCCGGCAGCTACCACATCGCCACCGCCAACGGCGGCACCATGAGCCAGGGCGGCGACTTCTTCTGGGTAAAAACAGATTATTCTTACAGTAATGGAAGGGGAGGTGTAGTCACCTCTGTCGGCGAGAGCCATGGCCATAACATCGTGGCCGCTGACTATCAGTTCATAGCGGATGGCACCAATGCCACCGCCCCCGGCGGCACCATGCTGTCAGGTACCCTGGGCTGCACCAGCTGCCACGACCCGCACGGCCAGGTGGCCGGCGGCACCGATGCCGGCAGCGCTGCCATCTCCGTGTCCGGTTCCTACGGCGCCGCCGACCCGGTCGACGGCTCAATTCACGGCAACTACCGCCTGCTGGGCGATGACGGCTACAACCTCATCACCAGCGCGGCCCCGGTGGCCCGCGCCAACGGCTCCAGCGGCGTCAGGGTCCAGTATGGCACCGGCATGTCCGACTGGTGTCTCAGCTGCCATTCAGCCTTTGCCGATAATGTCAACATGCATCCCACCGACATTCCCGTGCCCATGGCAACCTACAACGGCTACGTGAAAACCGGCGACTTCACCGGCGTCGTTGCCACGGCCTATGACGAGCTGGTGCCCTTTGAGCGCGGCGTGGACGACGGCTCGCTGCTGGCCGACGTGGCCACTGCTGCCTACACCGTGGGTGTCGAGGACGCCAATGACGTGATCACCTGTCTGACCTGCCATCGCGCCCATGGCTCGGCCTTTGAGAACGGCCTGCGCTGGGATCCGACCACGGAGTTAATTGCCGAGTCCGGCATCCTGAAAACCGATGGCACTGGCAATGTCGGGGCGCTCATGGCTGCCGGGGCAAAACCCTACTACGCCAATGGCGCGGCGGTTGATGTTGCGGTCAAGTACGGCGACCATCAGCGTTCCCTGTGCAACAAGTGTCATGCCAAGGATTAATGCTGTTGCCTGATCAACCCTCTGGTTGATCTGACCAGAGCGATGTAACAGAAGCCGGCAGCGCGTAACAGTGCTGCCGGCTTTTTTATTCTCCCGGCCGGGATGCTGCTCCCCGCGTGATAAAAAAAGGGCTGCCAGCGGCAGAGGGGGAACAAAGGGCAAACATGAGCTGTCGAAAAGAGTAAACATACCAAAAAGAGCAGTCTGGTCCGGGGTGGTTTCTCGCTGTAACCTCTTACAAAGAAATGCATTTTTTGCTTGTCCAAATTATCTGCTTTCCCTACAATGAAAAATATACTAATTTGTCAGGAACTACCTCCAGCCGGGAAATGAAAAGTTACTTATGGCCAGATTCACGCATATTGCCGCCCTGATGCTCTGCTGCGGGGTTCTCCCGGCGCTCAGCCCGGCAATCGGCATATCCCAGGCCTTCCACTCCGGCGGCACCGGGAGCTGCAGCGGCTGCCATGCCATGCACAGCGGCCAGCCCGGCAGCCAGTGGCTTCTGCAGAAAAGCGATCCCAGTTCCATCTGCCTGAACTGCCACAGCGGCATAGGCGGGCCGAACAGCCCGTCGGTGTTCAGCCCGGACGGCTCCGCCCTCACGCCGGGCGGGGATTTTTACTGGCTGACCAGAAATTTCAGCTGGACAGGCGGCCAGAGTCCCGGCTACGAACACGGCCACAATATCATTGCCCGCGATTACAATCTGCTGGCCGACCCCATTCTTTTCCAGGCCCCGGGGGGGACCTACCCGGCAGCCAGGCTGAGCTGCACCAGCTGTCATGACCCCCATGGCCAGGTACGTGGCGGCAGCCAGCGGGGCGGCCTGCCGGTGTCGGGATCAGGCTCCTATGGCGAGCAAGGCGCGCCGGGCGCCATAACCGGCAATTTCCGTCTGCTGGGGGATTCCTTTTACAGCGGCGGGTCGGGCAATTCCTTCAGCCATGATGCGCCGATTGCCAGACAGAGCAGCATCAGCAAATTCAGGGAATCAGATGCTTCCCATGTGGATTACGGCTCCGGCATGAGCGAATGGTGCGGCAACTGCCACAGCGGCGTGCTGAACAATGAACATCAGCCCGCCGGCGGCTTTGAACATCCCATCAACGAAAAACTGGAAGGTGAAATCATCACCAGCTACAATACCTACCTCCGCACCGGGGATTTTTCCGGTATGGCAGCCAATGCCTATCTCCAGTTCGTCCCCTTTGAGCGCGGCGTCAGCAACCAGGAGCTGCTGGACCCGAACAGCAGGCAGGGGCCGGATGCCAATGCCAATGTCATGTGCCTCACCTGTCACCGGGCCCACGCCTCGGCCTTTGACAACAGCGGCCGCTGGGATTTCAAGGCCTCGCTGCTGACCCAGTCCCATCCCGCCATCGGTGATGCCGGGGCGACGCCAAACGATGTCATTTACAGCTACTATGGCCGTGACATTGCCGCGGAGTTCGGCAGCGGCCAACGACAATTCTGCGAAAAATGCCATGGATCGGAAACGCCTTGAGGGGGAATTGCATGGGCTGTCCATCTGCATATCGTAAAAAAAGAACAGCGGCTCGGGGCATGCTTTTAATGCAAAGAGTGGCCGGGCTGCTGCTGGCCGGCCTCGTCATCCTGGCCACCTGTTCCTGCACGGTGCAGACCGTCCCGGTGCAGCCGCCAGCGGCCGCCGCCGGTTCATTTGCCCTCTATCTGCAGCCCCTGCCCCAGGAGATCCATCTCCTGCATTTCTCCATTACCGGCCTGGTCGCCCTGCGCGAGGACGGCGGCGAGATTCCCCTGACCATGACCATGGACAGGATTGCCGGCGAGGACCTGGTGGGGATACAGAAAAAACTGGCGACCGCCCCTCTGCCTCCGGGGGTGTACCAGGGTCTTTCCCTGCAGGTCGTCGATGCCACCCTGCGGGGCGAAGAAGGGGACATCAACCTGCTGGCGCCGGAGGAAGCGCTGCGCCTCACCTATCAATTTACCATTATCAAAGGCGAGGCCAAGACCCTTTTTCTCTCCCTCTCACCGGAAAGACTGGTCACCAGCGGTGTGCTCTTCAGCCCGAAATTCGCCCTCTGGGAACCCGAGCGCCTGCTGCCCAGCCTGAAGGGCTTTGCCAGCAACAGCGGCTCGGACAGCCTGATCATTTTCAACAAGAGAACGGCGCAGACGGTCGGCACCCTGCATGTCGGCGCCAATCCGAAGGGCATGGCCCTTGACCAGCGGCGGGGCTGGCTCTATGTGGCCCTGGCCCGGGAAAATGCCATTGCCGTTGTCGAGGTCAGCAATGGCGTCATCCTGGGCAAGGTACGGCTGCAGTTCGGTGATGAACCATGCGAACTGGCCCTTTCCCCCTCCGGCAGCACCCTGGTCGCCATTAATCAGGGCAGCAATACGGTCAGCATCATCGACGCCGCCTCGCTTTTTGAAAAAGGCAAAATCCGGCTGACCGCCGAGCCGACCGGGGTTTTCATGGGACCTGAAGAAGGGCGGGCCTATGTTCTCCAGGGAAGTTCCGGCACCATATCGGTGGTGGACCTGGCCGGCCGGAAGGTGGTGATTTCCAAGGAAGTGGAGGAGTTCCCCTTCAAGGGCGCCGTTAACGCGGACGGCAGCCTGCTGTATCTCATATCCGACTTTTCCGCCCATCTGCTCGTCGTCGATGCCGCCTCGCTGAGCGTCATCAGGAAAATTTTCATTGGCCAGGGCGCCCTCTCGCTCAAGGCGGACCACAAAACCGGCCTGGTGTATATCGGCATGCAGGATGGAGCGATCGCCGTTGTTGACCCCAGATCGGCCCTGATGCTGATTGACTCATTCAGCCTGCCGGCCGGGGTTCATCATCTGGCCATCGACAACGAAGAAAACGCCCTCTTTGCCGTGCTGCCGCAAGACGGGAAGCTGCAGAAAATCGATCTGGTCAGTAAACAACCTCTGGGCAGCCTGGAGCTGGAAAACGGCGGGCATGCCGTTGCTGTTATGGGTGAAAGATAGCGCATGACGAAAACATCATTTCCGTCAGTATTGCTGCTTGCCGCCTTTCTGCTGCTGGTCCTGATGGCAGGGCCTTTACGGGCGGACGGCCTGCGTTTTCTCACGGATCTGGAATACACCAATGCCAACAGCACCACCAAAAACAAGGCGACCAGAGAGAAAACGGAAATCGATTACTCACTTTTTTCGCAGCTGTACACCCTTGATTTCACCAAAGACCTTACCCCCACCCTCGCCTTGAATGGTGGCGGGCTGTTTGATCAAGACAGCGCGGATACGGAGACAGACGGGCAGAAGACGGAAGGCAGGGACCGCAGCATCCGGCCCTATGCCGAATTGCTGCTCACCACCCCGCTTCTGCAGGCAGGGACGGGCTATCGCCGGACCGAGTTCAAAGAGACCGAATCCCTGATGGAAACCACCAGAAGATATACGGATGAATACACCGGCAGAATGGACTGGCGGCCGGTGGAGCTGCCGAGGGTGACCCTGAATTATACCCGCACCCTCAGCCATGACGACCCCCTTACCATGGATGAGGAAACCGATAATCTGGAGCTGATCAGCAAATATATTTATAATGATTTCACCTTTGACTACAGCCACACCAGGACGGAGCTTCTCCAGGAAATTACCGATTTTGAAACACTTTCCACCACCGACAACGGCGCCGTCCGCTATTCGAGCCTGTTTCACGACCGCAAAGTCTCGGTCAATGCCGGCACCAGGTACAAGAAAGACGAGGTGGAATTTTCCGGTGAAGGGGCGCGCCTGGTGGACACCTCGGTTCCGGGCACAAGTTTCTACAACCTGGATGATCCGCCGCCGGCCACCTCAAACAATGCCAACGATTTCACCTTCGGCAGCCTGGACAATGTCAATCTGCTGGGCGCCCCCAGGCAGCTCAGCTTCGGACTTGACTTCGGTTCGGACACGGAGGTGGATACGGCTTACGTGGTGGTGCTGCCGGAAAATCCGACCGACCCTAATGACAGGCAGGCCTCGCCGGCAGAGATAGATGATATTGCCCACCTGTTTGTCTGGAGTGTTTACGAAAGCGACGATCTGGAAATCTGGAACAGACTGCAGGTTCGGCAGTCCGATTTCAATATCTTTGAAAACAGGTTCGAAATTTCCTTTGCCGCGGCAAACGCGCGGTACATCAAAATCGTCACCACCCCCTGGACCCAGACGCTGCTGCCGGGCAAGGAGATCCGCTTAAGCCACCTCGAAGGGAAACGGACACTGCCCGCGGACACCTCGAAATTTTCGACAACCAACTGGAATGCCGACCTGGCGGTCAACTGGAAGATGACGGAGAAAACCTCAACCGGCTATGACATGCATTTCCGGGAGGAGGAATCAGACCCCTTCAATGAAAAAAGGACCTGGTTTAATACCGGGGCAAATATCCGGCATATGTTCAACCGGATATTTGCCGGCAACATGCGGGTGTCCCGGGCGGAAATCACGGAGAAGCAAGGGGCCGACATCCTCAGCCATACCTATTCCGCTTCCCTGACAGGCGATTACCTGGAGACATTCAGCCAGACCCTGACCTACAGCTATGGCCATGATGACGACGAGGAGGAGGGCACCAGCACCGTCAACTCCGTGCTGCTCAGGAACAATCTGGATCTTTACGACGGCTGGAGCATGAATCTTGACAACGGCTACAGCTGGCAATCCCCGACGGAAGGCGGCGAAAGCACCACCACCTTTGCCCGGGTGGGCAGCACCATCATCCCCAACCGCTGGGTAAATGTGACTCTCGACTATACGATTTCCTGGTCCACCGAGACGGACGAGGAGGACCAGCAGGAACAGACCGGCGGCATGGTGATATCCTGGGTTCCCTTTCCCACCCTCAGCCTGTCCGCCGACCTGGTCTTCACCGACGAGGAGGGAGCAACCAATGACTCGTATACCCGGCAGCTGTATGGCCTCAACTGGTCTCCCTTCCAGGACGGCACCCTGCAGTTCTCCCTGTCCTTTGGCGATTCCCAGGATACGGATGGCGAAAAGACCAGGAGTCTCACTCCCGCCCTCAAGTGGCAGCTCAACAAGAACTCTCTGCTTACCTTTGAGTACTCGGTGGGTGACTCCGAGGATGTGCGGGAAGAAACGGAATTTGAGAATTTTATCGTAGCACTCCGTGTCTATTATTAATTCGCAGATCCAGCGCATGGGAAATCCGCCGGGATCGCCATTGAGGGGCATTTAGTTTTCAATGATGAACGGAAGAGGAGCCTGACTGTCTCCCCGGCTTCACCGCAAGACTTCAGTTATAAAGGAAATGACATGAAACGCAAAACTCGATTTGTTGGCTACTGGCTTGCCAGCCTGTGGATTCTTCTGCAGACCGGCTGCGCGCTGTCGACTCCCCCGAATGATTTTACCAATCAGACCATGGATTTCAGCGCCATCCAATCCGTGGCCGTTCTGCCTTTCCTGAATCTCACCAGCGATGACCAGGCGGCGGAAAGGGTGCGGGACTCCTTCATGGGCATGCTGCTGGCCACCGAAGCCTTCTACGTGCTGCCATCCGGCGAGGTTAACCGGGGGATCAGCAGGGCCGGCTTGCGGACGCCGCAAACCCCCTCGGCGGAGGAAGCCAAGTCGATCAGCACAATTCTGGAGGTGGACGCGGTCATAACCGGCGTGCTGCGGGAGTATGGCACGGTCCGCTCCGGCTCAGCCGAGGCCAATCTGGTTTCCCTGAGCCTGCAGATGCTGGAAACCGAGAAAGGCACCGTCATCTGGTCCGCCTCTTCCACCCAGGGCGGCATCACCATGGGCGATCGTCTTTTAGGCAGCGGCGGGCAGCCCATGAACAAGGTCACGGAACAGGTTGTCAATGATCTGCTCAACAAGCTTTTTGAATAAAAAAACCTGGGTCCTTATTCTTGTCGCTTTCTGGCTGGCCGGCTGCGCGCCGCGTGCCCTTGAGCAGGAGAAGCCGGAGCCGCTGGCCATGCTCGGACTGGATGTTACACTGCAGGGACCGCCTACGGCCAGGCTCGGCTCCCTGCAGTGCGCCTTCAGCACCAGCGGGGGCAGCGGCAAGGTGACCTTTGCGTTGCACAGCCTGAAGGCGGGGATTGAAACAGTCGAATTCAGCGGCGAGCAGGCAAGCTGGAGCTGGTCGCCCAAGGAGCCCGGCAGTTACCATATCAAGGCAACGGCCACGGATGACACCGGCGCCGTTATTGACAGCGGCTGGTCCGCCGAATACCGGTTTTATCCGCCTGTTGACGCCGACACCCTCTATGCGGTGCTGCCGGTGGACAACATAAGCGCCGCCAAGGCGCCGCTCACAGAAATCCACCTGACCCTGATCAAGGCCCTGACGGAGAAAGGCCTGTCCATCCTTGACCATGACGAGCTTGAGGCCTTCATGGAAAAAAACAGGATGCGCTACACCGGCGGCATCAGTGCGGAAATCGGGCAGCAACTCAAGGATGAACTCGGGGTTGACGCGGTTTTTATTACTTCCCTGGAAACCTGGCAGGAAGGAGACCCGCCCCGGGTTTCCCTGATTACCCGGGTGGTTTTGACAGGGGAGTGGCCGGAAATCCTCTGGATGGACAGTGTCGGCCTCACCGGCGACGATGCGCCAGGCCTCCTCGGCATCGGCAGAATAAAAAGCGTTGAGCAGTTGCTGGCCAAAGCCCTGGACAGCCTGCTACGCTCCCTGCATCTGTATCGGACCGGCGGCTATCCAACATACCGATATGACAGCGACCTGCAGGAAATGAGGATGGTGAACGACGCCGGCCTGACCGCCGATTTTTTCGGGACAGAGGTCAGAGGCCGGCATCAACCCCATTTCACCTACCGCGCCCCGGACTTTGATCCGGCAGGCCGCTACGCGGTGGCCGTGGTTCCTTTCCTGAATGTTGATGCCAGAAAATACTCAGGGGAAGTTGTTGCCCTGCACTTTGTCAAACAGCTGAACCGCTATGAAAATCTGCGCGTGATTGAGCCGGGTCTGGTCCGGCAGACCATGCTTGACTACCGGATGATCATGCAGGCCGGGCCATCGCTGGCCAACTCCGACATCCTGGCAAGTGAAAACATCCTGGGCGCCGACCTGGTGCTGTCCGGCAAGGTTTTCGATTACCAGGGGACCCGGGGCATCAGCAAGGTGGATTTTTCCGTACAGGCCTTTGACGGCAAAAAACGGGAAGTTATCTGGACCTCCCGCAGCTATGCCACCGGTGATGAGGGGGTTTATTTCTTTGATGCGGGGAGTGTGCCTTCCGCCCACGGCCTGACCACCAGGATGTCCAGGGCGGTTGTTGATATGCTGGAAGAATAGATGCTGCGTGGAAAAACAGTGTAGACCGTCTTTGTGTCTGCCTGCGAGTTAATCAACCGAAAAATTAAAAAATTCCAATATCAATGGAGGAGTTCAATGACGAAAAAAATCAGCAAGCTGGCCCTCGTGTGTGCCCTGATCCTTCTTACGGGCGGTGCAGCGGGCGCCAGCGGCGATGCCAAGAGCGCGGTCGACCCCGTGGCGCCCGCCCCTGCGGAAGAAGTAAAGGAACTCACCATCTCTCTGCGGAATCCATCTTCCACAAAAGTAGAGGAAGTTCCACTTTTTTCAGAAAAATACAGCCAGACCCCGGTTGCCATGGTCAACGGCGAGCCGATCACCCTGGAAGAATTCGCCGATCGGCTGGTGGCCATGCACAGTGACGCGGAGCAGCCCGGCACCCAGGAGAAAAAAAATTATCTCACCCTTCTGAACCGGATGATCGGTATCAAGCTGGTGGTGCAGGAAGCGGTCAATATCGGCCTGGACCAGACCTCGGCCTCCCAGCAGCAGATGGAAGACTTTGCCTTGAAAACGCTGATTAAGCAGCTGGTCGGCAGACAGCTGCAGAATATGGAAGCGGACCCGCAGAAAGTCGAGGAAATTTACAAACAGATGGCCCTGGAAGCTAAGCTGACATCCTATAAATTCAGCAGTCAGGCCGACGCCCAGGCTCTGCTCGATCAGCACAAGGCCGGCGGGGATTTCAGCAAACTGGCCCAGGCCATGGTCAAAAGCGGCAAGGCCGAAGGCGGCGAGAAAACAGAAGAGTATATCAAGCTGAAGGATCTGCTCCCCAGTGTCGCCCAGGCGGTTTTTGCCATGAAGATCGGCGGGGTCAGCGAAATTTTTCAAACCGATAAAGGATTTCAGCTTTTCAAGCTCGAGGATCGGCGGCCCTATGATGATCCGGAGGCGCGCAGCCAGGCCACCCAGATGGTCCTGCAGCAGCAAGTTGGTGAAAAACAGGCAAAATACCTGAAGGAGCTGGAAGACAAATACGCCACCATGAACAAGGAGGCTGAGCAGAGCCTTGATTTTGAAAAGATCATGCAGGAAAAACCCGGGGCAAAGGCCGCGGAGGTTTTCGCCCCCCTGCGTACCGATCAGCGGCCCCTGGCCACCATAAAAAACAACGGCGGGACAACGGTCATCACGGTGGCGGAGATCGTCAAAGAGCTGGAGGCCACCTTTTACCACGGCACGGACCAGCCGATCGCCCCCAAGGAAACCAATACGAAAAAAGACGCCATTATCCAGAATAAACTGCTGAAAATCATCGGCCCGCTTGAGGCCAGGATCCAGGGTGTCGATCAATCGAAGCAATACCTCAACGCACTCAAGGGCTTCAGGGAAAAAATGCTTTTCGACGCCTTCATCAGCAAGGCGGTGCTGCCCGGCGTTAAAGTATCCCAGGCTGAGGCCCGGGCCTATTACAACGAGAACATCGGTGAATACTCAACTCCCTTGATGCTCAAGTTGAAAAGCCTGGCTTTCTCTGATGAAAAAAACGCCCAGGATGCCCTGAAAAAACTGAAGGCGGGCAGCGATTTCAAATGGGTTTCCGCCAATGTCGCCGGACTGGTGGCTGAAGATGATCCCAGGATGCTGAATTTCGGCGGCAACCTGCTCGCCGTTACCGCCCTGCCCGCTGATCTGCAGAAAACGGTGGACCAGGCCCGGCCTGGCGACACGTATCTGTACAAGGACCCCGGCAATCTGTTTTACGTTCTGGTGGTTGAATCGGCATTCGCCCCCCAGGCAAAATCCTACGACGAGGTCCAGAACGAGGCGGCCAAGATTGTCTACGGCAGAAAAATCAAAGAGGCGCTCGATGAATATGAGCGCAAACTGAAAGAGGTCTATGAAACGGAAATTTTCATCGTCAATGGCAATAACTGACCGGAAAGCAGTGCTTTCCTCCCCTTCGGTTCCCTTTTTCAATCATTGCACGGGATGCACATTAATGGAGTCATGATCATGTTACGTGTCACAGGAAAAAGAAAAATATTCCTTGGGCTGGCCGCGGCATTTTTTGCCATCATGCTGCAGCTGGATTTCCCCTCTCCGGCTCAGGCGGCCAAACGCACCTTCACCAAAAAGGGGTGCACGGACTGCCACGAGGATTTCAATAAAAAATACCTTGGCTTGAAAAATGTGCATTCCGTGGTGAAAGAAGGGAAATGCGAGGAATGCCACCTCCCGCACGGCATCGTCGGCAAACTGCTGCTGAAGGAGGAGGGCAACGATCTCTGTTTTCTCTGCCACAAAAAAGAGGATCTGAAACTGGGCCAGGATGCCAAAGTGCATTCGGCCCTGCGGCAGGGCAAATGTGTTTCCTGTCATAATCCCCATGCCGCCGATGCCGCGAACCTGTTGAAGTCCGAAGGCAGTGCCGTGTGTTTTACCTGCCACCAGCAGGATAAATTCGTCAAAAAGGTGGTGCACCCCGTCATCGACAAGCAAGGCTGCAGCGCCTGTCATCTGGCCCACTCTTCGACCGAAAGCAACCTGCTCGCCATGGCGCCGGACAAGCTCTGCCTTTCCTGCCATAAAAGCGATGCCTCGGCTTTTACAAATGCCCATGGCGGCTACCCGGTCGACAAGAAATCCTGCACCATCTGCCATGACCCCCACAGTGCCGAACAGGCCAAACTGCTGAAGGGCAGCGTGCACAATCCGGTGGCTGCGGCGGAATGCGACTCCTGCCATAATCCGCCAGCTGATGCCAATCCCTTCAAGACAACGAAGGAAGGCGGCGAATTATGCATGACCTGCCATGAAAAAGACTCCCTGATGGGTGAAGGGAAGATCGAACATGCACCCTTCCAGACCGGCGAATGTCTTTCCTGCCACAATCCTCATACCTCGGACCAGGAAAAACTGCTGACCAACAAGGGCAACCAGCTCTGTTTTACCTGTCATGCCGACACCAGTCAGATGGTCAAGTTTCCACATGCGCCCCTGTCAAGCGATCGCGGCTGCCTCTCCTGCCACGCGCCCCATGCCGCCGTCTATGAAAAACTCGTCAACAAAGACGAGGGCGAGCTGTGCTTTACCTGCCACACGGAGACGCGCAAGGCCGGCGAAAAAATGCAGATCGTTCATTCGCCCTTTGAGGAGAAGATGTGCACCAGCTGCCACAACCCCCATGGCTCCAGCGCGGAAAAAATTCTCGTCTCCAGACCGGATCAGGTCTGCTACTCATGCCATACCGAACTCGAGGGGGCCTACTTCAAAACCAACATCCACAAGCCCCTGCAAAACGGGCAATGCACCTCCTGCCATCTCGGCCATGGCGGCAATCAGGCCCAATTTCTCAAGGCGTCCGGGGTGGAACTCTGCACCACCTGTCATGCCGAATTCATGAAAAAGCAAGGGGCCGTTTCCCTGCATCCGCCCTTTGACGATGGCGACTGCCTCACCTGTCACGATCCCCATGCCAGCGATTACAAGGGGGTTACGGTCGAGGGGCAGAAAAAACTCTGCCTTACCTGTCACAAGGATTTTGAGGAGAGCATGAGCGGGGCGGTAAGCATGCACGCGCCGGTCACCAACGGGGAATGCAGCGCGTGCCATAATGCCCATCAGGCCAAGCTCAACTCGCTGCTGCTGGCGGAAACACCCGATCTCTGCATGAGCTGCCATACGGCCTTGAAGGACAGAATGGCCGCTGAAAAAGTGCACGCCCCGGCTGGCAGAGACTGCCTGCGCTGCCACAAACCGCATGCGGCAACCGAGAAGACGCTCATGGCCCAGCCCCTGCAGCCCCTCTGCGGCGAGTGTCACGAAGCGGGCAGCGCGTCTTTCAATACGGCCCACATTTCCATCAATGCGGCTGACATGAACTGCGTCAACTGTCATGAACCGCATTCATCGAAGGACCAGAAATTTTTCAAGGAAATACTGCACGCGCCTTTTGCGGCAAAAACCTGTGACCCTTGCCACATTGTTGAGAAGGAGTAAGAGATGCCTCAGACGACATATAAACCTACCCTCACTTTTCTGCTCTGGACCGGAATCGCTCTTCTTGCCGCCGCATCCCCGGCAAGGGCGGAAGGAAAATTCAAACTGCGGCCCGGCGCCCATGGCAAAATCTGCCTGACCTGTCATGTCGAATTCAGCGAAAAAATGAAAATGAAGCATATTCATACCCCGCTGGCCGAGGGGGAATGCTCAGGATGCCATAATCCGCACACCTCCTCCCATGAAAAGCTCATGGCGGCCGGCAAGGATGCGATCTGTTACCAATGCCACGACCAGCTGGTGCCGGAAGGAGCGCGCAGCGCGCATAAGGTGGCCAGGGAAGGCAAGTGTGTCGCCTGCCACGATCCGCACGCCTCGGATAACCCGGCAAACCTGCTGGAGGCAGGAAGCAAACTCTGTTTCACCTGCCACAAGGAAATGGCGGCAAAAATCGAGGGCAACAAGTTCAAACACTCACCCGTGCAAAAGGACTGCCTTGGCTGCCATACCCCGCATGCTTCGGCGGACAACGAACAGCTGCTCAAAACCGATGTCAAGTCGCTCTGCCTCAAATGTCACCAGACCGATCAGGCCTCCTTCAAGACACGGCACCTGGGTTATCCCGTGGAAAAAAGCCGCTGCACGTCCTGTCATGACCCGCACGGCTCCAGCCAGGGCGCCATCCTGTATGACAATGTCCACAAACCGCTGGTCAATAAAATGTGCAATCAGTGCCATAACGACGCCCAGTCCGCCTCGCCTCTTGAACTCAAGAAAAAAGGGTTCGAACTCTGTCAGGGCTGTCATTACGAGATGATGAATCAGACGATGAACAAGAAGCTCATGCACTGGCCGCTGCTTGACGAAACAGGCTGCATCAACTGCCATTCGCCCCATGCCTCGGCGGTAAGCGGCCTGCTGAAGAAGCCCATGCTTACCCTGTGCGGCAGCTGCCACAGCGACACCATCGCCCGGCAGGAGAGATCGCAAACCCCGCACCCGCCGGTTGCCGAGGGTGACTGCACCGCCTGCCATACACCGCACGCTTCGGACAATCCCTTTTTCATGAATGAAGCGTCCACGGTCGATGTCTGCGGCAACTGCCATGACTGGCAGATCCATTCAACCCATCCGATCGGGGAGAAGGTTATTGATCCGAGAAATCCGAACATAACTTTGCAGTGCATGAGCTGTCATCGCAGCCATGGCACTGAATACAAGCATTTCATGTATTTTCCCGATACGCAGACACTTTGCGTCCAATGCCATGAGAAATACAGGAGATAATGCCATGCGAAAATTATCTGTATCAATTTCAATATTTTTTCTGCTGCTGGGCGCCTCGTTAACCGCAGCGGCTGAAACAGCAAAACTCAAGCATCTGGTGAGCGTCTACGCCGATGTCGACGGCAAGAAACTGCAAAATCCGGACGGGGTTGCCTGCCCGGATGACTCTTTCCTGGTCGCCGATTCGGGCAATGGTCGGATTGTCCGCTTTTCCTATAAGAATGCGACCCTTACCACGGAAGGGCAATACCCCCTGGATAATGTTTATCCCACCATTATGCAGGTGAATGCGCAGGGCGAAATCTATTATCTGGACGGCAAACAGCGTCGCATCGGCATGCTGAGCGCCAGCGGAGAGCCGAAAGGCAACCTGAAATTTGCCGGGCTTCCGGCGCCGGAAACACTTATCCCGAAAAGTTTCAGGGTAGACAAGGAAGGCAATATCCACCTGCTTGATATTTTTTCGGAAAGGGTGGTAAGCGTCAGTCCGGCAGGAAACTTTATCAAAAGCATTCCTTTTCCCGAGCAGTATGGCTTTTTTTCCGATCTGGCCATTGATCAGCGCGGCAAGATATTTCTGCTGGACAGCATCAATGCGGTTGTCTATGTGCAGAACGAGCAGGGAGACGGCTTTGCTCCCCTGAGCAAGAACATGAAGGAGTATATGAATTTCCCCACCGGCATCGCCCTTGACCGCAACGGCCAGATTTTTCTAACAGATCAGTACGGCAGCGGCCTGGTGCTGCTCGGCAGGGACGGCGCATTTCTGGGAAGAAAAATCGGCATGGGCTGGATCGACGGTCTCCTCTTCTATCCTTCGCAGCTCTGCATCAACAGCAGCAATGAGATTTTCATAGCCGATCGCAGCAACAGCAGGGTGCAGGTCTTTGGCCTTTCAGAAAAGTGAAAAAAACAAGAAAGAGCATGCCATCAGGCTTTTCACCGGGAAACACCACCGCAACGGAACCCCCGGCTGGCCTCATCAAGGACATGATGTCCCTGCTGCAGGCAGGCAGGCTGGAGCTCCTTGAGCAGAAAGCCCGGGAGACCATCCGCGGCTGGCCCGGTCATTTCCTGGGCTGGAAGGCCCTCGGCAATGTCCTGCTCATGCAGGGCAGAGCGGCGGATGCCCTGGACCCGCTGGCGCATGCTGCCCGAATGGCCCCCCATGATGCCCAGACGCACCTGAACCTGGGCAACGCCCTGGTGGAACTCGGCCGCTTTGCCGAGGCGGAGGCCAGCTATAGAGAGGCCCTGGCCTGTAAGCCTGATTATGTGCAGGCCCACAGCAATCTCGGCATTACTCTGCTGAATCTCGGCCGCCTTACCGAGGCGGAGGCCAGCTATAGAGAGGCCCTGGCCCTCAAGCCGGATTTTGCCGAGGCGCACAACAACCTCGGCAACACCCTGCTGGAGCGCGAACGCTTAGAGGAGGCGGAGGCCAGCTATCGCCAGGCCCTGGCCCTCAAGCCGGATTTTGCCGAGGCGCACAACAACCTCGGCAACGTCCTCAGCAAGCGCAAACGCCTCGCCGAGGCGGAGGCCAGCTTTAGAGAGGCTTTGACGCGCAAGCCGGGTTACCCGCAGGCCCACAGCGGTCTCGGTGATGTCCTTCTGGAGGCTGGGCGATTGACCGAGGCCATGGCCTGCTACCATAAGGCAATCGACTGCGATCCCCTGTTCATTCAGGCCCATGTCGGGCTGGACAACGCGCTCAAGAAGCTGACTCCCATGTGGCACGTGCCCATGATGAATGACGGGATGCGCAACGATGCCTATTTCGCCGCCTTGAGCGCCGCCGTTACCCCTGAGACCAAGGTCCTGGAAATCGGCACCGGCTCGGGGCTGCTGGCCATGATGGCCGCCAGACTCGGGGCCCGGCAGGTGACGACCTGCGAGGCGGTCACCGCGATTGC
>QZKJ01000010.1 GCA_003605035.1 Desulfurivibrio sp.
GAACGTCGTAGCGAGATCGAGAGAAAAATATTCTGGGCAAGGATGAGTGGTGAAATCGCCCGGAAGCGTAGCAGTGCTACGTTGAGGACGATTTCACCATGAAGACGACGCCCAGGATATTTTTAGCCGATCGGAGTAGATGTTCATTTTGCAAGAGGCTCAACAGGATAAAAAAGGACAATTTCCCCCATGCAAGGCCATTTGCTCGTCATCCTTCTTTTGTCGATATTTATCGCGCTGCTCGGCATCGGCATCATCGTGCCGGTCATGCCGGTCTTTGCCGCCAGCCTCGGGGCCGGGGGACTGGCGCTGGGGCTGATCATCGCCGCCTTTTCCATCACCCGCGGCATTTTCCAGCCCATTGTTGGCAATCTGTCCGACCGCTGGGGCAGGAAGATGTTTCTGGTCTGCGGTCTGCTGGTTTATGCCCTGGTGGGCCTGGCCATGCCGGAGGCCACTTCGGTGCTCAATCTGATCGTCATCCGGGCCTTCCATGGCGTGGGCTCGGCCATGATCGTGCCGGTGGCCATGGCCTGCGTCAGCGACCTGGCGCCGGTGGGCCAGGAAGGACGCTATATGGGACTGCTGAATATCGCCATTTTTACCGGCATCGGCAGCGGACCGCTGCTGGGCGGGTTTTTCACTGATCTGTGGGGCATGGCGTCCGCCTTTTACGCCATGGCCGGCCTGAGCAGCCTGGCCCTGCTGCTGGTGGTTTTTCAGCTGCCGGCGCCGGAGCGCCGGGATCTCGGCATCCGCCGCCTGGGCATCATGGAGGCGCTGCGCAGCATGCTCTGCCGGCGGCGAACCGGCGGCATCCTGCTGGCCAGGATGGCCACCATGATCATCATGGTGCCGACCATGGCCTTTCTGCCCCTGCTCATGCACCAGTGGTTCGGTTCAAGCGGCATGGAGATCGGCCTGGTCATCGCCTGCCGCACCCTGGTCAATGCCCTGCTGCAGACCCCCTTCGGCAGAATGGCCGACCGGCGGGACAAGGCCGTCCTGCTGCTGACCGGCTGCCTGGTCATCAGTATCGTCATGTGCCTGGTGCCGCTGGCCGGCGCCTTCTGGCAGCTGCTGGCGCTGTTTGTCCTGCTCGGCATGGGTGAGGCGATCATCTGGCCGACCCTGGGCGCCTATGCCACGGAGGAGGGGCGGCGGTACGGCCAGGGCACCATGATGGGTGTCTTCAGTCTGGCCATGAGCGTCGGGGTATTCTGCGGCTCGCTGGGCGCCGGCTTTACCATGGATCTTCTCGGCCTGCGCTGGTCGTTTTTCATCATCGGCGTCCTGGTGCTGGCGCTGAGCCTTGTTGCCATCGGCCTGATCAGGGGCTCGGCCGCTCCGGCGGCCCCTGCAACAATTGAGAGAAAACTGGCCCTAATAACAACACCACAAAAAGATTAAAGAAAAAAGGGAGCTGCTGTGTCAGTCAGGCAATAAATCAGCCCGGTTTGCGCATATTTTCTTTGAGATTTCCGGCTTAACCTGCTATTGATTAATTCCTATTTTTATCGCATCATCATCGCTATGGGTGTATGATGCAGGTCCTGCAGGGCTTTCGGAGAAACACTTTAATATTTCAGGCGGGGATCGTTGCAAGCAACATGCTAAGTTCAGTTTTGAGGAGTGCGCATACATTTCACATCCCGGTGATGGGTACTGGGTTTACCATCGATACGCCGTTGCGCGTGGCCAAATACGGTATCAGTTCGGTCATCTCGCTGGTCGATGATCTGCTGCTGGAGCAAATGCGCAAATACCACTGCGAGAAGGCCGGCGAACCCTATGAGGAG
This sequence comes from Desulfurivibrio sp., assembly GCA_003605035.1. Taxonomy (GTDB): domain Bacteria; phylum Desulfobacterota; class Desulfobulbia; order Desulfobulbales; family SURF-16; genus SURF-16. The sequence continues at coordinate 1,800 of QZKJ01000010.1, forward strand.
ATTACCGGCCAGGAAGATGATGCCCGCGCCCTGCGCGTTACCGCCTACCTCAATCTGCTGGATCGGCTCATTGTGCGGCAGGTGCGGGAGCTGCAGGCCGCGCCTTTTACGCCGGCCAGCGATATCACCCGCTACTACGAGATGCTGCCGGATGATGCGCCGATCAAACAGGATTACCTGGCCATGCTGGCCACCGCTGATGCCGGCGAGAAGGCCGGGCTGCAGAAGATGCTGCGCGAGCATGCCGTGCCCGGCGCCATTGATGTCAATATCATGACCAAGCTTGACCGCATCAATTACCGGCACGGCCAGGAGCTGGGGCCGGAATTCTCCGATGCCATGGCAGCCCTGCGCGGCTATGCCCTGAGCACGGTCCGCTCCTCCATTATCCTGTCGGCCGGCATCAACAAGCGGCTCTACAGTTACATCGCCTCCTTTGATGATTTTTTCCCGGATCCGGACGGCATCAGCAAAAAGAAAGTCGTACTCAAGGTGAGCGATTTCCGCTCAGCGGAAATCCAGGGGAAATTCCTGGCAAAGCAGGGGGTGTGGGTCTCCGAGTACCGGATTGAGTCCGGATTGAACTGCGGCGGCCATGCCTTTGCCTCAAAGGGTTTTGTGCTGGGTCCGATCCTGGAGGAATTCAAAGCGAAAAAAGAGGAGCTGTTCGGGAAACTGCACGCCATTTATGCCAAGGCGGCTGCCGCACTGGGCCGTCAGGTCGGCGACAGCCCCAGGGAAGTGCGCATTACCGTACAGGGCGGCATCGGCACCGCGGCCGAAGACCAACTGCTCCTCAAATACTACGGGGTTGACGGCACCGGCTGGGGCACCCCTTTCCTGCTCGTGCCCGAGATCGTCAATATTGATGACGCCCATCTGCAGAAACTGCTCAGCGCCAACGCGGATGATGTCTATCTGAGCGAAAGTTCGCCGCTGGGCATCCCGTTCTGGAACCTGCGCACCTCAGCCAGTGAAGAGGCGCGGCTCAGGCGGGTCAGCGAGGGCAAGCCAGGCACCGCCTGCACCAAGGGCCATCTCGTCTCCAATACGGAATTCACCGAACGGCCCATCTGTCTTGCCTCCCGGGTCTACCAGAAAAAGAAACTGGCCAAGCTGCCGGAGGAGGGCTACCCGCCGCCGCTGCTGGCAAAGGTGCGGGAAGGGGTGACGGCCAAATCCTGTATCTGTCATGACCTGGCCGGCTGCATCACCCTGCCGGCCGGCATCGATCCCACTGCCACCCCGGCGGTGTGCTGCGGCCCCAACATTGTCAATTTCAGCAAGGTTGCCACCCTGGAGGAGATGGTGTCCCATATCTACGGCAGAATCTCCCTGCTGACCAGGCCGGAACGGCCGCACATGTTTGTCCGGGAGATCGGCATCTTTGTCGATTATCTGCGCGGTGAGGTGGAAAAAGTCGCCTCCGGGCTGGTCGCCCGGCCCCAGGGTTACCTGCAGGAGATCAAGGACAACCTTCTCAAGGCTGTTGACTATTATCAGGGCCTGCCCCGGCAGATTATCAAAGAGAAAAGCGAGCAGTTTTTCAGTGACCTGCAGTGCATGCGCGAGGTAATTGAGGCGCTTCCCCTGGGAGACGCCGCCGCGGACAGCCGGGTTTGACCCGCCGGCCGGCACTTTTACCATTTCGATCACCTCTGCCGCAAAAAAAAGAATTTTTCCAGCATAGCCTTGCATTCCGGGCCAAGTCTCATAAAATAGCGTTTTATCAATAACGGCATGGTGCGGCTTGCGGATGTTTGCCGGCCATGCCTGCCTGTCTTGATAACACGCTCTTGTTGTCTATGGGTTTTGTTACGGGGTTGAGGTTGGGCTTTTACCAGTTAAAAAACGGTGAGGAGGATACTGCCGTCGCATCTCTATTTTCACGAATCCGTCCGGGCCGCAGAGCCGCGGGCCGGGGGAGCCTGGCCGGGCTGCTGATTCTTATCGGCCGGCTGCTGCTGGCGGGCCTTGTTTTGTCAGTTGCCCTGGTCCTTGTCCTGCGCTGGGTTGCGCCGCCGACCAGCGCCTTCATGGCGGGGCGGCACCTGGCCCAGCTCTTCGGCAGTGACGCCCGCAGCCGCATCAGCTACCAGTGGGTCGACTGGGAGGGGATTTCTCCCCATCTGCTCCTGGCCGTGGTTGCCGCCGAGGACCAGAAGTTTCCCCGCCATGCCGGCTTTGATTTTGACTCCATCGGCAAGGCCCTGGAAAAAAACCGCCAGGGCGGCCGGCTGCGGGGGGCGAGCACCATCAGTCAGCAGGTAGCCAAGAATCTCTTTCTGTGGCCGGAGCGCAGTTATGTGCGCAAGGGGCTGGAGGCCTACTTTACCGTGTTGCTGGAATGTCTGTGGCCGAAAAAGAGGATTCTCGAGGTGTATGTCAATATCGCGGAATTCGGCGACGGCATCTATGGGGTGCATGCCGCGGCGGCGCGCTTTTTCAACAAGCAGCCCGCTGAGCTGACCAAATGGGATGCGGCCCTGCTGGCTGCCGTGCTGCCCAACCCCAGGGTGCTGAAGGCACGCAAGCCGTCCTCCTATGTCATGGAGCGCAGGCGGTGGATCGCCACCCAGATGCGGCAGCTGAACGGCCCCGACTATCTGCGCAAGCTGTGACGGCAATGGCTCTGCCGCCGGGAAGCCGGGTGGCATGAACAGGGAAAGTCTGCAACAGGTGATGGCAATGATTGAACAGTACTCGTTTGGCAGGATGGTGATCTCCGGCAGGGTATACAGCGCTGATCTGAAAATCATCAACAACAGGGTGGTGGCGGACTGGTGGCGCAAGGCCGGTCATGTGGTGGATGTGGATGATGTGGCGGACATCCTGGCCGCCAAACCGCAGTGCCTGGTCATCGGCAAAGGTAAACCCGGGCTCATGCGGGTAAGCCCGGAGCTGGCCGCGGAGCTGCGGGAGCAGGGGATTGAACTGGTGGCTGAACCCACGGAGAGCGCGGTGGCCACCTTTAATCGCTTGGCTGCCGCCGGCCGCCAGGTGGCCGCCGGTTTTCATCTCAGTTGCTGACCGGCGGGGAGAGCTGACCATGAAGGGGAAATGGCTGCTGCAGTGCTTGCTGCTGTTCTGCTGTCTCTGTCTGCCGGTGCTGAGCGGCTGCGAGGATACCGATGTCCGGCTGGCGGCCGAGGCGGGACTCGATGCCGCCCGCGCGGTCACCCTGTCCGATGAGGCCGTGCGGCAGCTGGCGCTGCAGTCGGCCCGCTATGCCGACGAACGGCAGAGGCTGGCCGAACCAGGCAGCCCTTACGCCAGACGGCTACAGAAGCTGGTCGGCGACCATCAGCAGGATGGGGCGCTTCGTTTCAATTACGGGGTGTATCTGGCCGATGAGGTCAACGCCTTTGCCATGGCCGACGGCACCATCCGCCTTTACAGCGGGCTGATGGACCTGCTTGACGACGGCGAGCTGCAGTTTGTCATCGGCCATGAGATGGGGCATGTGGCCGGCAAGCATATCCGCAAAAAAATCCAGCTGGCCTATGCGGCCAGCGCGGTGCGCAAGGGCATCGCCTCGCTGAACAGCCCGGTGGGCGAGCTTGCCCGTTCGCAGCTGGGCGCCTTTTCCGAACTGCTCATGGCAGCCCAGTTCTCCCAGTTGGAGGAGAAGGAGGCGGATGACTACGGTCTGGCGTTTCTCAAAAAGCATGGCTACCAGGCAACAGCCGCGGTGAGTGCCCTGCGCAAACTTGCCGCTCTCGGCAATGACCACTCTTTCCTGTCCAGCCACCCGGCCCCGGACCAGCGGGCGGAGCGACTGGAACTGCAGCTGGCCGGCAAGGCGTTGCCCGTGGTGGAGAGCCGGGAGAATCTTTTCGGCCGGCTGACCGGCTGGCTGGCCGGAGAGTTCCCCGGCCTGTATGAATGGTTGTGTCGTTTTTTCCCCTGGCTGGAAAAGAAGGAGGAGGGGGCGGCCGTTTGATTGCTGCCCGCGCGATCACAAACGTCGACGTTCCCGCAGGGGCGCCCCCCGCGGGTGTCCCCTGTCCCGGCTGGGCAGGGCTCAGGGCTGGGGAATGATGCCGGCCGCCGAGATGCCTTTGATCGCATACTCCTCGCTGTTGATGAAGTTGGCGAAAATAATCAGGAAGGTCACCGCCACCAGCGCCATCAGTCTCTTGTCCCGGTAAAGGCTGTCCAGCCCTTTCTTTTTCATCTCCTTGTTGTCATAGACGAAATGCCGCCGGAAAATGCCGTCGAGCACTGACTGCCCTTCCGCCCTGATGGCGTCGCAGCCGCCGCGGTGGGAGTAGGCCATGGCCTCGAGCAGCAGGGCCCGCTGGTCGGCGGGCGAGGTCAGGTGGTAGGCGAAGATATGCAGCATGATGGTCTGGGCCTCCCTGATGCTTGCCACGGCCAGGGAATAGAAAAGTTTCTGCGCCGCCTCGCCCAGAGGCAGCTGCTCGGCCCGCAGCATGGAGAGGAATACCACGTTTTTATACAGCTGGAACAGCCGCATGGCGCCGTTGATCTTGCTGGCCGAGGGATGGTGCTGGCTGAGGTGCAGCCCTGCATAGGAGTTGACGAAGAGAATATCAAAGATGACCTGAAAGGCCCGGGCCCGGTCGGTGAAATCCTGCAGGTCGATGCGCAGATCGAGCGTGTTGTCCAGCCGGTCCGCCAGCTTGATCACCGCAAGCTCCGGGGTCAGCCGCGCCTGATTCAGCAGGCGGCCGAGATATTCGGTGTACTTCTGGCCCTTGGGCTTGGCGAGAAAGGCAATACGTTCGTTGAGCAACCAGTTGGTTTGGGAATCGATCTTCTCCAGCAGCAGTCGGTAGCGGGTATCGAGCCTGCTCCAGCTCTCCGGACTGTATCGCTCCGCGATCAGATCCTCTTCCTTGTCATGCAGCAGGGCGGTGAGCAGATCCAGGGTGCTGGGTTTTTCCTGAGCCTTGGCCAGCAGGGCGGAGGCCCGGATGGGATGGAGGATGGCCAGGGGGCCCAGCCAGCGTTTCTGGTTGCCATAGGCCTCGCCGAGATACTCCAGGGCCTCCAGCAGAAAATTTTCCGAGACCCTGGTATACGCCGGCTGATTGCCCACCACCAGATTCAGGATCCCCTGCCAGTTGACCGGTTCGCCGGCAAGCTGATAGTTGAGAAAGGAGGACAGGGAAAGAAACTCCTGGGTGTCGATCAGCGGTTTCATGCCTCACCCCCGCATCCCTTTACTTTCAAACAGGGGCAACTGCGCTGGACCCCGTTTTGCACCGGCGTGACGACTTTCTGCGCGACCATTATTCGTACTCTGCAGGGAAAAATCAGACGACCAAAGGCTGAATAGAATTTTTTCATTTTCTCCAGATATACCATGGCGGTTAGTGAGTACAAGTTTTTTTTCGCTGCATCTTCGGATGCTTGTGCCAAGCGTCCCGCAGCTTCACGGACTGCCGGCCGCCTGTTTGCCAGGCCTGGCAATGGATAAGGGGAAAATGAAGGTGGTCACGGGTCCTGCAGGTGCGTCAGACGCTTTGCCCCTGCCGCCTGCTATCGAGTGCCCGGCGAACCGCATGGGCCATATCGTTTTTCATCACCGGTTTCATGAGAAATTCCCTGACGCCCTGGGCCTTGGCCTGCTCTTCATTGACCAGCTCGCTGAAACCGGTGCACATGATAATGGGCATATCCGGGCGGATCTTGAGGATTTCCCCGGTTAACTCCAGTCCGGTCAGGTGGGGCATGGTCATGTCGGTGATGACGAGATCGAAATCAGCCGGCCTGGCGTTGAAGGTTTGCAGGGCCTTGGCGCTGTCCAGCAGGGCGGTGACCTGGTAGCCGAGATCGGTCAGCATCAGCTCTTCCATTCGCGAAATGACCTCTTCATCATCCACCAGCAGAATTCTTTCACTGCCGGCGGGCAGCGTTTGAACTGGCTGGGGGAGCGGAGCGCCGGCCTGCAGGAGCCGCGGCAGATAGACATGAAAGGTTGCCCCCCTGCCGAGGGCACTGACTGCCGCGATGTGGCCGCCATGGCTTTTGACGATATTGTGGACCACCGAGAGCCCCAGTCCGGTGCCTTCGCCCTCCTTTTTGGTGGTGAAATACGGTTCGAAGATGCGCTCCAGGGTCATGGGGTCCATGCCGTGGCCGGTGTCGCTGATTTTCAGATGCACATAGGGGCCGGGGGCCAGTTCCGGGGAAATGGCCCTGGCCGCCTCCTCGTCGATCGCCAGCGGCGCCATGCGGATGGCCAGCACCCCGCCGGTGGCGCGCATGGCGTGGTAGGAATTGGTGCAGAGATTCATGACGATCTGGTGAATCTGGCTGGGATCGGCCAGCACCTGGCAGCACTCCGGATCGATGTCAGTGCGCATGTCGATGGTGGCTGGGATGCTGGCCCGCAACAGCTTCAGGGCCTCCTTGACAATCAGGTGGATCTGTACGGGCTGACGGTCCTGTTCCTGCTGGCGGCTGAAGGCGAGGATCTGGCCGACCAGGTCCTTGGCCCGGTTGCCGGCATTGAGCACTGCGGTGAGATAGGCTGCAACATGGCTTTCCGCCGGGGTTTCGTTTCTGATCATATCCGCATAGCCGAGAATGGGGGTGAGGATATTGTTGAAATCATGGGCGATGCCGCTGGCCAGGGTGCCGATGGCTTCCATTTTCTGGGAGTGCTGGAGCTGGTTGAGCAGTTTGCTTCTCTCGGCCTCGGCCTCCACCTGATCGGTCACGTCATCCACCCGGATCACTGCGCCGGCCATCGCCTCGCCGATCAGCGGATAGACGACGATATCGACATAATGCGTCCTGCCGTCGCGCTGGTCCACTACCCTGGAGGCTTTTTGGGGCTGCCGGTCGGCCATGGCCAGACGGATATTTTCCTGTTGGCCGGCCAGCTGCGGCAGCACCTCAACCAGCATGCACCCCAGCGCCGCGGCTGAGCTGATGCCGGTCATTTTTTCCGCCTCAAGGTTCCACTGGATGACCCTGCCGTCCTGGTCGACGCCGACCAGAATCGAAGGCATGGAGTTGATGATGTTGCTGAGCATGGCGCGCAACCGCAGCATCTCCTCCTCGTTTTTCCGGCGGTCGCGGATCATGCGGTTGGCCGACTCGGCAAGGTTCCTGAATTCCCGGATGCTGAGGCTCTGCCGGTCAATCTCGCGGTAGCCGGAGGCAGCATCCTCAAAAAAAGCGGTGAATGCCTGAAATTCCTGGTCAAGTCTGCGGGAAAGGTAGTGGGACAGCAAAATGACAATGCCGACAAAGCCGGCCAGGAGAATGAGGACCTTGATGATGTAGCCGTTGACCTGCTGCCGCAGCTGCAGCTTTTTTTGCCGGAGGGCGGCCTGGATGTCATCGGTATTGGTATCAATGGCAACAATCCACTGCCAGTCCGCATAGGAGCGGGCATAGGCGATTTTCGGCGCCACCTCCTGGGTGGCGGCATCCTCCCAGGCGGAGGAGACAAAGCCGCCCTCGTCACTGAGCGCCACATGGAGGAGCTGCCGGTAAATCTCCATGCCCTTGTCGTCGGTGTAGGCGAACATGTCGCGGCCGATGTTTTCCTTTCTGGAATGGAACAGGGCGATGCCGTCCTGGCGGAACAGGGCGATGGTGCCGATACCCGGCGGCAGGCTGTACAGGTAATCGAGGATCTTCTTCTGCACCTCGTGGGTCATGTCATCCCTGTAGACCGCCGTGCCGATATACCAGCCGAATGGCTCGAAATATTTGATAAAGGCCAGCTTGGCCCGAGGCTGCGCAACCCCCTGGGGGTCAGGGACCAGATACTGGTAAAAGGCCTCTTCATTGGCGGTGATCATGGCCACCATGCTGCGCGCCTCGGCTGCGCTGGAGTTGCCGGGCACATAGGTCAGGGTGCGGCCGGCCAGCTCCGGTCTGTCGGCAATGACCTCGTCACCCCCATCGCCGGTGGTGGCGAAATAATAACCCATGCCGTTGTCAAAGCGGCTGGCCCGCAGGGTGGTGATGACGAGTTGTTTGATCTCGGGCAGCGGCAGTTTGCCCTGCTTTTCCTGATAGGTGTGCAGGGCGGTGGTATAGGCCCGCAGCACCCGTTCCCGCAGGGTTTCCCGGATTTCCTTTTCCCGCTGCCTGCGCTGAAAGTCAATGAGCTGGATGATTTTTTCCGCCTCATTGCGGATCACCCATTGCCGTTCGCGGAGAAGCTCATTTTCATAAACATCGGAATCGGCGGCGGAATGCCGGTATGTTTCGTAAAGCCAGCCGCCGCTCAGACAGATGGTGAAAACGGAAATGATCACCAGAAAGCTGAGGAAGGTTATTTTCTGGATGCTCGTTTTACGAAACATGTATCCTCGCCAGTTGCCATGGCCCGGCCGAAGTCCGTCAGCTGCGGTAGAGCCCGGCCAGCCTTTTTTCCGCCGCCAGCATGGCGGCCTTGGGGGTCTTGCCGCCGGTGCAGACGGCGGCGAACATATCGACAATGATGAATTCACTCATGGCGGCGGCTGATGCCGCACCCAGCGGGCCGGCATAGCCGTTCCACAGCATGCGTGACGTACATTCCCGGTACGGGGTGATGCGCGGGTCCTTGAGCCAGGCCGCCATATCATAATAGGATTTCAGGGTGGGGGTGACAAAACCCCAGGTGCCGTTTTCCCATTCACCGTAACGCGGTTTTTCAAAGAGGAACTGCAGGTAATGTCTGGCGGCATTGGGGACCTGGGTATGCTTGAAAATAAAGCCCAGGCTGAACAGGGAGAGTTCGCTGGCAAATCCCACCGGACCGACCGGGAAATTCATGGTCATCAGGTCGCGGTTGAGGTCCGGAAAATTCTGCATGGAGGCAAAAAAGATGCTGTTGCCGTTGGCGGTGAGCGAGATCTTCCCGGCCAGAAAGGCCTGGTTGTTGTGGGGATCAAGCCAGTTCTCCACCCCGGGGATCATGGTGTCATGGAGCTCGCGGGCCGTCTCCAGGGCCTCGCCGGTCTCCCGGGTGTTGATGGCGATGGTGGCGCCGTCCCCCTCCACAGCCTTGCCGCCGAAAGACCACAGCCACCAGTGGGTCCAGGCGTTGGCGTCGCCCACCGCATGCCCCAGGGCGAAGCCGGTGGGATGGCCCTGGGCCTTCAGTGCCTTGCAGCATCTGAGAAATCCCGCCACATCATTGGGTACCTGGGCAAAGCCGGCCTGCTGCACCTGGCTCACCCGGTAGTTCAGGCAGATGCCGGCGCTGCCCAGGGGCAGGGCGATCCAGCGCCTGTGGCGCGCATCCCGGCCATAGACCTCGCAGACCGGATACCAGCCGCCGTATCTGCTGCCGAGATAGTCGGCCACCTCGCTGACATCAAGCAGCCGGTCCGGGTAGAGGTGGGGGTCGTCGAACCAGCCGAAGACGATGTCATGGCCCGCCCCGAGCAGTGATTCCATGGCGGCCCTGGAGCGGACATCCTCCCAGGGGATGAAATCGGTGATCACCCGGCCGCCGGTGGCGATCTCCCATTTCCTGGTATTGATCCGCCAGATTTCCTCATCGCTTTTGACAAAGCCCATCCAGCGCAGCACCTTGAGCACCGGCTGCGGTTCCAGCTCAAAGCGGGGGGGCGGGATATCCGCCGCCAGGGCGGGGTCAAAGCGGAACAGGGCGGACATGCTTACCGAGGCCAGCCCCAGCACCGATGTTTTGAGAAAATCCCGGCGGGAAAGCCGGGGCCTTTCGTTTCCCATCAACTGCTCCCTGTTTCCGTCCCGCCGGCTACACATAGAGCCGGCTGAGCCTTTTTTCCGCCCGCAGGGCAGCGGACCGGGGGGTCTTATTGCCGGTGCAGACATCGCTGATCATATCGACCACCACGAATTCACTCATGGCCGCTGCCGATGCCGGACCCAGGGGACCGGCATGGCCGTTGGAGCGCATGCGTTTGATGCATTCCCGGTAGGGCATGATCTTCGGATTCTGCAGCCAGCCCGGCGCATCATAAAATTTTTTGAGGCTCTGGCTGATATAGCCCCACGAACCGCTGATCCAGCGGCCATACTGTTCTTCTTCAAACATGAAGCGCAGGTAGTCTCTGGCTGCGTTGGGCATGAGGGTGTATTTGAAGATAAAGGCCTGGCTCAGTGCGGAGAGTTCGGCCGGTCTGCCCACCGGACCGATGGGGAAATTGATGACCGCCAGATCAGCGTCAAGGTCCGGGTATTTTTCCCGGGCCGCGTAGGCGATGCTGCTGCCGTTATTGGTGACCGAAATATTGCCGGCCAGAAATTCCCGGTTGTTGTGGGGGTCAAGCCAGCTCTCCACCCCGGGGATCATGGTGTCAAAGAGTTCGCGGGCCACCTCCAGGGCCTGCAGGGATTCCCGGCTGTTGATGGCGATGGAGCGGCCGTCGGCTTCAACCGCCTTGCCGCCGAAGGACCACAGCCACCAGTGGCACCAGGCATTGGCGTCCGCCACGGCGTGGCCCAGGGCAAAGCCGGTGGGGTGGCCCGTGGCCTTGAGGGCCTTGCAGCACTTGAGAAAGCCGGCAATATCGGCGGGCATGGTCGCAAACCCTGCCTCACGAACCCAGCTCAAGCGGTAATTGAGGCACTGGCCGGAACAGCCCACCGGCAGGGCGATCCACTGTTTGCTTTGCGCATCCCGGCCGTAGACCTCGCAGACGGGGTACCAGCCGCCGTATCTGCCTCCCAGATACTCAGCCAGATCGGTCAGGGGCAGGAGTTTGTCCGGATAGAGGTGGGGGTCGTCAAACCAGCCGACCACGATATCATGGCCGGTGCCGAGGGTCGCCTCCATGGCGGCATTGGGTCGCACGTCATTAAAGGGGACGATGTCGGTAATGACCCGGCCGCCGGTCAGTTTTTCCCAGCGTCTGGTGTTGGCCAGCCAGATATTCTCGTCGTCTTGCAGAAAGCCCCCCCAGCGGAGCACCCGGAGCAGGGGCTGAGATTCAACCGTGATCAGCGGCGGAGCATCCGCTGAGGCCCCGGCTAAGGGCAGGCCGGGGAGGCACGCCGCCGCGGCCAGGCCGGACAGGGCGCCGGCGGCCTTCTGCAGAAAATGACGCCGTGACAGGGTGTCGGTGTCGTGTCTGCCCATCGTAAGGTCTCCTTCCGGGTTTTTCTGTTGAAAAAAAGCAGACGGGCCGCAGTCCTCAGGGGAGAAAACCTTGCAGGAACAGGGCCGGGGCGTTTTCTGCCTGTCCCTCGCCGGCAGGGGAAAGGGGATCGAAAAAACAGCCTGAAATACCGTCCTTTGCCGATGCGGCCAACCAATTGCAAGCACATGCCAGAACAGATCGAAAAAAGTCCACGGGCAGGGGCCATGGTATATGTTCAGCTGAACTTCGGTATTTGTCAAACGCAATTATACGGTGTGGTATTTTTTGAGCGGTGCAGGCAGGGCAGCAGGTCAATCCTGGCAAGCATTTGAAGAGAGAGGGGTATTTACTTTTCAGCAAGCCAGGCCGCCAGGGTGGGCGGGGAAGCGATATAGCGGGCCACCGGTTTTAACTGGCACTGGGCGCTCACCTCAACGCCTTCCTTGATGATGGAAACCGGCCGGTCGGAGGAGACCACGATGACGATGATATCCCGGTGCTCGGAGCTGAAACGCAGGGCCGAGTTATAGCGGGCGCCCCGGGAGCGGTCCTCGCCGGGCACGGTGCGGCCGTCGAGCAGGCAGGCAAAGGAGTGCAGATGCATGTCCGTGCCGATGTGCAGGGCGCCGTCAACCTTGGCCAGGGATTTGGACAGTTCCAGGATAGAGGGCTGGCGCAGGTCCAGGGGGTGTTCCAGGCGTTGGCCGGAAATCGCGATGGGCAGGGGGTTGAGGTCAAGCACCAGGGTGCAGCCGTGTTTTTCGGTTTCCGCGCTGTGAACCAGGGCCGCGATGATTTGAAAGAGCTGGTGGGTGCAGGCCAGTTCCAGGGAGGTTTCCAGCAGCAACTCCTCCAGTTGCACCAGTTTGGCCTTATGGGTGGTGGAATGGAAGCTGCCGTTGAAAAAACTGCACACCGGCCGGTCGTTTAAGCTGAGAAAGCCGTAACCCCGGCGGAAATCGGCGATGATATGAAAAGGCGGCAGGGGGGCGCTGGTAATGCCGACGATATGCTGGCCGTTGGAGACCAGGCGGCGGTCGGAATTTTCCACGGCCTGGAGAATCTTGCGTACATGCTTGAAATTGCTGAGCAGGGGGCGTCCCTCGTGGGGGAACTGCACCATGAAGTCCATCTCTCTGACGGCGTGAGGTTCGACAAAAACCAGTTCACCCTGGGGCCAGGCCCCCTCTTCCCGGGTTTCCGAGATGCCCAGTACGGCATCGAGGATGGGGTAGATGCGGATGTAAGTATCCCAGCCGAGAAAAATATTCATTTCATCCACCATGAAATCCCGCACGGCATGGGTGGCATAGCCGCGCAGCACATAGCCGGTGGTGCGGGTATAGAGATTGCTGTCCGTGCCCAGGTCATGGGCCAGCAGCCAGGCCGCATGCTCCAGCCAGCATTCGGTGGGGCCGATGGAGCACATGTCCGGATGGTGCTCGGTGAACCATATCTGGTAGAAGATGATATTGGAGCGTGCTCCGTAGGAAATAAGGCCGGCCAGATCGAGATTCCTGACCGGATGAAACTGTTTGAAGCCGTCTATCCTGGAGGGATTGGCCGGCCCGTAACGCCAGTCGTTCGAGTCGACAAAGAGCTCTTTTAATTTGGGCTCATGTCCCTGCAGCAGGTTCTGGGGATCAACGGCATGGATGGGGTCGGCGGGGTCCATGGCATAGAGCAGGGCGACCCGGCTGGAGCCGGAAAAACGGGAAAGACCATCCTGCACCCCGTCCAAGGCGTTGAAAATGCACTGATGTATGAATGATTTATCCTGCATGGGTCATGATACGCAGCAATCTGCGGCGCCCGCCGGCATAAGGAAACTGCTGACACTTTGGCCAAGTCAGAGTATAGCCAAAACATCAAGGCAATTCAACAGCTTTGCACGGGCGTGCCCGGAAAGGCCGGCAAGAAAAGACTTGCTTAAAGGATGAGTGAGCAATTAGGATTGATGGCTGATGGCTGATGGCTGATGGCTGATGGCTGATGGCTGATGGCTGATGGCTGATGGCTGATGGCTGATGGCTGATGGCTGATGGCTGAAACCTGCTGCGGTGGCTGTGTTGCAGAAATCTGTCGGGCCGGATCTCCTCTGACGCGGATTGCCTATGACTCTGAGCGATTATTTTTCCACCGTTACCCTGCCCCAGGCGGCAAAACCCTATCCTGCCCTGCTGGATTTTCTGCAACGGCGCTTCCCGCGGGTGCCACGGGCCAGCTGGGAGAGGCGCCTGGCCGGGGGCAAGGTACGCGATGCGGACGGCAGGCCGGTGACAGCCGGGACCAGTTACGTGCCGGGCAAAATAATCCGCTATCTCCGGGAGGTGGAGCGCGAGCCGGTCATCCCCTTTGCCGAAAAAATTCTCTTTGCCAGTGCTGAGCTGCTGGTGGCCTGCAAGCCGCATTTCCTGCCCGTCACCCCTGCCGGCCTCTATGTGAACGAGTGTCTGCTGCACCGGCTGAAAAAGCAAACCGGCAATGCCGATCTGGTGCCGCTGCACCGCATCGACCGGGAAACCGCAGGTCTGGTCCTGTTCTCCTGCAATCGCGCCACTCGGGGACTTTACCATGATCTGTTTCTGCACGGCCGGGTGGAAAAAACCTATCAGGCCGTGGCGCTCTGCCCCGTTCAGCCCCAGCAGAGCGAGTGGCAGGTGGCAAACCGGCTGGCGGCCGGCCAGCCCTGGTTCAGGATGCAGACCGTGCAGGGCCCGGCGAACAGTTTTTCCAGCATCAGGCTGCTGGAGAGAAAGGAGAAGCGAGGTCGCTTTCTCCTGCAGCCGGCAACCGGCAAGAAGCATCAGCTGCGGCTGCACATGAGCAGTCTGGGCTTCGGCCTCGTCAATGACCGGTTTTATCCTGAGCTGCTGCCGGAGGCGGCGGATGATTTCCAGCGTCCCCTGCAGCTGCTGGCCCAGACCCTGCGTTTCCGTGACCCGCTCACCGCAAAGATCATGGAGTTCCACTCTGAGCGCAGGCTGTTGTGGGAGGAGCCGGGAGAACGGCAAGTCTGCCCAGGTTTATAACTTGTTGTTTTCCATCAGCATATTACATAGTATAGTGGCAGGGAACCGTGACGGCGGATTCCCGTCCACAACTGCGGCTGCAAAGAGGAATGGCATAAAGGAGAAACATGTTTGATCTGCTCAAAAAAATTATCAGCAGCAGACCAGCCGAGGAAAAAGCTGCGGCGGGCAGGGTGGACGAAACCTGTCTGGCTGCGGGCGTCCTGCTGCTTGAGACCGCCCATATTGACGAGGAGTGCACTGCCGAGGAGATGGCCCATGTGGTCGATACCCTGAGGTCGGCCTTCAGTCTGGCCCCGGAATATGTGGAGGAGTTGCTGGCCCTGGCCCGTGCGGAGCGGGAAAAGGCCCTTGATCTCTGGCAGTTCACCAACCGGATGAATCAGCAGTACTCCCTGCAGGAGAAGATGGCCCTGATGGAGGCGGTCTGGCGTATTATTTTCGCGGACGGCCGGCTGGAGGCCCATGAGGATTATTTCGCCCATAAACTGGCAAATCTGCTGCGCCTGAATCATCAACAGCTGATTGAGGCAAAATTGCAGGCCAGGGCCCGGCTGGCCGGTTAACTGTTGAGCAGGCCGGCAGACCGCCAGGCCGGCAAGGACGCAGCCATGCAAAAAGTCTACAGCGCCGCCAATATCACCATGGTCGGCCTGGTCAGGGATGTGCTGGACAGCCACGGCATCCGCACGGTGATCAGGAATCAGTTCCTCTCCGCCGCCGCCGGCGAGGTGCCGCCCATTGAATGCTGGCCTGAGCTGTGGATCACCGATGACGGCAGCTATGAACAGGCCCGGCAGCTGGTTGAGGAGATCCTGCGCGCAGACGGCAGCCCGGCCGAGGTCTGGCAATGCCCGGAGTGCCATGAAGAGCTTGAGGGGCAGTTTGGCCAGTGCTGGCGCTGCGGCGCCAGCCGGCCCGAGCCGGGGGAAAAGTAATGGAAACAGTGGAAGAGGGCTGGCACGTCTATATCGTCTGCTGCCGGGACGGCACCCATTACACCGGCATTGCCAGAAACCTGGCCCGGCGCCTCAGCGAGCATAATTCGGCCAGAGGCGGGGCCCGCTATACCCGCTCGCGGCGGCCGGTGAAGCTGGTCTATGCGGAGCGGGCCGCCTCGCGGTCAGCTGCGGCAAAACGGGAATATCAGTTGAAGAGGCTGCCGCTGGCCAGCAAGAGGGAGCTGATCGAAAGCTCCCAGCACCCGCTTATCTGACCGCCTTTTTCCTGGGTGGCGGCTCTGGGGACGGGCTGGGGTTGTTCTCGATTTCGGTGAGCGTCTTCTGGAATTTTTCCTGCAGCGGCCCGCCGAGGGCCACCGCCTGTCTGGCGAGATTTAAGGCCTCTTCCCGCCGCCCCTGTTTCCACAGGACATAGGCCAGATTATTCAAGGCCGGGCCTGACCCGGGATCGAGCCGGATGGCCTGGCCGAAGGCCCGGGCGGCGGCGGGCAGGTTATCCGCCTTGTAATGGCAGTTGCCGAGGCCGATCCAGGCGGAGAAACTGGCCGGCCACCTCTTGAGCGCCGTCTCATAGGCGGTTATCGCCGCCGCGTGCTGGCCCGTCCGTTCCAGGCCGAGCACTGCCTCGAGCCAAGCCTCCTCGCTGACGGTGGCAGGCAGCTCATCCGGCGGCAGGACCAGCAGCCCCCAATAGTCGCTGCGCTGCCAGATATTGTTGAAAACCCGCAGGGCGAGCCGCTCGCCGGCCTGGGCGCCGGAATGGAGGATGATCTCGGCAACGGGCCGGTCGTAGCCGATTGCCACGGCGTAATGCCATTTAGGGTAAAGATCAATGCCCAGATTGACCAGCACGATGGCCGGATGGCTGGCGCCAAGCTCCGTCATCAGCGCCTCCAGGCCGGCGATGGGGTAGGCCACCCGGCCATGGCGGCGCGCCGCGGCTACCATGGCGGACTGCAGGCTGCCCTCCCGGCCTGGGGTGTACACCTCGCCAACCAGCTCCTCCGGGGTGAGCTTGACGCCGCTCCAGCCCAGGGCCATGGCCAGGGCAGCCGGGCCGCACTGGTATTCCTGCTGGGCAAAGAAGGGCACCCCGGCGATGCTCACCTGCTCAGGTGCGCCGTCCCGCCATGGCGTGGGGGTGCCGGTCAGCCCGCCGCAGCCGCTAAGGGTCAGCAGGCCCAGGAGCAGCAGCAGGCCGGCGGCCTTTCTGCCGCCGGCGGGTAGAATGGCAGCCATGGCGGTTATCTGCGGTGATGGACAAAGGAAAAGACGTGGGTCAGTCCGGCAATGTCGGTAATGAGCAGGATGACAAAGATCAGCACCGCGGCGCCGACGATCACCCCTATGCCGTCACCGCCGGCGGGCAGCTGGTCCATGGCCCGGGCGATCTGCATCACCTCGGCATCGGACAGGGCTGCCACCCGCTGCCTGGCCTCCTCAGCGGTCACACCCTGCTGCTCCATGGTCTGCTGCACATCCTGGCGGTCAAGAAAGGCCAGCACCCGTCCGCGGGCGTCTTCCTGGCTGGCCATGCCGACGATGGCGCCGGTGTCGATCATGCCGGCTTTGGCCTTCTGCACGGTGAAATCAAGCAACAGGAAGGAAAAGATGAGAAAAAAAGTGATGGATTTCATGAACCGTCGCGGCATACTCTTGCTCCTTTGATGAAAATTCGTGGAAGTTGGGGAAGATTTTTACATGGTTATAATATGTCAGCCGGGTCGGTGCAAGATCATTTATAGGGAAAGCGCAATACTCTTATTTGCCGGCCAGCCCTTTGGCAGCAAGGTGTTGGCAAATGCCGACAGGTTGTGCGGCGCCTGCTGTTTCCCTGGAGCGACAGCGGTAAAAAGAACAGCCTTGGTAAGAAATTCATGAAAACGGCAAAGGTAAACGGCGAAGCCGGCATTCCGGTCCGCAGCGCCATAAAACCGGGAATCCGGGTAGTGATCGTGTTGAAGCAGGATCAGCGCAGCGGCCGGCTGACCGAAGGGGTAGTGCGAGACATTCTGACCAGATCAGCCACCCACCCCCATGGCATCAAGGTCCGGCTGGAGAGCGGCGAGGTCGGCCGCGTCCAGGAGATCATGGAGGGGCAACGGTCCAGGCGTGCCGCGCCGGATGATGACAAGGCATGACAGCGCAGCGTGAGATGATCGTGCTGGTGCACGGCTTTTTCCGTACCAGGCGGGACATGGCCTTTCTGGCCGGCTATTGTGAAAAAAGGGGCTACCTTACCTTCCGGCCCACCCTGCCCGCTTTTTTCAGTTCTCTTGAGCAGTGCACTGCCGGGTTTGCGAAAAAATTGCAGCAGCTGCCCCGGGACTTTCAGCGCATCCATTTTGTCGGCCACAGCATGGGCGGCCTGATCATCCGGCAGTATCTGGCTGGACATGAGGTGGCCGGCCTGGGCCGCTGCGTGTTGATCGGCACCCCGAACAGCGGCACGCATCTTGCCGGAATTGCGGAAAAACACTTCGGGCTCGCCCTGAAAATCTTCAAGCCCGTCCAGTCCATGCTGCCTGGCAGGCTGCTCATCGGCCCGCCCCGCAACCAGCCGCCGCCGGAGATCGGAGTGATCGCCGGCAACCGCAGCACTGTCCTGCTCGGCAGATTTTTTACGACGGCAAGCGACGGCCGGGTGGCGGTGGACGCGGTTCCTCTGACCGGGCAGAAGGATTTTATCGTGCTGCCCTACAACCACCTGCAGATCCATCACCGGCAGGAGGTGGCGGCCCTGGTGCTGCAGTTCATCCGCACCGGCGGCTTCTGATCCCGGTGGATGGGCTTTATTATATCCTCAACTTTCTGAGTTGTGTTAACATGTTGAAATTGAATAAATATTTCCAGGTTGACCCGAGCTTATTTCCAGAGAATTCAGAAGCCAGAAGTCAGGAGCCAGAATAAGACATAATAATATCAACCATTCTGAATTCTGTCTCCTGTCTCCTGAATTCCCATGACGGAGATCAGAGCAGCAACTGTGTCACAGAAATATCGTTATTTCGACAGAATAGATCAAGTCAGAAAGTTGAGTTATATCCTGCAGGGGTGCCGCGGATGTCGGGCAGTTTAGCAGGGGCGCTTCGCGAACCGCCCCTGCGGGGCCGGGTGATCCCCGCAGTTCACGAGTCGGCTGCGTCGTCGGTAAGGGTTGCCGGTTTGATGGTATGGGCGCCGAAGCGGGCATTGATCCGGTCAAGGGCCCTGTTTAACTCCTGGCGGTCAGTTTTTTTGCCGCCAAAGAGATCGAGCTGGCGGGGCAGGGAATCGTCCTGCAGTTTGTCCACCGCGATCCCTACCAGGCGCACCGGCTTGCTGCCGGCCTGGGTTCTGGGCAGGAGGCTGAGCGCCGCCTGATAGAGTTCCCGTGAGTCGTTGGTCGGCCGGGTCAGGGTCAGGGAGCGGCTGATGGAGATGAAATCATGGTATTTCACTTTCAGGGTAACGGCCCGGCCCGTGAAGTGGTGGCGGCGCAGCCGTTCGCCCACCCTGGTGGCCAGGCGCAGCAGCTCTTTGCGGATCTGCTGCAGGTCCGTCAGGTCCTGATCAAAGGTTTCCTCGTTGCCGATGGATTTGGTGCAGTGGCTGCACTCCACCGGACGTTCATCAAGGCCCCTGGCGCAGAAATACATGTGGCGGCCATGTTGGCCGAATTTTTTCTCAAGAAAATCCAGGGAGAAGCGGGTGAGATCACCGATGGTCTGCACGCCGAGCAGCCTGAGGGCGGTCTGGGTTTTTCTGCCCACCCCCCACAGGCGCTTGATGGGCAGGGGGGCGAGAAATTCGGCTTCCCGGCCGTGGGGCACCACGGTGAGGCCGTCCGGTTTGTTGAGGTCCGAGGCGATCTTGGCCACCAGCTTGCAGCCGGCCACCCCGGCGGAAACCGTCAGACCGATCTCCGCCCGCACCCGGCTGCGGATCTGCCCGGCAATCTCCACGGCGGAGCCGAAAAGAGACTGACAGCCGGTGACATCGAGGAAGGCCTCGTCCACCGAGATCTGCTCCACCCATGGTGTATACTGACGGAAAACAGCCATCACCTGCTCGGAAACCTCCGCGTAGCGGGACATGCGCACCGGCAGAAAAATTCCCTGGGGGCAAAGCCTGCGGGCAATGACGATGGCCAGGGCGGAATGCACCCCGAAAGCCCTGGACTCATAGGAGGCAGCGGACACCACCCCCCGGTCGGAACTGCCGCCGACAATCACCGGCAGCCCTTTAAGCGTCGGGTTGTCCAGCACCTCCACCGAGGCGTAGAAGGCGTCCAGATCCAGATGGATGATATCACGGGTCATAGGCAGAGGTCAGTAGTCAGCAGTGAGGAGTCAGGAGTCCGGAGGGCGGCAAACCCTTGCTGCCCTGGCCTTGGCGGACAACTGTGATCGTTTAGCCGTCCCTCCTGGCAGTGTTCACCCTGCCGGCAGGGCCATCATCGGGCGATAACAAAGGCATCGGGATAGCCGTTGTTATTGTACTCTTTTTCCATATTCCTGGCCACACTCAGCGTGGAGCCGGCCTGGACCTGCACCCGGTAAAAGCGGCGGTCGCCGCGGCCGAACTGGGAGATCACGGCATTGTTGCCCTGCCTTTTTATTTTCTCCTGCAGTTTCAGGGCATTATTCCTGTTGGTGAAGGAGCCGATCTGCACATAGAAATCGCCCTGCTGGAAATCCTGGTGGGGCAGAAAGCGGGCGACTTCCCGGTTGCCTTCGCGAAAGGTCCTTGCCTCACCCAGTGCGGTCACCCTGACCTTTGCCGTGCCCTGGTTGACCATGCCCAGTTTGCGGGCCGCGCTCAGACTGAGATCAATGATTCTTCCTTTGACAAAGGGGCCCCGGTCATTGACCCGGACCGCCATATTGCGGCCGTTTTCCAGATTCTCCACCAGCACCATGGTGTTCATGGGCAGGGTCTTGTGGGCCGCCGTCTCTTCATGCATGTCGTATACCTCGCCGTTGGAGGTTTTGCGGCCATGGAACTTGCCGCCGTACCAGGAGGCGACGCCCTTTTCCACATAACCTTCCGAGCTTGGCAGGGGATAGTAGGTCTTGCCCTTGATTTTGTATGGTCGCTGGGTGGCGGGGATGGCGGCCGGTACGGGTTCGGCTGGGGGCGGTGGCGCTGTTTTGCTGGCGCAGCCGTGCAGCAGCAGCAGGATCATAAGGAAAGGGAGGAATGAGAGCTTCATGGCTGCGGATCGGTCTGCTGATCTTTTTCCATATTGAGTGGTTCCTTGAGCAGTTCAAGGTTCTCCTTGAGCCTGTTTTTGAAAAAGGCGCCGGCCTTGCCGATGGTATGCGGGGTGTAGGGGACCAGGCCCATGGCCGGAGCGCGGTCCGGGGCCAGGGCGTCAAAGACCAGTTCACTGTTTTCGTTGACAAAGGTGAGATGCAGGTCAAGCAGGGGCCGGCAGATGTGCAGCACGCCCTGTTCATCCCGGCAGACAATGGGGAACTCCCAGCGCCGCAGCTCATAACCTTGCAGCCAGAGGCCGGTGTAAAGTTCGCCGGTGATCTTGTCGCTCATGAACACATAGTCGTAGGAGTCGTCGCCGTAGAGCGAGGTGGTCAGCTGCTTCTCCACCTCGGAGCTTCCCTGGACATAGAGGGCGGCCCAGGGCTCGAAATCATCGGTGTCCAGGCGGAAAAGATGGGTGCCTTCGTCGGTGAAGCTCCATTGGGCGTGGCAGACCGCGCAGTCGGCCTGGTTGCGGTAAGTTGCATGGGCCGGATGGCGAAGCGGGGGCACCTTGAGGGTCTTGCCGCTGAGCCGGCAGGTCAGCAGCAGGGAACCGTTTTCTTCCGCCAGGTTGTCCAGCGGGAGGGGGTCACCCGGCTGCCACCCATGGCAGGCTGCACAGGTGACCGTCGTCCCCTGGTCGCCCATCAGTTCCGCCCCGTTGTGGCAGTCAATGCAGGCCAGGCCGGCCTGGTGGTGCACGTCCGGGGCAAGCTGGTGAAATTCCACCCCGTAGGGCCGCGGCGGTTCGCCCGTTGCGGTGTAGGGGGTGCGGTAATCCCAGTGATAGTCGTGCTCGAAACGGCCGGCATAATCGGCCCCGACAAAGTTGCCGTAGTGGCAGTGCAGGCACTGATCGTCCGGTGGGGATTTAATGAAGGCATGGGAGACCGCCTTGCCCTGGGCAAACTCCATATGGCAGGCGGCGCAGCCGGTGGCGTGCCAGGTTTCCGCATAGTCATCGCCGCGAAAATAAACGTGGCAGCGCAGGCAGCGGCGTCTGAGCAGATCATCCACCAGGTCAAGGGCGCTCGTGATGTCTTCATGCTGGGGGATGGCAGCAAGTGACGCCAGGTCCTCTCCGGCGCCAAAGGCGCGGCGCACGGCATTGACCTCCTTTTGCAGGGTGAAATGCAGGGACCTGGCGGTGCTGTCCGCCTGCGCCTGATGGCAGGCGCCGCAGGTCCCGGCAAGCTGTCGGGGATGGGCGGGCTGCCTGACCAGCTTGTCGTGGCCCGCTTCCTTGGAGGCTGCCTGCCCGCTGCCGCCATGGCAGTCGGTGCAGATGATGCCGGCATGGAGATTGTCCAGCGCAAGCTGGTGGCACTCCGGGCAGGAATACTCATGGGGGGCGGCGATGACCGCGGCGGCAGGGGGCGGCTTTTCCTCCCTGGTCTCATTAGCGTTGCAGCCGGTACAGATAACGAGTATGCAGAACAGTATGCGCGGGATCATACTCCACAGATAACCCGAAATCGGCAAAGAGTGCAAAAAAAATCCTGAGGCCCGCCATTTTTCAGTTTCCGGCAAACAGTGCCTGGCGCCGGCAGCAGGCCGTCCGGGCAATCTCCCTGCCGCAGGTATGAGAGGCAGGGAAAAGAGCGATTTTCCCTGCAAAATTGTTGAAGGTTTTCTTGTCTTTTTAACAACTTTTTTTATTGGAAAATAGCCGGCAGTTGCTATATAGTGACCTTCATGAAAACAACAAAACAACCCCCCAAGACCAAGTTCATATTTATTACCGGCGGGGTGCTCTCCTCGCTGGGCAAAGGGCTGGCCGCCGCTTCCATCGGCGCTTTGCTGGAAAGCCGCGGGCTCTCCATCACCATGCAGAAGCTCGATCCCTACATCAATGTCGACCCGGGCACCATGAATCCGTTCCAGCACGGCGAGGTGTATGTGACCGATGACGGCGCCGAGACCGATCTTGACCTGGGCCATTATGAGCGCTATACCTCGGCCAAGCTGGGACAGCGGCATAATTACACCTCCGGCCGCATCTATCACTCGGTGATCACCAAGGAGCGCCAGGGCAAGTATCTGGGCGGCACCGTGCAGGTCATCCCGCACATCACCGACGAGATCAAGAACGCCATCAATCAGCTGGACGGCGACGCCGATGTGGCGATCGTCGAGATCGGCGGCACCATCGGCGATATCGAGGGCCAGCCCTTTCTTGAGGCGATCCGCCAGTTCCGCCTGGACGTCGGCCGGGATAATTCCCTGTTCATCCATGTCACCTGGGTGCCGTATATCAAGGCGGCCGGCGAGGTGAAAACCAAACCCACCCAGCACAGCGTCAAGGAGCTGCGGGCCATTGGCATCCAGCCAGACATCCTGCTCTGCCGCACCGAGACCCAGCTTACCCCCGAGTTGAAAGGCAAGATTTCCCTGTTCTGCAACGTGCCCACCGATGCGGTCATCACCGCCCAGGATGTGGAGAGCATCTACGAGGTGCCCCTCTGTTTCCACCGGGAAGGCCTGGACAACAAGATCCTGGAACTGCTCAACGTGTGGACCGGGGCGCCGCGCATAGAGCCGTGGGAGGAACTGATCCGCAAGATCAAGAATCCGGCCCACCGGGTGCTGATCGGCATCATCGGCAAGTACGTGGATCTGAAGGAATCCTACAAGAGCCTGCACGAGGCCCTGGTGCATGGCGGGGTGGCCAACGACACCCAGGTGGAGCTGCGCTACGTCAATGCCGAGGACCTGGAGAGCAAATCCGCCAAGGAACTGCTGGCCGGCTGCCACGGCATCCTGGTGCCCGGCGGCTTCGGCCGGCGCGGGGTGGACGGCAAGATCCGGGCCATCACCTATGCCCGGGAAAACAGGATCCCCTATTTCGGCATCTGTCTGGGCATGCAGCTGGCGGTCATCGAGTTCGCCCGGCTTTCCGGCATGAAGGACGCCAACAGCCATGAGTTCACCGCAGACACCCAGCATCCCGTCATCTATCTGATGAAGGAGTGGTTTGATCACCGCACCAATCAGAAACAGGTGCGCGACGAATCCTCCGACATGGGCGGCACCCTGCGGCTCGGCAGCTATCCCTGCGAGCTGAAGCCGGACACCCTGGCCTATGCCGCCTACCAGGAGGGAAAAATCAACGAACGGCACCGGCACCGTTATGAATTCAACTGTACGTTCAGGAAAGAACTGGAGGAAAAAGGGCTGATCATCAGCGGCACCTCTCCGGATGACACTCTGGTGGAAATCGTGGAGTTGGCCGATCATCCCTGGTTTCTCGGCTGCCAGTTCCATCCCGAGTTTCAGTCCAAGCCCATGTCCCCCCATCCGTTATTCCGTGATTTTATCAAGGCGGCCCTGGAATTTTCCCGTAAAAACTGATGGCTGGCTTTGCGCGCCGGGGAATTGAGCCACAGTGTGTGTTGAGGAGTGTCTATGGTTGAAAAGCTCTTAAAGATAGCCATCTGCCATAATGCCAATGATATTCATCTGTCCGAGGGCATCCCTCCGACCCTGCGGATCGGCGGCAAAATGGTGCGCCTGCAGGAGGCCCCGCTTTCCGCCGATGATATTGAACGGGTGATGCGGGCCCTTACCCCGCCGCGCTGCATGGTGGAGCTCTCTAAAAACGGCAATACCGACTTCGGTTACAATTTCGGGGAGAACCGTTTCCGCATCGCCGTATTCCGCCAGAAAGGCGGCATCGGCATGGTGATGCGCCATTTCCGCAATGTCATGTTTACCTTAGATGAGCTGCAGATCCCCCAGGAGGTGCGCTCCGCCATGGTGCGGGAACGGGGGCTGTTCATCATCACCGGTCCCACGGGCAGCGGCAAGACCACCACCATGGCCACCCTCATCGACCACATCAACTCCTCCTGCAACAAGCATATCATCACCATTGAGGATCCCATCGAAATACTGCACAGCCACAAGCTGTGCAATATCTCCCAGCGGGAGATCGGCGTGGATGTCTTCACCTTTGCCGAGGGAGTGCGCTATTCCATGCGCCATGATCCCGATGTCATCGTGGTGGGTGAAATGCGCGACGTGGAAACCATCAGGATTGCCCTGCGGGCCGCGGAAACGGGCCATCTGGTGCTGGGCACCCTGCACGCCAGAACCGCCTCGGCGGCAATCACCAGGATCATTGCCGAGTTTGGTTCGGATGAGCGTGATTTCATCCGCATGCAGCTTTCCAATTCGCTGCTGGGGGTGATCAATCAGGTGCTGATCCCAACCGCGGACGGCAAAGGGGTCGCCTCGGTGATGGAGATCCTGATGAATACCCCGCCGGTTGCCAGCCTGATCCGGCAGTCAAAAGAGAATCTGATCCTTGATGAGATCCGCAAGGGGAAGAATCTCGGCATGGTCAGCTTTGAGGACTCCCTGCGCTACCGCTGTGTCAACAAGATTGTTGACTGGCGGGAAGCCTCCCTGTACTCCCGCGAACCGGACACCTTCAAAACCAGGATGGAAAAGAAATGATGGACAGCGTGGCGGTCAAGGATTTCTTTGCCGTGGGCCCCGGCCAGCCGCTGCTGCTGATCGCCGGTCCCTGCGTGCTCGAGTCCGAGGAGATCGCCCGCCGCATCGCCGCCCAGGTCAAGGAGGTCAGCGGCCGGCTGGGCATCTCTTTTGTCTTCAAGGCCTCCTTTGACAAGGCCAACCGCACCTCGCTCTCCTCCTATCGCGGCCCGGGTCTGACCGAGGGGCTGCGCATGCTGGCCGCCATCCGCCAGGAGTTCCGGATCCCGGTTGTTTCCGATGTGCACGAGGTCAGCCAGGTCGAGCAGGCGGCAGAGGTGCTGGACATCCTGCAGATCCCGGCCTTTCTGTGCCGCCAGACCGATCTGCTGGTGGCCGCGGCCCGCACCGGCAAGGTGGTCAATGTCAAGAAGGGCCAGTTCATGGCCCCCTGGGATATGGAGCATGCGGTGGCCAAGATCCGACAGAGCGGCAACCGCCGTATTCTGCTGACCGAACGGGGGACCACCCTGGGCTATAATAATCTGGTGGTGGATATGCGCTCCCTGCCCATCATGCGCTCCCTGGGCTGCCCGGTCATCTATGACGCCACCCACAGCGTGCAGCTGCCGGGCGGGGCGGGCGGCAGCTCCGGCGGCCAGCGCCAGTTCATCGCCCCCCTGAGCCGCGCCGCGGTGGCGGCCGGGGTGGACGGGCTGTTCATGGAGGTGCATCCCGAGCCGGCAAAGGCGCTGTGCGACGGCCCGAATTCCCTGCCCCTTGACCAGCTTGAGGCATTGCTCACCACCCTGGTGGCGATCCGTAAGGTGGCTGCCGGCGCATAGCTCATGGCTGATAAGGGACCAGGAATTGTTGATGCCTATTGCCAAGGCTGGAAACGTCCGTCATCCCGGCATGTTTTTTATATTAAAGTCCTTGCCGCAGCGTAATGCCATCCCGCGGGAGCGGGCCATGCCCGCGATAACGGTTTTAAAGCAATACCAAAGGTC
The DNA here is from genome assembly GCA_003605035.1 of Desulfurivibrio sp. GTDB lineage: Bacteria > Desulfobacterota > Desulfobulbia > Desulfobulbales > SURF-16 > SURF-16. The sequence goes on from QZKJ01000010.1 coordinate 27,533, forward strand.
GCGGGCATGGCCGGCCCGCTCCTACCCCGCGAGACGGCACAGATAAACAGTACCTCTATGGCTTCTATTGCCCATGATTGATAACGACTCCTGTCCTTCTCCCCATAAAGATGGTGTATACCCAGGCGACTGCGAGTTCACCCGGGCCCTGCTGCAGAAGGCCGCGGCCCGCACGGAAAATCAGGAAAAAGGTTACGTGTGGCGCAGGTGTCTGCCCAAGGCCCGCGAGGTGAAGCTCCTGCTGCTCGATGTGGACGGCGTGCTGACCAATGGTTCCATTGCCTACACCGATGAAGGCAGCGAGGTGAAGACCTTCAACTCCCGGGACGGCTTTGGCATGAATCTGCTGCGCAAGGCTGAGGTGGAGATCGGCCTGATCACGGCGCGCAGCTCACAGGCCCTGAACCGGCGGGCCCAGGATCTGAATCTCACCCGGGTCTACCAGGGCAAACGCAACAAGGTGGCGGTCTTTGAAGAGGTGATCGCTGAGATGGGGCTTGTCCCCCGGCAGGTGGCCTACATGGGTGACGACTGGCTCGATCTGGCGCTGCTGGCCAGGGTCGGGTTTTCCGCCACCGTAGCGGACGCCGTGCCCGAGGTCATCGAGGTGGTTGATTATGTTGCCCGGCGTCCCGGCGGCAACGGGGCGGTGCGCGAGGTGTGCGACCTGATCATCGATGCCAAGGGGCTCTACCGCGAACTGCTCGGCCAGTATCTGGGCTGATTTCTACCCCGGCAAAGAAGACTCCCGCTTCCCTGCTTGGATATGAAGATATTCCGTAACTCCTCTGGAGACAGAAGACTGGAGACAGAATCCGGCAGGCACAGAGGAAATTCCCTGGCTGGCGTATTACTCCCCCGGCTTTTTTCTTCTGACTGCTGTCTCCTGTCTCCTGATTTCTGGAGAGTGACAAAATTTCTGATTAGGTCTGATCATGCTGCTTTCCGGTTCCCGTAATCTGCTGTGGATTGTTCCCCTGGCCATGCTGGTGACCAGTCCGGTCTGGAAGCCGGCCCTGGAGGAGTTTCTTTCACCCCATGGCAGCCTCAAGGTGAAAAGCGGCAGCCAGGCGCCGGATCAGAGTTTTGAGCTGACCGAGGTGCAGCTGAGCCGCTATGAAAACGGCCAGGCCGATCTGGTGCTGCATGCGGCCCGGGTGCAGAGCGGCCGCCGGGGCGCGGATTCGTTGCAGCTGACCAAGGTTGATGCCCTGCTCTATGACCAGGGCCGGGAGCGGGCGCACATCACCGGCGGCGAGGGCTTTTATGACGGCGACCGGCAGATTCTCACCATAGTCGAGGATGCCGCGGTGATGGTCAAAAACAGCTATGAGCTGCACGCCGATGCCCTGCGGTATCTGATCCCCTACAAAACGGTGAAAACCGCCACGGCTATCTCTTTTACGAGCAAGGATTTCACGGTGCATGGCATTGGCATGAGTTATAACCTGGCAAACGGGGCCTACCGGGTCGGCGGGATCGGCGGCCGGGTGGTCTGCGATGTGAATGAGAAGTGAAAAGTGAAAAGTGAGAAGTGAAAAGTGAGGAGTGAGGAGTGAGGAGACGCAGGGGCGGTTGGCGAACCGCCCCTGTCCCAATCAGCCGCCAGCCAGAGCGAGCAGTCTTTCCGCGTTTCCTCCCAGGATCTGCGCTTCCCTTGCCGGCCCCAGCTCCAGACTCCGCAGCAGATCGATGGTGTTCTGCTGGGCTGCCCACGGTGAATCCGAGCCGAACAGCACCCGGTCCGGTGCATGGGAAAGGATAATTTTGCGGGCCATCTCCCTGGGCAGATATTCCAGGGAAAAGGCGATGTCGAAATAGACGCTGGTGCCCACCAGCTCCTCCTGCACCTCCTGCCATTGCTGCCAGGAGCCGAGATGGGTGGCGATGAATTTCAGCCCCGGCAGCTGCCGCATCAGGGCGGCGATCTTGGTGGGGTCCGCCCGCAGCTCTCTGGGAAAGCCGATGTCAAAGCCGGTGTGCATGACCAGGATCAGGCCGAGCTCGCTGATCCGTGCAAAAAGGGGCAGCAGCCGTTTCTCGTCAAGAAAAAAATCCTGATAATAAGGGTGCAGCTTGATGCCCTGAAAGCCATGCCGGCGGATCTCGGCAATCTCCTCCAGGGCCTTAGACGATTCAGGATGAAAGGAGGGGAAGGGGATGATCCGTTCGCTCTGGATGGAGCGCGACCAGTCAAGGATGGAGCGGAACTGTTTCGGCCGGGTGGCGATGGAGCAGACCACGCTTCTGGCAATGCGCGCCGCATCCATGGAGGCGAGCAGGGAGCTTACCGTGCCGTCCAGGGCGGCGCGCACCGAGCCCTTCTGCTCCAGGTAAGGAACGGTGGTTGCCGCCAGGGCGTCCGGGAAGGCATGGGCATGGAAATCGACGCAGTGCATGGCTTACCTGATGGGATAGTGCTGTCTTTTTACTTCCTGGATGATCTTGATGCCGATGTCGAGATGCTGTTCCGTGTACTTCTCAAAGATCTCCGAGGCGCTGTCCTTGCTTTTGATGCCGCCCTTTTTCAGGGGGAGATCCGAGACCAGCATGAGGGCCGCGGTGGGGACATTGAGGGCGTAGCCGACGGAGAAGATGGTAGCGATCTCCATGTCAATGGCGATGATGCGGTGCTTGAGGATATACTCGATGAATTCATTATCAAATTCCCACATGCGGTAGTCCGTGGTGTGCATGATGCCTGATTTCGGCACCCGGTTGACCTCCTGCATGATGACCTCTTCCGCCACCCGGTTCAGGCCGAAGGTGGGCAGGGCGGGGACGTCCTTGGGCAGATAGTGGGCGCTGGTGCCCTCGTCTCTGATGCTCGCCGTGGGCAGCAGCAGGTCGCCGATGGCCAGGGAATCGTCAATGCCGCCGCACATGCCCAGCATGAGCACGCATTTCAGCTCATCAAGAAAGGAGAGGCAGTGCATGACAATGCCGGCGGAAGGCGAACCCACCCCGTAGTTGATAATGGAGATATCGGTGTCATGGTCATGGACGACGCTCCAGTTGTTGGAGAGAATCTCCTTGCCGGTAATCTTGGCAAAGGACCTGATGTAACGGTGAAAGTTGCAGATAAGGATGTGGGAGCAGAATTCCTTGACCGAGGAGCCGGTATAGCGTTCCAGGGTGTGGCGGGCATAGTTGTCCGGGCGCAGCAGTGAACTCATGAGGGCATTCTCTGTTGTGAGTGGTTGTCTGGCATAATCTCAATTTTCAATTTCCGGTTCATTCGGTATCGGGTATTATACCGGTCAAACCTCAATTATCAATTTTTAATTTCAGCCGGTGGAAAATGAACAGTAAAAATATCCCCTTGGATGAGCGGATTATTCTGGCCCTTGACGTTGCCGAGCCAGCGGAGGCAAAGGAGTGGGTCAGGAAAACAGAAGGAAAGATCAAGTTTTACAAGGTGGGGCTGCAGCTGTTTCTGGCCGGCTGGTTTGATACGGTGGACTGGATTATCGACCGGGGCCACCAGGTGATGGTTGATCTCAAATTCTTTGATATCCCGGAAACCGTGCGGCTTGCCATGCTGCAGCTGCGGGACCGGGGAGTTACCTTTGCCACCGTGCACGGTAATGACCCGATTATCCGCGCCTCGCTTGCCGCTAAAAGCGAAAGTGATGCCGCCCTGAAGATTCTGGCGGTAACGGTGCTGACCAGCTTCGGCGAAGAGGACATGCGGGCCATGGGCATGACCGGCAGCATCGAGGATCTCGTCTACTTCCGGGCCAGACGGGCCCTGGAACTCGGCTGCGACGGGGTGGTTTCCTCCGGTCTGGAGGCGGCCAGGCTGCGCCAGGGACTCGGCGATAAACTGCTGATCGTCACCCCCGGCATCCGGCCCGGCGCCAATGTCGAGGAGGGCGGCGATGATCAGACCCGCATCATGACCGCCCGCCAGGCCATTGCCAACGGCGCTGATTACGTGGTGGTGGGCCGGCCCATCACCCGAGCCGCCGATCCGCTCTCTGTCATTGCCGGTCTGCAGGAGGAGATTGCCGCGGCCCTGGCCTCGTAGAGGCTCCTTATTCCAGCGGCAGGCCGCCGCGCCGTTCTCTGTAAAAAAACGAGCGGCAATATCCCCTTTTCGGGAAAAAATTTTTTCCCTTTTATTCCCCTGGTTACATTGTAGTACCGCTTGTTTTTTCAAGCAAATATCCTGTTTTGCCATCAGGGTGCCGCGCCTCCCGTCCCCTTTGCCGCAAAAAATAGATTCTCTTTCGTAATCGCTTTCTATATAATTTTTTTTACCATTCCACACAGTTGGCAGCTGCGCTCTGCGGTGCGCTTGTTCCCTCAACCAAGATACCCTCAACAGAAGAGGTGATGATGGCAGAAGAACAACTTTTTGCAACCTTCATCCTTAACCGGGACATCGAGATTGCCCTGCCCGCCGACCGGGTGGTGGAGGCAATCAAGGCGGTTGACAGAATTCTCCCGGTACCGGGCTGCGTCGCCTGTCTTGCCGGGCTGATGAATCTGCGCGGCACGGTTATCCCCGTCATTAATTTGAAAAAGCGGCTGGCCATGGCTGATGACGCTTACGGCCCTGATCACAAGATAGCGGTCGTCCGGCTGGGCCGCACGTTGTGCGGCATTCTCGTTGAGGACATCAAGGATGTCCTGCGGGTCGGCCAGGAGATGATTGAGCCTGTTCTTCCGGGCCTGCAGGGCGAAGACCGGATTATTGCCGGCATTATCAGGCTGGCTGACGGCGACCGTCTACTGGAAATTCTCGATCTGGACCTGTTGCTTGACCAGACGGCTGGGGAGGAGCTCCCGGCCGGGCAGGGGATTGCTGAAATGCCGCAGGTGTCCGTTGACATAACGGGGCAGCAGCGTCGCCAATATCTCGTTTTTACCTGTAACGGCATGGAATACGGGGTCGATGTCTCTAATGTGCAGGAGATCAGCACCCTCTCCGGGCTGAACGACACCTTTCAGAGCGGCAGCATCGAGGGGGCGGTTGAGATGCGGGGCCGGATGATCCCGGTTATTGACAGCAGCCTCCTGCTGACCGAGTCACAGGAAAAGATCGCTCTCAGTGAAGTGAGCCGGGTGATTATTCTCCTGGTTGACGGGATATATTGCGGCTTTGTCGTCAACTCCATTGTGGAGATAAGGTCTGTGGCGGCAGGGGAAGTGGTCCCCGTCCCCTGTGCGAAAAAAGGCAGGGGCGCCGGGGTGGCGGGCATGCTGCATCTCGCCTCGGGCCGCAATATCATGCTGCTGGACATGGCAACCATGCTGGCCGGCGAGCTTGAGGAACTGGGGCGGGTGGCAAAGATTTCTTCGGAGATAGCCGAAGAGAAGAAAGAGTCGGCGAGCCATGCCCATCATCTGATTACCGAAAACAGCTATCTGATTTTCAAGGTGGAAAGGGATTTTGCCATAGCCCTCCACAATGTCCAGGAGATCCTGGAGAACTGCAGGATCATGCCGGTGCCGGACATGGGCGGTTTTCTGGCGGGAATTATCGATCTGCGCGGGCAGATGGTGCCGGTGGTCAGTCTGCGGCTCTTTTTCGGTTACGAGCGCAGAGCAGGTGACGGGGCCGGCAATGATAAATATATCATCGCCCAGGCCGCGGAAGGCAGGGTCGCCCTGGCTGTGGATGATATCGTCACCATCCAGAAACAGCAGAAATATTTTCAGACCCCGGCCTTGAATCCAAGACTGCGTCCCCGTCAGGATACCCTTGACCGCACCATTGAGTTGATCACCGATGACGATCTCAGCGAGAGCGTACTGGTGATCAATGTCGAGAATTTAATCGGTAATCATCTGTGAAGAGGCCATGAAGAATTCTTTTATCAGAAACAGTCATAAGAAAAAAAAGAACCAGGAGACAGCAATGTGCCCACAAGCGTCAAAAAAAGAAAGGACCAGCGGCGAGCAGACAGCCTATTTGCATGTACTGCCGACCCCGGTGCTGAGTGTTGACACGGAATTCAATGTCACCTTCATGAATCCGGCAGGTGCCAGGGTCGTGGGCCTCAGTGCCGAGGAGGCCATCGGCAGCAAATGCTATGACCTGTTCAAGACCTCCCACTGCCGCACCGATAAATGCGCGGTGGGTCGCGCCATGCGTGAGGACCGGGTGGTCAGCGAGGAAACCGTTGCCCGGCCGCGAGAAGGGGCAATCATTCCGATCAAATACACCGGTGTGCCGATCAAGGACGCGAAGGGCAACATCGAGGGTGCCCTGGAATTTGTCCTTGACGTGACGGAGGAGGTGCGGCAGCGCACGGCGGCCCAGCAGAAGATCAACAACTTCAATGCCCTGCCCACGCCGGTGATGAGCGTTGACACGGATTTTTCCATCACCTTCATGAATCCGGCCGGGGCTTCGGTCCTCGGCCTTAATCCCGAGGAGGCCATCGGCCGCAAATGCTATGACCTGTTCAAGACCTCCCACTGCCGTACCGATAAATGCGCGGTGGGTCGCGCCATGCGGGAGGACCGG
>QZKJ01000096.1 GCA_003605035.1 Desulfurivibrio sp.
GGCCGCCGGATTTCCTGGCGGCCCGGCTTTTTTGTGGCGGCAGTCCACTATCCGGTAATTCCAACATGCAAGCAAGATGTCATGCCGGGCAAGCCAAGCGCGACCAGGGATTATCTTGATTTCCGCTTGGCCGGGCGGAAAAATGTTGATCGTAAGCCCTTGAGCCTCTTGTAAAAAATAACAGGCCAGAGAAATGCGCGGAACGGCTGCTGAATATTGTTTGGCAATCTTTTTTGAATATGATAACTATCGAAGGTTAATGATTCAGCTGACAGGAGACAGAATTCAGCTAGCCGCGTATGCTGATCTCCTCTTTTGCAGACTAAAGGGACAGCCGTGAAATGAGGCGGGGGGACAAGATGAAAGAAGACAGAGATATGGAAAAGACCTATGCAAAAGCAGAGTTTATTGCCAAACTGCTGCGACGTCTGGCCGATTCCCTTGAAAGCGGGAAGCGGTTTGCCATTCAGATTGCCGGCGAAAGAATTTCCGTGCCGGTGAGGGCGGAATGCAACATAGAGCATGAACGGGAAGGGGCTGAAGAGGAAATTGAGTTTCAAGTCAAGTGGCGTAACCAATAGTCATCTGTCATCTGCCTGCGGCATGCAGCAACACCCTACAAGAAAAGGAAGCAACTCTTTTCCGGCCTTTCCTGGACCCATCGAGCTGTAATCCTCTGAAAAATTCTCTTTACGCGTCTTCCGTCTCCCGGCCGATTCCCTGCTCTATTCACCTTCCCCAACCGCTGCGCCGCCTCACTTTTCGGCAACACGTTACTGATCGGTAACATCCGGAACGCTTCATGCGCTACCACCAGGTAACATGAGGAATGGGCCCAATAATGTATCTCGTTGAAACAAAATAGAAAATGAATATGGCATAGGTCTTGCCTATATACAGAAGGCAAAGGGAAAAGCAAAGCAACATACCATGCAACAATAACGATACAGACGATCAGGAGGTGGATCAATGAAGAACAGGAAGAGGAAGGGGATCGTCATGCTCGGTCTGGCCATCCTCGGAGTAGGCGTAATTGCTGCGATTTTCCTGCTGCTGGGGCCGCCCCGGCTCCTGGCAAAATCGGAAGCTCCCGCCTTCTGCGCGGGCTGTCATGTCATGGAGGCGGAGTATGATGCCTGGTCCCATGCCGGGGCGCACCGGCGCCAGATGTGCGTGGACTGCCATCTGCCGAACCACAACAAGACGATGCATTATATCTGGAAAAGCATCGACGGCATGAAGGACACCCTGGCCTTTTACTCCGGCCGGGTGCCCGAGCGGATCGTCATCAGCAGCCACGGTAAGCAGGTGTTGCAGAGCAACTGCATCCGCTGCCACGAAATCACCGTTGCCCACATCGACAAGGAACGCCTCTGCTGGCAATGCCATCGCCGGATAGCCCATCGCGGAACCGGTCAGATGCTGACACAGTAAAAAAACCTAGAGCAAGAGAAGGAGAAGACCATGAAAAAGAAGATATTAGTACCTCTGGCATTGCTGGCAGCGGCCGGTGCCCTGTTGTCCGGCTGCAATCCTCCGGAAAAGGTGGTAGCGGTCAAGCCCGTGACCATTGCCGAGGGGGAGATAGACCCCGGTGAATGGGGCAAGGCCTATCCCATTCATTACGATCTCTGGAAGCAGACGGAAGTGCCCACCGAACCGGGCAAAAGCAAGTATAAGCGCGGTTTTGACGCGGACGGCATCACCTATGACAAGCTCTCCGAGTTTCCCTACATGGCCCTGCTCTTCAATGGCTGGGGCTTCGGCGTCGAATACAATGAGCCGCGGGGACACGCCTACATGCTGAAGGACCAGGTGGATATCGATCCCTCCCGTGTCGGCGCGGGCGGCGTCTGTCTGACCTGCAAGACGCCCTATGCTCCCAAGCTGGAAAAGGAAAAAGGATTTGATTTCTACAGCAAACCCTGGGCCGAGGTGCGGGCCATGATGCCGGAAAAACATCAGGATCTGGGCGTGGCCTGTATCGACTGCCACGACAGCAAGGATATGTCTCTTCTCCTGTCCCGTGAGTTCACCCTTGGCAAGGCGCTGGATGCCATCAAGGTTGACCGGGCCAAGATCACCCACCAGGATATGCGCAGCCTGGTCTGCGCCCAGTGCCATGTGACCTACAACATTGAAAAGGATGAGAACAAGAAGTCGTCGGGCATCTATTTTCCGTGGCAGGGCAGCAGCTGGGGCGACATCTCGGTGGAAAACATCATCAAGCAGATCCGCGGCGATAAATCGGTGGGCGAATGGGTGCAGAAGGTTACCGGCTACAAGATGCCCTTCATGCGCCATCCGGAATTCGAGTTCTTTTCCCGCAACAGCGTGCACTGGATGGCCGGGGTCGCCTGCGCCGACTGCCATATGCCGTACACCAAGGTGGGCGCCAACAAGGTTTCCGATCATCGGGTGACCAGCCCGCTGAAAAACGACCTGAAGGCCTGCCAGCAGTGCCACACGGAAACCCCGGAATGGCTGCGCAATCAGGTCATCGCCATTCAGGACCGCACTGCCTCTCTGATGATCCGCTCGGGTTACGCCACGGCCGCGGTGGCCAAGCTGATCGAAAGGGTGCATGCGCTGCAGGCGGAGGGCAAGCAGATCGATCAGAAACTCTATGAGCAGGCCAAGGACTTTTACATGGAGGCCTTCCTGCGCAGTCTCTATATCGGCGCGGAAAACTCGGTCGGCTTCCATAACCCCACCGAGGCGCTGCGCATCCTGGGCGACTCCACCGCCTTTGCCATGAAGGCGGAAGGGCTGTTGCGCCAGGCCCTCACCATGGTTGGCGAACAGGTGCCGGTGACCGTGAATCTTGAGATCGACAAATACCTCAACGAACGCGGCAAGAAAAAACTCATGCAGCAGGAGGGCGTGGAGTTCAAGGACCCCTTCGGCGTGCAGGACAGACTGATTGACGTGCAGCTGATCAGTAATTAACCCCAGGAAAAAAAGGAAAAACAGCCCCGCCCCGCCGCGCCCCGGCAGGCCGGGGCTTTTTTGTTGTATCCCACCCTCTGCTTTCCCTGAACCCCATAAAGCACCGGCGGACCGCTTTCCCCGTCATTGCGGCCAAGCCCTCCCTGTACAGGGGCCTGACGGCAGAAAAAATTGCGGTGCGTCAATATCGTTTGGCAATTCCTTTATTTACATGTGATAATTATTTTGAAAGTAAATATGTGCTTGATTCCCTGCGCAGGGAAGGGAAACACGAACAGTTTGGCGTATGCGGCTTTGCGGCTGTGATCCGCCACCTTATGAGGGGGCGCATTGAGCAAACAAATCAGAAAGTCCTTACAGAGAGGCGGGAATGATTGATTACCGACTTTCCGATCTGCTTGACCTGGCCATTATCCAGAAGATGGCGGATGCCCATTACCGGGCCGCGGGGATGCCGATCGGCATTATTGATGCCTTGGACGGATCAGTCCTCGTCGGCTCCGGCTGGCAGGACATCTGCGTCAAATTCCACCGCGCCAATCCGCTTTCACGTGAACGCTGCCGGGAAAGTGACAACTGCATCAAGGACCGCCTGGTCCAGGGCGAGGCCTGCCGCTATAAATGCAAAAACGGCCTCTGGGATATCGGCGTACCCATCGTGGTTGCCGAACGTCATCTGGCCACCCTGTTTCTGGGGCAATTCTTTTATGAGGGCGAGGCCCCGGACCGGGAGTTTTTCACCCGGCAGGCCCATGAATTTGCTTTTCCTGTGAACGATTATCTGGCGGCCCTTGACCGGGTGCCGGTCTTCAGCCGCGCAAAGGTGGATTACATCCTGGAATATGACAAGGCTCTGGTGGATTTTATCGCTGATCTTGCCGAGCGCGCACTTTTGAAAATCGAAGCGGACGAAAAAATCCGGGATAGCGAGCGGAAATTTCACACCGTCTTTGATCAGTCCTTTCAGTTTCTCTGGCTGCTGTCCACCGACGGCAGGGTGCTGGAAGCAAACAGAGCCGCCCTGGCATTTGGCGGTGTCGCGGAGGCGGATGTCATCGACCGGCCCTTCTGGGAAACTTTTTGGTGGGCGCACTCACCGGCCCTGCAGGAAAAAATACGTCTGGCGGTGCAGGAGGCTGCCACAGGTGAGCTGGTGCGATTTGAAACCTCCCATCCGGCCGCCGACGGGAAACTCCACTATGTGGATTTCTCTCTCAACCCGGTAAAAGATGAGGCCGGCAGGGTGATTATGTTGATGCCGGAAGGGCGGGACATCAGCGAGCGCAAGCGGGCGGAAGAGGAAATCAAGCGGCAGGCCGAATTCCTGCAGATCCTGATCGACGCCATGCCCTATCCGGTCTTCTACAAGGATCGTCACGGCCGCTATCTCGGCTGCAATCGCGCCTTTGAGCGGTTCTTCGGGATAATGCGCGAGCAGATGGCCGGCAAGACGGTTTACGACATCGCCCCGCAGGAACTTGCTGATGTGTACCGCCGGGCCGACGAGGAACTTTTTGCCCATCCCGGCACGAAGACCTACGAGGGGTCTATCCAGTCTGCCGACGGGGTCCGGTACGATGTCATCTTCCACAAAGCCACCTTTACCGGGCCGGACGGAGCGCTTGCCGGACTGGTCGGCGCGGCTGTCGACATCACCGAGCGCAAGCAGGCGGAAAAGGATCGTCTGGCCAATCTGCGCTTTTTTGAATACATGGATCGGGTCAATCGGGCCATGCAGGGGGCAAATGATCTCGATCAGGTAATGAGCGATGTTCTCGAGGAAATGTTAACGATCTTCGATTGCGACAGGGCGTGGCTGGTGTATCCGTGCGATCCGGAGGTTGCTTCGTGGCGAGTGCCGATGGAACGTACCCGGCCGGAATATCCCGGTGCTCTCGAAATGGGGGTTGAGTTTCCCATGGACCCCGATATCGTCAATCATATGCAAACAGCTTTGTCCGCAAGCGGTCCTGTGACATTTGGTTCGGGATCTGAACAGCCACTGGTGGGTGAGGTGAAGGAGCGCTTCCAGCATAAGTCACAGATTTTTATGGCCGTGTATCCGAAAGTTGATAAGCCCTGGCTGATCGGCATGCACCAGTGCTCCTACCCGCGGGTCTGGACCCCGGAGGAGAAGATGCTTTTTCAGGAGATCGGCAGGCGAATGGGCGATACTCTCAACAGCTTGTTGATGTACCGCGATCTCCGCAAGAGCGAAACGGAAAATCGGGCCATGGTCAACGCTGTTCCTGACCTCCTCTTCCGCCTTCACAAAAACGGGATCATTACGGACTTCCGCAAGCCGGAGAGCATGGAACTGTATGTGCCGCCGGAGCAATTTCTCGGCAAGGCCATCATTGAGATACTGCCTCCCGATGTCTCTCGGTCGGCGACTCTAGCCCTCGAGAAGGCACTTAATACAAAAGAGGTTGCAACGTTTGAGCACGACCTCGAGATAAAAAAACAACGCAGGTATTTCGAGGGTCGGGTGGTGGCCTTGTCGAGTGACGAAGTTCTTGCCGTTATCCGCGACATCACCGAGCGCAAGCGGGTGGAGAGGGCTTTGCAGGAGAGTGAGGCCAAGATGCGCAGCATCCTGGACAATATCGGCATCGGCGTGTCCCTCATCAGTCCCGGAATGGAGATTCTCGAATTGAACCGGCGGATGCGCGAGTGGTTCCCCGGCATCGATCCGGGGCAGCACCCCATCTGTTACCGGGCCTTCAACGATCCGCCGCGCGAAGAGGTGTGCGACTACTGCCCGACCTGCAAGACTCTGCGGGATGGCCTGGTCCACGAGGCAACGACGCAAACGCCACAGGCAGGAGGCACACGCAATTACCGCATCATCTCTTCCCCGATCCTCAACCAGGCGGGCCAGGTTACGGCGGCGGTCGAGATGGTCGACGACATCACCGAGCAACTCTCCCTGGAGTCCCAGCTGCGCCAGGCCCTGAAAATGGAATCCGTGGGACGGCTGGCCGGCGGCGTGGCCCATGACTTCAACAACATGCTGGGGGTGATTCTCGGCTTTGCCGAGATGGCCCTGGACCAGTTGGACCAGAGCCAGCCGCTTTTTGAACCCCTGCAGGCAATACGCAACGCCGCGGTTCGCTCCGCGGAACTGACCCGGCAGCTGCTGGCCTTTGCCCGCAAGCAGACCGCCGCTCCCAGGGTGCTCGATCTGAACGAAACCGTGGAAGGGATGCTGAAAATGATGCGGCGTCTGATCGGCGAGGACATCAATCTTGTCTGGCTGCCGGACTCGGACCTGTGGCCGGTCAAAATGGATCCCTCCCAGATCGACCAGATCCTGGCTAACCTGTGTGTCAATGCCCGCGATGCCATCGCCGCCGTGGGCAAGGTCATCATCGAAACCAGCAGGGTGACCTTTGACGAGGCTTACTGCGCCGAATGCCCGGGATTTATCCCCGGCGATTTTGTCATGCTGGCTGTCAGTGACGACGGCCAGGGTATGGACAGGGAGACCCTGGACAGGATTTTCGAGCCGTTTTTCACCACCAAGGGCGTAGGGCAGGGCACCGGTCTCGGGCTGGCCACGGTCTATGGCATCGTCAAGCAGAACAACGGCTTTATTAATGTCTACAGCGAACCGGGGCGAGGCTCGACTTTCAAGATCTACCTGCCCCGGCATGCGGCCGCAACCGGACAGATGCGGCAGGAAAGTCAGGCTGCTCCTGCCGCGCCGGGCCATGAAACCATCCTGCTGGTGGAGGACGAGGCGGCTATTCTGGAGATTACCCGGCTCATGCTGGAGAAATTGGGGTATCAGGTGCTGACAGCCGCAACTCCGGGCGAGGCCATCCGTCAGGCCAGAGAGCACGCCGGCGAGATCCACCTGCTCATAACCGACGTGGTCATGCCGGAGATGAACGGCCCGGAACTGGCTGACAAGCTTCTCTCTCTTTACCCGGGACTCCGGAGCTTGTTCATGTCCGGCTATACAGGCAATGTCATCGCGCACCATGGCATACTGGGCGATGGCATCAATTTCATTCAAAAACCGTTTTTAAAGCAGACACTGGCCGCCAAGGTTCGCGAGGTGCTGGAGAGCGGATGAGGGAGAAAAAAAAGAGAGAGCGCGAGACGCGCCATGCCGGCCCTTTCCTGTTTCCCGCTGAACTAAGCCGTTGTAATAAAATAATGTCGTCATCCGGATGGTCAAGACGGCATAAAGAGCCGTAACGAAATGGCCTGGAAAGCAGAGGTTATTTGGTAACGGCTCCTAAGCCGTTGCCTGCATCCCTTTCCCGAAACCCTCGAAACACCAGCGGACCGCTTCCCGGTCATTGGGGCTCACCCCGGCCAGGTTCAGTTCCTGTTCCCAACCCTGTACCGCCTCCGCCACCTGGCTGATGATTGCCAGAGCCTGCTCTTTCTGCAGGCTGAAGCGCTCGCACTGGCTGAGCAGATTGCTCATGCTTGCCGTAGAACCCTGAGCGCCCACCTGCAGGGAGAGATGAAAGCTGTCCCGGGGTTTGCGCCGGGCCGGCACCGGCACGATATCAAAAGCCGGTGACAGCCGCCAGCCGTCCCTGAAGAGAAAGCCGTGGTTTCTCAGGTGGTCGTCCTCGTTTCTGACAAACATGTTGAAGGCCATGCGCCGGAAGAGTTCGTGGTGGTCCTGCCGGACCTGACTGACGAACCTGCGCATGCGGGTGGCGATTTCCGGGTAGGAACCCCGTTCCAGTTCGTCAATGTCGAGATTGCTCAGGGCAAAGGCGCTCATGAAGGGCAGGCGGCGGCCGTCCTGCCGGTCAAACCTTTTGATCAGAAAGACAGGGCGGCCGGCGACTGACTCCAGGCGGTATTCCGGCACCCTGATGCCCGCCCTGGCGGCCAGGGTCATGGTGGCGTATTCGATGCCCGGATAGGTGACCGCGGTCTTGGAGCTGGCAAATTTGGCAATCCACTCCTGCTGGTCAATCACCACCGTGCACTTGGGCTGGGCGCCGCCCAGGGATGTCCCCTGCCGCAGCAGGTGCAGGACCTCCGGGGGCAGTTCCTTGTCCTCCATGGCCTGGTCGATGATTCCGGCAACCTCGGCAAGTTCGGAGAAGGTGACGGGTTTGTCCCGGCGGGCGCTTGATTTCTCCGGGGTCCTGCCGAAGGACAGCGCACCGACCGCATTGACGGAAAGCAGGTCGATCAGCTCGAAATCCTGCTGGGTGCCGAAGGGCACGCCCAGCTGTTTGGCCAGGATGTACCGCCCCCAGCTGTCCGGCAGGACATCCCGCAGAATGCCGAAGATGCCGCCGTTTTTGCGGGTCAGGTACTTTTCGCCGGTCAGCGGCAGATTGACCGGATCGATGGCGATGGCATTGGAACGCCTGGCATAGCGCAGGCCGTACTGGAAGGTGCCGACGCCAAGATCGGTATCCAGGGTGAAAAGTCCTGCCGGCACCGGGTTGCCTTCCCCCGGCAGTTCGATGAAGACGATCCTCTCAAATTCCCTAGAAGTCAAGGCGCTTCTCCTTCTTTATGCGGACCCGCTGCGGCAGCCGCTGTTTTTCCAGGGCCAGGCCGATGCGGTCGTCTTCCGGCTCGGCAAAGCGCAGGCTGTCGTCAAGCTGGTAGACTTCGAGAGCGGCAAGATAGGTCTCAAATCTCACCGAGGGGTCACCGGCTTCCAGCCGGCGAACCGAGGAGAGTGAAGTCCCCATCATCTCCGCCGCCTGTTTCACCGTTTTTTTCCGTCTCTT
The DNA here is from genome assembly GCA_003605035.1 of Desulfurivibrio sp. Classification (GTDB taxonomy): domain Bacteria; phylum Desulfobacterota; class Desulfobulbia; order Desulfobulbales; family SURF-16; genus SURF-16. The sequence goes on from QZKJ01000096.1 coordinate 8,673, forward strand.
CCTGGCAATCTGCAGATTTTTGCCGATCCGCCGGATCCGGGTGTGCATTTCAGGAGAAAGCATTTCGGATTAATTTGCTCATATTTGACTACTTATGAATATATAAGTGTTCTTATGTGAACATAATAGCCTGAAGGGCAGGGCGCTGTAAACAGATATTTCCGCATAATCGGCGGCATCGATTCCGGGCGGCACGTTTTGCGGCCATACCCGGGCCAGAGCTGACTGCTCCGCCGGGAAGGAGTTGTCTTCCGCGAGCCGCAACCGGGTGTCCGACTGCACAAGATTTTGTCCGGCCGGATAAGATTTTGGTGCGGCAAGCACGGCTGTCCCCTCGCCAGGCATGCATCTGTCCGTTTGCGGAGAATGAGCGGAAGAGTCTGATATAAGCAGCCTGCCATAAAGCACAGGATTGCCAATTCCCATCGGCTGGATTCGCCAGACTGCCTGTCCAGAAAATTACCCATGGCACCAATTTTGCTCAATTTTCCCTGAACCGCAGATGCTTTGCCGGTCCTGTCAGCCGAGACAATTTGCCAAGAGAAGTTAATCCGGCAGGCAGCCGTCTATTCCCTTACCCCGATTCACTATAAAAATCATATGAGGAGGAAAAATGAAAAAAATTGTTGTTGCTGTTTTTATCGCCTTGTCAGGTCTGTATATGATGCATGCATCCGCGGCCGAAGATGTGGTGGCGCGCATCGGCAGGAAGAGCATCACGCGTGCCGACTTCACTCGCTGGATGGGTTACAGCAGCGAGGAGAACCGCAAGGCCCTGGAAAAGGAGCCCAAGCGCCGAGAGATGCTGCTTCGCCAGATCGTGACCAGCATGGTGATCGCGGATAAGGCCAAAAAAGCCGGCTTTGCCGAGCGGCAGGACATCAAGGAAAACATGAAGCTGCTGACCGACAACTTTCTTACCCTGCAATATCTCGATCAGGAGGTGGCGCAGAAGGAAAAGGTCGATGAAGAGGAAATTAAGCGCTATTACGAGGAAAACAAGGCCAGATTCGAGATGCCTGAAATGGTCAAGGCCCGGCACATTCTGATCCAGGTCAAGAAAACCGCGGCAGAGGAAGAAATGAAGGCGGCGCGGACAAAGATGCAGTCAGTGCTGCAGCGGGTCAAGGCCGGCGAAGACTTTGCCAAGCTTGCCGCAGATCTTTCCGAGGACCCGGGCTCCAGAAAAAAAGGGGGTGATCTCGGCTACTTCAGCAAAGGGAAGATGGCGCCGGAGTTCGAAAATGCCGCGTTTGCCCTGCAGCCCGGCGAGGTGAGCGATATTGTCCAGACCAACTTCGGCTTGCATATCATCAAGCTTGAGGACAAAAAAGAACCTTTTCTGCAACCGGTCAGCGCTGTCCGGGAGCAGTTGCTGCACGCTCTGACCCTGGAGAAGAAGAAAAAGGCAGTGGACGCCTATGTTGACAAGGTGGTCAAGGGGGCGGAGGTGGAGTTCTATCTTGATAAATTCTTTGATGCCAGCGGGGACCCCCACCAGCAGGTTAAAAAGTAAGGTTGACAGTTTACGGTTTACAGGCGGCGGTTAAGAAAATCATCCTGTCTTGTTTTGCTATGCGCAGAAGCTCACTGTTCCGGGTTCCGGTTTTTGCGGAAATGACGAGGCACGGCTGCGGCGGCAGTCGAAAAGGCTTAGGTGAATGACAGAGGACCGTAAACCTTGAATCAGGCTGTTCAACAAAAAAACGCAGGGCCGCTTGGCCCTGCGTTTTTTTGTGTCCATGGTGCGTGGTTAATTATTTTCGTGATCTCTTCCTGAGGCCAAGCAGCCCGGCCAGTCCTGAACCAAAGAGCAGCAGAGCGCCGGGCACCGGCACCGCATTCACCGAGCCCGCGGTATAATTCACCTGGGCAAAGCCTCCGGTGGCCAACGGAAATCCCTCGGTCAGGTCCCCCAGGGTGGCGCCGGCAAGAAGATCGGAAAGACCGGGATCGAGGGCTTCAAACTTGAGGGTGGCAAGCAGGATATTGTTGCCGGTGATCGGCAACGGGAAGGCCAGGCCGGCCAGCCCATCCCCGTCCATGGTGAAGGGCGCCGGGGTCCACAGGGGGCCGATTGCCGGGGGCTCCACCAGGGAGAGTACCGAGGGGTCGAATGATACATCCAGGCCCCAGCCCAGCACCGTATCCGTGGGCATGTCAGCCAGCAGATCCACGGTAAATGTCTCGCCCACGGGCACAACGGGATCCTGCGGGGAAAAATAGACCGTTATCGCGGCCCAGCTGCCGGCGGGCAGGCAAAGGGTGAGCCAGGCAAAAAGGGCCAGCCGGAGAAATCTCATTTTTGTTTTCATTTGCTACTCCTTGTTTTGTAAAGATTTGTCATGTGTCACGGGGCACTGTAATAGCTGTACCAGATCTGGTAATCAACGAAGGTGACACAGCCGTCGCTGTCGTAATCGGCAGCGCCGTTATAGCCGGCCTGCCCGTCACACCTGGCGAAGGTGGCGATAAAGACGGTGTAATCATCGCCGTCCACCACGCTGTCTCCGGTGAGATCACCGGGCACATCCGGCACCATGACGCCGATCTGCGCCGAGGCCGAGGCCATCAGTACCGGTTTGCCATGATCCGCGGCGGTCCAGATATCCGCCAGCACGTCGCCCCAGGTCTGGGAGGCGCAGAATTCATTTGATCCGTCCGTCGGACGTCTGTCCGAACAGGGGATGCTGCGGGCCCGGCCGCCGAAATCCTCGGTGGGTTCGCGGTCCATGTTGTGCAGGAACTCGACATAGATGTCGCTGAAGGTCTGGTATTTGAGTTCCGCGGTCACGTGGACCTCGCCGGTATAGCCGCCCAGATTGAAGGTGTAGGGCGTGATGTCCCAGTTCTGGCCGTCCGCATAATCGGTGTCCTTGGCGTCATGGGGAATGATGAAGGCCCCGTCGGCCATGTAGGCCGCCTTGTTGTAGCCGGCGGGCGGGATGCGGTTGTCCTTTTCGATGTTGTTCATCAGGATGAAATGGAACTCCTTGTCAAAGTGGCTGACCGTGCCATCGGGCGTGTAGACCAGGGTGCCGTCATGGGGATCACCGGTGGTGTTGTCCAGGATGTTGGTGCCGTTCAGCTCGAAGCTGTCATACCTTTCGGCGAGCACCACCGACTCATAGACCTTGGTTTCCGGCGTCCTGAGCAGGGCGCCGGCAGGAGAAAGGGCGCCGTCCTCATAGAGGATATTGCCGTTGTCATCCCTGGCGGTGAGATGAATCCACATCTGGCGGCCTTCGGCAAAGCCGGTGGGCAGCTTGTGGCCGGTATTGTTGGTCACCTTGACCTCCACGGTGAGAAAGCCGTTGGCCCAGCTTGAGGAGACAATCTGGATGTCAGCCGCGTCGCGCATCAGATCCTCGTTGCGCAGCCTGGCGTTCATGAAGGCATCCGTCCGGTCGGCGGTTACCCCGCTGGTGTAATCGAAAGGCGGCTCCAGCCACACCTTGTCCACCGCGCCCCAGAGGCGGTCCAGGCCGGGATAGAGCAGCCAGGTCTGGGCCCCCTCGAATTTCATGGGCTCGTGGCACTCCTGGCAGTTCACGGTGCCGCGATAGGAACTCCAGTACCACTCGGTAAAGGTGCGCTCCAGGGGATGCAGCATCGGGGTGGGCGATGCCGGGGTCTGGGTATAGATGAGCGGGTTGGTCACCTCGTGGCAGCTCCCGCAGAATTCGGCCTTCTCCTGTATATCAAACGCGACGTCGGCCTCGGCCCCTTCAAAAGGATCGTACTGGGAAACGAAATACCCGCTGTTGCCGTTGGGCTTGATGCTGCCGTCATAGTTTGAGGGGGATTTGAAATTGTCGTTGGTGCGATGGCAGAAACCGCACTGGACCCCTTCCATATCCGTTTCGGATTCGCTGGTGAGATCAGCTGATCGCGGGGCGCCGGGCCAGCCGGGATATTCGGTGAATTTGCCGCCCCAGAACTGGCCCCGCAGATAGGGGAAATGGGGGGAGGCGGGTTCGGACCGTCCTTCCATCCAGCCGGTGGGGACGTGGCAGCGCAGGCAGATATCAGCGGTTACCGGGATTTCCTCTTCCGGCAGCAGGGTGATGGGATTGCCCGGCACACACGGGTCCGGGGTGGCCGGTTCGTAGATTTTCAGGAAACAAGCGAGTTCCCTGGCGGTTCCCACCCCGACCAGGGCCTGCAGATCGGCGTTAAAGATGTCAAAGCCCTGGCCGGCCGCGGCATTTACCAGATTGATAAAGTCCTGGTTCGCCACGTTCATGGTGGCGAATACCGAGGGATCCCGGGCGGCATTGGCCATGGTCATGCCCTTCCAGTCATTGAACTCCTCCTGCTGGCCGCCCACCGAGGCATGAAACTGGGGGGCGGGCATGCCATCGATCATCGGGCAGAGATCCTGGCCAGCGGCATTCAGCACCGGACCATTGGCGCAGGCATCCGGATTGACGAGATCCAGCGGCCCGCCGAAACCCCGGGGCTGGGTTGAATCAAAATCGGAAATGTGGGGAGCGGCCTGGCTTGCCGTGGCAAAGGCGCCTGAAGCACATAGAACCATAAGGAATTCAAACAGTTGTTTTTTCATTTTTCTCTCCTTTTTCAATTTTCACTTGTGATCCACATGGATCCTTTGGTCGTCAGCTGTCATTTCGCAGGAAGAAGTGTTCATCATGCGGCTGGTTTTCCTCACCTCCTTGATTTTCCGCAGGAACTCGTTGGTGGTTAATAAAAAAAGGCAGCAAAGCTGCTCTTTGGTAAGCGGCGGCAGCGAAAGGCTTCTGCCCGCCTCTCGGGCCACGCGGTCACTTTGTTTCACGGCAACGCCCGGCTCTTCCGGGGCTGGAAAAACGCTGCGGCCGGCCTCCGGCCCGGATCAAGGCCGCCGCTGCCGCGGAACAGGCATGGCTGCAGAGGCTCTAATGGGGGGAGGGGGCGCCGGTGAAAATAATTATCACTTTGAATGTCAGGCAGTGGCTGTTTTCACCCCCGGGCTTATCTTCGTGTTGATGAATGACTGCATAAACTGTTCAGGAAAAGAATAGCAGCAAGGAAAATGCCAGAGCTTCGCGCTGACTAGATGACAAGGGATATGGCGTGGTTATGCTGAGTTGATGCGTATCATTGCCCGTGGCTGACAAGGGATATCGTCCTGGAAAAGAGGAATTGGTCCAGTGGGAAGAGACGAAGGCGTCCTGACGGATAAGATTGCTAGGAAGAGAGCAAGCTTCAGAAAAGCTCCGGGGGCAGCATGTTTCCCCTGCCTCTTGCCGCATCGCGCAATACCTTCGCCATTGCCGCAGCACCCGGAGCACGTTCAGAAGAAATCCAGCTTCTGCGCGGATGTCCGGGCAAATCATGCCGGCATGACCGAGCGGGGAAAGGGTGCTTTTGTGCTTCCTCCTCCCCTGGTTGCCTCGCCCCGATCCTGTCCAGTCGGTCCATTGCCTTCTCCAGGGAGTCGGCTTTGGTGTGATATTTGCTTTCTCCCCTTCCGTGCTTTGCCTAGCAACAACCTAGATTTGCTGGTGAACGTCGTAGCGAGATCGAGAGAAAAATATTCTGGGCAAGGATGAGTGGTGAAATCGCCCGGAAGCCTAGCAATGCTAGGTTGAGGACGATTTCATCAGGAAGACGCCGCACAGGATATTTTTAACCGATCGGAGTAGATGTTCATTTTGCAAGAGGCTCTAACATAACCCACATGGAGGAATGTCATGAAAAAGGAAACAATGCAGGAAGGCGGCATGGATATGCAGGCGATGATGGAAGCATACAGGAAGCTGGCGATTCCAGGCGTGCCGCACCGGCTGCTGGCCAGCCTGGCCGGAAGCTGGAACACCAGGTCCAGGGCCTGGATGGGACCGGAGCAGCCTCCCCTGGAGAGCGTCGGCGCCTGCGAACAGACAATGCTGCTGGACGGCCGTTACCTGCAGCAGGTGTATACCGGCGAGATGATGGGGGAAACCTTCACCGGCATCAATCTGCTCGCCTACGACAACCATACGGGAAAGTACGCCTCGGTCTGGTTCGACTCCATGAGCACCGGCCTCTATTATTTTGAGGGCAGCGCCAGCGAGGATGGCAGAACCATTACCCAGGAATGCAGCTATGACGACCCGGTCAGGGGTCCCATGACCTGGCGCAGTGTGACCAGAATTGTGGATGACAATACCATGGAGTATGAAATGTTCCTCACCCCCAGGGGAGGCAAGGAAGAAAAGGCCTCGGAGATGACCCTCACCCGCAGGCCATGATGTGCAAGGTTGCTGCGACGCTCGCCGCATCAGCAGGAAATTGCGGGCAAAGGCAAATGATCTCCTCCAGCCCGCGCAAAACCGTCTAGCAGGAGGAAGTTATGCAACTTGAAACCTATTTGTTTTTCGAAGGCCGCTGCGAAGAGGCGCTTGAGTTCTACCGCGGCACGCTTGGCGCCGAAGTGACGGCGCTCATGCGCTTCAAGGAAAGCCCTGATCCGGCGATGTGCCAGCCGGGGGCTGAGGATAAGATCATGCACGCCAATCTCCGCATCGGCGATACTACCCTGATGGCTTCCGATGGCAGCTGCACCGGACAGCCGGCCTTTCAGGGCTTTTCGCTGTCCCTGGCGCTGACCGACGAGGCCGAAGCCGGGCGCCTGTTTGCCGCCCTGGCCGACGGGGGGCAGGTGCAGATGCCCTTGACCAGAACCTTCTGGTCGCCGCTTTTTGGCATGGTGGCAGACCGTTTTGGCGTGTCGTGGATGATCAACGTGCTTGGTTAAACCCCTGACCCCTGCCGTTTCCGGCGGGACGCGCGTTTCCTGCGCAGTTAAAGAAAGGGGTCAAGTCTGCTGTTGGCTTTTCTCGGGAAATATTGCCGGAATATGGCGGGGCAGCCATCCTTAGAGCAGGGGAGATAACTGTGCCATTCCAGGAGCAAAAAACACGAAAACCGTGCTTCCGGCGGTGGAGTGAAGACTGGTCGGGAAGTTTGCTGCCGCTCATCTGATCTGAACAGCTCAGATGTTTTTAATAAATCGATATCCTGGTATTGACAGGCACTATATTATTTGTTAGAAAGATGCACATTGTGGTATCTGGCGACGATGACTGGGGCTGTCGCCTGACCTCGCCATATAGTGTCATATAGAAATCGAGTTCCGGGCAGTATCGGGCAAAAATATTCCTTTTGCACCATGCCAATGATTGGCGCGGTGCAGAGTAGAGACATCTTCCTGCCGGCGGTTCAGCTGTTTCCGTATTTCTCGCGGATGAACGGGTTGAATCTGCCACTGAAACGATGCAGGAAGAAACTGCAACCTGAACAACATGGAGGAGAATTAATGAAGTCAGAGGAGAAAATGGAAGGCAAGGGCGTCTCACGGCGGCAGATGATGATTGGTACCGGTGTTCTGGCGGCAAGTGCGACCATGGCCCACTTCGGCGGTTTGCTGAAATCCGCTGAGGCAAAAGGCGGCCCTACCGAAAAATGGCCATGGCCCTATGAAAAACTCGATCCTGCCAAGACCGCGGAAATCGCCTACGAAGAATGGTACCGGGTTTTCTGTGGCGCAGCAGTTATAAATAGTGTTTTCAGCCAGTTACGGGAAAAAGTCGGTGAACCGTACACCTCTTTCCCGGTGGACTCCTTCGTCTTTCTTGAAGGCGGCATGGTGGGTTGGGGCATGACATGCGGTTCCAATACCGGCGCGGCCATCGTCGCCAATCTCATCATCGGGCCGAGAATCGCCGGCGGACAGGAAGGGCATCACATCAGTGAGGATATGTTCGAGTGGTATTCAGAGGCATCCATGCCGGTGTATATGCCGAAAAACCCCAAAGTCACCAAGGAACTGGTCAAGACCACAGCCGAATCCCCCCTGTGCCACGTTTCCGTCGGTAAATGGATGAAGGCCTCAGGGTATCCCATCGGCAGCCCGGAGAGGAAAGACAGGTGCGCACGGGTGGCAGCCAGCAACGCCTACCATCTGGTTGAGCTGCTCAACGCCTGGAAAGACGGCAAGTACGAACCTTCCAGCACCCATACGCCGGTCAAGGATTACGGCATCACCGCCCAGATGAACTGCATGGAATGCCACGGCGACGATGTCCCCTCTGCCCCCATGGCCAAGAAATAATAAAAGGCGGGCCCTGTCCTGAAGCGCGATGCGCTGAGCAGGTGAGGTTCCCGCAGCAGAGACGCAGCACCGCTCCCCGGCAATTTCCACCCGATGCCGGGGCGTTATGATAAGCAACAGGGGAAAAAAAGAGATTTTCCTTATTCTCCGTGCATGTCAGGTCGTTTTGTATGATCCTTCATGTCCCCGTTTTTCCCTTGAGGTGAGTGAAGGCAAAAGACCGTTCCGAGAATGGGCAGCCAATCAGCCCGTCGGAGGAACGGTCTTTTGCTGGAGCAGTTCCGCGGTATCCGATTCCCCCCTCCTCATTGCCGTCCGACATATTCCCTTTTTTTAGACAGGCCATCGTGTTTACTGGCACGCTTGTTGCTTTATTCTCTCCGTTGACCGGCACGTGTCCACCTGATTTTCCGGGGCAGGCAGCATAACCACTCGCAGTAGTTGGCGCTTTTCTGTTTTCGTGATGTGAAAAATATCCGGTTGATCGCCGGACTGCTCGGTGGCCTTGCGGCGGGATGCGTAAAAAAAGGAACATGAGTGCCGGGAAAAACGGGTTACGGATAAGACGCCTGGTTGCACGCGGATGAATGGTTCTGCGGCCTGATCAGCCGACAATACCGGCAGGGGGGCTGCCGTTATTGCCATGCACCTCAAGCCAGAGGCGTGCAACTTCAAGGATTTCTTGCAAACAGAGGCAAAAAAACATGAGTTGGATGTCTCTCTTTACCTCAGGCCGGAATATGCAACCGGCAGAGGCGCGGTCATTTATGAAGCATCACCGGGTGGGAGAATATCAACTGCTCGATGTCCGGCAGTTCAAGGAATATGAGCGGGCCCACCTGCCAGGCGCTGTCCTTATTCCGGTTCTCGATCTCCCGGCCAGGATCATCGAGCTCGACCCGCAGCTGCCGACCCTGGTCTACTGCCGTAACGGGCTGCGCAGCAGGGCCGCCTGTCAGATGCTGCGGGGCTGCGGTTTTGCGGAAGTGATCAATATTTCCGGCGGCATCAGGGCATGGAACGGCCTTCTTCTCTCCGGCCAGGAGACCAAGGGCATGGAGTTTTTCATCTCGGATGACTTTGGCAATGCCTTTCTGATGGCCTATGCCATGGAGGCGGGGCTGAAGCAGTTTTATCTGGCCATGGCCGACCTGGTGGAGAGCAGGGAGCAGAAGGGGCTGCTCAAGCACATGGCGGACTTCGAAGACGGCCATATGGCCAAGCTGCTGCAACAGTACAGGAAGGGGCTGCCGGGCGGCCTGGACGTGCCGGAAAACGTTTCCGTCATGGAAGGCGGATTTGATAAGGATAAGACCCTGCTGGCCTACAGTGATTATCTGGAAAGCATGGAGGATATCATCCAGCTGGGCATGATGCTGGAAACCCAGGCCTATGATCTCTACAGCCGCCTGGCCCGGAAAAACGACAAACCGGAACTGCAGGAATTCTACCGGCACATGGCGGACGAGGAAAAAATCCATCTTGGCCAGCTGAGCCGGAGCCTGGACCGGATTCTTGCCGGGCAGCGCCTGGAGCAGCCCAGGTTCTGATCGATGCGCCCTGGGAAGACTTGTTTTTCCACGTCTGGCAATAGCTGCCGGCAGCCGGTTGCTTTTTTCCAGTCCCGCAGGATTTTAATGAAATCCTAACTTAAATTTAATTTAACTTTTTGTTGCAAATCAGTTATTGTTACTATCTAGAGTTTTGAGGAAAGGCCGCGGTTAATGAAGCCGCGGCAAGAGGGATTAACAAATTATGAATAATGGAGACAATTAATGAAAAAGAAGATCATTGTTAATGCGGTTCTGGCAGGGGCAGTATTCATGGCGGCGGCATCATCAGCAGCGGCCATGACGGCAGAGGAGAGATTGGGGCAGATGCTCTACTTTGACAAGTATCTGTCCAAAAACCACAACCAGTCCTGCGCCAGCTGCCACCACCCGGCAGCCGGCTGGGCTGACCCGCTCAACGCCGCCCTGCCGGAGGTCTATCCGGTTTCCCTGGGCTCGGACCGGACCCTGAACGGCTGCCGCAATGCGCCGCCCTCGGGATACGCGGCGTTCATCCCCGTTTTTGGCGGCGATGTGGATAACGGCTTCAGCGGCGGCCAGTTCTGGGACGGCCGGGCCGATACCCTGAAGGATCAGGCCAAGGGGCCGTTCCTTAATCCGGTGGAAATGGCCATGGAGAGTGCGGCAGCGGTCATCGCCGCCATTGCCGACGGCAACAACCCGAAATCGGAAATGTACCGGCGCCTGTTCAAGAAGGTGTATGGCGTTGATCTCCGCGCCGTCGATTATACGAATGACGTCCTGATTGAAACCCTTTACGATAAGGTGGCCCAGGCCATCGCCACCTTCGAGCAGACCAAACGGCTGACCTCGTTCTCCTCCAAGTATGATTACTATCTGGCCGGCAAGGCCACCCTGACCCGCCTGGAAGAGGAAGGGCTGGCCCTGTTCGAGGGCAAGGCCAACTGCAGCGCCTGCCATCCGAGCGCGGCCCAGTTCAATGCCGACGGCACCATCACCCCGCCGCTCTTTACCGACTTCACCTATGACAACCTCGGCGTGCCGAAGAATCTCAACGACCTGGTGGTCAACTGCCCGACGGATTACGGTCTGGGCGGGCGGCTGAGCGAACCGACCGAAGACGGCAAGTTCAGGGTTTCCAGCCTGCGCAATATCGAAATGACCGCCCCGTATACCCACAACGGCTATTTCGCCACCCTGGATGACATCGTCCATTTCTACAACACCAGGGATGTGGAAAACTGGCCTCTGCCGGAGGTAGCGGTCAACGTCAACCCCACCGAACTGGGCGATCTCAGGCTGACCGCCCGGGAAGAGGCGGCCCTGGTGGCCTTCCTGCAGACCCTGACCGACGGGTTTGAGGACAAGATGCCGGCTAATTTCGTGCTGCCGTCCATTACGCCGCTGAACTAACAGCTGAGTAAAACAACGCCCTCCCCTGCTTCGTTAGGAAAAGGGGGACGGACCAGAGCCGGGTGGCCCCAGGAAGCGGGCGCCCGGCTTTTTGTTTGCTCGGCTGATGGGGATGGTTTTGGCTTGATCACCCTTCTTTTTTGGCAGGCCTGCCGGGGCTGGCGGTGAATTTTGCCGGCAGCGGCAGGACCCGGCGGGTGCCGCTGACCGGGTTTTCATCGACCAGCAGGCGGCAGCCGTAGCTTTCCTCCAGCAGTTTTTCCTCCAGCACCTGGCCGGGTCTGCCGCTGACCACCGCCCGGCCTTCTTTGATCAGCAGCAGCCGGTCGGCATACATGGCGGCCAGGTTGATGTCATGGGAGATCATGCAGATGGTGATCTTTCTTTCCCTGCGCAGATTTTCCAGCAGATCCATGATGCTGACCTGATGGGCCAGGTCAAGGGCTGCAGTAGGTTCGTCCAGGAAGAGAATGGCCGGCTGCTGGCAGATGGCCCGGGCAATGATGACCCGCTGCCGCTCGCCGCCGGAGAGCTGGTTCAGGGTGCGGTCGGCCAGGTGGCTGGTATCGGTGGCCTGCATGGCCTGCCTGGCGATCTGGTAATCCTCCTCCTGTTCCATGCCGAGCATGCCCAGATGAGGGGAGCGGCCCATGAGCACCGTGTCCGCCACCCGGAAGGGGAAATTGCTGTCCGTTGCCTGGGGCACCAGGGCGGCCAGCCGGGCCAGCTCCCGCCTGGAGTAGTCCTGCAGCGGCCGGCCGAACAGGGTGATGCTGCCGCTATCGATTTTTTCCGTGGCGGTCAGGGCCTTGAGCAGGGTGGATTTGCCCGCCCCGTTAGGGCCGATGATAATGAAGAACTCCTCGCGGCCGATAACAAGCGACAGTTCATGCAGCACCGTTTTGCCGCCATAGGAGAGGCTGAGGTGATCAACGGTGACGGCCATCATTGCCGCGCCGCCCTCCACAGCAGCATGATAAAGAGCGGCGCGCCGATCATGGCGGTGATGATGCCCACCGGCAGCTCTCCGCTGGCGGGCAGGATCCTGGCCAGCAGATCGCAGAAGACCAGATAGGAGGCGCCGCCGAGCAGGCTGGCCGGCACCAGCAGCCGGTGGTCCGGGCCGATGGTCAGCCGCAGGATGTGGGGGACCACCAGGCCGACAAATCCTACCAGGCCGGACAGGCAGACCACCAGGCTCACCATCAGGGTGGCGGTGACCAGCAGGATCAGCGAAATCTTCCGCACGTTCACGCCAAGGGAGGCCGCGGCTTCCCGTCCGGTGAGCAGCACATTCATCGGCCGGGCCAGGAAAAAGATCACCAGGTAACAGGGCAGGATCAGGGCAAAAAGCGGCAGCCTGGCCGCCTCGGCCATGGACAGATCACCCATCAGCCAGAAGAGGATGTGATGCAGCTGGCTGCTCTGGGACATGGAGATGAGAAACATGATCACCGCCCCGGCAAAGGCGTTCATCATCACCCCGGCCAGCAGCAGGGAGTCCTGGCGGCCGGCCCTGGCCCCTGCGGCCAGCAGCATGACGATGGCCAGGGTGGCCATGCTGCCGGCAAAGGCGCTCAAGGTCACGCCGGGGAAAAAAGGGATGCCGAGCAGCATGCCGGCAATGGCCCCCACCGCCGCGCCGCCGGAGATGCCGAGGATGTATGGCTCAGCCAGGGGGTTGCGCAGCAGCACCTGAAAGACCAGGCCGCCCAGGGACAGGGTGGCGCCGGTCATGGCGGCCAGCAGCACCCGGGGCAGGCGGATCTTCCAGACAATGGCGAAGCCGGTGGTGCCCGGCTCAGTCAGGCTGCGCAGCAGATCGAGCACGGCCAGGGGATTTCTGCTGGACGAGCCCAGGCCGGCGCCGAGCAGCAGGGCCGCGGCCAGCAGCAGGCCAAGCAGCAGGCAGATCAGCGTCAGCCGTTTACCGATGCGGGTGAAGGTCTGGTCCATAAAAATTCTCAGTCCCGGATGGAGGATGACGGGCCAAAGCCCGGGTCGCGCCGGTCACGGATTATTAAAGATGTCGACCAGCAGGGCCAGTCCGTCGGCCAGCCGGGCCGTGGGCCGGTCAAAGAGATCGGCGTTGACCACATGGAGCCGGTTGTTGCGCACCGCCGGCACCTCGGGCCATCTGCGCCAGGCGGCCTTCAACTCTTCCTCGCTGTAACCGCCGGCCATGGAGGCGATGATCACCACCTCCGGCTGCATGCGCAGCACGTCCTCCCACGAGTAACGGGGATAGGCGGTGGGGCCTGTTGCCAGGTTGATGCCGCCGGCCTGGGTGATCAGCTGGTCGATGAAGGTGTTTGAGCCGGCCGAGACCAGGGGCGAGGCATCGATCTGGAAAAAGACCCTGGGCCGGGCAGCTGCCTGGGCCACCCTTTGGGCGGCGGCAGTGATTTTGGTCTGGATCCGGCCGACAATGTCCCTGGCCCTGTCCTCGGCGCCCAGCACCCTGCCCAGCAGCATCACTGATTCCATGATCTCGGTCAGGTTCCGCGGATCAATGGTGTAGACCGGGATGCCGAGTTCGCTGAGCCGCTCGACGAGCTGCAGGGGGTTGCCGTCCCGCACCGCCAGGCAGAGGTCGGGCCGCAGGCTGACGATTTTTTCCAGATCGGGATTGACGTAGGAGCCGACCCTGGGCAACTCTGCCGCGGCCGGCGGCTCATCGCTGTACAGGGTTACCCCCTTGAGGCGGTGGCCCTCCCCCAGTTCAAAAACGATTTCCGTGATGCTCGGCATGAGGGAAACGATACGCTGGGGCGGGGCCGGCATCTCCACCCGGCGGCCCACCTGATCGACAAAGACCTCAGCCGCGGCAGGCGCGGCAGACAGGGTCCCCGCCAGCAGCAGAACGGTGATGGCGGGTAGGCAAAGGCTCACCAAGGTGCGCAGGGCGGCGCATGTCTGGCTGGCTGTTTTCGTTTGCATAAATGTCAGTCATGCAGGGCAAAGCGGATGGGAACGCGCACCCACATGTCGATGGTTTGCTCCCCTCTCCTGCCCGGCGCAAAGAGCCAGCTCTGCACCGCTGCCATGGCGGCCCGGTCCAGCAGGTCATGGCCGCTGCTCTCCGCCAGCCGCACCTCATTGACCCCGCCGCTGCTGTTGACCAGCACCTCAAGCTGCACCGCGCCTTCCAGGCCCCGCCGGCGGGCCAGGGCCGGGTAGTCGGGCGGCGGGTTGCGCCGGTATAGCGGGGCGGCTTTGATGTCTTGCGGCCCGGACCCGCCCTGCGGTCCTGCCGCGGGCCGGGCGGCCAGGCAGGCTGCCGCGCTCTGCCCCTCTTTCCCGCTTTGCGGCCGGTCCGGTGCAGGCTGACCGGCAGCCTGCTCCTCTGCGGTTGCCGTCGTTCCGGCGGCAACAACCGGCTGCTCTTCTTCGCTCTTTTTGGGGGCAACAGGCTTGGGCGGGCTGACGGGCCGGACAGCCCGCTTCACCTTGGGTCTGGCCGCTTGTTTCACGACCGGCGGTTCGCTGATGGCCTTTGCCTGCTGCATTGGCGGGGCCGCCTCCCGGACCGCCTGCAGATCAATGGAAATTACCTGCGGCAAAGGTCGGGGCGGCAACTCTCCCTGGCTGTCGAATTTAACCAGCATCAGGGCGCTGTGCAGCGTCAGCGAAAGGGTGCCGGCCAGCAGAAGACTTTTCATCAGCCCGCCATGCCCCTTAATAGGTATAGGTTAACGTGACAAAGAGCATTCTGCCCGGCATGGGATAGCCCTTGACATAGGCGTAATCAGTATCAAACAGGTTAGTCGCTTCCCCGCTCAGGGTGAACGAACCTCTCTCCTGAAAATCAAGGATCTTCTGGCTGATCGACAGCGTCGCCACGGTAAAGCCGCCATGGGATCTGACCGGGGCCGGGAAGGCGCCGATCTCCCAGTCTTCGATGGTCTGCTCCCCGGTATAGGCGAAGTTCAGCCGCGCGGTAAAACCCTGGTAGTCGCTGGCGGAAATCCCGTAGGCGGCGTTCCAGTCGCTCACGTATTTCAGGTCTTCGTTGCTGTCCAGATCCTCGAAACGGTCGAGACAGGTCAGGTTGACGTAGGGCCTGAGCTCAAAGGACCAGCCGTAGCGGGCGCCCAGATCCCAGGCGAGTTCTCCTTCAAAGCCCGAGATTTCCGCCTTGCCGACGTTCTCCCAGGTCTGCACGGAGCCTCTGGCCACGCTTTCGATCTTGTCGCGGTAGCGGGTGAAGAAATAGCCAAGGCCAGCGGACAGGCCGGCCTGCTCATAATTGACGCCCGCCTCGTAGGTGCGGCTCGATTCGGGATCAAGGGCCGGATTGCCCACATAATGGACGCCGAAGTCGGAGAGGAAATCGGCGGCCAGCTCGTCGGCGCCGGGCATGATGAAGGCCTCGCCGTAGTGGGCCCGCAGTTTCAGGCTGTCGGAGAGCAGATAGACCAGGCCGGCGCTGGCCGCCACATTGGTGTCGTCCTCGCTCCTGCCCGCCGGCTCCACCACCTCCAGATCAAAAGCGTCGTAGCGCAGGCCGCCGTCGACAATGAGCCGCTCCTCCATGAATTTCGCCTTGGCCAGCAGGAAGGCGGCGTAATTTTCCGAATCGGTCTCGGCCGGATCGGCGCTGCTGGTTGATTCATAGTCCAGCCAGTCGAGCCCGCCGGTCAGCCGCACCGTGTCCAGCTCCATGCTGGCCTGGGCCTGGGCGCCGCTGATATCCGTCTTGTTGCCGTAAGGGATGCCGTCGTCCCAGCCGCTGGCGTTGCTGGCCGTGGGATCAAACCAGGTGTCCTCGTCCGTGCCGGTGAAGTAGCGCAGCTGCCAGGCATAGACCTGATCAAGGCTTGCGCCGTCATAGATAAAGTCCAGGGAATGGTTGGCCGAGTCCTTGCTGTTGTCCAGATCATTGCTGCTCAGATAGCCGGGGCTGCCGATCTCGTCGCCGTAATAGCGGGTGAAGATGGCGCCCAGGCGGTGGCGCTCAAGAAAGCTGTAGCCGGCGTTGAGCGAGTAATGATCGATATGGTCATAGCCGGTGTTGTCGAAGCGGTCGCCTGCGCCGGTGTCATAATCATCCATGGTGGCGCGGGAGAAACTGCCGGAAAAATCAAAACCCGCCTGTTCGCCGCCGGCCCGCATGCCGCCTTCGTCGTAGCCGAAGCTGCCGATGGTGCCGGACAGCGCAGCCGAGGGGCGGCCTTCGCCCCGGCGGGTGATGACGTTGATGACGCCGCCCATGGCCGCCGAGCCGTACTGGACCGCGCCGGGTCCGCGGATGACCTCGATGCGCTCCACGTTGGCGGTCATGATCTTGGCCAGGTTGCCGGTGCCGGCCCGGCGGCCGTTCTGCAGGACCAGCACATGGGCTTTGAGGTCATTGCCGTAGGGCGCGGTTTTGAAGCCGCGCAGGTCCAGCGAAATGAGTTCGCCGGGGTAGCGGCTGACCGAACCGAGCCCCTTGTCCGCCAGCAGCTCGCCCACGTTGCGGGTCGGCGAGGCGGCGATCTCCTCCGGGCCGATCACCAGGACATCGGCGCTGACCTCCCGCACCGACTCGCTGACCCGGGCCGCGGTGACCACCACCTCATCCAGGGCCGCTGCGCCCGCGGGTGTGCCGCCGGTTTCCGCGGCCAGCGCCAGCCCAGGCACGGTCATGGTCAGGAGGAGCAGGGATGCGATTTCTCCCTTTGCCATCATTTCCCCCCCTGCTCTGCTCGTGGCTGCGTGTCGCGCCGGCTGCCGCCGTGCAGACAGCCGCGCATGGCGATCTGAAAGGAATCCCAGTCCTTGATGAGAAACAGCGTGATTTTGCAGAAAGATTGCTCTCTGGTGGCCATTGTATCCTCCTTGCCTGCCTTGGGTTTTGCCAGCCCGGGGGATGCTTTGCCGCATGACAAAAAAAATCCCCGGACCAATAAAATTGATCCGGGGATTCCCTGTTTTGTCCTCAGATACACATCGCTGCTCCTTGTCCACGGAAGCAGACCAATATGGTTTGCAGGCAGGTTTTCTGACTTCCGGATTACTCTAATGTCCGCGTCTTCCCAGCCCGGTTCCAAACGGAATAGCATCCCGTGCAGATACCAAAAAGCCAGTGACATACTGCGGTTTTCGTCCCCGGTTACAGCGGCGGGCCCGTCCCTGATTTCCACAGGGTTCCCTATTAAGCTCGGTTAAGAGCGCCTGAAAATTTACCTATACTTAATGACAAAAAATGAGGAAGTCAAGGGAAAGGTGAGGGCGGAAATCAGCGGCTGAAGAGATAGAGCATGTAGGAATTGAGCAGATAACAGGAAAAAAGAAAGATGCTGGTCCAGCCGACGGTCCGCAGCACCCGTCCCCGGGGTTTGTAGAAAAGGCCGATGATGGCAAGCCCGGTCATGATCATCACGGAAAAGCTGGAGACCACGTGGGCCCTGGAGACCCTGGTCAGCAGCGGGCCGGAGGTGTAGCACAGGTCGTCCAGGGCCAGGATGAACATGTTGAACATGTTGCTGCCGAGCAGGTTGGCGATGGCCATGTCCAAGGCGCCGATGCGCACCGCGGCCACCGAGACCGCCAGCTCCGGCACCGTGGTGGCGATGGCGATGAAGACGGTGCCGACAAAGCTGTGCTGCCACTGCATGGCCAGGGCGATGCGGTTGCCGATGAAGGGGAGCCAGATGCCGGCGCCGACCACCAGCAGGGCGGCCAGGCAGTAGCGCAGGATGGACTGGGCCAGGCTCAGGTGCGGGCACTGGTCCGGCGCATGATCGGTGAAAGCGGCCACATGCGTTTTCTCGTAACGGAAGACGGTGCGGACCCCGGCAGCGTACATGATCATGATAATCGGGGTATAGAGGCCGATATGCAGGAGGGCGGGAGGCTGGGTGCCGTTGTGGGAGACGAAGATGTTGAAGCCGACGAAGCCGGTCAGCAGGATGCCGAAAGCGGCGGACAGGACGTGGCCCTCTCCGGATTCCTGGTACAGGGTTTTGCCCCGATGCAGAAAATCGAGCAGGACCAGGATCACCAGGTTGAACACGCAGGCGCCCAGCAGATCACCCACGGCGATATCGGGAAAGTCGGCCGCGCTCACCGACACCACGCCGGTAACCAGTTCCGGCAGCGAGGTGACGGTGGCCAGCATGATCACCCCGACCCAGGTGCCGCCCATTCCGGTTTTGTCGGCAATCACGTCGCCGTAGAAGGCGAGTTTGACCCCGGCAAAACCGATCACCGCAACACAGACCAGAAAGGCAAGCCAGATATGGGCTACAGAGGTGATCATGGCAGAGTTTCCCCAGCAAGGCGGCAAAAAAAGCAGGTGCCCGGCCGGCACGGTTGCCAAAAGTCAGGAAGTTCTGGTACTATGCGATATCGTAAGAAAGTACATTGGCGGAAATACAGATTAACTTTTGTCTTGGCAACGCTCTCCAGATGAATGAGTAAACAGCGGCAGGGCCCGGCCAACATGCTTCGCCCTGCCTGCAACCGAGAGGAGGAGGATATGGCACTATTGGAAAATGGGTTATTGAAAGGTTCGGCAACCATGGCGCTCTGGGGTCTTGGAGTTTACGTTGGGCTGGCTGTCGCAGTTCCGTTGCTGACCGGCGTGGCCAAGCCGCTGGTCAAAGAGGCGGAGCGCGGCTATCAGTCCCTGCGCAGCCGGCTCAAAAAAGCCGCCCGGGGAGAGGCCGGCGCAGAGCAGTCTGAGGCGGAAATCGAGATTGCCGGCCAGGGGGCCACCGTGTTTACGCCGACCGAGGCGAGTGTCGCTGCGATGGAGGCGGCGGCGGTCGTAGCGCCAGCCGCGGTCAGTGCCGCAGCAATGGAGGCGGCTGCCCCGGCTTCCTCCGCGCCCGCTGCGAAGTCCGCGAAACGCCAGCGCAAACCCGTTGCCAGGGGCGGTAAAGCCCCGGCGGGATTGTCGAAGGCCGCCCTCTATGACCGGGCCAAGGAATTGAAGATTGCCGGCCGGTCGGCCATGAGCAAGGAACAACTCATTGCTGCCGTGCAGGCGGCGCTGGCAGCCCCGAAAACTGCTTGATTGCCGCGCCCTCGGGCGGGAGCCGCGGGGAAATCCCTCCCGCCCGGCGGCAGGCGGCGGCAGGGTCAGTTCCCGGCAAGCCACCTGGTCACCTGACGGTAATCACTGGCGCCGTTTGAGCCGGGAGCATAGGTCAGCACCGGCTGCCCATGGGCGGGCGCTTCCGCCAGGGCCACGTTTTCCCTGACCGCCGGCGCAACCTTGCCGGGGAACAGGCTGTTGAGCCTGGCCAGGAATTCCTGGTGAATTTTCCTTCTGCTGTGCACCCGGCAGGGAATGACCGCCCGCAGGGCAAGATCCCGGTTGGACGACTGCATGGATCTGATGGTTTCCATCATCTGATTGATGCCGGCAAAGGCCAGGAAATTGGTCTCCACCGGGATGATGATCTCCGTGCTGGCCAGCAGGGCATTATGGGTGAGAATGCCGAGGCTGGGCGGGCAGTCGATGACAATCCATTCCCAGTCCCCCGCGGTCTGCGTCAGGCAGCGCCGCAGCAGTTCGGCGCCCAGGGACCCGGTGAATCGCTGGCGGGCCTTGACCAGCTCCGGACCGGCGGCCACCAGATCAATCCCCGCCCCGGCCACCCGGGTGACCGGCAGGGCCTGGGTCCGTTGCAGGGCCAGGAGCAGTTTCTCCCCGTCAGCCGCCACCCCCAGCATCACACTGGCGCTGCCCTGCGGATCAAGATCGATGACCAGCACCCTGCGGCCAAGCTCACCGAGGGCGGCGGCGATATTGACCGCCGAGGTCGTTTTCCCCACCCCGCCCTTGTGGTTGACGATTGACACTCTATGCCGCATCACGTCAGCCACACTTATTTTTCCTGAGCTCCTCCCGCAGGAGGGGCGCCTTGTCGGTCATTTCCCAGGGCAGGCCGATGTCCATGCGGCCCACCTGGCCATAGGCGGCCAGCTTGCGGTAGAATCCCCCCTTGATGGTGCCCGGCATGGAGCGCAGCTTGAAATCCTTGATGATGCTGAAGGGCCGGAAGTCAAAGTGGCGGTTAAGCAGGGTGGCGATGGCGCTGTCCTCTATCCTGCCGGTGCCGAAGGTTTCCACCTGCACGCTGACCGGCCGGCAAAGCCCCACCGAATAGCTGAGCTGCAGCTCGCACTCGTCGGCCAGGCCGGCGGCGACGATATTCTTGGCCGCATAGCGGGCCATGTAGGTGCCGATACGGTCGATGCGGACCGGCGATTTGCCGCTCAGGGCGGAACCGCTGTTTCTGGCGAACTCTCCGTAGGTGTCAATGGCGGTCTTCCTGCCGGACAGGCCGAAATGGGCCATGGGGCCGCCGCTGACCAAGGTGTTGTCGGTTTCGATATGGATGCGGGTGTCGGCGTCCGGCACAATCTGCTCCTTGAAGAAGGCTGGCTCGATAATCTGCTCCATGATCAGCTCTTCCAGCTGTCGGCTCAGCGGGGGCGCGGTCGAGTTGTCAAAGCAGATCTGCAGGGTCAGGCTGTGAATGCGGCAGGGCCTGCCGCCCCGGTACTGCACGCTGACCTGGGTCTTGCCGTCCGGGGCCAGGAAGGGCAGGGTGGTGTAGCGGGCGGCGGTGATGCGCCGAGCCAGTTTGTGGGCCAGCCAGATCGGCAGCGGCATGAAGGCCGGGGTCTGGGTGCAGGCATAGCCGAAGGCGTTGACCTGATGCCGCACCATGATGCGGTCCAGTTCGTCATCGCTTAAGGCGCTTTCGTCGAGCCGCCGGCCGACTTCCGGGGGCAGTTCCTTGAGGCTGGTCAGCACTGTGCAGGTCTTGCCGTTCAGCTCTTCGCTGTTGTACCCCGCCTGGCTGATCACCTCCCTGGCCACCAGCGGGATGCCGACAATGGTCGTGGAGGAAAACTGGGCCGCAATAAAAACCATGGCCTGGGCGATGGCGCATTCGGCATCCACATAGGCCAGTGGGTCCACCTGCAGAAAGCGGTCTACGATGGTATCAACGATCTGGTCGCAGATCTTGTCAGGATGTCCTTCGGTGACCGATTCGGAGGTGAAGATGAAATCCTTTTTCATGGCTTGGTTTCCTTTGCTCTGCGTGATCTCTTGTACACATCATTGACCAGCAGCGGGGCGGTGGCGCCGGCGCCGATCACCACGGCATCCACCAGCCCGATCCGTTCAATGCCCAGCAGCGACCGCAGGCCCGGCACAAACATGGCAAGCAGCTGCAGGGCAAACGAGCCGCCCAGGGCCAGGTTCAGATATTTATTGCGTTTCAGCTCCCCCAGTTCGAAAAGGCCGTGCTGCTCCGAGCGGCAGTGCAGGGCATGCAGCAGCTGGCCGCAGGTCAGGCTGAGAAAGGCCAGGGAACTGGCGCGGGGGCCGATGCCGTACCGGGCCAGGCCATAGCCGTAGCTGCCCATGGCGCCGAGGCTGATAATGGAGGCCTCCACCCCGATTTTCTTGAGGTCCTGGCGGCGGATGATCGGCTCGTGGGGATCCCGCGGCGGCCGCAGCAGGATGTCATCCTCCGGCGGCTCCAGCGACAGGGCGAGCCCGGGGAAGATGTCGGTGATCATGTTGATCCACAGCAGCTGCATATGGCTCAGCGGCTGGCCCAGGCCGGTGGCGGTGGCGGTAAAGGAGACCAGGATCTCGCTGAAATTGGTGGACAGCAGAAAGCCCAGGGCCTTGCGGACATTGAGGTAGATGGTTCTGCCGTGGCTGACGGCGACAATCATGGTTTCCAACTCGTCATCCTCCAGCACCACATCGGCAATCTCCCTGGCCACGTCCGTGCCGGTCCGGCCCATGGCAATGCCGATATCCGCCTTTTTCAGGGCCGGCCCGTCATTGATGCCGTCGCCGGTCATGGCCACCACCTTGCCGCCGCGCTGATAGGCCTCGACAATCTGCAGCTTGTGGGCCGGGCTGACCCGGGAGAAGATATTGGTCTGCTGGCTCAGAGAGGCGAGCATTTCCGGTTCCAGACTGGCGAAGGAGGAGGAGTCCAGGATGTTCAGCTGGCCGCTGCCGCTTAAGGAAAGGGACTTGCCGACCCGGTAGGCGGTGGCGGACTGGTCGCCGGTGATCATCACCGTCTTGATGCCGGCCTGGTGGAAGCGGTGCATCAAGGCCGGCACCCCTTCCCGAATGGGATCGGTCATGCCCACCAGCCCCACCCAGACCAGCCCGGCCTGCAGAATGTCATCCAGCTCATCCTCCGACTGAGCGGCCTGCATGCGGTAGGCCGCCCCGAGCACCCGCAGGGCGTCGCCGGCCATGCGCTCATTTTCCCGCTGCATGTGCAGCCGTTTTTCCTCGGAAAGTTCGCTGATCTCTCCTGCCAGCAGATAGTGGCTGCAGAAGGAAAGCACCTCGGAGGGGCTGCCCTTGACGGCAATCAGCCGGGCGCCGGCGGGCATCTGGTGGACGGAGAGCATGAAATTGCGGTTGTCAGCCCGGTGGTACATCTTCAGCAGGGGGAAAGAGTCCTTCAGCAGCTGAATGTTCATCCCCTGATTGATGGCCAGGTAGGTGAGGGCGTTCTCCGTCGGCGTGCCGCTGACCAGGAAGCCGCCGTCCCTGGCAATGATCTCGCTCTCATTGCACAGCGCCACCACGGCAAGCAGGGCCGCCGCTTCCCACTGGAAATAGTCCGCGGTCGCGGCCCCGGACGGCAGACAGACATCCTGGTCGCAGACGAAACGGCTTTCCCCGGCATAGATCTCCACCACGGTCATGCGGTTCGCCGTAATGGTGCCGGTCTTGTCCAGACAGATGACCTGGGTGGCCCCCAGGGCCTCAATGGCGCCGAGATGGCGGATCAGCACCCCTTTTTTGCGCATCTCGCTGATGCCGAGAGCCAGGGTGGTGGTGGCCACCGCGGGCAGTCCCTCCGGGATGGCGGCCACCGCCAGGGCGAGCGCCATGTTGAGCATCTGCAGAAAGCCGGTGCCCCGCAGCAGGCCCAGCAGGAACACCGCCCCGCACATGGCGCCGGAAAGATAGACCAGCTGGTTGCCCATCCGGTCGAGTTCTCTGGACATCGGCGTTTCCGGCGTCTCCGCCTCGCTGACCAGCTGCTGGATATGGCCCATTTCGGTGGCGGCGCCGGTGGCGACAACCACTGCCGACCCCTGGCCGCCGGTGACCAGGGTCCCCATGTAGCACATATTGGTGCGGTCGCCGATCGGGATGGTCTCGCCGGCGATGCACTCAACCGATTTTCCCACCGGCATGCTCTCGCCGGTCAGGGCGGACTCGTCGATGCTGAGCCGCATGGCCTCGATCAGCCTGGCGTCGGCGCCGACATAATGGCCCGGCCGCAGGACGATGAGATCGCCCGGCACCAGCATCTGCACGTCCAGTTCCGCCACCTTGCCGTCGCGGACCGCCAGAACCCGCGGGGTTACCAGATTTTTCAGGGAATGGATGACCCGTTCGGACTGGCTTTCCGTGGTATAGCCGATCACCGCGTTGATGCCCACCACGGCCATGATCGCCACCGCATCGGCCACCCCGCCGGTCATTACCGAGACGGCCGCCGCGCCGGCCAGCATGGCCACCGGGCCTGAGCGGAACTGCTCCACCAGGATGCTCCAGCCGGATCTGGGCTTGGCCTGCGGCAGGGCATTGGGTCCGTAGGTTGCCAGCCGTTTGGCCGCCTCTTCACTGGGCAGCCCGGCGGGTACGGGGGTCGCGAACTTTTCCAGGGCGGCGGCAGCGGGTCTGGCATGCCAGATGACCTCCGGCCGCCCAGCAGGGGGGCGCGGGGCAGCCTGTCTGCCGCTCTTGCGGGCGGAAGGTTTGCTGTTTGCTGCTCTGGCCTCCCTTGTTCCGGGGGCAAGCGGCTTTTGTTGAGCTGGCGGGGGCAGGGAGGCGGGGCCGGCCTCCGGCAAGGTTTGGGGCGGAGAAGCACCTTGCAGATGAAAGTCCTCAGCCGCCCTTTTCACCAGCGCCGCGAGATGCAGCGCGGTTATTTCCGGGCTGTAGCGGACCAGGAGATTGCCGGTGGCGGTTGAGGCCGTT
>QZKJ01000116.1 GCA_003605035.1 Desulfurivibrio sp.
AAATATTTATGGCTATATATCAGACAAAAGCGGCTTTCCTGAAAGAGCATGGGCCTACATTGAAAAACTCCGGCAAAAATGTCACGAACTGGAAACTGCCCCGCTTCGGGGGCAACAGCGGGACGATTTGATGGAAAATTTGAGAATAACACCCATCGACAAAAAAGCGGTTGTCGCTTTCACTGTAGATGAAGGAAAACAGGCCGTTATAATTCTGAACATCTTCCATGGGGGAAGAGACTATGAGGCCATAATGTCCTCGTCCCCAAAATCATCACAAAAATAAACATGGGCGTTTAAGCAAAGTATCGCGAACAAGCGTCCCCCTCCTGCCCAATTCATGCCCCTGTCCGCTGGCGTATTTTCAGGAATGTCATTCAAACGGATTTTATGGCGCTTCCTGGCGAATGGCTCAGGAAGAAGGTCAACTTGTGGTTTTGCTGAAACTGTTAAGGTTGCCGTCATCAATATGTTCCTGATTGAGTATTACGACATAATCAGCCCCATCCGTTGACCGGACCTTTATAAGCATCGTTCTCGATACTCTGCCGTCGCTTAAACGGCTGACGAGTGTCAACTATTTCTTGTTAAACGCAAAACTGGGACGGCTGACATGGTTGTCTCGTTTGTTGCCTCGCTATCGTTACATGACCAGATGTTCATTTTCCTGGTTCAACCCAACGGATTATTGGAAATGCACATTTGTCAAGTCGGCCACTGATATCAATCAAAATCTCATACCGCTAAAACTTGAAGACGGTTTGTATGTGTAAGGGAATATGCGATATTTTCACAAATTTCCGGAAAAAATCCGCAAATCCGGATTTCATACCTGGGGAAATAAAATACTGATTGATGCCAAAAGCAAAAAAAGCACACAACTACCTTATGTTATTTTATTTTTAAAATAACATCGGCTGAAAAATGTAAAGGAATAAAAACTGCTTCCAATAAAAAAGGGTTTTTTTTCTCGTCAGGCCAATAGATCATCAAAATTACTCACCATGCATGACCGCCTTGAGCAATAGATGGGGTTAGATCATGGTTGTGGAAACGTAGTTGTGACCGAGCAGAACTTGTATTGTTCCTGTTCGGCAGGGTGGTCTCGGCTGGACGTAACCGTAACTAAATGAGGAGAATAAACACAATGAAAAGGGCATCCTTCATCATCATTTTTGGGGCTGTTCTCGGTTTCTCAACTGTTGCCAATGCTGCGCTTGTAGTAGATACAGGAGCGCCCACAAATTCTTGGCCTACATCACTTGTCGGAGGATGGGGACAAGATGATATGGTAAGTCAATGGCTCTCGGGCCAGTTCACTCTCAAGCAAGGGTATGACATTGATGAGATGCAGGGTTATTTGGGCGTCAATGTCGTCGGTAACGTCCTTGTCACAATCTATAGCGATAACCAGGGGCACCCGGACACTTCTATCTTCAGCAAGACATTCATGTCTGAGTCTGATCAATACTATGGGTGGCAGGGAACATCCGGTTATGCCGGACGTCTCGATGCAGGCACCTACTGGATCGCCTTTGAGGTGCCTGTAGGTTCACCGTTCCAGGGTGGCATGGGCTCATCTGGTTTATCCTCTCCGGTTATGGCTGCTGAGGCCTTAAATGTAAATATGGGAGGGGAAGCCGGGTGGTCTGGCTGGTGGGTTGTTCCTCAGGATTCAGGGCTCGGGGTTTATGCGCGGATTTATGGTAATCCAGTGCCTGTCCCTGGCGCAATCTGGTTGCTCGGCACCGGGCTTGCGGGCCTTGCAGCAGCGAGGAAAAAGTTCAGGAAGTAGGCTGAGCCCTGCTTATTCTATATCAAACGGCAAAAATCGCCGAATCGGGTAAGGGGGACTCCCCCCTTACCCCACCACTTAGCAGCTTTGTGTTCCTTACTAGGCGATTCCCAAAGTCGGGTGTCAAATAGATTTTTTCAGCATTCAGCTTTTAAGATTGCCATATCGAGTTTATTAATATCTCATCCATTTCCAGACTTTATATATCTACTATGAAGCTGTTGAAATTGTCAGATCGGCTCCGGTCTTATTTTCGCTTTTTGCCGGTTCAAATCTGAATTTTTACTCTTTTCAGTCTGTTTTGAGGAGTTCCTCGATGTTGAGGATGGCCACCAGCTCCTTTTCCATCTTGTAAATGCCTTCAAAGAAAACCCCGGTGACGCCGCTGATATTGGAGGGCGGCGGGGTGATGTTTTTGCCGTCTGCCCAGACCACGTCACGCACCCGGTCAACCAGGATGCCGATGTTTTCCGCGCCGCGCCGCACCACGACAATTTTCGTTTCCCTATTGTCCGCAAACGGTTCCAGGGAAAATTTCTTGCGCAGATCAATGACCGTGGCAATTTCCCCGCGCAGATTGATGACGCCCCGGACATAATCAGGGGCAAGATGGACTTTGGTGATCTGGGTGTTTTTGATGATTTCCCGCACCCAGGAGGTTTCCAGTCCGTACGGCATTTCTCCCACCTGAAAAATAGCCAGTTCCCTGGTGTTTTGCGATGTTTCCCCCGCAGCTTGTTGCATTTCCGCACTCCTCGGCTTGACAGATGAGACGACATCCGCTCCGCCGGTTGCTATCATTTTCTGTTTTGCAGATAATGATGAATTTTTTCGATGATCTGTTCCCGGTCCAGTTTGATCAGATATTCGTCAACCCCCGCCTGCCTGCCGCTCTGTTCGGCCGCTTCCCCGGCCACGGAGGTGACGGCGATCACCGGCAGTGACGACCAGCGGCTGTCGCGCCGGATGTTGCGGGTCAGCTCCAGCCCATCCATGTTCGGCATTTCAATATCGGTCAGCACCAGATGGATCTTTTCCTCACCAAGCACCTTTAAGGCCTCCACCCCGTCTTCCGCGGTGAAGGCGCGGTAGCCTGCCTCGCTCACGAAATTTTCGAGCTGGTTCATGAAGAACCTGGAGTCTTCAACAATGAGGATATTAAATTTATTGTCATCGCTACTCTCGGACTGGGCCTTGATAAGAGCCCATTCGGGCATGACGCCGGCCACCACGCCGTAGAGATCGACCAGCAGGGTGATCTCATCAAAGATAAGCATTGAGCCGAGAATGCCCGGCTGCCTGTGGGTGACATCGTCTATCCTCAGTTTGGCGTCAAGGATATCGACGATCTGGCTGACCATGATGCCGACCTCACGGCCCGCCATGGGAAAGACCACCACATAGCACGACTGGGCGTCCGGATCCCGCATGCCGACGCTGGCCACCTCGTCAACACCGAAAAGAGCCAGGCTTCCTCCCCGGTACTTGATGTTCCGGCGGCCGGCGGTTACCTTGATTTCCGCGGTTTTGATCCTTTCAATTCTGGAGACGAGGCCAAGGGGGATGGCCATCTGTTCATCAGGCGCATTCCTGACGATCAGCAGCGATTGCGAGTCTTCCAGGCCGGTCTTCACATCCTTTGTTTGCTGCATCTGCGTCTTGACCTTGTCCGCCACCATGTTCAGCTTCATCTTGGTGCTGATGCCCACCACGTCAAGGATCAGGGCAACCTTGCCGTCGCCCTGAATGGTGGCGCCAGCATAGCATTTGCAGTTGCGCAGATGGGAGCCGAGCGGTTTGACGACGATTTCCTCGGAATCAAGCAGCTGATCGACAATCAGGCCGTAATGGAAATCACCGGAGGCGAGCACCAGGATATTATAGGCGCTCAACGGGTTGACTCGGCGGTCGCCGCCCTCGCGTTTTTCAATAAATTCCGACTGTTGTTCTTCGTTTTCGGTACCCGCGGCGGGGGCTCTGTTTTTTCCATTGCCACGGGGATCGGAGATGTTTACCCGGCGTTCATCCTTGATTTCCCGACTGGCAGGATCAACATAAACCGGGTCTTTGATGTCCAGGGCGTCACGCAGATGGACCAGGGGGAGGAGTTCGCCCCGCAGACGAATGACCAGCGCGTCGCCGATTTTTTCGATCCGCTCCTTGATCTGGGCCGCCGGCACCCGCACCAGCTCGACCAGGTTGACCTGGGGGATGGCGAAACGCTCCAGCTGGCAGGTGACAATCAGACTGGGGATGATGGCCAGGGTCAGCGGCAGTTTAATGGTGATGGTGGTGCCCAGGCCCAGGGAAGATTTGATATCGATGACGCCGCCCAGTCTGGAAAGATTGGTGTGGACCACATCCATGCCCACCCCGCGGCCTGAAACATCGGTTACCTCCCTGGCCGTGGACAGGCCGGGGGTAAAGATCAGTTTGTTCAATTCCTTGGCGGACATGGACTCCAGGTGGAGCCGGTCATAGAGACCCATTTCCAGCACCTTGGCCTTCAGATTGTCCGTGTTGATGCCGGCCCCGTCATCCTCAATCTCAATGATGACCTGGCCACCCTCGTGGAAGGCGCTGAGGCGCAGCAGGCCGGTTTCGGGTTTGCCGCTGCCCAGGCGTACGGCAGGGACTTCAATGCCGTGATCCACCGAGTTTCTGACCAGATGCGTCAGGGGATCACCGATGGCCTCGATAATGGTCTTGTCCAGCTCGACCTCTTCGCCTTCAATGATCAGGTTGACCTCTTTGCCCAGATCCTTGGAAAGGTCGCGGACCACCCGTTTGAATTTGTTGAAGATATTGCCGATCGGCTGCATGCGGGTGGACATGATCGCCTCCTGCAGTTCGGAGGTCACCAGGTCGAGCCGCTGGGAAACCGTATCAACCCCCTGCTGATTGCGGGAGGCGACGGCCTGGACCAGCTGGTTTCGGGTCAGCACCAGTTCGCCGGCCAGGGTCATCAGGTTGTCCAGGATTTTGACGCTTACCCGCAGGCTGGTGTCGGCCTTGATCTGCGCCGCCTCACTGGACGAGGAGGAAGCGGCTTTGACCGTTGCCGGTCTGCCGGCGCTCTCCTGCCCGATCATCTCCGCCATCCTGCCGGTCCGGACCGGCTCCGGTTCCGGCTGCGGCAGGGGGGCGGCGGCTGGCGCGGCAACCGCCAGGGCGGCCACTGCCGGCTCGGGCCGCACTGCCGGTGCCGGCGGGGCGGCTCGGCCGGCTGCGCCCTGTCCGGCGGAGGAGAGAATTTCGTCAAGCGAGAGAGGATGTATCTTGGCAGGGTCGAGGCCAAGAAAACCGGTCAGCAGGTCGATTTCCATGATGGTGGCAAACAGGGCGAAGAAAGGGATCCGCATGGACTCGAAATCAGCGCTCAGATCGCCAACCGAGGCGATGTCCACCCGGCTGTCAAGCAACTGGCCGGTCTGCTGCAGTTCCCGGATAACCGCCAGGGGGGTCTTGCCCTGCTGCTCGATATCGGCAATCAGGTCGTATTCAAGGATAAAGAGGTTGTTGCCCCCTTTGCTGGCGGTATTGAGTTCAAACTCGCTGATGTGGAAGAGATCCGGCACGGCCGGGGAGCCCAGGACAATGGCATGGTCCAGGGTCGGCTTCACCTCCTCGTCGAGGTTGGCGGCTACTGCCCGCTGCAGGGCGGCGAGGTGCGCGGAGATATCCACCTCGTTGCTGCCGGCGGCATGGTTGATCATGGTGCTGAGCAGGTCGGTGGCGTCAAGCAGGGTGCTGACGATGACGGGGGTGGGCGTAAGCTCCCCGTTCCGGATGAGATTCATCAGGTTTTCCGCGGCATGGGCCAGGTCCTTGACCTTGTCCAGGCCGAGAAAACCGGCTCCACCCTTCAGCGAGTGGACAGCGCGGAAAACCTTGTTGACCCGGTCGACATCAATATTGGCGCCGGCCTCCTCAATGGCGAGCAGGTCGGCTTCAATGCCATCCAGGTGTTCCTTCGATTCCTCAACAAAAGCCAGCAGGGTTTCGTCATCTTCAATCAGGGGCATTGCGCATTCTCCTCAGCTCTTTTCCCGTTACTGTCCTCATGCCCGGATTTTCAGCTGATTTTAAAATGATTATCCAGTTTCATCACCTTGAAGAGCTGCTTGAGGTCCCCAGATAAATTGAGTAATTCGATCTCGCCGCCGCCGTAATTTACCAGGCTGTTGCGGATGGAGATCAACAGGCCGATGCCCGATGAATCGATCATCTCGGTGCCGGCAAGGTCGATGATGATCTTGTTTTCGCCGCCGTTGATGATTTCCAGAAATTCCTGTTTCAGGCCGGCACATTGTGAGGCGACAATGTCTATCCCCGGCTTCATGGTAACCACGCCGTTTTTTCTTTCAATATGACTCATGGTCCTGCTTCCTTAATGAGGGGGTTGAAATCCTGACATATCCATCAGTATACATTATCTGATTTTTTTTGTTAAATAAAGGGTATTGCCCGCGGCATTGAAGCGCATGGCAAAGCCGTAGCGCAACATGGCATTGAGCCCCCGGCCGGAGGTCGTGCTGGTGGCAACCGGCGTCCTGCCCAACTGCCGCCGCCAGTCAAAGCCCTTGCCCTGATCGGTTACGGTTATGTTTATGGTATTCCGGGCAAGACGCAGGGTGCAGTCCACCCGTCGGCTGCTGTCGTTGTCGTTGCCATGGATCACGGCGTTGTTCAGCGCCTCTCGTAAGACAAAAACCAGTTCGAACTGGCTGATGACAATGTCTCTGCGGTCCAGAAAATTTTTTACGGCGTCAACCGTGCGGTCGATATTTACCAGGCTGGATGCAAAGTTGCAGGCGATGGAGCTGCCGGTCTGGCTGCAGAAGAAATCCTCCATCTCAAACCTCAATGGACATGATGACAATGTCATCATCGGGCTCGCTTTTGTGGGCGAGCACCCTGTCGTTGAGCTGTTTTGCCGCCTGCTGCACCGGAACAGTACGTATCTCCTCGACCAGCGGCAGCAGGTCATTGATCAATGAGGTCCACACCTGTCGTGCTCCCACCCGTTCCAGCAGTCCGTCCGAATAGATGAAGAAACGGTCGCCCTGGCTTACCTTCATGTCGCAGGCATCGAAATAGGCATCTTGCAGAATACCCACCGGCGTGCCCCGGGCAGGGATAAATTCGGCAGCTCCCTTGACCGGCACATAGAGCACCGGCGGATGGCCGGCGTTGACCAGGGACATGACCAGGGTCTGCCGGTTCAGGCGGGCGTAAACCGCGGTCAGATATTTGGCCTCGGGCAGAATATCGATGAGCACGCTGTTCATCATCGTCATGGTGTCGAAAGGGCTGTAAATCAGCGATGAATTCTGCTGGATCAGGGCCTTTACCGCGGCGGTGATGAAACTTGTGCCGATATCATGGCCCGAGACGTCGGCCACCATGTAAACCGAGATGTTGTCCGAGACCTGCAGCACATCATAGAAGTCGCCGCCGGCCTCATGCAGTGAAGCGTAATGGATGCCGAAATTGGCCCGGGGAAGATCCGCCGGATTGACCAGCATGGCGGCCTGGGCGTCATGGATCTGTTTGAGCTTTTCCGACTGCCGTTTTACCAGGGCCCGGGTGGCCAGGCTCAGTTTCAGGTGCAGGCGGACGCGGGCCAGGACTTCCGTGGTATTGAAGGGCTTGACGATGTAATCCACCGCCCCCAGTTCAAAGCCCTTTACCTTGGAGGAGAGATCGTCGTTGCCGGTCAGAAAGATCACCGGGATGGCATTGGTCTTCGGGTTTCTCTGCAGTTTTTCCAGCACCTCGAAACCGCTCTCCTTGGGCATGATGATGTCCATCAGGATCAGGTCCGGCAGGTGGGCCAGCACCAGTTCCCGGGCCTGCAGGCCGTTACCGGCGGAAATTACCCTGTACCCCTCCCTTTCCAGCGAAATCTGCAGGAGTTTGAGATTGATCGGGGTGTCATCGACGATGAGAATGGTGATCGGCTGTTTGCTTTCCATTGTCCGTTGAGCAGGCAGAAGTCAGGAACCAGAAGAAAACATCTCAACTTGCTGATTTGTGTTAATATTTTGAGCCTCTTGCAAGAGGCTCTTTTGAAATTGAATAAATATTTCCAGGTCAGCGGGAGCTTGTTCCCGGAGAAATCAGGAGCCAGAATAAAACGTAACAAAATCAATCATTCTGAATTCTGTCTCCTGTCTTCTGAATTCCCATGACGGAGATCAGAACAGCAACCATGTCACAAAAATACCAGTATTTCGACAAAATAGATCAAGCCGGAAAGTTGAACTGTAAATAAAGAGCCTCTTGCAAAATGAACGTTGTAGCGAGATCGAGAGAAAAATATTCTGGGCAAGGATGAGTGGTGAAATCGCCCGGAAGCGTAGCAGCGCTACGCTCCGGACGATTTCACCAGGATGGCCGCGCAGGTTATTTTTAGCCGATCGGAGTAGATGTTCATTTTGCAAGAGGCTCTAAAGAATAGTATTTTCTTTTCCCTGGCAAAAAGTCAAATTTTTTATTCGGGCAGGAAGGATGGCAGGCGGGGCGCCATGGCGCCGTAAGCGGTGAGCCAGGCCAGCCGGCTGTTTTCGCCGGTAAAGGTGAGGCGGATGTCCAGCCGGCTGGCGGGCATCAGGTCCTGCAGGCGGTCAGGCCATTCAATGACCGTCAGTCCCTCGCCGTAGAGATAATCCTCAAAGCCGAGCTCGGCTATCTCCTCGGGGCTGGTCAGGCGGTAGAGGTCCATATGATAGAGGGGGATACGGCCAGGATACTCGTGGAGCAGGCTGAAGGTCGGACTGGTGATGAAGCAGCCGGCCGGCACGGCCAGGCCCTGGCCAATGGCCTGGGTCAGCGTGGTTTTGCCGCTGCCGAGATCGCCGGTCAGGGTGAAGATGTCGCCAGCCTGGGCACTGGCGCCCAGATGGCGGCCGAAAGCAGCCGTGCTGGCCGGATTGTCCAGGGGAAGTTTGACGGAGGGATGCATCAGCAGAGCAGGCAAGGGGTTTATTGGGCGCGCTTGTGGCAGAAAAGGCAGCGGTATTTGGGCGGATGATCCGGGGGCAGCGGCGACTCGCCGTCAGGGTTGTGGCATTCTTCACAGAATTTTTCCGCCTCTTTCTTGCCCATGGGGAAAAAACGTTCGTGCTTGTCATCATGGGGGAGAAAGGCGGTGGTTTCCGGCGGGGCGCTCCAGAGAAAATAGAATACGCCGCCGCAGAATACCAGGAAGATCAGGTTGTAGATCAGGGTCTTTTTTGTTTTCATGCCTTTTGCCATAAAGAGATTGTTCGGTCAGTTTCCTTGCCTTGCTGAGTATGATAGCGAAAAGCGTGGAAAAGTTCACTTTTCTGCAAAGAAATCTCTGATTATTCGCCCATTTCCAGGGCGCTGAAATGGATGATTTTTGCTCTGAGCGCGGCAACCAGCGACTCCAGGATAATTTTGGCAAACTGGCGGTTGGCGCCGCAGAGGCGCAGCAGCCCGCGGTGTTGCCGGTGTTTCTTGATAAGCCTGGCGAGTTTGGCGTCCTGATGGCCCGGATCGATAATGGTCCGCGCTGCCGCCTCCCCGGAACAGACGGCGGAATAAATGCCCTCGCCGGTCAGCCCGGAGGCCAGGCCTGCCGCGTCGCCCACCAGGAAGCGGTTGCCGAAGTGAAAGCCCCGGAAATCAAAATTGATGGTAGCGGCCTCGGCCTTCAGTCCCGCCATATTCATACCATGTCCAGCCATCCAGTGGTGTAATTTTTCCTGGAGAACCCTGGGCGGCATATCGGCCCGGTTGACGTAGGCGCCCACCGAGGCCAGGTTCCTGTGCGGGAAAATCCAGGCATAGCCGGTGGCAAACCGGTCAGGGTCAAGATGCCAGACCATTTCATCAAAGTGGCCGGGCACCAGATACTGCACCCCAGCGCCCAGGTGCACAACGGGAATCCGCAGAAATCTTCGCACCAGGGAATTGCTGCCGTCCGCGCCCACCAGAAAGTCGTAAGTGAAGCGGCCGGAGTTTGTCAGCACCTCGTTGGCGGTGATGGCTGTAACCTGGGTGCCTGTCCTGATGGTTGCCCCGGCCCGGGCGGCCTGGGCGGCCATCCATTGGCCGAGGTTTTCCCGGTTGATGGTGGAGATGATCGGCTCCGGCGAGGAGATGACGGTCTGCTGCCGGCCGGTGCGGATGTGCTGGCTGCTGAAGGGTTTTTCGATCAATTCATCAGGCAGATGGCGGGCCAGCCCTGACCAGGTAACGCCGCCGGCGCAGACCTTGGCGCCGATGCGCCGGCGGCGTTCCAGCACCAGGACGTCAATGCCTTCCCGGGCCAGCACTGCGGCGCAGGCAAGGCCGCCGGGACCGGCGCCGATGATGATGGTATGAAAATGGTGGTCTGCAGTCATGATGGAAAATAAAAAGAATGTAACGTAAAGAAGTGGGGCAGCAAAGGTTTTATTTTAGCGAGGGATATGGTAAGGTTTTACCCCGTTGCGTATTTGTTTTTGCAATCTTTTACTATTTCCCGGCCCGGCCGGTCCAGAGGTTTTTTTTACGATGGCGAGTTCACTGCGTTTGGATAGATCTTCACGAAAGCAACCTTTCTTTTTGTTTGTTCTGTTGACGCTGCTGCTGGCCGCCGGTGTGGTTGCGCTGATTATTCTGCTCGAACGGGAAAAGCCGCAGCTTGAGGTGGCCGGCCAGCTTGAGCTGATCGGCACCCGGCGGCAGATTGATTTTGTCGTGGCGGACAGCAAAAGCGGCCTGCGACATGTCGATGTCCTTATCCGCCAGGGCGACCAGCTGAAGGTGCTCTTTGAGCAGAATTTCACCAGACAGGGTCATTTCCGGGCCGCCGGTCCGGGCCGGGTTGCGGGGCAGGTCACCATCGACACCAATGCCCTGGGTCTGCAGGACGGAGCAGCGGAGATTGTTTTCACCGCCCAGGATTTTTCTTACTGGAACCTGCTGCGCGGCAACATCGTGCAGTCTGTTTTCCCGGTAAAGCTCGACACCCAGCCGCCCAGGGTGACCAGAATGGATTCACCCCAGTACATCAAGCCGGGCGGGGCTGGTCTGGTCCTTTATACCATCAGTGAGCCGGTAGTCCGGCACGGGGTTTCGGTGGGCGGTTATTTCCATCCCGGTTTTCCGGTGGCGGGTAAAAAAGAGCTGTTCGGCGCCACCATCGGTCTTCCCTTTGATACCGTACAGATCAAGGACGCCCAGGTGGAGGCGGTGGATGCGGCAGGCAATATCGGCCGGGCCCCCTTTGGCATGCTGCTGAAGAAGGCGAACTTCAAATCCGACAGGATACCTGTACCCGATAGTTTTCTGGATCTGAAAATCCCCGAGTTTTCCCAGTATTATCCCGAGATGACCGGCAGCCCGCTGGACAAGTATCTCTATATCAATAACCAGGTGCGCATCGCCAATAACCGGAAGATTGCCGAGGTGTGCGGCAGATCCGTGCCGGAGCAGCTCTGGCAGGGCCGTTTCGAACGTATGGCCCGCAGCAGTACCAGGGCAGGCTACGCCGACCACCGCACCTACTATTACAATGACCAGGAGATTGACAAGCAGGTCCATCTCGGCATCGATCTTGCCTCAACCCAGCGCGCCAAAGTGGAGGCGGCCAACCGGGGAAAGGTGGTTTTCGCTGAATATCTGGGTATTTATGGTAATATGGTGATTCTTGACCATGGCCTGGGGATTTTCAGTCTCTACTCGCACCTCTCCGGCATTGAGGTGGCGGTGGGCGATCTGCTGGAAAAAGGCGGCGTGCTTGGCACCACCGGCACCACCGGCATGGCGGGTGGTGATCATCTCCATTTTGCCATGCTGGTCAACGGGGTGCTGGTCAATCCCATCGAGTGGTGGGACGAGAGCTGGGTGCAGCTGCACATCCTCAATTACTTGAAATAAGGCGAGTTGGTTGGGTTGGTTGGGTTGGTGGGTTGGTGGGTTGGTTGGGTTAGTGGGTTGTTGGGTTGATTGGGTTATTGGGTTGTTGGGTTATTGGGTTGTTGGGTTTATGTCAAAGATCAAGATTCTTCCTGAAAATCTGGCCAACCAGATTGCCGCGGGCGAGGTGGTCGAGCGGCCCGCCTCGGTGGTCAAGGAGTTTGTCGAGAACAGCGTTGATGCCGGGGCAGGCCGGATCATGGTGCAGGTGGAGGGCGGCGGCAACCGGCTGATCCGGGTCATTGACGACGGGGAGGGGATGGACCAGGATGATATCCTCCTCTCCCTGGAGCGCCACGCCACCAGCAAGCTGCTGACCGCGGAGCAATTGTCCCGCATTCTCACCCTGGGTTTCCGCGGGGAGGCCATCCCCAGCATTGCCTCGGTCTGCCGGCTGACCATTACCTCCCGCATCGCCGGCGCCGAGCTGGGCAACCAGGCGGAGGTCCGTTTCGGCCAGCTGCGCCGGGTGCATGAGATGGGCTGCAGTCCGGGCACGGTGATGGAGGTGCGGGATCTTTTCGCTAATGTGCCGGCCCGTCGGAAGTTTCTCAAGACGGCGCGCACCGAGCTGGCCCATATCGACGAAATCATCGTGAACAGCGCCCTGGCCATGCCGCAGTTGGGCCTGACCTATACGGTGGACGGCCGGGATATCCGGGCCTTTGCCCCCGGAATTGACACCCTGGCCTCCCGGGTGCAGCTCATCATGGGAGGGCAGCTGCAGGGCGGGATGATCCGGCTTGACGCCCAGCTGGAGGACTTGTCGGTGCATGGTTTTCTGCTGCCCCCGGATGAGGCGGCGGCGGCAGGGGCCAGGCTGCGGATCTTTGTCAACCGCCGGGCGGTCAGGGACCGGATGATCAACCATGCGGTGACGGAAGGCATGCACAATTTCCTCATGAAGGGGCGGCGGCCGGCCGGCGCCCTCTTTCTGGAACTTGACCCGGAGCTGGTTGATGTCAATGTGCACCCGACCAAGCAGGAAATCCGTTTCCGGCAATCCAGCAATATTCATCAGCAGATCGTCATGGCCGTTGGCCAGGCCATGCTGGGCCATCAGTGCAAGGTGCAGCATGCGGTGTTCGGCCGGCCCCTTGCCGGGCAGGATTCAGTAAAAAACAGACCGGCTGTCCCGCTGCCATCGCCTGCCCCAGCCTGGCAGCTCCATGAGCCGCCCCCCCTGGCGCAGCCTGTACAGGCGGCAGTATCCCTGCCCCTGGCCGCCAGGCCGCGCCCTGAACCGGCAGTGGCCGGGCCGGCGCAAACCCCGCCGCCCCCCGCAAAACCAGCTGCCGCTCCAGCCGTCAGCCGGGGAAAACCCGCTGCCCCCTTCCGGCTGCCGGACCGGCAACCAGGCGATCGTTTCCGCTATGTCGGCCAGTTCATGAAAAGCTATCTGCTCTGCGAGACCGCTGACGGCATTGCGGTGATCGACCAGCATGCGGCCCATGAAAGGCTGCTTTTCGAGCAGCTGAAAAGGCAGTATGAGCAGATGGACCTGCCCGCTCAGGCCCTGCTTTTCCCCGAGATGATCGAATGTACGCCTGGACAGATCGAGGTGCTGAAAAAACACGGCGAGGAGATCAGGAGAATCGGCTTGGTCATCCAGGAGTTCGGCGGCCAGAGCTATGTCATCAAGGCGGTGCCGGCCATCCTTGGCCAGCTGGGGCCCCAGGAAATCGTCACAGGGATTTTCGACCATTTCCTCCGCCGGGAGGGCAGGGCGAAAGGGGAGGCCCTGCGCATGGATGACATGCTGGCCATGATGGCCTGCAAGGCAGCGGTGAAGGCCCATGACATCCTGCTGCCCGAGGAGGGGGAGGAGTTGCTCAGGAGGATGGAGGAGGCGGAGGTCTTTTCCCACTGCCCCCATGGCCGGCCGGTGCTGAAGATTTTCAGCGCGGCGGAGATAAAAAAATGGTTTTTTCGCTGAAAATGGTTGGTTGGGTTGGTTGGGTTGGTTGAGTTATTGAGTTGGTTGGGTTGATTGGGTTACTTGGGTTGATTGAGTTGCTTGAGTTGCTTGAGTTACCAACCCAACAAACCCAACAAACCCAATAAACTCAATAACTCAAGCAACCCAACAAACTCAACAAACCCAATAACCCAACGAGGTACATATATGAAGACCGCTCCGGTTACGGAAACAAATTTTACGGATCTGCAGCTGCTCCATCGCGGCAAGGTCCGCGATCTCTATGCCGTGGAAGACAAACTGCTCATGGTGGCCACGGACCGCATCTCCGCCTTTGACGTGGTGATGAGTGAACCCATCCCGGACAAGGGGGCGGTGCTGACCAGCCTTTCCCTGTTCTGGTTCGATTATCTGCGGGATATCGTGCCCAATCATCTCCTTTCCGCCGATCCCGCGGATTATCCCGCGGTCTGCGCCCCTTACCGGGAGCAGCTGCGGGGGCGGAGCATGCTGGTGAAAAAGGCCAGTCCCCTGCCGGTGGAATGCATTGTGCGGGGCTATCTGTCCGGCTCGTTCTGGAAATCCTACCAGCAGAACACCACGGTCTGCGGTTTTGCCCTGCCCGGCGGCCTGCAGGAATCGGAGCAGCTGCCGGAGATTCTCTTTACCCCGTCCACCAAGGCCCAACAGGGGGTGCATGATGAGAATATCTCCCTGGAGCGCATGGCCGAGATCGTCGGCCGGGCGGAGACGGCCAAGATCGCCGGGGTGTGCATTGAACTGTACCGCAAGGCTGCTGATTACGCCCGCAGCCGCGGCATCATCATCGCGGATACCAAATTTGAGCTGGGCTGGCACGAGGGCGAGCTGCTGCTGATCGATGAGGTGCTCACCCCCGATTCTTCCCGTTTCTGGCCGGCGGACGATTACCGGATCGGCAGAGGACAGGCCAGTTTCGACAAGCAGTTCCTGCGGGATTATCTGCTGACCCTGGACTGGCCGCAGACCCCGCCGGCACCCAGGCTGCCGGCGGAGATCATCAGCAAGACCAGGGCCCGCTACCTGGAGGCCCTGGAACGGATCACGGGCAAGGGCTTTGCCGGCTAACCCGCTGGTCATCCTGCTGGCAGCCGTCTGCCTGGCAGGGCCGCTGACGGCCGGCTGCAGCGTGCGGTATAATGATGACGCCGCGGTCAGGGAGGTGATGACGACCACCGACGCCTCCATCATTTCCTACCATGTGCGCTCTTACCAGGCTGACCTCAGGGAGTTCATCACCCGGCTCTATGCCCGCAACCCGAAATATGAGAAGGACCCGGAGCTGCGGCTGCGGAAGGTCGACGCCATTTTCCGACCGGGTCTGCCGGGCGGCTGTCTCGGCCGGGGAAAGTCGTCGGCTGAGCTGCTCGCCGCCGCCTTCAGCCCGGAGAGCGAAGGCGAGGACCGGGTTTATCTGCTCGGCCAGGGGCTGGTGAAGAGCATCAAGGAGGCTTACGGACTGGATGAAATCGAGCTGTTCTGGACAGGGCTGCAGGTGTCTCTTGAGCGCCTGCAGCGGCTGCATTTCAACCTGAGCCAGGTGAACTGGCGGCTGAAAACCTGCAGGGACCAGGCGGGCGGCCTGCTGTTTCTCACCAACGGCATGGGCGAGAATGGCTCTATCAATATGGGCTACGAGGTGCTGATGACCAGGATGCTGACCCGCATCGAAGATGACATCTTCCTGCGCGGCGGCCTGCCCGACAAGTACATGTTCCGCATGTCCACCATTTTTCTGACCATCGCCCTGTAGTGCGGGGCTGACAGCAACGGCTTATTGCTTTTCTTTATCCTCTCCAGGTTGCAGCAGGGACTCTTTTTTCAGGGCAAGCAGCGGGGCAATCTGCTGGCCGCCGGCGCTGGCGAAAAACGGCGAGGCTGACGACTTGATGACATGTTCGCTGTCCTCGCCGTCTTGCGGGGGGCCGATGTTGAGGGTCACGGTCTGGCTGTCCGTGGTCAGGGTCAGCACGGCCGTGTCAAGGGGGGCGCCCTGATGCTCTCTGCCCAGGTAGCTGTTGATGGCAATATGGGTAACGTTCCGCAGCAGGCTGTCCAGGGCCGCCGCTTTGACTTCCTGCGGCTGGTCGCCGGCCACCAGCCACTGTTCCCCCTCTTTGCGCAGGGTAAAGGCGCCGTGACCGTTCTGCAGGGTTACCTCCCGCAAGGTGTTGCCGTCAACCTGCACGTAGCTCCGCTGCCACCATGATTGCCTGTCCGTATCAAGATTCCAGGTGGAAATGCCGCTGGCCAGATAGACCGCATCCGTGCTTCCGGGCCGGATATGAATCGTCTGCGGCCCGGGGGAGCTGCCCAGCAGAAGGGTCTGGGTTTTGCCGTCTCTGGCCGTGAAGACGATTTTCTTGGCAAAAACCCGGTCATCCACCTGCAGGCGGATATGGCTGGCAGGGGTTCGGGTGACCAGCCGCTGGGACTGCAGCGAGGTGAGGTTGTTGACAATATGCTGGATCTGGTCGGCATCGGCCGGGAACATCTCGTCGCCGCCGTCATCCACCAGCCAGTTGCCATCTTCCTGTCGTTTCAGGGCAAGCGTCTTGCCGGTTGGGTCAATGATGGACAGCTCGGCCACGGCATCGGCGGTGAGTCCCGGCACCAGCGCCACCTCCGCCTGTCCCTTGTCGCCGTCCGGCAGATAGAGCAGGCCGATGAGGAGCAGCTGGCAGACCAGCAAAGTGAGCAGCATGAAATTTGTTTTTTTACGGATCATTATTTTTCTCCCACCAGCTGCATGGGTTTTTCTTTGCGCAGGCGGGTTGCCCCGCAGATGCTCACTGCAGCCAGGGCCGCCAGGGCAATGCCGTAATTGAGCCATTCCCAGAAGGTCTGTTCCTGCCTGGTCAGAGGTTTAAGCAGTCGGGCGCGGGACCCGCGGGCGCGGATGGTCAGCAGGTCTTCATCCGCCACGCTCCAGTCAATGACATTCTGGATAAAGCCCAGACTGTTGAGGAAGCGGTCCATGCCCAGTCCCTGGGACATGCTGATCACCGTGTCGCTGACAAATTCAGCCGAGCCGATGACCGCCAGCCGGGCTGAGGGCGGGGCATGGGTGATGATGGGCAGGGGCGGCAGCTTGCCCTGTTTTTCTTCGACTCCGTCGTCTTTGCCTTCCTGCCCGGGGGCTGGTCCACTT
Organism: Desulfurivibrio sp.; assembly: GCA_003605035.1. Taxonomy (GTDB): domain Bacteria; phylum Desulfobacterota; class Desulfobulbia; order Desulfobulbales; family SURF-16; genus SURF-16. Next base: position 16,837 of record QZKJ01000116.1, read on the forward strand.
TGTTCCTGTTGTTCCTGGTCGGCCTTGACCGCCAGTCGGGGATCTGGTTTGTTCTGAAAGAAGCTGGTAAAATCGCCTGTCACCGCCACGGCGAGATTGTGCTGCCGGAAATCCTCGCCCGGGGCAAAACCGTTGCCCGGGAAGCTGTCGAAGTCAGGCTCGATGACAGACGAGGGAGCAAGCCAGGACTCGCTGCTTGATTTGAGCAGCACGGCGACCTGCTTGCCCTGCAGCCGCTGGTCGTCGAGGGCCAGCGGTGACACCCAGTTCATGGTCACCGCCGGCAGACTGGCGGTGACGGCATGGTCCGCCGCCATGTTCTCCGGCCGCACGTCAACGAAGAATGGATAGTCGATGCGTTGAATCTCCTGGATGGTCAGGCCGCCGATAGTGCGGTTCACCGGGATGGGAAACGGTTCGTTCTGTTTGTCCATGACCAGGGAGTCTCCCACCGTGATGCCGTAATGCTTGAACAGATCAGCCAGCCCGTCCGTGACCTGGTTGACCTGCAGGGCCTGGGCTTCCTGGGACATATCGAGCAGATAGCCGCCGGCCAGCGCCACCACGGCTCCTCCCTGCATCAGGTACTGGTCCACGGCCAGCCGCTCCACCTCCGTAAGACCCCGGGGCGCCAGCAGCAGGAGCACGTCGATGCCGCCGGCCGCCCTGCCCTGGGAGAGATCCACTTTCTGCAGATTATAGTTTTCCCGCAGCAGCTGCTGCAAGATCTGATAGTTGTCCCTGGGGGCGCCATGGCCCATCATGGCCAGGGGGGATTGTTCCTCGTTCGCCGGGGTCCAGATGCCGATGGTTTTGGTGAAGCCGGCACCATGGCGCTTGATGGCGCCCTCGATCTCCTGGCGCAGTTCTGCCTCGCCCATGTCCGGGGTGAGATAGAGCCGTTCGAGGCCGTCTTCGGTCTGCAGCAGCAGATGCAGGTAGAAGGTGTCCTCGGCAAAGAGCGAAATCCTGATCGGTTCAATGCCGTATTGTTCATTAAGCTGCCGCTGCTCGGCTGCGGACAGCCGGTCCGGGTCCTTTTCTGCAAAGAGCAGTTTGCCGCCCGATTCCTGCTGCAGATCGCTCACCACCTTTTTGATGGTGTCCGGCATGGTCTTAAACGGTTCGGGCAGGCTTGCGGGGGTGATGACGCTGATGATTTGGCAGCCGGCCGGATTCTGCGTAAAAACCGCGGCCAGCGACTGAAAGCCGTAGACCACCTTTTTGACGGACCGGCTGAGGTCGTATTCCAGATTGCGCAGCGAGACGTCCAGCTCGCCGTCCGGCCGGGGTTTGACCTCGATGAGATCATTGAAGCCCAGGGTGACGAACTGATCGCCGTATTTGATCAGGATATGGAAATAGGAGTTGACCACCGAGGCCTCATAGCGGCCGGACACCTGAAAGGGGACCGGTTTGATGCCGTACTGCTGGTTGGCCTCGGTCTCGAGCTGCTCGTCAAGCCTGGGATCGACAAAGGAGACCTGCACGTTGCCGCGGGAGGCAATGGCGTATTCGCTCATCAGGTCCTTGATGCGGGGCACCAGCGGGGAGAGCAGGGGATGGGTCCTGGCGCTGAAATAGCCCCGCATGATCAGCGGTTCGGGCAGATTGACGATGATATCCCGGGTGGCCCGGGACAGGGAGTATTCCCGGTCGGCGGTGAGGTCGAGCCGGGCTGTGTCCACCCTGGCCAGCCAGAGATTGGCGGCCAGCAGATTGGCCGCGATCAGCAGTACGGTGAGCAGGGCGGTTCGCCGGTAGCCTGCGGTATTTTCGCCGAAACTCCAGCGCTGGCGGTCCAGAAAATAGATGTTCAGGGTCAGGAAGAGCACGGCGATGCTCAGGTAGTAGATGACATCGCGCAGGTCGATGACCCCGCGTTCGATGCTGGCAAAGCGGCTGCCGGTGCCCAGGCTGCGGAGCAGGTCGGCGGCCTGGTTGCCGAAAAAGTCGGTGATGCCGCCTGCGCCGATCAGATAAAACAGGCCGGCCAGCAGCACGGTCAGCATGAGCGAGATAATCTGGTTATCGGTGCGGGAAGAGACAAAGAGACCGATGCTGATATAGGCGGCGGCCATGAGCAGGGCGCCGAGATAGCCGCCGGCCACCGGACCCCAGTCCAGCTGGCCCAGCATGGCCACCGAAACCGGCAGGCCGAGGGTGAGCAGCAGGGCGCAGCCGGTGAGGGCCAGCACGGCCAGGAATTTGCCCAGCACCAGCTGATGGAGGCGCACCGGCAGGGTGAGGAGCACCTCCAGGGTGCCGAGCTTCTGCTCCTCGCTCCACTGGCGCATGGTGAGCGCTGCCGCCAGAAAAATCATCAGCATGGGCATGCGGTTGAACAGCGGGCGGATATCCGCCGTATTCCTGGCAAAGAAGGTTTCCAGCCAGAAAAAGGAAAACAGGGAGCAGAGCAGGAAAAAACCGATGAAGATGGCGGCCATGGGCGTGCCGAACGAGGTTTTCAGCTCTTTGCGGCAAACGGCAAGCATCTGTTTCATTGTTCACCTCCTGCCGCGGCCAGCTCGTTGAATACCGCTTCCAGGGTCCTCACCTCCCGCTGTAGTTCGCACAGCTGCCAGCCATGCTCTTTGGCCAGGTCAAAGATGAGCGGGCAGAGATCGCGGTCGCTGCCTCCCTTGATCAGAAAGTTGATGCGCCCTTTTTCCTGCTGCTCCCAGCTGACCTGTTCGGCGTCCGGCAGGCCGGCGAGAATCCGCCCGGGGCCTTCCGCATCGCCGGTTTCCAGGGTAAGGCGGGCGCTGCTGGTGGCGGCCAGCTCCGCCAGCCGGGCATCGGCCTTGATCCGGCCCCTGATGATGATAATGGCCCGGTCGCAGGTCGCCTCAACCTCGGAGAGAATGTGGGTGGAGATGATCACCGTGCTCCGCCGGGCGAGTTTTCTGATCAGGTGGCGCACCTCGGCAATCTGGGTGGGATCAAGGCCGTTGGTCGGCTCGTCCAGGATCAGCAGGCGCGGCTGGTGCAGGATGGCCTGGGCCAGTCCCACCCGCTGCCGGAACCCTTTGCTCAGGCTGCCGATGGGCATGGTGAGCCGGTCGGCCAGGCCGGTGCTGAGCACCGCCTCGGAAATTCTCTGCCGCTGCATCTCTGCGGGAATCTGGCGCAGATCGGCGATCAGGCGCAGATAGGACTGCACGGTGAGCTCCGGGTAAAGAGGGGCGTTTTCCGGCAGATAGCCGATCAGCTGCTGGATGGCGGCGCACTGGTCAAGCACGTCGAGTCCGGCGATGTGCGCGCTGCCCGCATCGGGCTGCAGAAAGCCGGTGAGGATTTTCATCAGGGTGGTCTTGCCGGCGCCGTTGGGGCCGAGCAGCCCTATCACCTCGCCATCCTGCACGGCAAAGCTGACCTGGTCAAGGGCCGGCACCTCGTCATAGCTCTTACATAAATTTCGTACGTCAATCATGGCGACTGGCTGAAAACGGTTGGCCGGCAGGATGAACGCCCTGCCGGGCTGCGGTTAGCTGGTTGAAACGAATGGCGCCTTCGGAAAGGCGGAACTGGTAACATAATATTTATGAGCATGCAACACTTTCACATACCAGAGTTTTCCCGGCAGGAAGCACCAGGGGCAAGCGCTTGCGACACTCTGCCGTCAGCCGGGTACATTTTTTCAGGGTAATCGAATTTACTTAGACACCAGGGAAGAGGAAAAGTTTCAATTTTTTGATTTGCCTGGGCCGCTTATTTTTTTGAGCAGGAAGTTCCCCTTGATCCTGTTTTCCCTCCTGATGGAGCTGCCCATGTCGCTGGTACAGGCCAGCATGGTCGATTTTTTACGTCACCAGAGTCCCCTGTCATTTGCCATGCTCGTTTTCCCGTTTTACAGATGAAGAATTTTGCCGCTCGGCTGCCATTTCCTGTATCTGCCGCCGGGAACGGTCTGATAGCACTCGACCAGATCGCCGATGCGGACATTCTTGAAATCTTCTATTTTCATGCCCACCTGCTGTCCGGGGGTGGCCTTGTTGACAATGTCTTTTTCGATATGCAGCGAGGAGACCCTGCCCTGGTAGACAGGCCCCATTGCCGAGATGATGCGGAAGCGGTCCCCGAGCTGCAGCCTGCCTGTTTCCACCTCGCAGCCGATGATGATGCCCTTTCTGCTGCTCTTGAACAGGGCGATGACCCTGGCCTTGCCCAGGATCTTTTCCTCCTCCTCCCGGGGCAGCAGACTGCCGGCTATTTCCCGGAGATCCTCCTGCAGCGTGTAGATGACAGAATACAGGCGCACCTCGACATTCTGCTCCTTGCAGAGTTCCGCCACCTTCGGCAGCACCTGGACGTTGAAGCCGAGCACCAGCCTGCTGCCGGTCGCTGCCGCCATGACGTCGGTTTTGCAGATGTCGCCCACGCCTTTGTGGATGATTTCCACGGGCAGACCCGCGATGGTGTGTCTGGCAATGGTTTCACAGACCGCCTGCTCACAGCCGTCCGTATCACTCTTGATAACAATGGCCAGGGCCGGGATGTGCCCCTCTTCAGGGGCGACTGCCGGAGACGGCAGGATGTGGTGATGTTTAGCCGTTTTGGGCTGGTGGTGGCTTTTCGATTTGTGACCCATTGGCAGAACCTCCGTATGATTTTCTGGAGCTCCCTGTCGGTTTGAGACCATGCACGCAGAGACATGGCAGCCGAAGACATGCACAAATGAATATTAAGGCGATCTTATCGCTAAATCCATTCTGGTTCAACACAATCTTCAGGTGCCGGAAAAGATGGCCTGTTGTCAAGGCTTTGGACTTTGCCCGGCATGTCGGTGCACCAAAACACCCTTGCCCCGCTCTCTGCGGCGGGAAAAACGAAAATGTTGTATGTGTGCCGGGGATTTAATGTATTATTGTATTAATTATTAAACAGTTTGATTGTTCGCCGCGCAGACTCACATCACATTCTCCGGGGCCTCTATGATCTGTCAGGTGGTGCGCATTTTCTTCTGTTGTCTTGCCTCGATCATCTGGGCCGCCGATGCCTGTGCCTATCATCCCCCCGCCCATATTCTCATCCTCAATTCCTATCATCAGAGCATGTCATGGGAACAGGATATGCTGCAGGCCTTTCAGGCTAAGCTGGAATCTGATCGAAACCATGTCGAGATCCATGTGGAAAACATGGACACCACGCGCGTCCCTTACGGTGAGCAGTACCGGCAGCAACTCTTTGCGCTGTACCGCAGCAAATATGCGGATACCCCGCTGCGCCTCATCATCGCTTCCGGCAACAATGCCTTCAACTTCATGCGGGAATTCCGCACCGCCCTTTTTCCCGGCGTGCCGGTGATCTTTTGCGGGGTCAGTATCTTTGAGGAGGGCATGCTGGCAGGGCTGCCGGGTTTTACCGGCGTGGTCGAGATTTTCGATGCGGCCGCCACGGTGAATATCGCCCTGCAGATCCACCCGCGGACAAGAAAAATCTTGGTCATTAACGACTACCTGCCCACCGGCGCGGCATGGACCCGCACCATACGACAGCAGCTGGCAGGTTTTGCCGGGCGCCTGGACATCAGCTATGCCGACAACCTCTCCATGGAAGAACTGCAGAGGCAGCTGCGGAGCTTGTCCCGCGATGCCCTTGTCCTCTACGGGTTTTATTTCCAGGACCGTCTCGGCCATTATTACCCGGAGCAGGAGAGTATCCGCCAGATCGCTGCGGCCAGTCCGGTGCCGGTGTACGGTCTGCTTAATTTTTATCTGGGTCACGGCATGGTGGGCGGCAACCTGATTTCCGGTAATTTCCAGGGCGAGGTGGCGGCGGTGCAGGCCAAGCGGATTCTGGCCGGCGAGACGCCGGACAGCATTGCCGTGGTGAAATATGGCGCCAAGCGCAACATGTTTGATTTCAAGCAGCTTGAGCGCTGGAAAATAAGCCAGAGCAAACTGCCGCCGGACAGCATCATCATCAATAAGCCCGCCTCGTTTTACGGAGAATACCAAAAGCTGGTCTGGGTGGTAACTGTTTTCGTCAGTGTATTGAGCCTGACGATTGTCGTGCTCACCATTAACATCAGGCGGCGCAGAAGGGCGGAACAGCAGCTTCGCCATGCACAGGACGTCCTTGAGCTGAAGGTGATGGAACGTACCGCCCAGTTGCACGCCGCCAAAGAACTGGCGGAAGAAACGTCCCGCCGGCTTGAGCTGCAGGGGGCGGAGATTGAAACCCTGTTCAACAACTCGCCGGTGGGCATTATCTACATGGACGCCCAGCGCATCATCAAACGGGTCAACCCGGAAATTGTCCGCGTCACCGGCTTTAGTCCGGCTGAGCTGATCGGCAAAACAACGGCGCCGTTCTTTTCTTCCAGGGAGGATTTCGAGTCCTTCGGCAGCATGGTTTATGCTGGGCTGCGGCAGGGCGGAACCTATGAGACGGATCGTCTCTTTGTCAAAAAGGACGGCACAGGGTCATGGTACCATATCTGCGGGCGCCTGTTGAACAAGGATGACATCTCCCAGGGGGGCATCTGGATCGTCAACGACATTAACGAGCGGATCAAGGCCGCGGAGGAGAAGCTTCTGCTGGCGCATCATCTGGAGCAGGCGCAGCGCTATAAAAGTCTCAATGTCATGGCCGGCGCCTTTGCCCATCATTTCAACAACATCATGATGGCGGTGCAGGGAAATCTGGATCTCCTGCAAATGCAGCTGCCTGCCGATACAAAGACAGGGCACCTGGTCGGTCAGGCTCTCAAGGCGGCGAAAAAGGCCTCGAACATTTCCGCCTCCATGCTTACCTATGTGGGACAGCAGGAGCTGCATATGCAGCCAGGCGATCTTGCCGCCGTGGTCCGCGATATGGAGGATTTATTGCGCAACAACATTTCCCCGCAGGTCAGCCTCATAGTCAATCACGGCGGCATGCCGGTCTGGTGCCATCTGGATGCGACCCAGATCCGGGTGGTTATTCTCAATCTTGTCTTGAACGCCAGTGAGGCTATCGGCACTGCTGCCGGTCAGATCACCATCAGCACCGGCGCCTCCTTTGAAGAGCTGGAGGATTTGCCCGCGCCCTTCCGGGAAAGCAATCTGGCCAGGGGCCGTTACGCCTGCTGCCGGATCACGGACAATGGCTGCGGCATGGATGAGACGACGGTGGCCCAGATATTTGATCCGTTTTTCACCACCAGGTTCACCGGCAGAGGCCTGGGACTGCCGGTCGCGGTGGGCATTGTCAAGGCTCACCGTGGGGCATTAACCGTTGTGAGCAGCCCGGGGAGAGGAACGACGATCAGTCTTCTGCTGCCGGCCATGGAGATGCCGGTGCAGCTGTAAAGTGAGCACTGTCTGACGGTTGCGTTGCTGTCACGGTTTTTTTGCAAGGATGATGTCGCCATACCAGGCCGTGGCGCTTTCGCCGGTATTGTCGGAATCGGTCATGATGGCAATGCCTGAGATGGCGGGGGGATCCTCACCAAAGGCCTGCCGGTAATCGGCGGCAATGTCTCTTTGTTCCGCTATCCACTGGTTCAGTTTGGCCGGCCCGCTCTCAATGACGATCATCTTGACCCGGTCGGTGTAGGGATTGGGCGCGATCAGCCCCTGCGGCTCCTTGCTGGCCCAGATATAATTGATGGCGTTAATCGGCGGATATTCGCCGTACAGCAGTTTGATGGCATTGAACTTGACCCGTTCCCACAGGCCGACCTTGCCGGCATCATAGGCAAAGGTGATATAGATCCGCGCCGGGTAATCATCGCCGGCCTTCTGGCTGACATCCCCCCTGGCATAGACATTGGCCACCTTCCACCTCCAGGAAAGAATCGGGTAATCAAGGGGATCGATGGGGATCTTTCGGGTGAGCCCCGATGAAGAGGCGCGGCTGACTGCCTCAACCACGGTGGTGCCCTGGTCCTGCACCAGGCGGTAAGTGGTATGGGCGGCGATGTTCTTGAAGGTCAGCGGTTGCCAGCCCTCGGGCAGACTATCCAGATCCCGGGCCCCGGAAAAATTGCCCACCACGATGCGGTCGGGCTGGTCGCCCGCTGCCAGGCCGGCGGGCAGCAGGGAGAGTGCCAGGGTAAGAAGGAGACGCAGCATTTTTTTGTTTCCCCTTTGAGCCTCTTGCAAAATGAACATCTACTCCGATCGGTTAAAAATATCCTGGGCGGCCATCCTGGTGAAATCGTCCTCAGCGTAGCACTGCTATGCTTCCGGGCGATTTCACCACTCATCCTTGCCCAGAATATTTTTCTCTCGATCTCGCTACGACGTTCATTTTGCAGGAGGCTCCCTTGTCATTTTTATCAGGCAGGTGTGTGCAGGTGAACAGGATGAAAATCCATTATGGCACAAAATAACGCGGGGGACAAGCAGGAGCAGGCGGGCGGGGGCAGAGGACGGGAGTCATCAGGCAGAATAAGAGGTGATAACATCAGATGCGGATTTCTCGGGGACGGCGTCTGCATTGCGGTGACGGGGATCAGGAAGGCAGATATGTCATAAAATGCCGGGATTCCGGCTGTTTGGGTCAAGCTGAGAAATGAGGATGATAATTTTTAGCTGGCCGATTTTTTTGATTTGTTATAGAAAGCCGCCATGGAAAATTTTGTACTGACCATCTCCTTTCTGCTCATCGGCATGGGCTTGCGGCGTCTGCCGCAGTTTCCGCAGAACACTGCTCAGGTTCTCAATCTTTTTGTCATTTATGTCTCCCTGCCGGCCCTGGTGCTCATCAAGGTGCCGGAGCTGGTTTTTTCCCGGGAGCTGCTGGCGCCTGCCTTGATGCCCTGGTTCATGCTGGTGGTTTCCGCCGGGCTGATCTGGACGGTGGCGAAGATGTGCGGCTGGCCAGATGATACCAAGGGGGCGCTGCTCCTGCTGGTGCCGCTGGGCAATACCTCTTTTCTCGGCATCCCCATGGTGCGGGCCTTTTTCGGGGAGGAGGGCATCCCTTACGCCGTTCTCTATGACCAGCTCGGCTCCTTTCTGGCCCTGGCCACCTATGGTTCGGCGGTGCTGGCGGTGTACGGCAGGGAGGAGGGCAAGCCAACGGTTGCTGCGGTGCTCAGAAAAATCGTCAGCTTCCCGCCCTTCATCTGTCTGCTGCTCGCCTTTGCCTGCCGTGCCATTCCCTTTCCCGGCCCGCTGTCCGTGCTGCTGCATACCCTGGCTGCCACCCTGGTGCCGGTGGTTCTGATTGCCGTGGGTTTTCAGTTCACCCTTCGCCTGCGTCCGGAGGTGCTGAAACCCATGGCGGCCGGCCTCCTGGTCAAACTGGTCCTGGCCCCCTGTATCGCCCTGCTGGTCTGCCGCATCTTTGCCTTTGACAGTCTGGCCGCCAGGGTGTCGGTCCTGGAGGCGGGCATGGCGCCCATGGTGTCGGCCGGGGCCCTGGCCATCATGGCCGGCCTCTCACCTGAACTCACCGCGGCCCTGGTCGGTCTGGGCATTTTACTCTCCTTTGTCACCCTGCCGCTGCTGGCGCAGCTTCTCTAACATCCTTAACCGTAAACCGTAAACATAGCCCCTACTTCGGTCAGCTGCTGCCTTATTCTGGCATCACCTGTCAGAAATCCTTGAAATCATCTTCATCAAAGGGGATGACCTGTTCAGGGGCTGCCAGCTTCGGTTTCTGCAGCAGCGCCGGCCTGCCGGGCTGTGGTTTTCTGGCTGGCGCTTTGGCAGCAGGAGCAGCGGGCTGGGGGCGCGCCTCCCTGGCCGGTTCCACCGTTGCGGCCGGTAGCTGCTCATTTTTTGCCTTGCTGCTGCCCACTAAGGAGACCAGTTCGCTGACCAGGGCTTGCATCTGCTCGGCCTCCCTGGTCATGCCCTCCGAGGAGCCGGCATTTTCCACGGCATTGGCCGCGGTCAGCTGCACCACCTTGTCCATCTCCGTCACGGCCTTGTTGATCTGACCGATGCCGTGGGATTGCTCATCCGAAGCCGTGGCGATCTCCGCCACCAGGGCGGCGACCTTGGCTGTGTTTTCGGTAACCTGAAGGAAGTTTCCACTGGTTTTGCTGACCAGTTCGGAGCCGCTCTTGATTTTTTTTACCGTTCCCTCGATAAGGGTGGCCGTGTTGCGGGCGGCATCCGCGGCCCGCATGGCCAGGTTGCGTACTTCATCGGCCACCACGGCAAACCCGGCTCCCGCTTCACCGGCCCGGGCCGCCTCAACCGCGGCGTTCAGCGCCAGCAGATTGGTCTGAAAGGCGATCTCGTCAATGGTCTTGACGATTTTCTGGGTTTCTTCGCTGGCCCTGGATATCTCTGCCATGGATCTGGTCAGCTCCTGCATGGAACCGTTGGCCCCCTCCACCACGGTATTGGCCTTTTGCATGAGCTTGTCAGCCTCGCTGGCGTTATTGGCGTTCTGTTGGGTGAGCGAGGACATCTCCTCAAGCGACGACGAGGTTTCCTCCAGGGCGGCTGCCTGCTGGGAGGCCCCTTCGGCAAGTGTATGGCTCGATTGCGCCACCTCCAGCGAGGCGGTGAAGACGTGGTTGGCATTGCTGTTGAGACTGTTGGTGATCTGGTGAATGGGCTTGGAGATGGAGCGGGTAATAAATAATGCCACCAGGACGATGATCACCACACAGATAAGGGTCAAGGCGGCGGTCAACAGTTTGATGGCATTGATGGAGGTGAATGCCTCTGCCTTGTTCATTTCCGCAATGACTGCCCAGGTGGTGTCCCCGATTTTTATCGGGGTGTAGGAGCTCAGCACCTCGTTGCCAAGGTAGTTTTTGTGGATGCCGCAGCCGGTTTTGCCTGCCAGGGCCTGGCGGGAGGATTCCGTATCCACCTTGCCGAGTTCCGGATTGCCGTGGGCCGCCACGGCCGAGTGGTTTTTCGGGTCCAGAAACGAATCCGAGACCATCAGATGATCATCGCCCACCAGATAGGTTTCGCCGGTTTTCCCCATGCCGGACCGCTCGCCCATCAGGGCGTTGATTTCATTGATCTGCCGCGGCAGGGCCATGACCCCGATGACTTTGCCTGCCTCATCGGTCATGGGCGCCGCAAAAAACGAAACAAGGGTATTGTCCATCGGGGCATAGAATGAAAAATCTTCAAAGACGATGGCGCCCTGGATGGCCTTGCTGAAGGCGTGGGCTAATCCGGTATCCTTGAACTGGCCGCTGGTCAGGTTTTCGCCAAAGTCTGCATGGCGCTTGACGGAGTAAACCACATCACCTTTCAGGGAGATCAGAAACAGGTCCTCATAGCCCTGGGAATAAAAGCGGAGGATCTGGTCATAGTCAGCCAGGGCCAGCTTGTAGTCTTCCGAATTAAATCCCTGCATCAGCCCGATATTCTCGAATTCGAGAAAGAAGCGGCGGACATTCTCCAGTGCTGCATTCTGCTTCACCACTTCGAGCTGGTCGGAAAACATTTTCTGGAGTTGTGACTTTTTGATTTCCCGGGCAATCTGCAGCTGATTGAAGACCTGGGTCTTCAAGGTATCGGTTGTCTGCCAGAGGGAAATAATCCCCATGACCAGCAGGGGAATGATGCCCACAAAAAGGAACGATCCAATGAGCTTGGTACCGAGTTTCATATGAGTTTTCATGTTCTGGCCTGCAAAAAAAAAATTAAGCTTTTTGCCGAGACTGCCGGTTTCCCCTGAAAAAATAAATCGGATATCCTCGTCGCAATGCTCGACTGCGTTAACATCTCCATTGCCGGGTTGGCGGCCAGGCAAAACCCCCGGTTCTTTTCTGCTGATTCAGAAATGCGGAGGTTCTGCCCGGCAATTTTGCCACATGCACCCGGTCAGCCTGGATCAGTGCGGCCGGGCCGAATTCCCTATTTGTACGAGGATGCCACCTTCTTATAAATCGTGTCAATTTCACCAATCTGCTTCTGGGCGGTTTCCCAGTTGCCTTCATTGACCGCGCCCTGGAACTCGTCGCCCAGCAGATGCATTTTCCGCGCGTCCTTGATCCAGCGGGTGTTGGCGAACATACGCTCCATTATCTGCCCGGAAACCGAGAGTTCATGGGCGGCCAGGTGGATCTCCTCACCCGCTCCGATGGCCATCTCCTTGTTTTTCTGGGCCACACCCTCGGTGGCCTGTTTCACCATCTCGCCCACATGCTCCTTCAGCCACAGGGGAGTTGAAGCCACGATATGATTGAGGTGCAGGAACAGGGCGGCGCTGACAAAGTAGGCATCGTTGCTGGCCTTTGCATCACAGAGTTCGACCAGTTCCGTGGAATGATTCACCATGCCCTGGGCTTCCCAGTCCCAGTCATCCTTGTATTCCGCGTCCGCCATTTTTTTAAAGGCCTTGGATTGGACAACAAGATCCTCGGCTACCGTCTTGCCCTTGACCCAGTCGTTGGCGCACAGGGCGTCGGCGAAATCAGATATGGATTGCTTGTATCCTGCAAACATGCCGGTCAGCGTGGCATAATCAGCCGCGGCGGCAGTGGATGCCGCCAGGCTGAGGATAATCATTGCATATGCCAGGGTGCGACTGATCGACATTGCTGCCTGTTTCATTTTCATAATAATCTCCTTTGCTATGTTGTTGTTGAGCTGCTATCGCCCGTATGCCTGCCGGGCAAACCTGGGCACTCTTTGTGTTTTCCGTGGTTCCCGCCTGGTTCCGCTGCCTGTGCTGTTGTCTCCTTGCGGCGAGGCGCCGCGTCTTAAAATTCAACGGACAGCTGGATGGTGGCGGTATTGGCATCATCGCCGGTGCCTCCCTCGCTTTCGTCGTAATCCTCATCAATGAGGTATTCGAAGGAAAGCGTAGTGCGGTCAAAGATGCCGATGCTGACTGCCGCGAGATAACGGTCTTCGGGCAGACCAAGCGCAAGGGCCTCCTCCGTGTTCTGATAACCGAGGGCGAAAACCGTCTCCCGGCTGAAGAGTTCGGTGGTATAACCCACCTCGAAAGCCATGGCCTCCGGTTCGGCCCCCTGGTTGTCAAAGTCGATATCGGCCGGCTCAAACTCATCCAGGGCCGCCACGTATTCACCGATCAACCGGAACTGACCGAGGTCAAATACGGCATGCAGGGCCAGGCCGTCCACGTAATCGTCAATTTCCGACGGCACGACAAGCGTCGGGTCGCGATCCTCGAGATAGTCGCCGATGCCGTCGGTGTCGCCGATGTTGTTGATCCAGTCCATCCCCACATCCAGGGCAAATCCTTCGGCCTCGTAAGCATAGCCGGCATTGACGCCCCATGAGTTCACCTCATCGTCCTTGCCCGTCTCGTTGATGTCGCCGTTAAAGCCATAAACCGATCCATAGAAGCCGGAGCTGGTGAAGCCGACCTGCAGGGCACTGTCATTTATCTCGCCCAGCTCAAGGGTCAGCGGATCGGATACCATGGCGCTTTCATAGAAACCAAAGGGCAGGTACATCTTGCCGGCGGTGAGATAAAGGGGAAATTTCTCTGCATTGCCAATGGTGATGGTGCCTTCGTCGACAAGGAGGTGGTCATCTTCTTCGCCTTCCTCATAGAGCAGGAGAAGATGGGCCATGGTCCAGTCGGAAATTTTGGCGTCGAGGCCTATTTCCACGGTGGCCAGGTTTATGTCGCTGCTGTCGTCATCGTTATAATCCTTACTTTTGAAGGCTTCTATTTCAACAAGACCGGAGAGTTCAACATGATCGTTGATCGCCTGCATCAGGGTGGTGTCGCTGTCAACCGGAGCCGTCTGCCCGGCCGGCGCCGCCTGATTGCTCAATTTCGTCTCCAGCATTCCCTCCAGCTTCTGCACTCTGTCAGCCAACTGCTGGTTCTGCTCGATCAGCAGCTCTATCCGTTTTTCGAGTTCAGCATTGTCTGCCGCCAGTGCCGGTGTTCCCCCCAGGAGCATGGCTAACGCCCCAAGCCCGATTGTTTGTTTGGTCATCTTCTCCCTCCCTGTTGTTGAGTTCCTGGTGATCCTTCTCCGCCGGCTTGCTGAAGCTCTGAAAACGGTCAATTGCTGCTGCATGTCGCCGGTTTATTTATAACAAACAGATTTAATAATTTATCCTGGTCGAAAAGCTAATTATTTGTATTTATTTATAAATACTATAGCGTTCAAAAAATAAACTAATCCTGAGTGTTAGGTAAATTATAACAAATAAATTGATCAATTATTTGCTGCGAGACTGGTACTTCCTGTCAGTGCTTGACAAGGCGGAACCCGATCGTAAAATTCGCTTGCGCAGCAGCAGTTGCTGCCTGAATTTGCGAATTTTAAAAGAGCTTGGTGAGTCGATATTTCATCATTTTGGAGGCTTCTGAAAAGTACATCTGTTGATTCAAAGCATATGTTGAGAAAGATTTGAAAGTCAATAAAAAATATCTATATAAATGTTAAAAAATATTTGTTGTAAAAATAGTATGTTAGAATAGAAGGCGAAAGAATATTCAAGAAATAAAGATATTTTTATTGTTAGGAATATGTGCATCCCGTTATTTCTAACTTTCCTATTCCGCCAGTCTGCAGGGGCAAAGGGTTTGGTATTTCTCCGCTGTTCTTTTCGGGTGATTGGCAGACCGGAAATACAGCTATCGGGTTTTCAGATAGAAGAGTTGCGGCAGGTACCTGCTTGGGATTTGTTCGGGAAGGTGCGCTTTCGGGCAACTTTGAAGGCTTTTCGTTGTCAGGCGATATTTCCCCTCTCTCGCCAGCTTCCCGTTGCTGCTTCGGATGGTCTAAGGGCCTGTCCCAAAATAAGATGGCCAAGATTGCGCTCAGGTTTGGGTCAGATTTGGTTGCAGCGATTGAGCAAAACCGCAGGCGTAGCAGGGCTAC
>QZKJ01000052.1 GCA_003605035.1 Desulfurivibrio sp.
GGTTCGCGAACCGCCCCTACACGCTCCCATTGCCTGTTGGGGAAAGAAGCGCCTTACCTTCTGGCCACGTAACGGTAACCGGCCATGGCATCGGCCATATCAACGGCAATATGCACCAGCATGTTGTCCGCCACCGGCGCCCCGGCCGAGGGGCGCACCGGCTGATTGGAGAAGACGGAGCCGAGCCGGTGGGCCAGGGAAACATCGGGGTGGTCCAGCTTCTGGTCCATGGCCTGCTCGATGTACCAGACCGTATCGCCGCTGCGCACGTCAATGACCCGCACGGAGAGCACCACCCTGGCGCCGCCCAGGGTGGTGCCGCTCATGAAATACCTGATCCTGCCGGCCAGCGCCAGCTCCGTCCCGGCTTCCCTGGCAATGGCCGCGGCCTCGTCCAGCGGGCCGTAATGGCGGTTGACCATCTTCACCGTCTGAAAGGCCTGCTTGCCCAGCAACACATCCTGGAAAAGGGCGGCCACCCTCTCGCCCTGAGCCGGGTCCATGCCGTCCGGCACGATAAAAGGCAGCACCGCCACCGACAATCGGCTCAGATCCGCCGCCGCGGGCACCAGGGGATGGATATAGACCACCGGCGAGCCGGTCTCCACCTTCGGCCCTCCGTTGGAATGGCCGGCACAGCCGGCCAGCAGCAGCAGAAAAATCATACAATAACGCAGCATAGCCTCTCCTCCTGGAAATTGCGAAAAATCATGCCCCCCCCTGGAACCATTCAGCGCTCATAGGCCGACATCGGCCCGATCGCCGCTCCTTTTCTTCCCGCCAGCAGATAATTGATATTGGCGCTGCGCTGCAGCTCAAGACTGCCCACCGACAGCACATCCGCTGAGCCGGCGTCAAGCATCCTGACATTGACGATGACCGTGGTCGGGGTGAGCGAATAGGTGCCGGCAATAATCGCCTGGGCCTCCTGCTGCCGGGCAATGAGTGCGGCGTCGCGGGTCAGGGTCAGCTCGCCGCTGTCGCTCTTCACATAGAGGCCAGGGGCCTTTCTGATCTCGGTAACGCCGAAGCCCTGCTTGAACAGGCTGGTGGAAAGGGCTTCGGTCATGGTGCGGCCGAAGCCCGAGGTCTCATAGAGGTCGTCAAGATTGACCAGGGTGGTGAGAATGAGCCGTTCGCCGCTCTTCCTGCCGTCCTGCCGGTTGGCCACCAGCTGCCGGGCCAGTTCCTCGCCAAAGCCGGAGAAATCAGGACTGAGCACCGAGAGGGTGCCGCCGCGGGGGGGGGCGGCGCAGCCGGCTGCCAGCATGGCCACGGCCATGCACATCAAAAAAATCATCCTGAAGGGGCGGATTATCCTGTGCATCTCTTTTCCTTATCTTCATAAATTAATCAATGAATTTCCGTGCGAGGAGCATCACCGCTGCTGGCGGATGTTCTGCTCAGCCCGGCGCATGGCATCCAGGGCATCTGCATGCAGGGTCCTGGAAACCGCCGAGGAGGCGGCCAGCGAAAACTGCTGCCTGGCCAGCTCGTAGCGGGACTGGTCCATGTAGTCAAGCCCCAGTTCGTAGCAGTCCCAGGCATAGTCATCCAGGGCTTTCAGTCCGGCGCTTTTCCCGGGAGGCTCTTTATAATACTCCCGGGGCGTCAGGGAGCAACCCCCGGCAAGCAGCAAAAGCGCAAGGCCCGCCAGCATCACCACCCGCCCCTGCCTCAGGAGCGACAGCACCTCAGCCAGTTGCCCTGCCCCTCCCTTTTTTCCGCCAGTTTTGCCCGCTTTTTTCCGCGACATCGCTTTTCTCCCGCACCAGGTTATTCTTTTGGCGCTATCTCGGCAAAGTTGTGCAGCTCGACCACGCTTCCTCTTCTGGGGGGCCTCGCCTCGTCCTGCAGAAAACCCTGCACCAGCCCATTGGCCTCAAAGACAATGGAGCCGCTTGACAGGACAGCGCCGTCCCCCTGCTGCAGCAGCCGGGCATTGACCATCACCTGACCGTCGCTGATGGTATAGGTGCCCACCACCACCGCCTGGGCCTCCTGCACATAGCTGAGCTGGGCCATGTCCCGGGACAGGCCGTACTCGCCATAATCATCCATGATCTGCACGGCCGGCGTCATCCGCACATCAACCACCTCGATGCCCGCCCGCTGGAATTCGCTGATCATCTGCTCGCCCATGACGCGGCCCAGGCCGGAGGTTTTATAGAGCTGATTGAGGTTGACAAAGGTGGTGACAATCACCCGGTACTGCTCGCCTATGGGCTCACCGGCATGATCGATCAGCTGGCTGGCCAGCTCCCGCACCTTCAGCTTCAGCTCCATGGCCTCTTCTGCCGGGATGGGCGGCGGCGAACCGGGCGCCCTGCGGCCGCTGAACAGATTCTGCAGATCCGTCCACCAGGTCGACGGCTCCTCCCCGGGCGTCAACACCCTGCCGGTGCGGTACACATAATCGGGCGGGACCGGATGGAGGTAATCATAACCGTATCCCATCGTGTACCTGTCGTCCGCCGCGGCATTGCCTGTCGCGGCAAGGAGCAGACCAGCAAACATCATAGCCAGCATACCGGATGCATATCTCATTTTTCACCTCATTATCGTGCATACATCACATCTGCCAGGGGGCAGCCAGGCATCAGGGCGCGGCAGGCAAGCCGGCATAGCCCTCGCCGCCCTGCCGGTCATCCTGATATCTGCGCAGTTCCGCCGGATAAACCACCTGCACATACTGTTCTTTTTCCTTTGCGGCCCGATAGGCATCAATTTCCGCATTGACCCGCGCATGCATTTCCGCCGCCATGGAGCAGCCGGTAAGAAAAACCAGACACAAACCGATCGCCACTTTTTTCATTTTCCCTTTCCATCAGTCAAAAAAAGAACGGCAACAACATCTGCCAAACAGGTAGTTGCCCCACAGATGGCAAAAAAATCATCTGCGCCCCCCGGACCGGGAAAAATTTACCCACCACCTGCCATCAGGCCTCCGCGCCATCGCCCATCCATCCCGGCAGACGACAGCAGCATTGTCCTGCACAGCAATCGTGGTCAGAAAAATTTTCCCGGTGGGTTACCTTCCGGGCAATTTAAGGGAACCATATTGCATTTCCCATGCCTCAGATTTGTCATCCTGACCGGGAAATCCTTTTCATCCGGGCCGGCAATCCCCGCTTGCCGGAAAAATGCACCGGCCCGGCAAATCACGCAGGGAAACAAGACAACCCATTGGTATTGAAGGATTACTGCCGGTCACCGGTCAGCGCATCCTGTTCGTTATTGCCCCTTGCGCGTACTGTTTCAATTAAAAAATCTTGCCAAAAGGGAGAAAGAGATTATATTTACCAGGTTTAAAATTATAATAATCAGCAACTTTTATAAGGAGACCCTGTTGAATGGCACGTATTACTGTAGAAGATTGCCTGGGCCGGATAGGTAATGAAAACCGCTTCATGTTGATTCATCTTGCTGTTGCCAGGGTCAAACAGCATCGTAACGGGCAACCCTTTCTCGTCAAAGGCAAGAACAAGGAAGTGGTGTTGTCCCTGCGGGAAATCGCCGCCGGCAAGATAAATTTTGAAAATATTAATGATTTCAACAAATCGCCTGAAAAAAAGAGTGACAGCAGCACAACCGTCACTGAAGCCGCATCATGATATCTGCGGCGGGATCAAGCACCAAACTTCAATCAGTACAGCAAGTCATTTAAGCTGAGCCCCAGGAAAACCCGTAGCCGATGGACAAAGATTACTACAACATTCTTGGTGTCGCCAGAACCGCCTCCGCGGATGAGATAAAAAAGGCTTATCGCAAGCTTGCCATGCAATATCATCCGGACAAAAATCCGGGCGACCAGGAGGCGGAAGAAAAATTCAAAGCAGCGGCCGAAGCGTATGAGGTGCTGCGGGATGGCGAAAAACGTAAAATTTACGATCGCTACGGCGCAGAAGGCCTGCGCAACAGCGGGTACAGCGGCCCCGGCAATTTTGAGGATATTTTTTCAAGCTTTGGCGACATCTTCGGCGATCTGTTCGGCTTCAGTGCCGCCGGCAACCGGCGCCGCAATCATGGGCCGATACCCGGCAATGACCTGCGCTATGATCTGACCATTTCCTTTCTTGATGCGGTTCACGGTGTTGAAAAAGAGATTGAGATCAACAAGCGTGATACCTGCTGGACCTGTGAAGGAAGCGGCATACGGCCGGGCAGCAAAAACAAGACATGCCCCTATTGTCAGGGCGCCGGGCAGGTAACCAGATCCCAGGGCTTTTTCAGCATCCGCACCCCATGCCCGGAATGCCAGGGCCAGGGGGAAATCATTACCGATCCCTGCAATGACTGCCATGGCACCGGCCTGCTCACCAAGAAAAAGAAGGTTTCACTGAAAATTCCGGCCGGGGTTGATACCGGGGCCAGAATGCGCTTGCGCGGTGAAGGCGAAGGGGGACGAAAAGGCGGCCCGAGCGGTGACCTTTACGTGATTATCCATGTGGAGGCTCACAAATTTTTCCAGCGGGACGGCGACCTCATCTATTGCGAGCTGCCGCTGTCCATGACCCAGGCCGCCTTGGGCTGCTCCCTTGATGTGCCGACCATCAATGGGGAAAAAAATCTGAAAATTCCCAAGGGCACCCAGCCGGGCCAGACCTTCCGCCTGCACGGCGAAGGCGTTCCCAGTTTACGCGGCCATGGGAAAGGTGATATGGTAGTGGAGGTCAAGGTGGTTATCCCCAAGAAGCTGAGCAAACGCCAGGAAGAACTGCTGCAGGAATTCGCCAACCTGGAATCAGGCGAAGAAGATCGCCACAGTGAAGGATTTTTCAAAAAACTCTTTTCAGGCAACCTGGGGGCGTAACGCCGCGCGGCAAGTAAAAAAATGACGCAGCCAAAGGAGTTCACCCACTTTGACCAGGCGGGGCAGGCCAGAATGGTCGATGTCAGCCAGAAGGCCGACACGGTACGGCAGGCGGTGGCCGCCGGGGTTATCGAGATGTCGCCGGAGTGCCTGCAGCTGGTGAGCAACACCGCCATTGCCAAGGGAGATGTCCTGGGCGTGGCCCGGCTGGCCGGTATCATGGCGGCGAAAAAGGTGGATGAACTCATTCCGCTCACCCATCCGTTGCCCCTCACCCGCGCGGACATCGATTTCCGGCTGGATACGGAGAAAAGTTGTATAGAGATTACCGCGACCATAGGCATAACCGGTAAAACCGGGGTGGAGATGGAAGCGCTGACCGCGGTATCCATGGCTGCCTTAACCATTTACGACATGTGTAAGGCAGTGGATAAGGGCATGGTGATCGGCAACATCCGGCTGCTCAGCAAATCGGGTGGAAAAAGTGGCACTTACATCCGCAACGACCGGAAATAAATCAGCAAATCCCGCAACACGGAAGAGCAACGCTGAATCATTTGGAGATCTAAGCGATGACAGACGAACAACTGGCGTATTTTAAATTGAAATTACAGCATATGAGCGAAGAGCTCTTGTCTGAAGCCAATAGAACGATTACGGAAATGACGGACAGCAGCGGCAATTACCCTGATCCGACCGACAGGGCCACCGCCGAGTCCGACCGTAATTTCGAACTGCGCATCCGCGACCGCGAACGCAAGCTGCTGGCCAAAGTCAAAGAGGCGCTGGAGCGCATCGAAAACGATGAATACGGCGTATGCGAGGAATGCGGAGAAGATATCGGCGTAGCACGGCTTGAGGCCCGGCCGGTCACCACCCTCTGCATCCACTGCAAAACAAAACAGGAAGATTACGAAAAGGCAAAGGCCAGTTGATCTGCCGCCGCTGCCCCAAGATTCCCCTCTTTCAAGATACTGAGCCATGCCCGAACTAAGAAAAGACCCTATCCTCGGCCGCTGGATAATTATTGCCAAGGAACGGGGGAAAAGACCGACCGATTTTATTGTTGAGCACAGTGTCAGCAAGGGCGGCTTCTGTCCGCTTTGCCCAGGCAATGAAAAGACCACGCCGCCGGAGGTTCTCAGCTACGGCGACATCAACCATCAGCCCAACACCCCGGGCTGGACCCTGCGGGTGGTGCCGAATAAATATCCGGCCCTGATCATTGAGGGCGACCTGAACAAGGAAGGGGAAGGGATCTACGACAAAATGAACGGCATCGGCGCCCATGAAGTCATCATCGAATCGCCCAACCACGATGAGGCCTTTGCCGACCTGCCGCAGAACAGAATGCTCGATGTCTTTCTCGCCTTCCGGGACCGCATTATCGACCTCGGCCGCGACCCGCGCTTCAAGTATGTCATGGTTTTCAAGAATTTCGGCAAGGCGGCGGGCGCTTCCCTGGAGCATTCCCACTCACAGCTGATCGCCCTGCCCATCGTGCCGGGCCGCATCGTCTCGGAGATGACCGGCAGCCACTCCTACTACAAATACAAGGAGCGCTGTGTTTACTGCGACATGATCCATCAGGAGATCAAAACCGAAGACAGGGTGGTCTGCCAGAACGATTTTTTTCTCACCATCGCCCCGTATGCCCCGCGTTCTCCCTTTGAAATGTGGGTTATGCCCAAAAGACACGCCTCATCTTTCATCAGTCAGGACCACGCCTCTTTTCAGGCCCTGGCGGCAATTTTTTCGGAAAGCATGCGCCGGCTCAATGCCTGTATTCCCAATGTCCCGTATAATTTTGTCCTGCATGCCTCGCCGTTGCGTTCCGAACCATTGGAATATTTTCACTGGCATTTTGAGATCATGCCCAAATTGACCCAGATTGCCGGTTTTGAATGGGGATCAGGTTTTTATATCAATCCGACCCCGCCTGAGGATGCCGCGAAATTCCTCAAGGAAGCGAAAGTGTGATCGAACTCTTACAACAGGTGGCTCATGAAAAAAATATTACTCGTTGACGATGAAGAAAGCATCCATCTGCTCTACCGGGAGGAACTTGAAGAAGAAGGCTATGAAGTACATTCCGCCCTTTCCGGCGAAGAGGCCCTGGAAAAACTGCACATCATTGCCCCGGATCTCGTCATTCTCGACATCAACATGCCGGGCATGAACGGCATTGATGTGCTGCGCCGCATGAAGGAAATCAACCAGGCCATGCCGGTCATCCTCAGCTCCGCCTACCAGGAATTCAAACAGGATCTCGCCTCCTGGGCCTCGGACGACTACATTGTCAAATCATCCAATCTGGACGAACTGAAAAACGCCGTCCGTAAATATCTGTCCTGAACAACCTTGGCAGCATCCCCCCATGAAGGATATCCAGAGCCTACGCGATCACCGGCGGATCAACATCAAGAAAGTCGGGGTCAAGGATATTTCCTACCCGATTTCCGTGCTTGACCGGGCCAACCAGGTGCAGAGGACTGTGGCCAGAGTGAACATGTACGTCAATCTTCCCCACCAGTTCAAGGGCACCCACATGAGCCGTTTCATCGAGATTCTCAACCACTTCCACGGCGACATCAATCTGCGCAGTTTCCGGCTCATGCTGGAGGAGACCAAAACAAAACTGCAGGCCGAAGCCGCCCATATGGAAATTGAATTTCCCTTTTTCCTCAAAAAAAAATCCCCGGCCGCCAACAAGATGGAGCTGGTCGAATACCTGTGCAGGATGCACGGCTCTCTTGACCGCACCGATGACCTGACCCTGGAGGTCGCCGTGCCCATTGCCCCGCCGGCGCCGGTGCAGACGAGTTCCGGGCTGCCCGAATCCCTGGGCCACTGGGGGGTGGCCAATATCTGTCTGCGCTTCAGGCATTTCATCTGGCTGGAAGAGCTGATCGAGATGGTGGAGGAGGTCACCAGCCACGACCTGCGCTGGTCCGCCTCATCTGTTAAACCTCCCGCACACACCCTCTCCGTGGAAAAGATTGCCAAGGACCTGGCGGTCAAACTTGCCGGCCACCCTGACATCAGCTGGTGTTCCATCACCGTTGAGAATCTCTCGCAAGGCTTCAGCACCTTTGCCACCATTGAATGGCCGGAAGAGGACTTCAACCTCAATCGCAACCGCATACATTAAAACAGCAACTTCTATGAACCACGAATTTTTACTGGAAATCGGCACGGAAGAAATACCGGCCGGCTACATTGAGCCGGCCCTGCATTTCATGAAGTCAGCCATGGGCAGGAAACTGCAGGAACTCTCTCTCTCCCATGACGCCATCCTCACCGCCGCCACCCCGCGCAGGCTTACCCTCTGCGTCCAGGGTCTCAGCGCCTGCCAGCCCGACCGGCAGGAAGAGGTGCTGGGCCCCCCGAAAAAAGCGGCCTTTGACAGTGACAACCAGCCCACCAAGGCCGCCATCGGCTTTGCCAAATCCCGCGGGGCGGCCCTCGAGGACATCCGCATTGCCAGTACGCCGAAAGGTGAATACCTGATGCTGGTCCAGCAGCACAAAGGCGAGCAGACTCCGATCATTCTCTCCCGCCTGCTGCCTGAGTTCATCATCAGTATCCCCTTTCCCAAGTCCATGCGCTGGGGCGCCTTCCGGGCCAGTTTCGCCCGCCCCATCCAATGGCTGCTCGCCCTGTTCGGCGGCCAGGTGGTTGACTTTGCCATTAATGATCTGGCGGCCGGCAACACCACCCGGGGCCATCGCTTCATGGCGCCGCAGGAGACGCCGGTCACGGATTTTGCCGATTATCTGGCCGTGCTGCGCAGGCAGTATGTTTTGGTTGACATGAACGAGCGGCGCGCCATGGTGGACAGCGAAGTGACCAAAGCCGCCGCAGAGGCCGGGGGAAACATCGTGGCCGACAGCGACCTGCTCGATACGATCACCAATCTGGTGGAGTTTCCCGTGGGCGTCAAAGGCAGTTTCGACGACAAGTTTCTGGCCCTGCCGCCGGAAGTGCTCATCACCTCCATGCGGGTGCACCAGAAATATTTCACCGTGGCGGATAAGAGCGGCAGGCTGATGGCCAATTTCGTGGCAGTGAACAACACCAGGATCGACGACAGGCAGCTCGCCGCCGCCGGCCATGAGAGGGTGCTGCGCGCCCGGCTGGAGGATGCCCTCTTTTTCTTCAAGGAGGATAAACAGCGCAGGCTGGAAGATATCCTGCAGGATCTGTCCGGGGTGGTTTTCCAGGCCCAGCTCGGCACCATGCTGGAAAAGACGCAGCGGCTGGAAAAACTGACCGCCTTTCTCTGCAGCAGGATTGCCCCGGACCTGCTGGCCAACTCCGTGCGTGCCGCCCGGCTGGCCAAGGCGGATCTGGTGACCAGCATGGTGGGTGAATTCCCTACCCTGCAGGGGGTGATGGGTAAATATTATGCGCTGCACCAGGGGGAAACTGCCGAGGTGGCCGAGGCCATCCAGGATCATTACCTGCCGGTCAGGGCGGGCAGCGAGCTGCCGGGCAATATCCCGGGCGCCCTCATCAGCATCGCCGACCGGCTGGACACCATCGCCGGCTGTTTCGGCATCGGCAAGGTGCCCACCGGCACCACCGATCCCTACGGACTGCGCCGCCATGCCCTGGCCCTGCTGCATATCATCGCCGACCGCTCCTTCTCCCTGTCCCTGTCCGCCTGCATCGATGAAGCGCTGGCGCTTTACAACGACAGGCTGACCGAGGAGCGGCAGCAGACGGCCAAGGCCATGCTTGACTTCATCAGGGGCCGCTACATGAATGATCTCATCAGTAAAGGGATTGCCCAGGAAGCGGTGGAGGCGGTGCTGTCCACCTCCTTTGATGATATCGTTGACTGCCGGAAGCGGATCGATGCACTGCTCAGCATCAGCTCCCGGGAAACCTTCACCCTGCTGGCCGGCGCCTTCAAACGGGTTATCAATATCATTAAAGAGCATGCGGATGATCAGGTCTCCCCCGATCTCCTGCAGGAAGAGGCGGAAAAAAAGCTGTATGCGGCCTACCTGGAGGTGCGGGATCAGGTGGAACCCCTGGTCAGGGAGAAAGACTATGCCCAAGCCCTGGAGAAAATTCTCGCGATGAAAGAACCGGTTGACGCCTTTTTTGACACCGTCATGGTGATGAGCGAGGACAACCGGCTCAGAAAAAACCGGCTGTCGCTGCTGGCCGCCATTGCCCGGCTCTTTCTGCGCATCGGCGATTTTTCCAAGATGTATACCCTGTCCGCTCAGTCTGAGGTATAAAAACTTCTCACCTCATCCAGGGCATTTTCATAGAAAAGGGGCAGATAGTCAAAAACGCCTTTGACATCACTTGCCAATCTGGTCACATCCAGCCAGTCTCCCCTTTCGTAAGCCTTGACGAGCCGGAGAATGACCGCATAAGACGTTGCTTCCTCACCGGTCAGGGTGGCGACAATGTCGTGGGACAGGCTGAGCGGCTGCAGAACCTTGCCCATGGGCTGATCGAGCAGCACATCCAGCAGAGAAAACATGCCCACCGTATAGCAGGTCAGGGCGAAATCCCGGCCCCTGCCCATCTTCTCGCCAATCTGTTCGCAGAACCTCGCCCGCAGCAGGGTCAGGCGCAGCAGTTCCTGGGGCTTGTCATCGGCCATGTAGGAGAGCATCATCAGGCTGAGCCATTTCCGCAGCGTCAGTTCCCCCACCAGGGCAACCGCGCTCTGCAGGGAAGTCACCTCCACCCGGCGGCGCATGGCAGCAGAATTGACATAGCGCAGCAGCTTATAGGAAAGCGACACGTCGTGGGCAATAAATTCTGAAATCTTTTTAAAATTGTAATTCTCATCTTGGATGGCGCGGATGATCTTCAGATACTGCAATTTTGAGCCGGGAATATCCCTGCCCTGGACAATCTTGGGCTTGCTGAAAAAATAGCCCTGAAAAAAGGTAAAACCCATGTCCTGCAGGACATCAAACTCCTCAATGGTTTCAACCTTCTCAGCCAGCAGCTTGACGTTGTAGGGGGCAACCTTCTGCAGATTGAGCCGTAATTCCTCCATGCTCAAGGCCCTGACATCAAATTTAATGATGTGGGCTATTTCAACCAGGGGCAGCCGTTCTTCGCAAAAAATAAAATCATCCAGGGCCAGGATATACCCTTTGGCCACCAGGTTTCGGCAGGCCTCGATGACCTCCTGGGTAACGTGCACATCCTCCAGAATTTCGGCAACCGTGATCCGCTGGGGGAACAGGGCGGGATACTCCTTGATGAGCATATCCCCGGTGAAATTGATGAAGGCCTTCTTGCCTTCCGTGATCTTGCTGATGCCGATCAGGGAGAAGGTATTGGTGATGACCCTGGAGGTTGCCTGCTCGCCGTCCTGACCGGCATCAAAAAAATTGTCAAGCCCGGAACGGAACAGGAGTTCATAGCCGAATACCCTGCCGTTACGGCGGAATATCGGTTGCCTGGCAATGAAAATTCTGTTTCCTGAACCCGGCTGCTCTTCGGTGGCCACAGGCCTCTCCCTTATCAAAATATGCACTTATTTCTTGATTATAGGTCAGATGCGCGCCGAAGGTCAAGGAGCTTGAGTCAGCCTGGCCGCCCTTTTGCAAAAAATTCCCGCAAGATACCCCCCCGGCAAAAAGGGCCTTTCTTCATGATAAAACAATAGAGTTCAGCGCTCTTTTCAGACATACTGTAATCATCACCAGCAGGCATGAAAAAAGGATGACGCCATGATTATCGGGGTGCCGAAGGAAATCAAGAACAGGGAATTCAGGGTTGGCATTGTGCCGGCCGGGGTGAAAACCCTGACCGCGGCCGGCCATAAGGTTTTTATTGAAACCGGAGCAGGCAGCGGCAGCGACATCCCGGACAGCGACTATGTCCGCGCCGGGGCGGAGGTGGTCCCTTCAGCAGAAGAGCTTTACGGCCAGGCCGAGCTGGTCATGAAGGTGAAGGAACCGCTGCCCCAGGAGTATCCATACCTGCGGCGGGGCATGATCCTCTATACCTATCTCCATCTCGCCCCCCTGCCGGAATTGACCGAACAGCTGCGGCAGAGAGGGGTAACGGCCATCGGCTATGAAACGGTGCGGCTGGATAACGGCTATCTCCCCCTGCTGGCCCCGATGAGCGAGGTGGCCGGCCGCATGTCGATCCAGGTCGGCGCCCATTTTCTGCAGAAAGAAGAAGGCGGCCGGGGCATCCTGCTTGGCGGCGTGCCTGGCGTGGAGCATGGCCACGTCACCATTATCGGCGGCGGCACGGTAGGCAGTTATGCGGCCCGGGTGGCCACCGCCCTGGGCGCCACGGTTACCGTACTGGACACGGACCTGCACCGCCTCGCCTATCTGGACGACATCTTCGCCGGCCGCATCAACACCTTGATGTCCAACATCCATAATCTGGAGCAGGAACTGGCCATCTGCGATCTGCTGGTCGGCGCCGTGCTGATTCCCGGCAGCAGCGCGCCGAAACTGGTGACCAGGCAGATGCTCTCCCTGATGCAGAAGGGGGCGGTTATCGTTGATGTGGCCATCGACCAGGGCGGCTGCGTGGCCACCTCACGGCCTACCACCCATGCGGACCCCATTTTCATGGTGGACAACATCATCCATTACTGTGTGGCCAATATGCCTGGGGCGGTCCCCCGCACCTCGACCTTTGCCCTGACCAACGCCACCCTGCCCTTTGCCCTGGAAATTGCCAGCAAAGGACTTTGCAACGCCGCAGCTGACAACATCTCGCTCAGGCGGGGCATCAATGTCCATGCCGGGGAAATCCGCAACCGGGAGGTGGCCGAATCCCAGGGCCGGCAATGGCAGCCTTTTGTCTGCTGACGGCCGGGAGACTGCTTGACTGCCCGGAGGATGAGCAAACCATCAAAATCTGCCGGTGAATACGTATGCCTGTGAAACTGCCCATCGCCCTGGCCGATTACCTGCCGGTCAGCAAGCATTGCCTGCTGAAGATGTACGGAGAGATCACCTTTGATCTGTATACGATCCCGCCGGGCAAACAGCATTACCGGGAACCCGTGCTGCTGGTGCACAGGAATTCCATGCTGGCCAACGTCAGGGGGGTGATTGCCGAGAGCGGTTTTGAAAACTTCTACATCCGGAAGGAAGATCAGAAAAATTTCCACCACCTCATCGAGAATTACATCGGCATGCTCATCGATGACCCCCTCATCCCCCTCCAGGAAAAATCAAATATTATTTACAACTGCGCCGCCAACGTCATGAAGGATATTTTCTCCGATCCCCGAAGCGGCGACAATCTGAAGCGCACCGAAAACATCACCGGCAATATCATCAATTTCGCCTTAAGCGATCAGGCCTCCATTCCCAGCCTGCTGGAACTGAGCTCCCACGATTATTACACCTTTACCCATTGCCTTAATGTGGCGGTCTTCAGCATCGGCCTGTGGCAGGCCATCTATCCCGACTGGCAGCAGCATCTGCGGGATTTTGCCCTGGGCTGCATTCTGCATGATATCGGCAAGAGCCGGATAGACGATGCCATCCTCAATAAACCTGGCAAACTGACCGCTGACGAGTTCGCGGTGATGAAAAAACATCCGCAGTACGGCTATAAGCTGATGCTTGGCGCAGTCCCGGCCATCTCCCTTGATGTCATTCTCCATCACCATGAAAAACATGACGGCAAAGGCTATCCCCGCGGGCTGCAGGGAGACAGGATTTCCGACTTTGCCAAAATCGCCGCAATTGCCGATGTCTATGACGCGCTGACCACCAGAAGGTCTTATGCGGACGCCCGGGATCCCTTCAAGGCCGTGCTGACCATGAAAGAGGAGATGGTGGGCCATTTTGAACAGGATAAATTTATTTCCTTTATCTATCTGCTAAGCGGCAAGATGTTATCCCCACCAACGGACCAGAAACAGGCTTAGGAAGGGCAGATAGGTAATCAGCACAAGACTTGCCATCTGCAGAACGAGGAAGGGCAGAGTCGCCGCGTAGAGCTCCACCACCGGTTTTTCAAAGCGATAGCTGGCCAGAAAGAGGTTGAGCCCTACCGGCGGCGTGCAGTAGCCGATCTGCAGATTGGTCAGGAAGATGATGCCCAGATGAATGAGATCAACCCCGTAGCCCTGGGCAATGGGGACAATGAGCGGCACCACCAGCACCAGGGCTGAAAAGATATCCAGCATGCAGCCGACAATCAGCAGGAAAACATTAAGCAGCAGCAGAAAGGTATATTTACTGCTGATATAGTGGCGGATGAACTCAAAAAGACGCATGGGCACCTCCCGGTCCACCAGGAAATTGGTGGTGGCCATGGAGGCGGCCAGTATCACCAGGATGCCGCCAAAAAACATCATGCTCTGCACCATGATGGCAGGCAGGCGGGAGAAGGCGATATCCCGGTAGATAAACACCTCCACCACCAGCACATAGAGAGCGGTCACCGCCGCCGCCTCGCCGGCCACAAAGAAACCGCCGTAGATGCCCCCCAGCACGATCACCGGCAGGGGCAACTCCCAGGCCGCCTCCCGCAGACCGGCAATGATCTCGCCCCTGGCAGGGCCGCCCGCTTGTCTGTCCACCCGCGGCCCTTTGTGCATGCTGAAAGCGACCAGTAAAACCAGCATCACCAGCCCCGGCACGATGCCGGCCAGAAAGAGCTGGTCGATTCTCACCTCAGCGATGACCCCGTAAAGGATCAGCGGCAGACTGGGCGGAAACAGCAGACCCAGACTGCCGGATGTGGTGACGAGCCCCAGGGAAAACTTTTCGGTATACTGGTCCTTGAGAAGGGCTGGGTACAGCAGACCGCCCAGGGCAAAAATCGTTACCCCGGAGGCGCCGGTGAAAGCCGTGAACACAGCGCACACCACCAGGGCCACCACCGCCAGGCCGCCCGGCATCCAGCCGAGCAGCAGCCTGGAGAGGTTGAGCAGGCGCCGGGGCGTGCCGCTTTCCGACAGCAGGGTGCCGGCAAAGATAAAGAGCGGCAGCGAAACCAGCAGCGGGGTATCCGCCAGCCGGGACATCTCGATAATGACCACCGAGAGGTCAATGCCCACGCTGGAAAAGGAGAGCAGGGCCAGCGCCGAGATGACGACAAACAGCGGCGTGCCGAGCAGCGCCATGAACAGGGTGAAATATCTGAGCAGAATCACGGCAGGGCGGCCATCAGGACGGGCGGGCTGAAGATTTCCCGGCAATCGCCAGGATATCCGCCACCCCGGCTGCCAGAAAACGGTAAGTCATCAGGCTAAAGGCCAGCGGAAAAACCAGGTTCCAGGCCCAGGCAGGGATGGAGAGGAGGGAGGTGCCGCCGAACTCGGCTTCGTTGCGGACAAAGATGACTGCCGCCCAGGTCAGGGCAGCAAGCACCAGGGAGGAAAAAAGATGAATCAGCAGGTTAAGCCATGACTTCATGCCGGCCGGCACCAGATAGGAGACCAGATCAAGGGCAATATGCCTGCCGGCGCGGGTGGCCACCGCCGCCCCGAACATGCCGGACCACAGCACCAGGTAACGGAGCAGCGGCTCGGCCCAGAGCAGACCGCCGCCAAACAGGCCCCGCAGGACAATCTGCAGGCAGGCCAGCAGGATCATGCTGACCAGCAGCAGACAGAGAAAAGCCTCCTCAAGCCGCTGCCCAAAGCGGCGCAGACCGGCCAGCCATTTGCCAAAAGCATTCATAGTCACTTAGTTATCAGCAAAAAATTGCGCCCGCCCTCCTGGGGCGCAAATGAGATTCCGCCTGCCGCGCAACATATAAATCAGTGCCCGCGGGACCGGGCGAGCAGCCGCATGGTCTCATCATAAATCTCCTGGGAAAAGGCCTTGCCCTTAAAGCGCAGCACCGTCTTGTCCCGGATCATTTCCAGCTCGCTCAGGGCTCCCGGCTCGATCTTCACCAGCGTCACCCCGTTGTCCTGCAGCACGGACCTTGCCTCCTCATTGCTCTTTCTGGTGTCCGCGAGCAGGATGTCGAAATGCCTGGCCGCGACGGTTTTAATCAGCGCGCCATGCTTTTCCGGCAGACGGGCGAACTGTTTGCGGTCCAGCAGAAAGGCCCCGTAGGCATAGCCAAAGGGCATGTCGGTGATGAAGCTTGCCTTGGTATACCATTGCAGGACAATGGAGCCGTAAAGCGAATTGAAAACCGTGCTGACCAGCCCGGTCTGCAAGGAGGTGAGGACATCGGGAATGGACAGCGGGGTCGGCGTGGTCCCCAGGGTCTCCAGGAAGCCGGCACTGAGCGGGTCATTATCCGGCGCCCAGCAGTTGCTCTTCTGCAACTCCGCCACCGTGGCAATCGGCGCGGTGGACATGGTGTAGATAAATCCGACCTCGGTCAGGGCAATGAGCTCCAGGCCGTTGTCCGCAAAGACCTTGTGGAAATGGTCATAGAGTCCCTGCCTGGCCTGGTCCACCTCTGCATAGGAGCGAAACAGGAAAGGGATGCCCAGGACCCGGAAATCAGGCACCACCGAGCCGATGCCGGTCATGGTGAAGCCGCCGCCATTGAGCTGGCCGACCCGCATCTTGCGGTACATGGCCAGATCATCCCCCATGACGCCGCCGGCGTAGATCTTGAAGCCCACCTCGCCGCCGCTCTGCTCCTCCACCTCCCGGGCAAACTCCCGGAACCGTTTTATCCAGACGCTTCCTTCCGGGGCCAGCGACGCCACCTTGAAGAGATAGGTCGGGCCGGCAATGGCCGGCGGCGGTCCTGCAAAGCAGCACAAAGCGATAATCAGTGCCGCAACCTGGACAAGGCGGAGTAAACGAGGCATGCAAAAGCTCCTGAAGGATGGTGGCAACAAAGGTAATGCATTAAAAAAATAATGCTGAAAAAAGACGAAAACTTTCTTCAGCATGTCATCAGAAATAACTGTCAACCTCTGCCAGCAGCTGGCCGGCCCTTTTTTTCGCCACCTGATTGGCCAGGGCAAACTCAGGCCTGGCCGCCAGCGGGAAAGCAATGACCTCCCGCAGCAGCTGTTCAAAGAGGTCCCGGTCAAAAACGGTTCTGGCATAGGTTTCGGCAAAGGCCACCTGGGCCGGCAGGAACTGATGCTCACCGAGTTCAAGCGCCCGCTCAAAATGGACCCGGCCCTCCTCCGGTTTGCCGCCCAGCAGCGCCGGTCTTGCCCCGTAATAGGAGCCGAGGAAAAGATGGGCCGCGCCCTGGTAATACCCCTCATCAAGCTGCAGCACCCGCCCCATGATCGCCTCAACCCTGGCCAGAGAGGCCAGAGAGGCCGGCGAGCCGGCCTGGTACTGCAGCCACAGGGCCCAGCCATACCCACCCCAGAAAAGAAAGGGCACGTCGCTTTTGCCGCAGGAGGCCAGGGCTTCATGCAGCTCATCCAGCGAACAACCTTTTTCGCCGGCAGGGGGCAGACAGGCGGCCAGCAGGGTCAGGCCGTAGTCTTTGGCCTTTTCACTTAACTGCATCGCCCGCTCCGTTCTGCCGCAGGCGGCCAGGGCCATGGCATAGGAGCTGTAGGACTGGGTCGCGGTCAGCAGCAGTCCGCGGTTTTGCGGATTGTCGGCCAGCAGGCTGTCAAGCATCAGCAGATAGGCTGGTCCGCCCTCACAGACCAGCTCCAGATCAGTCTGCTTCTGCAGGTTGTCAACGGTGGGTTCAAGCACCCGGCTGACCAGCAGAGAGGTGCAGCCGACCAGCAGACAACTCACCGCGCTGCCTGCAATAAATTGTTTCCATTTCCCCATGATGGCCATACTATATATGGCAATTGGCAACTCTGCAAGCACTGTGAACAATCAGCTTTTTTAACACTTTGACAGGCCGGGCGGATGCATGCTATAGTGGCCGCCATTGTTTTACCTGCTCAAACCGCACGTTAATGACCGACAACGATTTCAACAAGATTTCCAGAAAAGGAGAGCCCATGAAAACATCGACCTCGCAATCCTTGTTTGCAGAAGCCCAGCGCCTCATTCCCGGCGGTGTAAACAGCCCGGTGCGGGCCTGCAAATCCGTGGGCTGCGATCCCCGCTTCATCCTGCGGGCCGCCGGCGCCAGAATTTTTGACGCGGACGGCAATGAATATATCGACTTTATCGGCTCCTGGGGCCCCATGATCCTCGGCCATAATCATCCGGCCGTCCTTGAGGCGATCCGGCAGGCCATGGCCAACGGCACCAGTTTCGGCGCCCCGTGCCCGCTGGAGGTGGAACTGGCCGCCATGGTCACCGACGCCCTGCCCTCGGTGGACATGGTCCGCTTTGTCAATTCCGGCACCGAGGCCACCATGAGCGCCGTGCGTCTGGCCCGGGGCTATACCGGCCGCAAGGTGATCGTCAAATTTGACGGCTGCTACCATGGTCATGCCGATTCATTCCTGGTCAAAGCCGGCTCCGGCATTATCACCCTTGGCATTCCGGGCAGTCCCGGGGTGCCGGATGACATCGTCAGAAACACCATCTCCATCCCGTACAACAACGAGGAAATCCTCGAAAAGACCCTGCGGGACAGTGCGCTGGACATCGCCTGCGTGATTGTCGAACCGGTGGCCGGCAACATGGGTGTGGTGCTGCCCGCCCCGGGCTTTCTCGAAAAACTCCGGGCTCTGACCAGCGAACTCGGCATTGTGCTGATCTTTGATGAGGTGATAACCGGCTTCAGGGTCAGCTATGGCGGGGCCCAGCAGAAATTTAACATCATGCCGGATCTCACCTGTCTGGGCAAAATCATCGGCGGCGGCCTGCCGGTCGGCGCCTATGGCGGTAAAAAGGAAATCATGTCGCTGATCTCCCCGCTGGGGCCGGTGTATCAGGCCGGCACCCTGTCAGGCAACCCGCTGGCCATGGCCGCCGGCGTGGCCACCCTCAAAGCCCTGCAGGAACCCGGCTTTTATGACAGGCTTGAGCGCAAGGCGGCCGGGTTTGCCGACAGTCTGCAGCAGCTGGCCGCTAAATATCTGGCTGAGGCAACACTCAACCGGCAGGGATCGGTCATGACCCTGTTCTTTGGCCCTGGCCCGATAAGCGACTTTGATTCCGCCATGCGGGCTGACGCGGCGAAATATGCCAGATTTTACCGGGAGATGCTGGAGCTGGGCATCTACCTGGCCCCCTCCCAGTTTGAGGGCATGTTTCTCTCCGCCGCCCACACCAGCGAGGATCTGGCAAAAACCCTCGAAATGACTGAATGGTCATTCAAAAAAATACAAAATTAATTTGAAAATCGTTGACTTTGCCCTAAAACCGTGCTAATTGCAGATTCAAGTTGGCTTTGGCCTGCTCAGGGAATTTGACATGTTTGGAGACCGCAAAGAGTGGATGAAGCTGATGAGTGTGTTCGGCACCATCGGCATCCATATGTGCGCCAGTGTATTCATCGGCCTGGGTATCGGTTATTATCTGGACCACAAGGTCTTCAAGGATAAGACGAGCCCATGGCTGACCCTGATATTTTTAGCTTTCGGTATCGTGGCTGGCTTTAAAAACCTCTACCAGATATCGAGGCGCAAGGATCTGTAATGAAAAGCGTTCCCGCTGACGGTGGCAATGAATTCCCGATGCACCGGGTTGACATACTGAACTGGCTGACCGCGCTCTTATTTTCGGGGCTTGCCTGGCTGTACTATCCCGGCCTGATTGCGAAAAGCGTCCTGATCGGCGGTCTGGTGGCCAATATCAGCTATTTTTATCTGAAAAAGGACCTGAAGGACCTGCTGCAGGGCAAACTGCTGCACAGCGGCAAGGTGCAAAGGGCCAAATACAGGTTTTATCTGAAATACTATGCCAGACTGACCGCGCTCGCCCTGGTTCTCTACCTGCTGGTCAGCCGGCATATTGTTCATCCATTAGGCTTATTAATGGGCTTGTCCGTGGTGATTATCAGCATCGGCATCACCATGGCAAGCGTAGTTAGAAAGTTTTATTTCACGGCCAAAGAGGCTTAGGAGAAAATCATGGAACATCCGATACTGTTTATTTCAGTGATTCTGCAGGCGCTGGGGCTGCCAGTCCCCCATACACTGGTCGGCGACACCCTGCTCGCCAAACTCGTATCGCCGCATCTGACCTATACCTGGCTGGTCATGGCCTTTCTGATTATCATGCCCAAGCTTACCCTGGGGAAACTGGAACTGGTTCCCAACGGCAGACAGAATTTCTGGGAAGTCTGCGTCGGCGGCCTGGAGGGCTACATGACCGAGCAGATGGGCCCCCAGAGAGCAGCCATGATGTTTCCGATGATCGCCACCTTTGCCTTTTACATCC
Organism: Desulfurivibrio sp.; assembly: GCA_003605035.1. Taxonomy (GTDB): domain Bacteria; phylum Desulfobacterota; class Desulfobulbia; order Desulfobulbales; family SURF-16; genus SURF-16. The sequence goes on from QZKJ01000052.1 coordinate 20,029, forward strand.
TGGTGGCCAACCTGATGGGTCTGATGCCCGGTTTCATGTCACCCACCTCCAACCTCAACATCACCCTCGGCATGACCCTGATCGTCTGGGTAACCCATCATATTCTCGGCCTCAAGTACCATGGCATCAAATACATCAACCACTTCACCGGTCCCATGGTGGCGCTTATTCCCCTGATGCTGCCCATCGAGATCATCAGTAATCTTGCCCGTATTCTCTCCCTGTCCATCAGGCTTTTCGGCAACATCATGGCCAAAGAGACCCTGCTTGCCATTCTCTTCATGCTGTACGGCGCCTTTTTCGGCCCGCTGCCTATTCTCTGCCTCGGTGTACTGGTTTCCGTGGTGCAGACCATGGTTTTTGTCCTGCTGTCCATGCTGTACTGCCAGGGCGCCATGGAGCATGCCCATTAATCAATTAGCGATTAAGATCTTTACATAAAGAAAGAAGGCCAAAATAACACGTTTCTTAAGGAGGAAGTACAATGAAAAAGGCACTCGTAACATTGATGGTAGTAGGTGGCGTTTTGGGCTTGGCAAATGCTGCCATGGCAGCTGGCGGCCCGCTGGAGAAATACATGCAGCTGGGCGGCGTCAACCTGGCCCTGGTATGTCTGGCCGCCGCTGTAGCGGTTGGCGTTGCAGCCTGCGGTTGTGGTATCGGTATGGGTACTGCAGCTGGTAACGCCTGTACAGGTGTTGCAAGAAATCCTGAAGTTTCCGGTAAAATCACCGTTACCATGATCCTTGGTCTGGCTCTTATCGAGTCTCTGACCATTTACGGTCTGGTTATCGCCCTGATTCTCCTCTATGCAAACCCGCTGCTCGGCTAATATCCGCCACAGCTGTTTGTAAGCATGCACGGGGCCGCAGATTATTCTGCGGCCTTTTTTATTGTGGCCTTGCCCGCATGTCAGATACCATCATCGTTCCCTGCCGCCAGCCCGGCGAGCCAGCCATCACCTCTCCTGTTCTCTTCTTCGTTAATCCCGGCGATACCTCTGCCATTATCAGTGAAGCACGCAGACGACACGGCAAAAAGCATTTCCTCTTCCACAGCAACCTGTTTGAAATTCCCGGGCAAGCACCGCTGTTCTGGGCAGGGCCGGCCCTGGGCGCCCCTGCCGCGGTCATGGTGCTCGAAAAACTCATTGCCCTGGGCAGCACTGACGTTATCGTCCATGGCTGGTGCGGCGCCCTGACGCCAGACCTGGCGGCCGGGGAAGTTTTTCTGCCCAGCCAGTCCCTGAGCGAAGAGGGCACCTCCGCCCACTATCCCGTAGCCGTAAAACCTCCTGCCGCCCATGCAGGCCTGCGCCGTCAGCTGGGCGACTTCCTGCAGCACAACGGCTACCCGGTGAAACAGGGGCCGATCTGGACCACCGATGCCCCCTTTCGCGAGACGCGGCAAAAGGTTGAGCAATACGGCAGCCAGGGCATCATGGCGGTTGACATGGAATTTGCCGCCCTCTGCACGGTTGCCGCTTACCGGAGGGTGCGGCTTGCCGCCGTCATGCTCGTCTCGGACGAACTGTATCACCCGGCCTGGCGACCGCTGTATGCCAGCAGGTCATTTAAGCAGCAGAGCCTGGAAATCTTTTTTGCTCTGTCAAGGTTTGCTTGCAATATTTGCTGATCAACGGTATGTATTGGCCATGCGCTTTGACCGCATCCCCTGCGGAAACGGGTAGATCCTCAGCAATGTCCACACCGGCAGCAACATCACCCCTTCCATCCTAAGAACAATCCGCGGCACCGCTTTAAACTCATATGGCAAAAAATCTGTTTATGGTCAGCCTCGGCTGTCCGAAAAACCTGGTTGATTCAGAAATCATGCTGGCGCAGCTCAGCAATGACGGTTATCAGCTCTGCCAGGAGCCCGATGCGGCCGATCTGCTGCTGGTCAATACCTGTGGTTTTATCCAGCCGGCGGTGGAAGAGGCCATTGAACAGGTTATTGCCCTCGGGCAATACAGACAGAACAAACCGGGGACCCGGCTGGTAGTGACCGGCTGCATGGTGCAGCGTTACGGCAAAGCATTATTGGAGGAACTGCCGGAGGTTGATCTCTTTGTCGGAGTGGACGGCTTCCACCACATCGCCGCCCTGGTGGCCGAGCTGGACCGCCCGCAGCACCGGCTTATTATCCCTGCCGCCCGTTTTCTCATGAACACGGCCATGCCCAGAATGGTGTCCACCCCGCCGCACCGGGCCTATCTGAAGATTTCCGAAGGCTGCTCCAACCGCTGTGCCTACTGCCTCATCCCAGCCATCCGCGGCCCGCTGCGCAGCCGCCCCATGGTTGACCTGGCAGGCGAGGCGGCAGGCCTGGGCCGGGCCGGGGTGCGGGAACTCACCCTGGTCGGCCAGGATGTCACCGCCTACGGCATCGATCTCGGCAGCAAAGAGGCCAATCTGCCGGCCCTGATCAGCACCATTCTGGCGTCATGCGATACGGACTGGCTCCGCCTGCTCTATCTCTATCCCAACCGCATCAGCGATGAGCTGCTGGCGCTCATGGCAGCGGAGGAACGGCTGCTCAAGTATCTGGATATCCCCCTGCAGCACATCAGCAGCCGGGTGCTCAAAAAAATGAATCGCCCCTTTGCCACCGGCCAGGTGCATGCACTGCTGGAACGTATCCGCCGCCAGGTGCCCGAGACCGCCATCCGCACCACCTTCATTGTCGGCTTCCCGGGTGAAACCGAGCAGGACGTGGAAGAGATCGCCGATTTCCTCCGCACCTATCGCCTGAGCAATGTGGGAATTTTCACCTACTCCAATGAAGAGGGCTGCGCTGCGGAGCATTTCAGCGGGCAGCACAGCGAGGAAAGCAAACAGCAGCGTTACGATTATCTGATGGAGCTGCAGGCGCAGATTTCCCTGGAAAATAACCGGAAACTCATCGGCCGGACAATGCCGGTGCTGGTGGAGGGATTAAGCCGGGAGAGCGATCTGCTGCTGGAAGGCAGAACCAGGTCACAGGCCCCGGAGATAGACGGGTGCGTTTACATCACTGATGGTCAGTGTGCAGCGGGGGAAATTGTCATGGTCAAGATTACGGAAGCGCATCCCTATGATCTGGTGGGGGTGATTGCCGACACAGCACAGGACGCATAGGTTATCTCCCCCTCCCTGGCCAGGCCTGGGAAGGGCGGGGAAGATAAACGCAGAAGACAACAGGGGCGACCGAAAGTCAGGAGTTCTGGTTCACTCGTTCCTTCAGTTCCTTTCCCACCTTGAAGAAAGGAAGCTTTTTCGGCGGGACCTCAATCTTTTCTCCTGTTTTGGGATTGCGGCCCTGATAGGATTGATACTCCTTGATGACAAAACTGCCAAAGCCCCTGATCTCGATACTCTCACCGGCTGCCAAGGTCTCAATCATGGTCTCCAGAATGGTGTTGGTGATTGAACTGGCTTCGCGGTGAGGCAGATTTTCCTGCTGGGCAATGGCCTCAATTAATTCTGATTTGTTCATCCTGGTCTCCCGAACGTATCAGTTATCAACAATGTTACACATTCTCTCGGCAATATGTAACAGCATGCTTTTACTGGAAATAATCCATAGAAGCTGATTTCGGCAACATCAGGCGCCACATCTCTAACCTCCCGACATTGCTCCTTTTTTCTAATATACCGAAACTATCTTATACAGATAAATGTCGGAATGTAAAGGCATTTTGCAAAAAAATATAATTTTTACTGAAAGCGGGGAAATTTATCTGCCGGCAAGGATCTTTTCAATCTCCTTGCGGCCGATAATTCTGAATTGTCCGCTGGGCAGAGAACCAAGTTGCAGCCTGCCGTAAGCGATACGCTTCAAGGACAGGACAGGATGACCGATGGCGGCGAACATTTTCCGAACTTGGCGTTTCCGCCCTTCATGGATGATGATCTCGATGAGCGAGAAACGGGCGGTTTCCCGGATCACCTTCAGCCGGGCAGGCGAGGTGCGCCGGCCTTCCAGCTCAATGCCTCTGGCCAGCCGCTCCAGGGCCTCGCCGGAGGGGCGTCCGGAAACCTTGGCCACATAGGTCTTGGGGATCTCAAAACTCGGATGCAGGATGCGCTGGGCCAGCTCGCCATCATTGGTGAGCAGCAGGGCACCTTCCGTATCCAGATCAAGCCTGCCCACCGGGAATACCCGCTGCCTGATCCCGGTCAGCAGGGAGGTGACAATGGGACGGCCCTGGGGATCACTCAAGGTGGTGACATAGCCTGCGGGCTTATTGAGCAGAATATAGATTTTTTCTTCGGTGAGTTGGATGGGCTTGCCGTTCAGGCAGATCTCATGCTGGGCAGGATCAATTTTGATCCCCATGTCCGTGACAACCTTGCCGTCGATGGAGACCCTCCCTTCGCTGATATGCTGTTCAGCGGTACGACGGGAAGCGACTCCTGCGCGGGCAAGGATTTTCTGCAGGCGCTCTTTCATTGACAGGAGCGGGTAAGGCAACAACAAGGGAGCTTATTGATAATCCCCTCTCCGGTATTTGGCCGCCTCGACATAGGAAACCGTGGCGACCCGGTCGAGCAGTTTGGCAAGCGGGTCTCCGGCCGGCAGTTTTTCCTTCAGATCAAGAATGGAACCGGCCTCTTCTTCCAGCGCCTCAACCAGAGGCTCAAGGTCCTCGGCGGGCAGGCGGAGATCATTTAAAGCGGAACCAAATGACTCCAGGCTGTTGATGGTTGTCTCAGCCACGGAGAGACTCTCAATGCGCAAGCCGATCGGGACCTGCCCCGCTGAAGAAATCTGCGTGGCGGATCCGGCAGCGGCGGAAGAGACGCCGGACAGCAGTTCAGCGTCCAGCAGATCTTTAAAATCCGCGCCGGATAGGGGTTTTGACCTTTTCTGCTCGGCCTGACCGATATTTTGTAGTCCCTGAAGATTAGTGATCTTCATTTCGTGCCTCCATTCAGGATCAAATCACGATTGCTCTCAATTCTCCTCATCATCTTATTTACCTTCATCTCACTATAGCATATCGTCACAAAAAAAAAATCCTTAAATAAAAATGCATCCGCCCCGGCAAGCGAATCACTTTTCCTGTCAGCAACCCGCCCGGCCCTGGTTGCCGGGCGGCATGAAGGCCGGGGCAGGACGCGGTCAACCCGCCGGCAGCCTGTCAGATCAGCGCAGCTTCCCGGGCAGCAGGGCATCAACTTTCGCGTCAACCAGCTTTTTGGTGGCAGGATCCACCTCCAGCACATGGGGATACCAGGGTTTCAGACGGCAATCAAAGACAATGGGCGGCGTAAGCCCCACATGAAAGCGGCGCACCCCTTGACTGGCGGCATAGATATCCGCCGCCGGTTCAAACCGGGTAAAAAAGGTCCAGACAAACTCCGACAGACTGATGGTCGCCTCCTGGAGATTATCCACCAGCAGCACCACCGGCCAGCCGGCAAAAGCCGGCTCCGCGGCCAGCCGCTGCGGCAGAGCCTTATCCGGCTCATAACCTGCGGTTTCAACCACCAGGGTGCCGGGCAGAAAGGCCTTGGCAGCCTGGCAGCCGGCCGGCAGTTCACCATGGAAGGTGCGGGGCAGCGGATTTTTCGCTTCCCGGCCGAGCCCCATCAGCAGCGCCTTGGACCCGTTGTTCACCGAAGGGCCGGTATAATCAAGGGTATCCTGGGAGACATTGGCGAAGACAAACAGATCCTGCTGCCAGTTCACCCTTTCCAGCACATGCACCCACAGGGTGGCGAAATTGTCAATATCAATATCTCCGTCGGTGATGATGAGAAATTTCGTCAGTGACAGCTGGCCCTCACCCAGGATACGCAGACCTGAGGCAAAGGCCTCCCGGGGATAACGATCCCTGACCCGGGCGGCGGCCAGGCAGTGGAAACCCGCCTCGCCAAAGGTCTTGAGCTGCTTCACCCCGCTCATCACCATGGGGAAGAGCGGCGACAGCAGATCCTGCAGGAAATCGCCGATATAAAAATCCTCCTGTTTGGGCCGGCCCACCACCGTGGCCGGATAGATGGCGTCCCGGCGGTGATAGAGCCGGTCAACCTGGAAGACCGGGTAGTCATGGGTCAGGGAATTGTAGCCGTAGTGGTCGCCAAAGGGGCCCTCCGGACGGCGCAGATAGGGCGGCACCACGCCCTTGGCGGCAAACTCCACATTGGCGACCAGATTGTGGCCGCCGGCCGGGTCCTTCACCATGGGCAGCTTCTCGCCAAGCAGCAGCGAGGCGAGCATCAGCTCCGGCAGATTCTCCGGCAACGGGGCAATGGCTGCCATGATCAAGGCCGGCGGCCCGCCAATGAACAGGGTCAGCGGCAGGCTTTCGTTGCGGGCCTCCGCCTCATGGTAGTGATAGCCGCCCCCCTTATGAATCTGCCAGTGGATGCCGGTGGTCTCATCATCATGGCGCTGGATGCGGTACATGCCGAGATTGTGGCCCCGGCCGCCGGGGTGTTCGGTATAGACCAGGGGCAGGGTGACAAAGGCACCGCCGTCCGTTTTCCAGGAGGTGAGCATGGGCAGCTCCGTCAAGCGGGCCGGCCGCAGACAGTGGTCGAGAATGGGTCCGTTCTTCACCACTTTGGTGCCGATCCGTGCCGCCTGCGGCACCAGCCCCCGCATTGACCAGAGTTTACCGAAACTGGGCGGCAGGAGCTGCTCAACCGCCCGCACCAGATCCGCGACAAACTGCTGGGCCCGGTGGCCGAAGGAAAGCTCCATGCGCCGCGCCGTGCCGAACAGATTGGTGGCCACGGGAAAACGGCTGCCCTTCACGCGGTTAAACAGCAGGGCCGGCCCGCCCCGGGCGATAACCCGCCGATGGATCTCGGCTATTTCCAGATAGGGATCAACTTCCGTATCTATTTCCAGCAGGTCCCCCTCCTGGCGCAACACATTGAGATAGGAACGTAGATCGCTTATAATCGGGTAATGCACTACTTTTCCTCGTTCAGAAAAAGGGTATGATATTCATCTTCCTGCAGGTGTTTCTTCATGATCCTGGTCAGGAAATCAACGGTTGCCTCGATATCCGCCTCGGACAGACGGGGGATAAGCGCCTCCAGCAGGGCCGGCGCGGCAAACAGCTGCAGAAAGGCGGCCAGGGAGCGCTCATCGGTCTCCCGGTTGAGTCCGAAACACATTTCCGCCGGGTTGATTTTTTTCTGCGCGGGTGATCTTTCCATGGATTACAACCCCTCCATCTGTTATGATATTTATATGTATATCAATTACTAACAAATAATTCCCATGATACCAGACAAGAAAAACGATCCCGCCTCCTGCGGCTGGGTTACCCATCATTCGGGCTATGATTACACCAGATGCGGGCATATCATCAGCACCACGCTGAACTGGCTGCTGGAAAAGCGGATCTTTGTCGGGCTGTTGCACAAAGGCTACCAGTCCGGCGGGACGATTATCGTGGAAGCCACCCAGCAGAAAGTGGTGATCGACAGACCGAAGGACTGGCCGGCAACCCACACCAGCTTCAGAGTGATCTTCCGCAATGCGGCGAAACTGTGGAGCCATTTCACCGGCGAGCTGCTCTCCGCCACGTCCAACTCGCTGGTGCTCAAACATCCGGCGGAACTGTTCATCCTCCAGCGCCGTCAGCATTTCCGGGTCAATCTGCCGGAGGGAAGCACGGCCACTTTCCTGTATAACCAGAAAAAGTGCAAGCTTAATATGCAGGATCTCAGCGCCGGCGGCATGCTGCTCTGCACCAGAGACCCCAGAGACCTGCCGCAGCTGCATCATACCATAAAAAACATCATCATCACCATCCCGTCAGACGATGCCGCCGCCGGAGCGGAAAACGGCATGCTGCGCTTCAAAATCAAAGAGGGCGAGGTTGTCCGCGACTTTGCCGACAGCAAGTACCGCCGCTTCTGCCTGGGCGTCTGCTTTTCCCCGAGCAGACAGGAAGAGGAGCGGATCATGAAATATATCCGCCAGCGGGAACTGGCCCAGCTGCGCAAGGGCGTCCAGGAGCAGTAGCTGCTCAGCCCAGCCGCCAGTGCACCTTTCTGGTCCGCGGCCCGTCAAACTCGCAGAAAAAAATCTTCTGCCAGGTGCCGAGCTGCAACCTGCCGTTTTCCACAAAGATGGCCAGCCCTGAGCCGAACAGGGAAGCCAGCACATGGGACGGCGAATTGCCTTCCAGATGCTGATAATCAAGCTCGAAAGGAATGATCTTCCTCAGCGCCTTGACGATATCGCTCCGCACCGCCGGATCCGCTCCTTCATTAATGGTGAGTGCGGCGGTGGTATGGGGGTTATAAAGATGGCAGACCCCATCAGTTATCTTGCTTTTTGCAATTTCTTTTTCTATCCTGGCAGTGATATCGACTAACTCCATCGAGTTTGCCGTGGACACCGTGATCGTTCCCTTATCCATGTTTTCCTCCGCAAACTGTGTATAATGTATATCAAAATCAACAGGGTACCCATATTGTGGATGACGCCGGAAGTCAAATTGATTATAGCAGTACAGACGAATTCCGGCCGCAATTCTTCACCACGCTTGCAAGGGGGATGTTATGATCGAAAAAATGCTGAGCAATCTTGACTGGCTGGGACACGACTGTTTCCGTCTGCGCGCGGCAGGCCAAATCGTCTATTTTGACCCTTTTCAACTTTCCGGCGATCTCCCTCCCGCCGACCTTATTCTGGTGAGCCATGAACATTTTGACCACTGCTCGCCTGATGACATCAAAAAAATCAGGCAGGCCGCCACGGTCATCATCGCCGAAAAGCAGGCGGCGGCCAAGCTCTCCGGCAAGGTCACAGCCATACAGCCCGGCCAGACCGTCACCAGCGGCCCTTTTACCATCGAAGCGGTCCGCGCCTATAACACCAACAAGAAATTTCACCCCAGGGCCAACAACTGGCTCGGCTATATCGTCACGGTGGAGGGGGTCCGCATTTATCACGCCGGCGACACCGACTACATCCCCGAGATGGCTGGCTACCAGGCGGATATCGCCCTGCTGCCCGTCTCCGGCACCTATGTCATGACCGCCGAGGAGGCGGCCCAGGCAGCCCTTGACATCAACCCCAAGGTTGCCGTGCCCATGCATTTCGGTTCCATTGTCGGCGAGCAATCCGACGCGGAACGTTTTGCCGCAAAACTTGTCAATAAGATCAAAGTCCACATTCCCCAGAAAAAAAGTAATTGATGTGAATTATTTTCCTGTCAGTCTGAATATCCGTGCCCGCCACTGCATTGTCATCGGCGGGGGCAAGGTGGCGGCCCGCAAGGTTAAAGCGCTGCTGGACAGCCATGGCAAGGTAACGGTGATCAGTCCCGAGCTTGACCGCGAACTGGAGCCTCTGGCCCGGGATCACGCCATACAGTGGCGCGAGCGCGGCTTTCAGCCGGGCGATCTGGCCGGCGCCTTCCTGGTCATTGCCGCCACCGATGACGTCAAGGTGCAGGAGGCGGTCTACCGGGAGGCCGAAGCGCACAATCAGCTGGTCAACGTTGCCGATGTGCCCAAGTGGTGCAATTTCATCCTGCCGGCCACGGTGCGGCGGGGGGAACTGACCATTTCCGTGTCAACCGCCGGCAAAAGTCCGGCCCTGGCCAAACAGCTGCGGGAAAACCTGGAAAAACAATACACGGATGATTATGATCTGCTGCTCCAGGTTCTCGGCAGACTGCGGCCCATCGTGCTGGCCATGGGCCAGCCCCATGAGAAAAATAAAATAATTTTTGAAAATCTGCTCCACCGGGATATGATTGACTGGCTGCACACCCAGGACTGGCAGGCGCTGACCGATCACATCCGCTCCATCCTGGGCAAGGATATCCCCCTAGACGACCTGGTCGGACACGCTGGACAATAAAGGCAGCGTCATACTCAACGGAGAATTTCCGCATGCTTTTTTCACTCACGCTCATCGGATATTATCTATCCACCGCCACCTATATCATCTTTTTCGTCACCCAGAAAAAGAAGATCAGGTCAGCGGCCCGCTGCCTCCTCTTCGGGGCCGGGGTGCTGCATACGGTGACCATCGTCAGCCGCTATTTCCTGGCAGGTCACACCCCGCTTACCACCCATCATGACACGGTTTCCTTTTTTGCCTGGTCCATGACCTGGGCCTTTCTCTCCTTCCGCTGGCGTTATCAGGTAAAAAATTTCGGCACCTTTGTCTCTTTGGTCATCGCGGGCCTGATGACCATCGCCGCTCTCTCGTCCCAGACCATGGCGGAATTGCCGCCCGCCCTGCAGAGCGCCTGGCTGCCGGTGCACGCCAGCATCGCCATCATCGCCGACGGCTTCATGGCCATGGGCTTCTGCAGCGGCCTGATGTATCTGCTGCAGGAACGGGAACTGAAAAAAAAGAGATTCGGCGTCTTCTACAGCCGCCTGCCCTCCCTGGACGCCCTGGATAATCTTATCCAGCACTGCCTGACCGTCGGCTTTCCTTTGCTGACGCTCGGCATCAT
>QZKJ01000076.1 GCA_003605035.1 Desulfurivibrio sp.
CCGGAGAGGCGGATATCATGGCCGATGGCCATCCGCCGCGGCTTGAAACAAACGGCATAGGCCTGGCCGATGCGAAAGGCAAGCTCCGCATCCAGCTCATCCGGCACCCGGCCGCGGATATCATAGGCCTTGAAACAGGCAAGATACTCTGTCATATGGTTACTCCTGCAAAAAGAGATCGGGAAATACGGAAAAAATTGACACAAGACCTTTAATTGACCATTATCAGGGCCGGCTTGTCAATTTGAAAGAGGCAGGGACGGCAACTTCTCAGGTATTTAGTCTGCGGGTATTTAGTCTGTAGGTGTTTAGTCTGTTAGCAAAATACCAATTTGACCATGCCGGATATAAGCCCTATTTCGCACCCCACTTACCCTATCACCGCAAGCGGGAATAACGAATAATGAAAGCCTCGCGTGGTAGGAGCGGGCCATGCCCGCGATAAACAGTGTTCCCGAAATGCCAAGGGTCGCGGGCATGGCCCGCTCCTACCGCCGGATGACATGCATAGCAGCGGCAAGGACTTTCATATAAAATACCTGACAGACTACAGTCTAATAACCTGAACAACCTGCAGTTCTCAACAAGGGAAAGCAATGAACCCAGAAATTTTACCGGCCGACATTTCCCGCCGCATAGCGGCACTCTACAGCGAAATGGAAAAGGCCTATGATGAACTGGCGCAAGTCCTGCGTTTTTCCTGCGCCGGCTGCCCGGACAACTGCTGCGACAGCTATTTCCAGCATCACACCTACGCTGAATGGGCCTATCTGTGGGAGGGTCTGCAGCAGCTTGGGGAGGAGAGAAGAGAGAGATTTATTGAAAAGGCCGGGGAGTATGTCAGACAGAGCGAGGCCATGCTGGCCCGGGATGAGCGGCCGAACCTCATGTGCCCGCTCAATGAAAATGGGCTCTGCGCCCTCTATCCCCACCGGCTGATGATCTGCCGCCTGCATGGGGTGCCGTCCGCCATGACCAGGCCGGACGGTAAACGGTTGGAATTTCCCGGCTGCTTCCGCTGCCAGGAGATGCTGGCCGGCCGGGAGGATATCCCCCGGCTTGACCGGACGAAAATGTATCAGACCCTGGTCGAAATCGAGATGGACTGGCTGGGTCCCAAACGGCGCATCCTGCCCAAAGTCAGGATGACCCTGGCCGACATGATGGTCAAGGGGCCGCCCGGTTTCAATTTCTGCGGATGACCATCAGAGAAGCGAGGTCAGCACCTCGCATTCCTGGCAGATTTTCAGTTTTTCCCGGCAGCCTTTTTCATTGGTGCAGTCGCACAGGGTGCCGCAGATGAACCAGCAGAGATGGCCGGCCTGAAACTCCCAGGCCGGGCACTGCTCCTTGCGGTCGCAGTTTTTTCTTTCCCAGCAGGGCTTGCGATTCTTATCCTGCCGCCGCTGGCTGGAAAGCAGAAAGAATATCTGCCGCTGGACATGGGAGGGGATGGTCCGCCAGCCCTGCTCATAGCTGTGGATGGCCTTCAGTGAGACTCCCAGCAGAGAGGCCAGTTCCTTCTGGGTTTTCCCCAGACGCTTCCGCGCTTTTGCAAATTCTAATTTATCCATGATGTATCAAGCTTATTTTTTTCCTTTCAGAGTAAAACAACCCAATCATTGCTACATCGTATCATAAACCGCGAATTATTCTTAGCATATTCTAGGTAAAATTACTCAAGAAAAATCAACGTCATTAACTTAAGCTTTTCGATTATTGCCGGAGCCTTGTTCGTCATTCCGGCGGAGGCCGGAATCCAGACAGGTCAAACAATTCCGGACCCCGGCCTCCGCCGGGGTGACGCCGCGGGTCGTTCGATTTTTTCTTAAGTTAATGACATTGCAGGAAAAATAAAAAAACTGCCATAACATCACGTTAAAGAAAGCCGCTGCTGCCCAGAAACCGGCCGCCGGGAAATTCAGCTGCGGATCATCTCGGCGAGCTGGAAGGCCAGCTCCAGACTCTGCTCGGCGTTCAGCCGGGGATCGCAGTTGGTCTGGTAGTTCTGCTGCAGATGCTGGTCAAGAATATTTCTGCCCCCGCCGGTGCATTCGGTGACATTATCACCGGTGAGTTCAAAATGCACGCCGCCGGGAATTGACCCCTCGGCCCAGTGGATTTCAAAGAAACACTGCAGCTCCTGGAGAATCTCGTCAAAATTCCTGGTCTTGTGGCCGGTTTCGGCCGTGTAGGTGTTGCCGTGCATGGGGTCACAGCTCCACACCACCTTATAGCCCTCCTTCTTGATCTCCCGGATCAGGGACGGCAGATATTTGTCCACATTCTTGGCGCCGAAGCGGGTGATCAGGGTCATGCGGCCCGGCTCATTTATCGGATTCAGCCTTTCAATGAGTTTTTTGACCTCGGCAATGTCGTGCTTGGGACCGATTTTGACGCCGATGGGATTCAACACCCCGCGCAGAAACTCGACATGGGCGCCGTTCAGCTGCCTGGTCCGGTCACCGATCCACACCATATGGGCGCTGCAGTCATACCAGCCCCCGGTAATGGAATCCTGGCGGGTCAGGGCCTCTTCGTAACCAAGCAGCAGGGCCTCATGGGAGACAAAAAACGAGGCCTCATTAAGCTGGGGGGTATCGGTATTGAGGCCGATGACTTCCATGAAATGCAGGGCCTGGTTGATGTTGCGGGCCAGCCGCTCATAGGAGCGCCCCATGGGCGAGGACTTGACGAACTCGTTGTTCCAGGCATGCACCCGGTGCAGGGCGGCATAGCCGCCTTTGGTGAAGGCCCGGGTGATGTTCATGGTGGCGGCGGCCAGGTAATAGCCCTTGACCATGCGCTGCGGGTCCGGCCGGCGCGCCTCTTCGTTCGGCTCAAAACTGTTCACCATATCGCCCCGGTAGCTGGCGATTTCCTTGCCGTTCACCATTTCCGTGTCAGCGGAACGCGGTTTGGCATACTGGCCGGCCATGCGTCCCACCTTGATCACCGGTTTGCCGCCCGCATAGCTTAAGATAACCGCCATCTGCAGAATGACCTTCAGGGTGTCCCTGATGCCGGGGGCGGTGCAATGGGTGAAATCCTCGGCGCAGTCGCCGCCCTGCAGCAGAAAGGCCTTGCCTTCCACCGCGTCGGCCAGCTGTTTTTTCAATTCCCTGATCTCGCCGGCAAAAACCACGGGCGGCAATTTGGCTATGGTATCAACAGCCTCCTGGTAAGCCTTCTGGTCAGGCCATTTTGGTTGTTGTAATGCGGTAAACTTCTGCCAGCTTGATTTGGTCCACTCAGACATCTGCTCTCTCCGTTATTTGGCTGTCCCGTATTTATACCACTTGAGGGTAAAAAAACCTTAATCTCCCCGGCATTACCTGCCCAAGGCAGAGCCATTTCAGAGGGCGGGGAGAAAACCCGCCCCGGCCGGCGCCGGGAAGTTCTGTACAGTATCGTGTTGCCTGGTCTCGTTGCAAGGGTTTTTACGAGTCCCTGAGCTCTTTTACTCCCCGCCCCGGCCCTCAGGTGCCCTGGGCAGGGCGCATGGTCCACCCACGCAGCAGACCTCCACGTCAAAGGCGTTCAAGATGCGCAGCTCCCGCTCACATTTCGCCGGGTCAGTAAACGGCACAAACCGCAATCCGTCAAACATGGCCGCAAGCTCCGCCATGGAAGGGATCGCCGCAAGCCCGGCGCCCAGCACCTCGCCGGTTTCCGTGTCCAGCAGTTCCGCATCCTGGCCGTTGGTCACCACGGCCAGCGGAATCCGGTACTCCCGGTCCAGCACCCTGGCCGCCGCCACGGCGGGCCGCTCCCTGGTCACCAGCGACCCCGGCGCATAACGGATGATCAGACAGCGCCTGCCGTTATGCTGCACGGTAATGGCTATCTTTGAGGCGACAAACTGCCCGGCGAACAGGGTCTCGATCCGACGCCGCATCTCGAGCGCGCTTTTCGGATAGCCCTTTTCCTCGACCAGCAGCCGGGCGAGCCGCTGCCGGATACGTTCGTCATCGGTGTCGGTCAGCGTTTCGCCGGTGACAAAATCGGTGCAGGTCCCATAGATAATGTGATGTGAAGGGATGTCAGCCATAGTCGCTCTCTCGCCCGAAACCAACAGAAAAGGGGCCGTGAAGGCCCCTTCTTCGCAATTGCCAGTCCTGCCAACCAGCTTTTTTACAGTTCAAGCCATGACTCGGAAAAGACAGTCTGGCCGGAAAGGACCTTGTAGGTTTTGTAATGCTCCAGCGCGGTGCCGGCCAGTCCTGCCGTACCGGGGTCATTGCCGTCCATCATGCCATGCACCATGTTGACCAGGTCCGCCCGCTCACCCTTGCAGATGGCCATCAGCTCCGCATCATAGGAGTTGACGATGGCCGTGCTGATGCCGTACTTCATCAGCATGATCAGGTAAGTGCGGTCCAGATATTTGCGCAGGTGGTCGGCCACCCCGTTGGACACGTTGGACAGACCCACGGTGGAGCCGGCGCCCGGGGCGATGTCCGACAGCATGCTCAGGAATTCCAGGCCAGAGGCGATCTGGTCGGCGCCCAGGGTAATGGGGGTGGCGATCGGGTCAAAAAGCATCTTCTCGTTGGGGATGCCGGCCTCGGCCAGGGCCATCATCAGGTCAACCGCCATGGCCGCCCGCTCGTTGGAATCACGCGGCATGCCTTCCGGGCCCCAGAGCAGGGCGATGACATTGCAGCCCGCCTCGGCGGCCACCGGGATCAGTTTCTGCATCCTCTCGGGCTGGGCGGAGATGGAGTTCATGATGGCGTTGGCCCTGTTCTTCACCACTTTGAAACCTGCGGCCATGGCCTCGGCATTGGTGGTATCCAGACACAGGGGGGTATCGGTGACAGCCTCAACGGTCTGCACCACCCAGGGCATCAGCTCGGTGCCGTCCTTGCGGGCCGGACCGATATTGAGATCAAGATAGGCGGCGCCCGCCTTGCTTTCCTCTTTGGCCATCTCCTGGATGGGAGCGGGATTTCTCTCTTTCATGGCCCCGCCGCTTCTCTTGCCCATGATGTTGATGCTTTCAGCAATTGCTTTTACCGTCTGAGACATGGAATCGCTCCTTATCCTGATATTATTTGAAGGTCATTTATCCGCAGGAAAAATAGTGGCATGACAAATTAATAACTTGACAAAATAGCGGGATGCAGAGGGCTTGTCAACACGCAAAACTACCTACAAAGTCAGGAAATTCATTAATTGCGCGAATGGGGAAACACCCTTTTATTTCCAGCGGGAAGAAATTGTGCTAAAACGATCTGTAAGGGCAGAAAAAACCATTTGTTCATCTACCGGCACCCTGACAAAATATGAAAACAAGCAAACGAGGTATCGCCTGGACCCTGCTTATTGTCGCCCTGCCTTTACTGGCGGCAACCGGCGCTTACCTTCTGGTTGATGATGCCACCCTGGCGGCCCTGATCATCCATCGCCTCGAGCAGGCAACCGCCACCCGTATTGCTTATCAGCAGGATGCGGTGATCACGCGGACCCTGTCGCCGACCTTGAGCGTCAAGGATCTCTCCATCGAAAATACCGCCGGGAACTACCAGCTCCACACCAGTTCCCTGCAACTGCAGATCAGTCTTCCCGGCCTGCTGGCCGGCCGCCTGGATGTTCCCCGCCTGGCGCTGGGCGACACCCGGGTGGAGATCAGGGAAAGCGACTCGGCGGGCAGCCCGGCATTCCCCGCGCCTCTGCCCTTCAATCCCGTCCTGCACGATGTTGCCGTCGGCAAATTATCGCTCATGCTGGCAGGCGAGGCAGTCAGCCTGCCGGCCACCCGCATCAGTGAGCTGAGCATTCGGCCCTCCCCTGACACCGATCAGCCCATGCTGTCGTTCAAGACCGAACTGGCAGGCCGGGAAATGCAGATCAACGCAGCCCTGCCAAAGCTCCAGGAAACCCTGCGGAGCCGCCTGCTGCCTTTTTCTCTTACCGCCACGGGGGAAGGCATTGACCTTGCCGCCGAGGGCCGGATCGACTTTCATCCCTCTCCTGCTGAGGTCAAAGCAACTTTACACGGCCAGACCGCGGACCTGGGGGCGCTTGCCGCCGGCCTGAAAGACCTTAACCTCCAGGGAGAGCTGACGGCTGAGGCGCAAATCAGCGGCACCTTTGAGCAGCTCGCCCTGGAGAATCTGGCCGCATCCTGGCAGGGACCAGGCCAGTCCACGGCCAAACTGTCCGGCCGCCTGGCTGATGTCACCAACCTCGCAGGTCTTGAACTCGATCTCACCGGCCAGGTTGACCAGGCAGCCTGGCTTGCCTCCAAGCTGCCGGGCAATTTGGGGACATTAAAAAATGCGGATCTCTCCGCCAGAATAACCGGCTCGGCCCGCAAGCCGTCCCTGCGCGAGGTCAAGCTGCAGGTAAAAACCGTGGAGGGGCTTGACCTGCAGCTTGCGGGCAATTCAGACCTGACGGCAAACGGCCAAACACTTACCCCGGAAAACATCGATCTCAGACTGACCTTTGCCGCTCCCGCGACCCGCGCCGCCCGCTTCCTGCTCTTTGACCAGGTCTGGGAACTGGGGGCCATTAACGGCCGGGCCGATATCCGCTCATCCTCCGGTGATCCGGCCCTGGAAAACATCGTAATCAAGACCAGAGACCCCCAGGGCATTGCGGTGGAGCTGACCGGCGGCATCGCCGGCTTTCCCCTTGATCCGCACCGGCCCAATACCGGCTACGACCTGGAGGTGACCATGAAATCCGCCGCAACAGCCATCATGGGTGAACGGCTGGGGGTTTCCCTGCCCTTATCCGGCCCCCTGGCGGTGCACTACAGAATCGAGGGTGACACCCGGGCCCTGCAGCTGAACGGGATCAAGCTGTCCGCCGGGGACGGCACTGCCGTGCAGCTGAGCGCCCGGGGCCGGGTCGGCTTCGGCAATTGGGACCTGCCCGATCCCCTGGCGGGCATTGACCTGGAGGTGGAAATGCAGAGCCGGGACAGCAAATCCCTTTCCGCGGTCCTGGGCAAAGAGCTGCCCGATCTGGGCGGGCTCAGCGCCCGCGGCAGGCTGCACACCGTTGACGGCAGACACCGGATTGATGACTTTCTTGCCACCACCGAAAAAAACGCGCCGCTGCAGGCATCGCTGACCGGCTCGGCCCAGCATTTCACCCTTATGCCGAAACCGGCGGTTGCTGGCATCGCGCTCTCTCTCACGGCAACCGCGAAGGATACGGCCAGCCTCAATAACCTCGTTCACCGGCGGAACCTGATTCCATCCCTCGGCCCATGCCAGGCAACCGGACAGATAAGCGGCAACGACAGGCAAATCGTGGTCAGCGACCTGTCCATCACCGCCGGCCGGCAAGACATATTGCTGGTCAACGCCACAGGCAGGCTGGGCAGCCTGAGCGCGGCAGACAACTGGCAGCCCAGGGACACCGATTGCCACCTTACCGCCCAGTCCAGCAAAAGCAGGGCCCTGGCCAAGGCCCTGGGATACCGGGTGCCGGAACTCGGCCCCCTTGCCGCCGAAGCCGATCTGCGCGATAAAAACGGCAAAGCCGGGCTCGAATCCTTTCGCCTCCTGGTGGGGGACAAGGCCAAGCCGACCATCGATGCCAGTGGTTTCGTCAATGACCTCCTGGCCGGGGGCGGCCTTCGTCTGGAAGCCAGACTGCATCTCGACGGCCATACCCTGGCGGCCTTTGCGGACAACCGCGCCCTGCCCGACCTGCACCCCCTGGTCGGCGACCTGGTGATTTCCGACAGCGACGGCACCCTGGGTCTTGATTCCCTCCAGCTCACCAGCAACCACTCGGACCTGATGAGCCTGCAGCTCAACGGCCAGTTCGCTGATTTCAAAAAACTCGACACCCTGTCCCTCGATGCCCGCCTGACCGCCCGGGATCTGCAACTGCTCGGCGACCTGTTTGATCGGCAATGGCCCCCTGTCGGACCTGTCACCCTGGACAGCCGGATGAAAAAAAATAACGGCGGCACCGCCTTTGATTTTGACCTGACCGCAGGCCAGACCACGGCGCACAGCGCTATCACTGTCCTCTTTGACCGCAAACCGCCCCAGATTAACGGCGCCATAACCGCCCGGAATTTTTCCCTGCCCCAGCCGCCTGACAAAGCCCCAGAAAATACCGGGAAGAAGAAACCGGCGGCAACGCCCATCTTTTCCCGGAAACCGATTGATCTCCATTGGCTGCAACGAGCTGATGGCAATCTCACGGTTGACATTCTGTCATTTGACCGGGAACGGTTCAAGATTGAATCCGCCAGGCTGACGCTCATCAATCAAGCCGGCCGACTGACCATCAGCCCGGCCAGGCTTGTCTATCCCCAGGGGGAGCTCAATTTCGCATTGCAGCTGGATGGGCAGGGAACCCCGCGGGTGGAGTTCACGGCCCTTGGCACGGATATCAACCCCTGGAAGACGTTTGGCCCACCGGGCGCCAAACCCGCCCGCGACTTCGAAGCGGATCTCGATGTTGATGTCAATCTCACCTCAACCGGGACAAGCGCCCATGAACTGGCGGCCAACCTGGCAGGCAAAATTTTTCTGACCGTCATTAACGGCAAGATACGCAAGCAGCTGCTTGATCTGGTCTTTGTTGATCTCATAGGCTGGAGCGCCAGCAAGGTGATGGGAGAAAAATATACGGATCTTGACTGCGGGGTGGCTGATTTCCGTGTCAAGGACGGCATCCTCTCCACCAATGCCTTGTTCCTCGACAGTAAAAATATTGCCATCGCCGGCCAGGGCGACATTGACCTGGGTGATGAACAGCTTGATTACGTTTTCCTGCCCAGGAAAAAATCACGGCTGATCCACCGGGCCGATCCGGTGAAGGTGCAAGGCCCGCTGCGTGACCCTGCCGTCAAGGTGATCCCATGGAAATCCGCCGCCACGACTTACGGTGGTCTGTTCTTTGCTCCCTACATCTTTGCCGGCATGGTCGCCGCTGACTGGGTATCCGACGCCCTGAACATCCAGGTTAAAAAATCCCCCTGCCAGGAATACATGCGGGAACACGAGAAGAGCCGGGAAACCCAGGAGGGAAAATCCATCCCGTAACGGTTGCCGCGGTCCAGCGAATCTGCCCGGAAACCTCTTTGCTGAACATCATGGAACCGGCATCGTATTTGTGAGTTTTGTTGTCGTCTTGCCCCGGTCAGCCTACCTGTCCCGCATAGTGATCCGCCTGCCGGCCTGGGTGGTCAGCCAGTCAAGTTGCAGCCAGAGCTGCCGGAACCTCCAGTGGGTATCTTTATCCTGCCGAAATCCCGGCTTCTTTAAAATGTGGGAACCGGAAAGTGCCCATAGTTGGCTGGATGGATTCTTTTACCTCCTCGCTGTCATCAAGCCGCTACGTGTTGACAATGGATACACGCGGATGTATATTGATTGCATACACAAGTGAGGTGGTATCATGCAGCACACGAAAACTCGGGAGGCCCCAATTAATATTCGCGCTTTGCGCGCACAGAGGGATCTGATTGACAAGGCTGCGGCAGTGCGAAATAAAACCCGCTCAGACTTCATGCTTGAAGCTGCCTGCCAGGAGGCGGAAAATGTTTTGTTGGATCGCAGATTATTCCATCTCAAAGATGAAGAGTATGAGGCTTTTGAAACGGCACTGAAAGCTCCTGTTGGCGACAATCCCGCCCTGCGCAAGCTGTTGGCCCAGAAACCTCCATGGGAAAGCTGACACCGCCGGCGCCAATCAATATGGTGCATATTACTGACAATTTTGATTGCGGAGTTTCCTCTCTTGATCAATGGCTCCGCAGGCAGGCCTTGAAGAATGAGGCGTCAGGCGCTTCCCGGACTTTTGTTGTTTGCCTTGGGAAAGAGGTTGTCGGCTACTACGCTTTGGCCACCGGAAGTGTTTTGCGCCAGCAGGCCCCGGGAAAAATCAAACGTAAAATGGTTGAGCCCATTCCAGTAATGGTGCTTGGCCGTCTGGCGGTTGATTGTAAATGGCAGGGATCCGGCCTTGGCGGCAGTTTGTTGCGAGATGCATTGCTGCGAACCTATAATGTCTCCACGCAAGCGGGTATTCGGGCTCTGCTGGTCCATGCGTTATCAGAAGATGCCAAAGCATTTTACCTTCGACATGGCTTCTTGCAATCCCCCATAGATCCAATGACGCTGATGCTGAATTTGCAGGATGTACAGCATTGTCTTGAAACAGCAGAATAACCTCTTCCGATAACACCTCCTCAGTTCGAGCTGTTTTCCTGTCAATTTCTTCCCAATCAACAGCATAACGCGGGCGAGGAGTTTTCCCCTGCCCTGGTCAGGAATTATGTTAAATTGCTGTTTTTTTACCTGTCATTTCCTTGCCATGACAAATCTCCCTTTATGAAGTCCTTAAAAGCAAAATTTTTAGGCAGCAAAAAAGCTGGATAAAACCGGATATGACGGTATTATGCGTTAGAAATGCAAGATAAAACTTTTTCAGACTCCAAATGGGCGTAAAGTTCTGCGTCTTTTCGGATGTCGACACTTGGATATGCTGATTTAAAAAGAGATATGAGATGAAGCCAGAAGATTTGATTCAACATGCACGGAGAATAATTAGCGGTGGAAGGTTGGATGAAGAGCTAGGATCTGCTGCTGGCACCCTTGCTGAGGCATTGGAGTTTTTACGAATTTACGCCGGTGAAAAAAGCTCATTTTATAAATCACTTAGCACAATAGACCAAAAAGGCCGTGGTAAGTATGTCATGAAGTATGTCGCAACGGACCTTGAAGCATTTATCAGGTTTGTACAAAATGGTCTCCATCAGGGAATTTCAATAGAAAGACAAGCCCAAATTGATGTTGTATCTGATTTTCTTGAACAAGCTAATAATTTATTAAACTCAAAAGAAGTTCATCCTGCTGCGGCAACTATGGTTATTGGGGCCGCCTTGGAGGAGTTTTTAAGAAATTGGATCGAAGAAAGCGGGTTAAGCCTTGGAAATAAAAGGGCAAGTATAGATTCTTATGCAAAAATGCTCCGTGAAGAAAATTACATAACCAAGCAAGATGCGAAGGATATTACCTCATGGGGAGGATTACGTAATCATGCTGCCCATGGGGAATGGGATGAGGTGAAAGATAAATCAAGAGTTTCTTTAATGCTCGAGGGTGTAAATCTTTTCATGCGGAAATATGGGAAATAAAGCATATCAAGTCAATTCAGGCGACGGGAAGGGGTGCGGGGCGCTGACGCGGTAAATCTTTTAGCCCGCGCCTGATTTCACCGTTCGCCTTGACAGGGGGCAATAATGCTGTATAATAGTGGTGTATACAGCATAGGGGGTGTGCTATGGTCCGAACGCAAATATATTTGACAGAAAATCAACGAAAAGAATTGACTACTATCGCCAAGAGCCTTGGCAAGAAACAAAGTGAACTTATTCGAGATGCCATCGATCGGCTCATTGAGCAAGCGGGACGCGGACACAGGGAATTTGTATTACGCAAAGTTGCTGGCATCTGGAAGGATCGTACGGATCTTCCTGATTTTGATTCAATTCGTGCCGAATGGGACAGGAGCTAATCATGGCGAGGCCCATCCTTTTAGACACAGATGTTCTCATTGATTTTTTTCGAGGCCATAAGAAAGCAGAGGCTCTTATCAACACATACAATGATCGCATCATCCTTTCATCGATAGTTGTTGCAGAATTGTATGCCGGAGTAAAAGGAGAATCGGAGCAAGCTGCCATAGAGGAGTTTGTCTCTCTCTTCCGTGTTGTGCCTGTAAACGCCGATATAGGGAAGACTGGAGGTCTTTACAAACGTGATTATGGGAAATCACATGGTGCAGGTCTTGCCGATTGTATTCTGGCTGCCACCGCGGAAGCTGAAAATGCAGAGCTAAGAACTCTCAACACCAAACATTATCCCATGTTTAAGAACCTTGAACCGGCCTACCTTAAGTAAAGAAAAAAACGAAAAAGGACTAATTTGAAAAAGCCAATTGAGCGCATTGTTCGGCAGCATAACGGACACGGTGATCAGCCGTCCCGGATGACAAGCTGTTTGCCGGCCAGGGTGGTCAGCCGGTCGAGTTTTTCCCAGAACTGCAGGAAAAGCTGCACGTCGAATTCCGGCACCGCCTGCAGGCCCTTGCCGGTTGCGGCATAGAGCTTCCCTTCAGCCAGCAGCCTGCCGAGGAGGTCAAGCCCCAGGCGGGTTCTCGCCCCCTTTTCCGCGGCCTCTGCCAGCAGTTGGTCAAGATGCCGCTCCCGGCCGGCAAACTCCAGCCCCTTGAGAAAATTGACGATGCGGGCGGCGATGAACAGGGTGTACAGGTGCCGGCGCCGGACGCCCTCCGTCTCGATGGCCATGGCGGTGGCGCGGGAGAGAAAGATATCGGCCGGGGTCATGGGCGGAAATTGTGCGGCGAGGCCTGTGCCGGGGGTGAGATAGAAGATCGACACGCCGATCAGCACCGGCAGCCGGGCCAGGGTCAGCAGGGAGGCGATCATGTTCTCCAGCTTATCCCCCGGCAGGCCGAGGATCAGGTAGGCCACCATGGCAAAGCCCAGGCCGGCGGCGGTTTGCACCACCTCGCCAAACTCCTCCACCCGCTGGGAGCGGCCCACGGCGGCCAGGATTTCCTGGCTGCAGCTCACCAGGGCCAGGTTGAGGTGGGTGAAGCCGGCCTGCCGCATCAGCTGCAGAGTCTGCCCATCCAGGCTGGCCCAGGAGACGCCGTTCATGGCCAGCAGCTGGATATCCCGGCCGCGGAAGCGCTCCAGCAGCAGGCGGCAGAGGCGCTGCATCTCCTTTTTGTCAAAGGTGAGGTTGTCGTCCTCAAAATCAAAAACCCGGGAACCCTGGCTGTAGCGGTGGCTGATCTCGTCCACCACCTCTGCCGCGCTCCTGCGCCGGTAGCTTTTGCCGAAGGTCAGCCGCACCGAGCAGAAGCTGCACTGCAGCGGGCAGCCCCGGGAGGTGAGCACAAAGGTGATCGGCCGTCCGTTAAACAGATAGCGGCCCGTCTCGCTGTCCGGCAGATCAGGGATGGGCAGCTCACTTACGGGATAATTGGGCGCCAGCTCATTGAAAACCAGCCTCCCCCCTTCCTTGTAGCCCAGGTTCGGCACGCCGGCCAGACCCTGGCCCTGCCGCCAGGCCTTGAGAAATTCCACCAGGGGCCGCTCCCCCTCGCCGCGGATGATATAGTCCACATTGGCATCAGCCAGCATCAGCTCCGGGGCGCAGGAGACATGGGAGCCGCCGACAATGATCGGGCAGTCCATAGCCTTTTTCAGCCCGGCCGCCAGCGTCAGCACCTCCCGGTAATAGGGGGAAAAAAGCGAGGAGATGCCGATGATGTCCGGCTTTTCCGCCAGCACCTCGCGGACGATCTCCGCATAGGGAGCGCCGAAGTGGTAGTACTGATGAAAGGTGCTGAAGGGACTCGCGTCGGCGAATTGATAAAACGGCTTGAGATAGCGGAGTTCCCCGGGCAGCGGGATGGTCTTTCGGCCCCGGCCGTGGTGAAAGTCCCTGACCACGACCTGAAATTCCGGCAGGTATCTTTGCACCGCCGCCTTGAGATAATAGAGGCCGATGGGCTGCAGGCGGATATCGGTGTCGTAGAAATCCTGCACCGGCGGCTGAATCAGCAGAAGTCTGGGCATTATTCAATTACTCGGCCTGGCAGGGCCATTTCCACCTCGACATGCATCCTCCGATCTCTTTCCCACACGACCAGGCAGGGTAACCGGAATGGCGGGGCGGCACCAGGCCCCGGCCATTCTTTTCATCCAGATGCCGCTTGTCACGTCACAATCTTTCGCCTGGCAACACCGAGCAAACTCATAATACCCACCCCGAGCAGCCAGACTGCTGAAGGCAGCGGAACGGCATCGAGCCTGCCCGCGCCGTGATACACCTCAGCGCCGCTGGCATCTTCCTCGAAAATGAAAAACAGGGCCAACTGCAGCTCCGCCGGATCAAAGGGATAGTTCGCCGGATTATCGTCAGCAAAGGTGTCAGGGGCAAACAGATAGGAAAGCCCGATTTCAATGCGTCCGCCGCCGTCAGTACCGACATCCCCTTCGATATTTATTCCGTCCAGGATATCGCCTTCCGCATACAGGGAGGCGCCGGTCAGGGCATTGAGCAGGACAGCATCCTCCTCCGCCAGAATGAAGTTGTCCGCCACGGTTAAGCCACCCGCGGCTATGTGGCTGCCAAATACGGTGAGGGTCACTCCGTCGGAAATTTGCCCGCTTGCCGTTTCATCGTCGATAAAACCGGAAAAAATCGTGCCCTGCGGCACGCCGGAGTAAACCCCCACAGTGGAATCCCACGTGACGGCATCAAGCCGCCCGGAGAAACTGATAATCGCCGCCCCGGCCTGTAAAGGAGAAAAAAACCAGCAAAAACGCACTGATCCAGATTTTTTTGCTAAGCCCTGCTGCTGTCATGAAACCTCCCCTCTTTGTTGATCCGTTCCTCATCATTTTCCCCTTTTCTTCATTTCTTAAGAACTGAATGCGCATTCAGAAAATGGAACCGGTATCAGACAATTTTGCAAGAAAAAAAATGCTTTCCCTGCTGACCGTCAGCGATCTTCTCATCCAATCCAAACCGAATCCTAAAATTCCCCCATTATAATCTGCGTAAAAACAAGGCAGCATGCTCCATGAACCAGCAACCAACCCAAACCCATGCCGCAAAAAATCAGAGCCGATTCCCCTTACCGTGCCGCCCTCCCGCTCCTTTTCCTGCTGGCAATGTCATGCCCCCCGCTTTTCCCCGCGGGCAGCGCCGCGGAAGCGGAAACCTATGGCTACCAGGAAAAGACCGGGACGCGGACCAGCTTTTTTCAGTGGCAGCTGGCTGTTGACCAGGAGCAGCTGGCCACCATTACCTCCCGGGAGGAAAAGGCGCTCTATGTCAATGTCTGTGATGCCAGCGGCGCCACCCATGAGTGGCGGATGCACAAGGAAGATGCGGAGGTCACCGCCCGGCGCCGGGGCAACGAGCTGCATATCCACGGCAGGCAGGCAGGGGAAACCATAGATGAAAGGATCACCCTGGACGATTCTCCCTGGTTTCAACCCCTCTCCTATTCGCTGCGAAGATTCCTGGTGACCGGCAGGGGGCGGGAGCAGACATTCTGGATGATCCGGCCGGACAGATTAAGGCCGCAGAAGTTTCAGGCGGTCCGGGAAGGGGAGGAGGAGATCGCCACCCCCGCCGGCTGCTTCCGGGCCTTCAGGGTCAGGATCAGCCCGGCCGGGCTGCTTGCCTGCGTCTGGCGCGGCTATTACTGGTTCCGCCTGGGGGATGGACTTTTTCTGCGCTATGAGGGGACCCATGGCCCGCCGGGCACCCCGAAAACAACAATCAGCCTCGCTCCTTAAGCGACCTCTGGCAACTGACCGGGTCAGGCCGGCGCAGCATTTCAGCGATACTGACCCTGTTTTTCCTGGCCGCCGGAATGCAGAGATTGTTGAAAAACTGGGAGGTGCATCTTTCCCAGGAAAAATTCTCCGCAAAGGCGCGGCACAGCCCGCCGTCCAGGACCAGGGCCTCGTTGGCCGCCTGGCGCAGATCATCGCTCAGTATGCCGGTCACGCCCTGCCGGATGATATTCTTCGGACCGGTGACCGGAAAGGCCGCCACCGGCACGCCGCAGGCCAGGGCCTCCAGCATGACCAGGCCGAAGGTATCGGTGCGGCTCGGAAAGACAAAAACATCCGCGGCGGCCAGGTGCCTGGCCAGTTCCTCTCCTTTTTTGTAGCCCGTGAAACGCACCCCGGGATATTTCGCCCGCATCTCCTTCAGAGCCGGGCCGTCGCCCACCACATATTTAGTGCCGTCCAGCTCGAGCCGCAGGAACTCCTCGATATTTTTTTCCACCGCCACCCGCCCGACAAACATGAAGATCGGCCGCGGGTCGGCCAGGAACACCTTGAGACGCGGCTTGAATATCTCCGTATCCACCCCCCTGGACCAGAGGGTCAGATTCCGGAAGCCATACTGGGTCAGCTCGTCTTTCAGGCCGTCGGTGACCACCATGGTCCGGGTGGCGGCCGAGTGAAATTTGCGCATGTAGGCATAGGTGAGCCGCAGGGGCACGGGCGCCCGCAGCCTGACGTATTCCGGGAAACGGGTATGGTAGGAGGTGGTGAAGCGCAGGCCGTTTTTCAGGCAGTAGGCCCGCGCCGACCAGCCCAGCACCCCCTCGGTGACGAGGTGGATCGCGTCCGGGGCAAAGGCGTCGAGCAGCTGCCTGATCCTGCGTCCCGGCAGCATGGCCAGGCGGATCTCCGGATAGGTCGGACAGGGCAGGGTTTTGAACATGCCGGGGTTGATCACCAGCACCTCATGGCCGGCTTCGCCCAGCACGGCGGAGGTCCGGCTCAGGGTGGTCACCACCCCGTTAACTTGTGGGTGCCAGGCGTCGGTTACGATAGCAATCCGCATATTTTTTGTCCTCGGCTGTGGAAATGGCATGCTGTTCCGTCCATCTGAGGATGGCAAGCCGGCCCTCGGCTGTTTCGGTCAGGGCGGTACAGCTCTCCACCCAGTCGCCGATGTTGTTGTAGGTGATCTGGTCCAGCTGTTTGATGGCGGCGTGATGGATATGGCCGCAGATCAGGCCGTCGACCTGGCGGCGGCTGGCCTCACGAATGACCACCTCTTCAAAGCGGCCCATGAAATTGACCGCCTGCTTCACCTTGTGCTTGATAAAGGCGGACAACGACCAGTAGGAAAGCCCCATCTTCCGGCGCAGCCGGTTGAAGGCCCCGCTGACCGCCAGCAGCAGCTCGTAGGCGAAGCTGCCCAGCTCGGCGAGCCACCTGTTGTTCTGCACCACGCAGTCGAATTCATCGCCATGGGTCACCAGGAAACGGCGGCCGTCCGCGGTTTCATGGATCACCTCATTGGCAATGGTCACCCCGCGCAGCTTCTGGCCGGCAAACTGCCGGACGATATCATCATGGTTGCCCGGGATATACACCACCTTGGTGCCGGAACGGGCCTTGCGCAGCACATTGCGCAGGATGCTGTTATTGATCCACGGCCAGTAGGCCCTTTTCTGCAACTTCCAGAAGTCGATGATATCGCCGACCAGGTACAGGTATTCCGAATCGGTATTCTGCAGAAATTCGAGTAGATACGCGCTGTTGACATTCCGGGAACCAAGATGAAGATCCGAAAGCCAGATCGATCTGAAGTACATTGATTTCATGTCACCTCCTTGTCCTTGTCTGCCATGAAAACCCAGATGAATTAATCCGTTGCCCGCTTGACTTTTCAGGAATTACCCGCTGGAGATCCGTCCAGGACCTCTTGTGTTACAAACATTTAAAAGGGCGCATGTTTTGTTCAGGTTAGGTTCCGCTTAATTTTTCATGGAGGATTATTAGGATTTGATCAAGGCGGGAGGGCAGGTTTGCCCAGAACACTGGCATAACCGAAAACGCACACACTTCTAAAGAGAAAGAAATACATTTCTAAAATCCCCCTGTCATGCTGATAAAAAAACCGTTTTTCATGGCGGGCAATAGCGCCTGAAACAGCCATTCCCCGGGAGGATTTTCATGGATGAAAAACTGCCTGAAGATTTTCAGGATCTGCAGATCAGATTGATGGTGCAGCAGGAATATATCAGACAGCTCGAGGTTCTACTGTCGCATCAGCAGAACCGCTGCATGGAAGCGGCGGAGCATTTTAAAAGCGCCCTGCACAGAAATCTGAAAGAACATTACGCAGGCACGGCCCCGTGCGGCAATAATCTGCAAACAGGGAGTAAACCATGACTGTCACGGAAGTACGCAGAAAGGCGAAAGAACTGGGGATCAAACCGGGAAACATGAAAAAAGCCGACCTGATTCGGCCATGCCGACGGAAACTGTGTTCAGGAAAACTGCTGCTGGAAAAAAGACTGCCTGGGCGGATGACGTCATTCGGTCCGGGAGGAATCACCTTGCCGGACACGATCACTATTCCGCCTCCAGAGTTTACCGTGCGCGTCAGCAGACCTGAAAGAGGAACTGTCTTCGTATCCCCTGGCCAGGTCCCGAATGGTCCGGCAGACCAGAATGGAGAGAAACTCCTTGATCCTCGCCTGCTTCTTCATCTCCAGCAGGATTTCCTCATAAACGGGGCGGATAACCTCCTCATCTTCAGATAATTCCTGGCAGAGCTGCCTGATGGCGTTATTGTGCTGGTTTTTTTCCGACTCGTTGGCATAGAGGGTCATCTGGTCAAACAACATGATTTCATCCTCCTGCAGCCAGATTATTTTCCATACGATCTGCTGCTCGCTGCACAATTCCGGCCACGCCTCGACATCAGGCGCGCCACTGAACGGTCTCTTCGACCTCCCCCGGCATTTCCGGCAGACTGCACTTCACCTTGACCTTGAGCATGATCAGCTCTTCATGCCGCTTGATGCCGATCTCAAGCCTCTGCTTCTCATCCATATCGATATCTATCTCCTTTAGTCTGACCACCTTCGTGTTTTCAATGTTTTCCGCGAGATTTCGCAGGAAAACAGCTGCTTCCCTGACGGAAAACATCTTTTCAAACTCAATTAACTGGCTCGACATAGCTTCTCCCTGGCAATTTCAATTGGTCATTCACAAGAATGCGGAACTGTTCCGCCTTGGTCAATTTAACCATAAATCAAACCTGCTTTTTGTTAGAATTCCGTTAGTTTTTGGTTAGCTTGCCTCGCTGCCCGCGCAGGTTCACCAAGGGCGTGCATGAATCAAATGTTATCCCACAATGACCTCGCTTCAGCATGAAACCCGAACACTATCCGGGAAAATTCCCGGGTCCGCTCCCCGCCTTTTCCGGCTCCTGCCTGACAATTTTTTCTTGCACATAACCTCTCGAAGCAGTACAAATATAAATTAGCCCGGAAATTATCGGAGAAAACAGGGATTCTGAGTGCGACACTCCGGGAGTTTCATCGCCCACCCCTCTCAGACCGCCGGCTCTCGGCGGGAAAGAACAGCAGCCAATGCATCCCGAGCAGTTGAATCATTTTGCCATGGCAGCGTCGGGGACCCCGCCCGCGCCCATCACCCTTTTTCTTTGCGGGGACGTGATGACCGGCCGCGGCATTGACCAGGTGCTGCCCCATCCCTCTGAGCCGGTGCTGTATGAATCGTATATGCGCAGCGCGGCGGGCTATGTGCAACTGGCCGAAGAGAAGAACGGCCCACTGGCCCGGCCGGTCGACTTTTCCTATATCTGGGGTGATGCTCTGACGGTACTGAGCGAACTGCAGCCGGACCTGCGCATCATCAACCTGGAAACCAGCGTGACGACCAGTCCGGATTTTTGGCCGGGCAAAGGCATCAACTACCGGATGCATCCGGAAAACATCGGCTGTCTGACCGCGGCCGCCATTGACTGCTGCACCCTGGCCAACAACCATGTGCTCGACTGGGGCCGGGCCGGCCTGGTGGAGACCCTGGAGGTGCTGCGGCAGGCCGGCCTGGCCAGCCCCGGCGCGGGTCTGGACCTGCAGCAGGCAGAGACGCCGGCCAGCCTGATCGTCCCCGGCAAGGGCCGGTTGCTGGTCTTTGCCTGGGGCTCCGGCACGAGCGGCGTGCCGGATGACTGGGCCGCCGGACCCGCCCGGCCGGGGGTCAACCTGCTGCCCGATTTCTCCGGCCACACCCTGTGGCGCATCAAAACAGCGGTGTCAGCCATCAGGCAGCCGGGTGATGTGGTGCTCCTTGCCATCCACTGGGGCGGCAACTGGGGCTATCATGTCCCGGCCGAGCAAAGGCGTTTTGCCCATCAGCTGATTGATGAGGCCGGGGTGGATCTGGTCTGCGGCCATTCGTCCCACCATGTCAAGGGCATCGAGGTGTACCACGAGCGGCTGATTCTGTACGGCTGCGGCGATTTCCTCAATGATTATGAAGGGATCGCGGACTACGAGCAGTTCCGCGGCGATCTCACCCTGATGTATTTCCCGGCCCTTGACCCCTCCACCGGCCGGCTGGTGCGGCTCCGGCTGGCGCCCATGCAGATCAGACGTTTTCAGGTGAAGCGTCCCAGCCCGGCTGATTGCCGCTGGCTGGCCGGAGTACTCAGCCGGGAAGGGCAACAGTTCGGCACCCGGGTGGAAGCTGACGAGGGTGGCATGTTCAGTCTCAGGTGGGATTGATTGATGGAGTTGCTGGATGAAAAAGGATAAAGCATTGCCTGCTGTAAAAAAGATCATGCTGGATTTCGCCCGCCGCACCGGGCTGTCACCGGCCGCCGCCCAGCCGCGCCGCTATCTGTGGACCGACGCCTTTGCGGTCTGCAACTTTCTGGAGCTGTACCGCCAGAGCGGTGATGACCGTTTCCTGACCCTGGCCCTGGCCCTGGTTGAGCAGGTGCATGGCAGCCTCGGCCGCCACCGGCCGGATGATGCCCGCAACGGCTGGATCAGCGGCCTGAGTGAGGGGGAAGGCAGGGCCCACCCCACGGCCGGCGGCCTGCGCATCGGCAAGCAGATGAACGAGCGCGGACCGGGCGAACCGGCCGATGCCGAACTCGAGTGGGAGCAGGACGGCCAGTACTACCATTATCTGACCAAATGGATGCATGCCTTGAATCAGGTCAGCACGTTCACCGCTGATCCGCTTTACAATGGCTGGGCCAAAGAGCTGGCCAAGGCGGTGCATGCCGCCTTTGTCGCCGATGCAGGCGGCCGGCGGCACATCCGCTGGAAGATGAGCATCGACCTCTCCCGGCCGCTGGTGCCGTCCATGGGCCATCACGACCCGCTGGACGGCTTCATCACCTTGCAGCAGCTCATGTCCTGCGGCCCGCCGGGCGGAGCGCCCCAGCCGGATCTTGTCCGGGAAACCGGCGAGCTGGAGGAGATCTGCCGGGGCCGGAGCTGGGCCACCAATGACGCGCTGGGCACCGGCTGCCTGCTCTGCAGCGCCCTGCAGGCCGCCCGCCTGATCGCGGCCGGCTGTTTTGCCCGGCACGAGCTGCTGCAGGCCATGCTGGAGGACGCCCTGGCCGGTCTACGTTCCTTTGCCGCCACGCATGACCCGGCCCTGCCCGCCGACTTTCGGCTGGCCTTCCGGGAACTGGGGCTTGCCATCGGCCTGCAGGCCGCGGAACGTCTGCGGAAACTGCTGACGGAAAAACCGGCGTGCTTTGACAATCGTGACCAATTGGCCGCGGTGCTGGCCCAGCTGCTGCGCCACAGCTCCCTGGCCCGGGCCATCGAGCAGTTCTGGCTGGCCGGGGCAAACCAGCAGTCCCGGACCTGGCGTCGCGAACACTTGGACATCAATGCGGTCATGCTGGCCACCAGTCTGGCCCCGGACGCCTTTTTGCAGACCTGCCAGCCCTGAGGCCCTGCAGCACCCCTAACCCGAACAAGGATACCCCCAACCCATGAAGATCCTGTTGATCAACTCCAACCGCAACCAGAGCCCCATGCCGGTGGTGCCGCTGGGGGCGTGCCAGGTGGCCGAGGCCGCCGAACGGGCCGGCCACCGGGTCAGTTTTCTGGACCTGATGTTTATTCATGACCCGGTGCAGGCGGTGGAGCAGGCAATCAGGCTGACCGCGCCCGAGGTGATCGGCCTGTCGCTGCGCAATATCGACAACAACGACATGCTGAACCCGATTTTTTTCGCCGCCGACTGCCTGCCGCTGCTGGGCAAGATCCGGCAGCTCACCGAGGCGCCGGTCGTGCTCGGCGGGGCCGCGGTATCGGTGATGCCGGAGCAGCTGCTGCGCTTCACCGGGGCGGACTGGGCCGTGGCCGGGGAGGGCGATGCGGTCTTCCCGGAGCTGCTCACCGCCCTGGCCGCGGGGCGGCCGCCGCATGGTCTGCCCGGCCTCGCCTGGTTTGCCGACGGCGCATTTCACCTGAATCCCCCGGCCCGGGAGGGGTGCGCCGGCCGCTTCGTGGTGCCGCAGTTTTCCCGCTGGCTCAATCTGCGGGCCTATAAAAGGAGTATGGCCACCGCGCCGCTGCAGACCAAGCTCGGCTGCCATTTCCAGTGCATCTACTGCACCTACCGCAAAATCGAGGGCGACGCCTACCGGCTGATGGACCCGGCCGACACGGTGGCCGCGGTGCATGCCTATACCGCCATGGGCTTCCACAACGTGGAGTTCGTGGACAACGTGTTCAACTCCCCGCCCGGCCACTGCCTGGCAGTCTGCGAGGCCCTGGCCAGGGCCGGCCATCAGGCCCGGCTGCAGACCTATGAGCTGAATCCGCTGTTTGTCGATGACGATCTGCTCGCCGCCATGGAAGAGGCGGGCTTTGTCGGGGCCGGGATCACGGTGGAAAGCGCCTCCTCCGCGGTGCTCGCCCGCCTGAAGAAAGGTTTCTCGGCCGAGGTGGTGCATCGGGCGGCAGACGCCATCCGCCGGCACCGGCTGCCCTGCATCTGGATCTTCATGCTGGGCGGGCCCGGCGAGACCCGGGCCACGGTGGAGGAGACCCTGGACTTTGCCCGCTCCGCCGTCCGGGCGAGCGACGCGGTTTTCTTCACCACCGGCATCCGCATCTACCCGGGCACCGAACTTGACCGTATCGCCAGGGAGCAGGGGGTGCTCACCCTGCCCCCCGAGAAGATGCTGGAACCGGTTTTTTACGTCTCCCCGGAGCTGGACCCCCTGTGGCTGGCGCACCACATGCGCCGGGCCATGCTGGACAACTGCCATTTTTTGAACGGCGACACCTTTGAGCTGCCCTTCCTGCCCGCCATCAACCGGCTCGGCAGCCTGGTCGGCATCGAGCCGCCCCTCTGGCGCTATACCAGGTTCATCCGCCGCGGCCTCAGGCTGGCCGGGGTGAAGGCATGAGCCCGGGCCAGGCCGGCCCGCAACCGACGCCAGCCACGGCCTCGCTGGCCGCAATCGGAGTGGCCGCCCCGGAGTTTACGGTCAGGCAGCAGGAGGGGCTCGATTTTCTCCTGCGTCATTATGACAGACTGCTGAGTCCCCGCAGCCGGCGCATCGCCCAGAAGATTTTCGCCCATCCCGCCATCAGTCGCCGCCGGCTGGCGCTGGACGCCCTGGACACCCTGCTGGCCGAAGACCAGGACAGCCGCATCGCTCGCTTCACCTGCCAGGCAGTAACCCTGGCCGGCCGGGCGATTCACCGGGCCCTGGCCGATGCCGACCTGCTGCCCGGGCAGATCACCGCGCTGATCGTCAATACCTGCACCGGCTATATCTGTCCCGGCCTGTCCACTTATCTCATGGAGGAGCTTGGTTTATCCGGACGGGTGCAGGCCTTTGACCTGGTGGGAGGAGGATGCGGCGGGGCGCTCCCCAACCTGCAGCTGGCGGGAACGCTTGCGCGGGCAGACCGGGAGGCGGTGGTTGTCAGCGTAGCGGTGGAGATATGCAGCGCCACCTTTCAGATGGGCGACGACATCAGTCTGCTGGTCTCCAATGCCCTGTTCGGCGACGGCGCGGCCGCGGCGGTTGTCACCGGCCGGCCCGGCCCCTGGCGGCTCGTGGCCGCAGCCAGCCTGACCGACCCGGCCCTGCGGGAGGAGGTGCGTTACGTCTACAAAAACGGCCAGCTCCACAATCAGCTGGCCGGCGATCTGCCCGAACTGGTGAACCGGTGCGCCGGGCAGGTGGTGGATGATCTGCTGCGGTCAACAGGACTTGGGTGTGACGATATCAGGTTCTGGGCCCTGCACCCAGGCGGAGACCGGATCATCAGCGCGGTAAAAGAGGGGCTGCAGCTCACTGAGGAGCAGCTCGGCCCGACCCGGCTGGTGCTGTCCGAGTACGGCAACATGTCCTCCCCCACCGTCCTCTTTGTGCTGCGGGAGATTTCCCGGCTGGCTGTCGGGGAAGATGACTACTGCCTGATGCTGGCCTACGGGGCCGGCCTGTCGGTCCATGCCCTGCTGCTGCAGCACACGGCAGCAGCAGGGCAGGTTGCTTGCTGAAGAGACTATTACTTCCGCTTTCCGGCCAGTCTCCGGCGCAGGCCGAGCAGGCCGAGCAGCCCGGAGCCCAGCAGCGGCAGGGCGCCGGGCAGGGGTACGGGCTGGGAATCGACTCCCCAGGCGATCTGCGCCCCCTCCACCGTGGGGTTCACCTCAAAGCCGAAGGTATTGGCGAAATCGGCCCAGGCCTCCGCGTCGTGGTTGGCGTTGACATAGGTATAAATGTACGCCTCGATATCCAGGGGGTTGCCGACGATGGCCTCGAATCCGAGGGTCAGCATGCCGGTGTCAAAGTAATGGCCGGCCTCGTAGTGCATGGCATCGCCATTCTGGGTTTCAGACCAGGAGTCGCTGGATGAGGTATAGTCGCTGATGTTGCTGGAGGTTTTCCAGCTTTCCTCCCAGTAGGCGGCGTAGGAATAACCCCAGTAGGGGGCGTAAACATCGTAGGCCTCGAGTTCGCTGGAGGCGCCGAAGGAGGCCTGGGCCGGCGACGAGCAGCCTTCCTCACATTCCACGATGCTGTAGTCATAGATGCGCAGCCCCGCACTCATCTCGGCGTGGGCCCAGCCTGCCCCGGGGTAGGCAGTCGCCTCGCCGTGCAGGGACCCGTCCAGCCTGATCTTGAGTTCCAGGGTGGTCGTATCGCCGATCTTCAGTCCCGAGGTCCCCGGCAGAACCATGAAGCGGTTCGCGACCTCGCTTTCCATCCAGGAGTCGGTGAAAACCGTGTTCGTCGGGGTGGAAAGGGCCTTGCCATAGGCCCGCAGATTCAGGTTGGCGGCATCGGCGCTGCCGGAGGACCAGGCGAAGGACTTGCCATTTTCTATGACAAAATAATCCCCGGCCACGTTGGACTGGTAGTGCACGTAATCATCGGCTTCCTCATCGGAACTGTAATCCCCATCGTTGTAATTGCCCCACGCATTGTATGCCGCATACCCGAAGACCTGGGAACTCTGGCAAAGCAGAATGGCCAGGGCCGCCGCGCCCGTCGCAAAACGGAATCCTTTCATCATTGTTTTCTCCTCACGTAAATGACCAAAGCAAATTGCCCAGTTCCCGGAAAGTGCGTCAATAAGGGTTATGACATACCGGGCTTTCGCGCCCCGTGTTGCCGATCGCCGTCGCTGCGGCGACCCCGGTTCTTACATATGGGCTTAAAATTTCTCGTTTTTTTCTTCCGCAATTACTATGCCATTATCTTGGTATAAATCAATGTGTCGATAATTCCACAAGTTAAGATATGCCTGGCAATAAGAAGGAATTCATTATCCGGGCGCGCTTTTCGGATTCCCGAAGGGTTTTGTCCGGAATTCCGGATTTGCTTACAACTGCAGCCGCCATCGGGCGGATGGATCTTCACCCCCTGCTTGTCAGGGTGAAATAAAAGGTGGCCCCCTGATCCGGCGCGCTCTCGGCCCAGATCCTGCCGCCGTGGCGCTCGATGATGCGCCTGACCGTGGCGAGCCCGATGCCGGTGCCGCCGAATTCGTCGCGGCTGTGCAGACGCTGGAACGGGGCGAAGAGCCTGTCCGCATAGACCATCGCAAACCCGGCCCCGTTGTCTTTCACGTAATAGACGTCCCCCCCTTCGGCGTGCATGCCTGTCTGCCCGTTGCCGCCTGCAGCCAGCCTGCCCATCTCGATCTTCCCCTGCTCGCGCCTGGCCGTGAATTTCCAGCCATTGCCGAGGAGATTGTCCAACGCCACCCGCAGCAGCCGCTCGTCGCCGTTCACTGTAAGCCCAGGGGCGATGACAAACTCCACCTCCCGCTCAGGCTGCGTCTTCCGCAGGTTCTCGGCGACGTCCCGGGCCATGGCGCTCAGGTCCACCTCACCCCGGCGCAATTCGATCCGGCCGGACCGGGACAGGTTCAGCAGATCCTCGATGAGCTGGGTCATGCGCTGGCTGGCGGAACTCATCCGCTGGAGATAGTCTCTGCCCTCCTCGCCCAGCCTGGAGCCATAATCCTCCAGCAGGGCCTGACTGAAACCGTCGATGGCCCGGAGCGGGGCCCGCAGGTCGTGCGACACGGTGTAGCTGAAGGCATCCAGCTCCCGGTTGGACTCCTGGAGTTCGGCCACGTGCTGCTGCAGTTCCCGGTTCAGATCGCTGATCTTTTCCTCGCTTTCCTTCAGGTTGCGGAAGAGCAGGCTGGTCGGCTGCACCAGGCCGGTGACGACGATGGCGCGGTAGATGCAGAAGACGGAAACCAGCATGAAAAGGTGGCCGACCAGGTTGAAAATGCCGAACACGCTGATATATTTGGTGAACGACAGCTCGGCGGCAACCGCGGTGATGATGGAAGCGGCCAGCAGCCGGAGAACGCCCCGGTCAAAGGCGTGGCGCTTATGCAGCAAGAGTCCGAGAGCCGCGAGATAGAGCAGGATGATGAAGTATTCGCTGTTGATTTTAAAGGGGGTGAGCCCCTGGCCCTCGAGGTAGCAGTCAGGGAAAAAACCGAGAAAGACTGCAGCGGCCAGCAGGAAGGTGACGGCCGCATAGCCGGCCAGCACCAGCGGCGTATTCATCTTTCTTGCGATGAAGAACGGGGCGGCCGCAAAGGAGACGCCGGACACGAAACGGAAAGCGATCCACAGCTGGGTCGCCGGATTGGCGCTGCTGCCGGGGAAGACGCCGAAGTCCTTGTAGGCCAGGGTATGCAGGAGCTGCAGGGTGCCGCTGGACAGGGAGGCGATGCCGATAAAGAGCAGGTAATGGTTGTCCAGCATCCGGCGCGTATTCCAGGCCAGGACAAAAACGACGAAGATCACCAGGATGCAGAAGAATTCCGTCAGGGTATGGAAGAGCAGGTAGCTGTACCGGCTGCTGGCGTACAGGCCGGCAACGAGCAGGAAGCCCAGGGCAACGGGCAGGGCCCGCGGCCCGGCCATGCTCTGTTCAGGGCCGTTTTTCATAGCTTTGCGGTTCAAGCGGTTCTCGGTTTCTCGCATGGGGCGGTACGCTGTTCAAGTAGCCGGCCTGGTTGCTGGGGGCAAGGCGTCCTCATGGCTCGCGCGGATCTTCGATGAGCACGATCAGCTGCTGGTCGCCCAGGGAAAACGCCTCTTCGATTCTGCCGTGCACCTTGATCTTCTCCCCCTTGCGCGGCAACGGTCTCTGGGTAATAACCGTGATCTCCCCCGTATCATCCCTGACAATAAAATATTTCAGCAGCAGGATGCTGACACTCTCAACGACTTCCCCGGAGATCGTAACCTGCTTGCCCTCATAACCACGCGGGTCCTCGAGCAATTTGGCGATCGGTGTCGGAAAAAGGGAAGAACAGGCCGCCAGCCCGAGCACCATGAGACATAGTAGACCCCGCAAGACTCTTTTTTTCATTGCTCCCCCTCTCCAACCAGGCTCGGAAAAATTTCAGTGAATCGACAGTGAATAGCATATACCAGAAAAAATAACGAGCAGCAAAAGGACAAAATACCACAGGTGGGAAATAAACCCGGCAGCCCCCGGCGCAAACAATAACCTTCTCCGCGCTCGCTTCCCCTTTCCCCCCTTCCCTAGGGGCAAATGGCGCAAGGCCAGGCCGTTTCCGGGGGAAATAGCCCTGTGCCGCGCAGGGCGGCAGTTGCCACTGCCGGGCTGCCTGTCTATAACTTAGCGATATGAAACAGGAAAAATATTTACCCTCGCCGTGCCACGCTGTGGTGTTCTTTTTGCTGTCCCGGCAGACATGCCGGTCAGTGCAGCGCAGCCCGGCAATACAGATCAGATCACCGCCGGTTTTGCGCTGCCCGGTCTTAATGAATAAAGGGGAAAAAATGAAAAAGAAAATGATGAAAAGCCTGCCGCTGTTTGTCCTGCTGGCCTTGCCCGACACGGCCGCGGCCCAGCTGACCTACAGCTTCTATGCCCAGTCGCCGCACAACGCCACCACCTATATGAACTCGGACGGTTTCAGCTTCAACGACTGCGCCAACTGCCATACCACGGATGGCGTCACCGGCAGCTGGGACTTTTACAGCAATCGCTTTCTCTGCACCGGCTGTCATGTCAACGACAGCGGCCCGCCTTACACCCTGCAGGCGGCCCCGGCCGTGGAAGTCCATTCCGCCGCGGCCATGGCAGATGACGCCAAAGGCACCCTGGTCCGGGGCTGCGGCGCCTGCCATCACGGCCCCACCCAGAACGAGTGGGCCCACCCGCCGCAGATTGATCATATCGACCCGCTGCTCACCCCGGCCATTGCCGAGGGCGCCTATACCAGCGCCGGGATCTGGGACCCGGCCGAGGATACCACCACCTTTGCCGGGGTGCAGCTGACGGTCAATGATCCCCAGTGGAGCGATCCCGGCAGCTGGAATAAAAAAACCGGACCCGAGCGCGGCCTGCTGCTCGAGGTGATCAGGGACCCCGGCAACCGGCCCCGGGTCTGGTACGGGGAAATCCAGGCTGCCGTGGCCAATGCCGACGGCAGCATGGACCTTGTCATCAAGGGGCAGCTGAAAAATGACGTCTTCGAGCCCTTTCCGCCGGGCCTCCTGCGGGTCTTCTACGGCCAGGAGGTGCTGTCCCGCATCTATACCGACACCAGCGGGCCCTCCTCAACCTGGCCCACGGCTGCCGTGCGCTTTCTGGGCCGCCAGGACGCAGCCAACAGCGACGGCCTGGGAGCGAACGGCGGCGATGCCACCCCGGACGGCATCTGCCAGGTCTGCCACACCACCACCAATTACTGGCGGGCCGACGGTTCGGGCACCGAGCACAACAACGGCCTGGACTGCCTGGGCTGCCATGATCACAGCAACGGCTTTCTGCCCAGCTGCAATTCCTGCCACGACTACCCGCCGGCCATCGGGGCCAACGACCGGCACGGCCGCCACACCCAGCTTGGCTACGGCTGCCAGACCTGCCATTTCGAGACGACCGGCAACGGCACCGACATCGGCCCCACCCACAACAACGGCACCATCAATGTCTCGCCCGCGCCCACCTTCCCGGGACGGCCGGCCGACGGCCCGCAACTGCTCTCCTTCACCTTCACCCCGGCCGAGGGCGGCGGCAGCTGCTCCGCCAACACCTGTCATGCCTACTGGGGCTATTCCAACCCGGCCAGCTGGACCCGGATCAGCGAGATCACCGTGACCCCGCAGCTCTCCGCCCTCTCCTCCCTGGACACGGACCGGGTGGTCACCCTGGATGCCAGCCGCTCCGCCTGTTTTGAGACGGTGGACGGCGTGGCGGCAGAGCGCAGCTGCTCCTACACCTGGGACTTCGGCGGCAGCGGCAGCGTCTTTGGCGGCAACGGCCAGGATATCGTCATCTACCGCTATGACAACGCCGGCACCTACACCGCCGAGCTTACCATGACCGAGGCAAGCAGCGGCAAGACCGCCACCGCCGCGGTCAGCGTCACCGCCTCCCTGGTGGAGACCGCGGCCCCGGCCATTGATTTCACCGCCTCGATCACGGCCACGACGGTCACCCTGCAGGCCGCCTTTCCCGCCGGGGTGCAGCGGGTCTATGTCTACTGGGGCGACCGGCTGCGCTCGGTGTACAGCAATCCTGCCTCGGATGCCATGAGCCACACCTATGCCGCAGGCCACCGGACCTACAATATCCGGGTGCAGACCATTGACGCGGCCCATCACAGGCAGGACTACACCTTCAGCGAGGATGCCGACCTGCGGGTGACCCTGCCGTAAAGGCTGATGGCGCAACGGGAAAGGGCGGGAATTTTTCTCCATGCCCCCCTTTCCCGCCCTCCACTCCAGCCGGCCAGTCGGAACCTGCCTGCCGGCAGACAGCGCATTCTCCTGGCAGCTTGCTGCCCCCCCCCCCCCCCAACCCG
>QZKJ01000001.1 GCA_003605035.1 Desulfurivibrio sp.
TCCTGATTTCTGGCTGCTGAATTCTCTGGAAACAAGCTGCGGGGACCATGAGGATA
Source organism: Desulfurivibrio sp. (assembly GCA_003605035.1). Lineage (GTDB taxonomy): Bacteria > Desulfobacterota > Desulfobulbia > Desulfobulbales > SURF-16 > SURF-16. The sequence goes on from QZKJ01000001.1 coordinate 57, forward strand.
TCAATTTAATTTCAGCATGTTACCACAACTCAGAAAGTTGAACTAAAGGTAAAAATAGCATGAGCACAGAGAAAGAAAAAGCCGTTGTCCTGTTAAGCGGCGGCCTTGATTCCACCACGGTGCTGGCCATGGCGATAGCTGAGGGTTATGCCTGTTACTGCCTCAGTTTTTCCTACGGCCAGCGCCAGACCGTGGAGCTTGCCCGGGCACGGGAGAACGCCCGGCTGCTGGGCGCCATGGATCATCTTGTTTTGCATGTTGATCTGGACAAGATCGGCGGCTCGGCCCTGACCGGCGATCTGGCGGTGCCGAAAAACCGCAGCGCAGGCGAGATGGCAGCTGCCATTCCGGTGACCTATGTGCCGGGCCGCAATACCATTTTCCTGTCCCATGCCATGGCCTGGGCGGAGGTGCTGGGCGCCTTTCATCTCTTCATCGGCATCAATGTGCTTGATTACAGCGGCTACCCGGATTGCCGGCCGGAATATCTCGCCGCCTTTGAAAAGGTGGCCAATCTGGGCACCCGGGCCGGGGTGGAAAGCGGCAGAAGTTTTAAAATTCACGCCCCGCTGATGCATTCGACCAAAAAAGAGATTATTTTAAAAGGAAAGGCTCTGGGTGTTGATTACAGCCGCACCCACAGCTGTTATGACCCGGACAGCGAGGGCCGGGCCTGCGGCAGGTGCGACGCCTGCCAGCTGCGCTTGAAGGGATTTCAGGAAGCGGGATTGGTTGATCCTGTTGACTATCAGTAAAAGGGGTGGAAAGAAAATGAACAAATTTGCCCAGCTGGGCCAGCTTTTCATGGTGGGTATACCCGGCAAGGATCTAGACGATTCCACCCTGCGCTTGATTGGTGAACGCGGCATCAATAACTTCATCATCTTCAGGCGCAATGTCGACAGCCCGGCGCAGCTCAGCCAGCTCTGCAGCGCTTTAAAGGAGGCCTGCCTGCAGGGCAAGCTGCCGCCGCCGCTGATCGCCATAGATCAGGAGGGTGGCACAGTGGCCCGGCTGCCGGCCCCGTTCACCCAGTTTGCCGATGCCAGGCAGCTGGCCGGGGCGGCTGATCCTGTTGCCGCGCTGACGGACTACGCCGCCACCTGCGCCAGGGAGCTGGTGCAGGCCGGCATCAACATGAATCTGGCGCCGGTGCTTGACGTGTGCCCTGCCGGCCAGGGTTTTTTCATGGAAAAACGCTCGCTGGGGGCTGATCCGCAGCTGGTCGGCCAGCTGGGCAGCCAGGTGATCGAGGCTCTGCAGGCCGGGGGGGTAGCCGCCTGCGCGAAGCATTTTCCCGGTCTTGGCGCGGCCAGGCTTGATCCCCATCTGCAGCTGCCCGTGGTATCACGGGCACTGGCGGAGATCAGAGAGATTGATCTGGTGCCGTTTCAGCAGGCCATTGCCGCCGGGGTGGCGGCAATTATGACTTCCCACACCATTTATGAGCAGCTGGATGCCAGCACGCCGGCAACCCTGTCAAGGCATATTCTCACGGACCTGCTGCGCATGGAGCTTGGCTTTGACGGGCTGGTGATCACCGATGATCTGGAAATGGGAGCCATTGAAAATGAACGAACCGTGGCCGCGGCCGCGGTGCAGGCATTTGCCGCCGGTGCTGATCTGATTTTGATCTGTCATGGTCACGATAAGGTTTGTCAGGCTTATGACAGCTTGATGGAGTCGATTTCTGCTGGCGGGGTCTCCCTGCCACATTGTGCCAACTCATTGAAAAGATTGGAAGCCGTGCGGCACAGATTTGCCTGACGGCATGATAAAAACAGCTAATAACGAGAGAATGGTGGAGCCAAAAAAAATAATATGATACCATAGGTATACTCGGTGTGTCCGGCCCCGACTGCCGAGGCCGGATGGACGTTCCATTGCCGTATTGACGGATGAAACGGCAAAATTTTTCATGGAGGACGTGTATGGAACTAAAGGTTGAAGGCCGTAATCTCGATGTAAGAAAATCTTGGCAGGACAGAATTGAGGAAGAAAAAGAGCGGTTGATGCGTCATCATCCCGGGCTTATTCTCAACCTTCGTGTAACCATTGAGGAGACGACGTCACACAAGCAGGGCGGCTATGAAGTCCGGCTTGTAACGGGTGTTCCTAATGATACGGTGGTCGTCAAGAGAAAAGGAGATTCGGTGGCACCCTTGCTTGTTGAGGCTTTTGATACCCTGGGATTGCAGCTGAAGGAATTACAGCGGAAAAGGAGGCAGACCACTAAGGTGCCTGAAGCTGGAGGTGATATTGGCGCGGGATTCGGCGTGATCAAACGTCTTTCTCCCTATGAATCTTATGGTTTTATTGTTGCCGATGACGGCCGCGAGATCTATTTTCACGAAAATGCCTTGAAGGATCTGGTCATGGACCAGCTTGCCGAGGGAGATGCGGTTTCCTTCGGCGTTACCGAGGGACATAAAGGGCCGCAGGCAACCTGGGTGCGCGCCGCCTGATTGGCAGGACTGAGGTTGTGGAGTCTGTCAGACTGTTAGTCTGATAGATTAAAATCTGATAAGTTGGGGCTTATTGACAAGTAAGCCCCTTTTTTATTTCCATTGAAGGAAGCATTGCTCATGACCAAACAACGAGAAATCATTTTTGCAAAAATAGCTGACAGGAAAAAGGAACTGACCGGCAAGGCGCTGATTCTCTGCCATCATTATCAGCAGGAAGATGTCTTTCAGTTTGCCGATCTGACAGGGGATTCTCTCAAGCTTGCCCGGGAGGCGGCTGAGTCGGGGAAATATCCCTACATCATTTTCTGCGGCGTGCATTTCATGGCCGAATCCGCCGACATTCTGACGGACGATGATCAGGCGGTTATTCTGCCCGATCTCAATGCCGGCTGTCCCATGGCGGACATGGCCACTGTCGAGCAGGTTGCCGCCGCCTGGGGCGAGCTGGCCGAGGTTTGCGGTGGGGAGACGATAATCCCGGTTACCTATGTGAACTCATCAGCAGCCATCAAGGCCTTTGTCGGCAATCGGGGAGGGTCGGTCTGCACCTCGTCCAATGCGGAACGGGTGTTGACCTGGGCCTGGACCAGGGGCGAAAAGGTTTTCTTTTTCCCGGATGAGCATCTGGGCAGAAATTCCAGCAAGGCCCTGGGGGTTGATGATGATGAGATTGTCGTCTGGCAGCGGGGCAAAAAACTCGGCGGCAACAGCGCGGAACAGCTGAAAAAGGCCCGGACCATCCTGTGGAACGGTTACTGCCATGTTCATCAGGAGTTTCTGGTGGAACAGATTGATAAATGGCGGGAAAAGGTGCCGGCTATCCGCATTATCGTGCATCCGGAAAGCCCCTGGGAGGTGGTGCGGCGGGCGGATTACTATGGATCCACCGAAAGGATTATCGAGGCGGTCCGGGAATCTGCGCCAGGGGCGGTCTGGGCCATCGGCACTGAGGTCAACCTGGTGAACCGGCTGCAACAACAGCATCCGGACAAAACCATTCATCTGCTGGCCCCGACGCCGTGCACCTGTGCTACTATGAGCTGCATCACCCCGACCAATCTGCTGTGGGTGCTGGATAATCTGGCCCAGGGCAAGGTGGTCAATCAGATCACGGTGGATAAGCAAACCGCTGCCGGGGCAAAGCTGGCGCTGGATCGCATGCTGGAGATATGAGAGTGCCTAAAGTGCGCTAAAGTGCCTAGAGTGCGCTAAAGTGCCTGAAGTTTGGGACCGCAATCAGAAATCCGCATTCCGCAATCCCGGTACGCTGACAAACTCAAAATCCGGCAGCATCAGGCAGGTCAGCCGGCCGCCATAAACGGCGCCGGTATCAATGCCGATTTTGTTTTTGTCTATGAGGGGTGTATCAAAGGGGGTATGGCCGAAGATGACCTTTTTCCCGAAGTCGTGGCGGGAAGAGAGGAACTGCTCCCTGGCCCAGCAGCACCAGCGGGGTGACTGCTGGCTTAAATGGACATGGGGTTGCAGGCCGGCATGAACATAAATGTAATCCCGGTCTTCCCAGTAAAGCAGCAGCTCATGAAAAAAATGAAGATGGCTGGCGGGAATGCGGGACGCGATCTGCCCGGTAAAAGGGGGCATGATGCCGTAGCTTTCCAGTGTTTTGTCGCCGCCCATCCGCAGGTAAAAGTCTCGTTCCTCGCCGGCCAGCGAGGCGAGAAATATCTGTTCATGATTGCCCATCAGGGGAATCACCCGGCCCGGAGCCGCCTCCATCAGCCGGATCACCTCGGCGACCACCTTTTTTGCATCCGGTCCCCTGTCAATATAATCGCCAAGAAAAATGACCCTGTCACGGCTGAGATCCGGCTGGATTTTCTGGAGCAGTTCCAGCAGTGAGGCATGGCAGCCGTGGATATCGCCGATCACATAGGTTCTTGGCATTGATCTGTCTAGCGGCTGGCCTGCCAGGAACGAAGGAGTTCCTTTGCCTCCTGGCGTTCCGGAAACTCGCTGTTTTCCCCCAGGCATTCTTTCAATTCCTGCAGCGCTTCGGCATCAGCCTTCTGTCCCTTGAGGGCAAGGGCCAGATGATAGCGGATGGTGGGCATATCGGGCAGGGCTGTCAGGGCTTCCCTGAACTGGGTGGTGGCCAGATCATAGGCGCCCCGTTTGTAATGGATGAACCCCAGGGTGTCGCTGATATTCGGGTCGTTGGGCAATCGCTCCTTGGCAATCAGGGCCAGCCGCAACGCCTCGCCCAGGTCGGGATTTGTTTCCTGGGTAATCAGCCAGGCCAGATTGTTTGCCGCCGGGGCAAACTTAGGTTCACGCTCAAGGACCTGGCGGTAGGTTTTCCTGGCCTCTTCTGGTTTGCCGCTCTGTTCATAAAGCGGGCCCAATCCCATCAGGGCCTGCAGAGAGTCCGGCTGCTTCTGCAGCAATGACTGGTATTGGGCAATCGCCTCACTGGTTTTACCGCTTTTTACCATGATGCGGGCAAGCATCATGTAGGGCTGGGGATTTTCAGGGGCAAGTTCCTGGGCCTGGTGAAAAATGGTGCTCGCTTCCTCTAGTTTGCCCTGGTTGAACAGCAGATCGCCCAGGAGCAGCAGATTCCCGGGGTGGTCAGGATATTTTTCCTGCTGGCGGCGAACCCGTTCGAGGGCTTTCTGGGGCTGTTTATTGCGCATATCAATGGCCGCCAGGGCAGCCAGGGCCGGGGTGTAATCAGGTTTTTTCGTGAGTATTTCTTCAAGCAGGGGAAATGCCTCGGCATATTCCTTTCGGGCAAGTCTGGTCAAGGCCAGATTGTGAAGTACTTCGATGCTTTCCGGCAGCATTTCATGCATCTGGGTAAAGACCTTCAGGGCATCATCCGTTTTGCCTGCCTGGAGAAAACTTTGCCCGAGGATGATTGCCGCCCGCACATTGCGGGGATCAAGCTTCAACGAAATAGCGGCCTCCTGCTGGGCACTGTCAAATTCACGTTTGCGGAGATGGTGATGGGCCAGGAGGGTGTGGGCGTGGGAACTGCGGCCCATGAATTTGACTGCCTCGGCTGCTGCTTTTTGCGATAATTCCATGTTGCCTTTACTCAGGTGAGCCAGGGCAAGCTGGAAATATGCTTCGCCCCAGCGGGGATTTTCCTTAACCAGCTGGTCGAGATTGGCAATGGCTTCATCATTTCTGCCATCTTTAATGGCCAGTTTGGCTTTGACCAGCAGGGCCAGCGGAAGTTTTTCATTTTCGCCCAGTATTTCAGCAACAAGTGCTTGCGCCTCCTCAAATTTTCTCTGGTCAAAATAAAAGTCAGCCAGCATGGCCTTCATGGCCAGGGGGTTTTTGCTGGTGGAGATGAGCTGCTGCAAGGTCTCCTCGGCTTTGCTGAAATTGGCTGTTTCTTTGTAAAAGTCAACCAGGAAAAGGGGAATTCGTTCATTATCCGGTTCAAGGGCCAGGGCTTTTTTGATGGCCTCTTCCGCCATGGGGAATTCTTTTCTGTTCATATAAAAGGACGCCAGCTCCAGAAGTGGTACCGGCGAAGAAGGGAAGGCGCTGACGGTTTTGAGCAGATTGTCCTTCGCCTTTTCCTCCTCTTTCCGGCTCAGGTAAAAGGCGGTCAGGGTCTGGTGGGTTGACATCTTTTCAGGACCCAGTTCCAGGGCCTTCAGGAGTGCCTGTTCCGCCTGTTCATCTTTTTTCTGGGCAGAGTGGATTCTGGACTGCAGGATATAGAGCCGGTCGAGTTTGGGTTGGCTGGCCAGGGCCTTGGCCAGGGCCTCCTGGGCCTTGTCTATATTTCCTGCCACAAGCTCAATATTTGCCAGAACCGCCAGAGCTTCCGCGTGATCAGGCCGGGCTGCCAGGATTTTCTCGATCTGCGCCCGGCTTTCCTCTGGTTGCTTGGCAAGAAGCAGAAATTCCGCGGTCTTAAGCAGGGCATCGTAATTTTTCGGGTCAAGGCTTGCCGCCCGCTGCAGTTCCTGGAAAGCGCTTTTTGGTTCGCCGGTTTTAAGATAGGCCAGGCCAAGCTGGTAACGGGCTTCGGCATATTTGGGATCAATCTGGATGGCGTTTTTCAATTCCAGGATGGCGGCCTTGGTCTGGTCCTTTTTGAGGTATTCCATTCCTTTGTCGTAATGGGCCTGTTTTTTGACATCAGGACTGGAGCAGCCAATAAAAAGAAGGAAGGAAAAAGATAAAAATATTACATGAAGTACAGAACGGGATGTAAGGATCATAAAATTCCTCTGGCTGTTTTCCTACTTTAAAGATGTACTGTCTTGCAGTTCAGGATAGAAGAAAGACGTGGAAAAGGCAATAGAAGAGACATAAGTGCTCGGATCAAAAATGGTATAACCTGATTAGAACCACAGAATGTTGTTGCCTTTTTTTATAGCGGCGCATAACATGATTGAATTATTCGTTAATCTTTTTTAAAGGTGTAAATGAATTTTGGGGGAGGTTCTGCCGTGGGGAATGCACATAAAAATAAAATATCATATGTTCTCGTCTTTCTCGCAATTCTTCTTGCCACTGTTTGGCCATTGGCTGTGCAGGCTGATCAAGGAGCAGAGGAGGCGGAAAAAGATTATCTGATCGGTGTGGGCGATGTGCTGGAAGTGCAGGTGTGGCAGGAGCCGGACCTTTCCCGGACGGTCACGGTCCGGCTGGACGGCAAGATCTCCCTGCCCCTTGCCGGGGATGTGCAGGCAGCAGGCAGAACAACAGGCGCGCTTGATCAGTTTCTGGAAGAAAAGATTGCCGACCTGGTTACTGAACCTGCGGTATCCGTCATGCTTGTTGAAAACCGCAGCCGGCGCTATTATGTGGTTGGCCAGGTCGGCCAGCCCGGTGAGTTTCCCATTGAGTTTCCGCTCACAATATTACAGGCCATCGCCCGCAGCGGAGGTTTTCAGGAATGGGCCAAGCGGGAAGAGATCAAAATTATACGCCGGCAAGGAGGCAAGGAAGAGTTCTTGAGCTTTGATTATGACGGGTTTACCAAGGGAAAGAATTTAGAGCAGAATGTCTTGATTGTTCCGGGGGATACGATCATTGTGCCATAGGGCGGCTAATACCTCATTTTGACATACGAGACAAATACCGTGAAGAGAGAAAATACATTTGCCATCGGTTCTTTATTTTTTGTTTCGTTGCTGATCAACGGCAACTCGGCTGACTGTCGGGAGAATGTCCTGTCCGGAAGCTTAAGTTTGCAGCAGGAATATGACTCTAATATTTTCCAGCTGGAAGACGATGAAGTGGATCGCTGGACCACCACCTTATTGCCGACATTGACCCTTGTTTCCACAGGGGAAAAGGACGAGGTATCCCTCACGGCGAACTCGGATTTAGGGTGGGACCAGCGCCTTGATGAAAGAGATTTCAACCATAATCTGGCATTTTCCGGCAGCAGGCAGATTTCTCAGTATTGGCGCATCACCGTCTCGGACAGCTATTCCTACAATGATGAAACCCCAGAGCGGGATATGGACCCGGGGCTCAGTGTTACCGAGCGTTTCCAGCGAGCCGGCGATTATCAGCAGGCTGAGGTGGCCAGGCTGCTGTTCCCGGAATTACGTTATACGCCTGACGATTATATCTATGTTCTGACCGAACTGCAAAGACGTTATGAACAGGCAGGGGAGGGGTCCATCACGCAACAAGAGGTCGACCGTTATCTTTCCAATACGGAAGGCCGCCGGCGTTACTGGGACAATGAATTCACCATCGGGGCGGAATATGAGTTTGCCAGAGACAGTCTGTTGACCCTGGGGTACAGGTATTTTACCAATGATGACAGGTCGGCCGATATATCGGAGTACTATGAGCACGCTCCCAGCCTCGGCTTGTCCTATCGTTTCAACGAGCAGTGGCTTGCCGCGGTCAGCTATGAGTTTATCAAGGGCCAGTATGATACGGTAGACGATTCAAAGGAGAATAATACGTTGTTTACCGTGGATTATACATTAAGTCCAACTGATCAGCTTACAGCTTCCTATGGATATGATATGACGAATTTCCAGGGGACCAGCGAGGATGTTGTTGATCAGACCGGGGAAATGGGGTGGATTCACGATCTTACCGCGAATACCCAACTGACAACAACATTGTCCGAAAATTATCTTACCCGGGAATATAATGGGGATGAAACCGAGACTGGTCTTGATCTGGGAATTTCGAGACGTTTGCAAAGAGGATCGCTTACTCTGGGCGCGGGCTATTTGTATGCCCAGCAGAAAAGTGATGGTTCATGGGATGATCTCCGGGAAGAATGGACTGTGGACGGTGGGATCAGCTACGAACTGTTTCAAGATGTAACCGGAACATTTAATCTTGCCTATGAAAAAAGATATCTGTGGCCCGAAACAGGCGACAAGGAAGATTTTGACGATTATGAGGCAGGTGCTGCGGTAACTTACTCGTTTATGCGCTGGTTCGCTCTGACCTGCCGTTACACCTATTCGAAACTGGAGAGCAGCAGCAGTGTTGTTTCAGGGTATGATGAACATTTGATCGTTGTTGAACTCTCAGCAGCCAAGGAGCTTCTGCGCTGGTAAGCGAAGGAATCGAGTTTCTCCGGCTGGCATCGGCTACTTTTCCTTTTTCATGTATCCGCTTTATGATAAATTTAATTAAGAAAAGAAGCGCAAGTGCCCCAAAAAATTTCTCCGGTATAAACTGCTTCAGCAAGTGATCTCTATTCAGCAGCTTCCCAACTAACTATCTATTATGGCAAATTATATTTAAATGGACCAGGAACAGCGGCAGCTTATTAAGAAATATCTGGATATCTTTCTGCGGCGCAAGAAAATGGTTATCACCTTTTTTCTTCTGGGGGTGGTCGGAGGGCTGGGGCTGTATTTAAAGACTCCCAAAGTGTATCAATGCACCTCTCTTATCAAGTATCAGCGGCAACAGGTCAACCCCACCGCCATGTCTCCAGATGATGTGGGATCCAGAACCCAGGAAGTAGTTGCCACGGTAAGCCAGCAGATCACCAGCCGCAGCAGTCTTGAGGCGATGATCAAGGAGTTTGACCTCTATGCCGACATGCGCGCCAGTCTTCCCATGGAGGATGTGGTTGATGTGATGCGGGAAAAACATATTGAAATCAAACAGGAGCGTGGTGATATTTTTAACGTTTCCTATCAGGGAGGCGATCCCAAAAAGGTATTGCGGGTAACCAATGCCATTGCCGCTAAATTTATTGAGGAAAACCTGCGTTACCGGGAAGAGCGGGCCTCCGAGACTTCCGTCTACATCCAGGATGAATTGCGGATGGCCAAAGAGGCTCTGGATAAGAAGGAAGCCGTCATGCGCGACTATAAACTGCAGTATTATAACGAAATGCCGGCTCAGCTCACGAACAACATGACCCGTCTCAATGCCCTGCAGGAACAGTATCAGAATAATCAGGTGAGCGCTCAAGATCTCGAGCGGACCAAAGTGATGGTGCAGGAGCAGATCTCTTTACGGGAAGAACTGCTGGCGCAGCAGTTGCGCGGTATGGGCGCAGCACCAGTGGTGCCCGGCGCACAACAGCCTACCGGCATCCTCGCGCAAATCACACAATTGCGCACGGAACTGCAGAACCTCCAGGCCCGTTACACCGACAAGCACCCGGAAGTGCGGCGGGTGAAAAAGCAACTCGAAGAACTTGAAGCAGGGCAGAAGCCGGCGATGGGGCAAAACGGGGAAACGACTGCTGAAGATGGAGCGGTCAAAGATGGGCAGAATCAGCCTTACATTGACCCCCAGATTGAGCAGTTGAAGCAGCAGTTAGGTAATCTGGAATTCAATATAGAAAGATTAAAACAGGAACGTGTCGAGATCAAAAAGGAGATAGAACAATACCAGAAATGGGTTGAGGTCACTCCCATCCGGGAGGCGGAATGGGCTGCACTGACTCGGGATTACGAGCAGTTGCATCAACGCTATCAGGAACTGGTGGGGCAGAGCCTGCTGGCTGAGTCTGCCCACAGCCTGGAAAAGCATCAGAAAGGGAGTCAGTTCAAGATTGTTGACCCGGCCCATTTCCCGGAAAAGCCTTTCAAACCTGATTTTAAAAAGATCATGTTGATCGCGGTAGGTCTGGGGCTTGGCGTTGGCGGCGGATTGGCTTTAGGGCTTGAGCTGTTAGGAACTTCCTTTAAAGATCCCGTGGAAATAGAAACGTACTTAGGCATCCCCATTGTCTGTGCCATACCGAATATCTATACAAAGCCTGAACTGAAGAAGAGAAAAATCTGGCAGATCTGCTGGGGAGGGCTTCTTTTTGTTTCTGTCACTCTCATTGTCGTGGCAACAGGCTACTTCTGGAAGCAGGGCATGATCATACTGTAGGAGAAACTGCGTGGGAAAGGTTGCCGAGGCACTGTCAAAAGCGGGTGCTGATATAAAGCGGGTTACAGAGGGTATTGATGGAAATAATCAGGGAAATACTGCTCTATCTGAGGGAAAAAACGATAAGGCTGGCAAAAAAATTAAGTCTCCCCGGTCTTTTTCATCTTATGTGGTGGGAAATGGTTGGGACGAGAGGCTTGTTGCCGCAATTGAAAATTATCCAGGTGTGGCTGAAAGTTTCAGGCGACTGCGAGCTAAGATCCTTCATCCGGCTGAAGGCAAGCCTGCCCGGTCAATCCTGGTGACCAGCGCCAGTCCGGGGGAAGGGAAAAGTTTTGTCTGCGCCAATCTCGGGGTGATTATGGCGCACGGGGTCGACCAGCATGCCCTACTGGTGGATTGTGACCTGCGCCGGCCAAGTCTGGCGCAATTTTTCGGGATTGAGAGTGCCGGGGCCGGTCTGGTTGATCATCTGCGTGACGGAACGGATATCTCGAGTTTAATCGTTAAGACAGGGATTGACAGGCTTTCTCTTATTCCGGCAGGCGCTCCGCCAGATAATCCTTCAGAGCTGCTGGCTTCCCAGGGCATGTCCAATCTGATCAAAGAGGTTGTCGACAGGTATGATGATCGTTTTATCATCCTTGACAGTCCTCCGGCTCAGGCAGCTTCCGAGACTGCTGTGCTGGCCCAGCATGTTGACAAGGTTGTGCTGGTAGTCCGGTGGGGGGGATCCGGCCGTGAGCAGGTGAAAAAACTTGTCGAGCAGATTGGTTCTGAGAAAATTCTTGGTGTAGTTTTTAATGCCTTTGAAATGAATATCATCGATAAACGATTGCAGGACGAAGGATATTATAAGTATTATTCTGACGAATATTAGCACCCTATGCCGTTCATCCTGAAAAAATATTATCCGGCCAGAAATTTATTTTTTTTTCTGGGTGAAGGACTGCTCATATTCCTGGCAGTAAATAGTGTCTATCTCATTTTCAAGGGGCCCCAACTTTATTGTGAAACTTTTTCCCTTTACGGGATAAGGGCTTTGATGGTCACCTTGATTTTTCAACTCTCCCTCTATTTTTTCGATCTTTATGATCTGAGCGGGCAAGTGTCCGGGGCTGAAGTGGTTGCCCGGGTGATGCAGGCCTTTGGAGTTGGTTGTGTTTTCCTGGCTTTTGTCTACTATTTTTTCCCCCTTATTATGATTTCAACCCAGGTTTTCTGGACAGGGTATGGGGCGATATGCGCCAGCATTCTTTTTTGGCGCTTTATATACAATAAGGCTTTGGACAGAAGAATGTTTGTGCAGCCTGTTGTGATTCTGGGGGCGGGAAAGCTCGCCTCCAGGATTGCTTCTGAAATTGAAGGAAAACGCGATTCAGGTTATAAAATTATCAGTTTTGTCGGCCAGCAGCGCGACCCCGCATGCCCAATCCCCGACTATATCCCGCTTGTTCCCGAAATGGGGCAACTCCCGCCATTGTGCCGGAACCACAAGGTGGAAAAGGTCGTTGTTGCCCTCGATGACGCCCGGGGTAAGACGCCGGTGCAGGAGCTGCTGCAGTGCAAGATGCAGGGCGTGACCATCGAAAACGGCGTCACATTTTATGAAGGGCTTACCGGGAAAATTCTGGTTGAGAAGGTCAATCCTTCCTGGCTCATTTATTCATCCGGATTCAAGGTGAATCGCTGGTCCATCTTTGCCAAAAGATTTCTCGATATCGTGGTTTCCTTTGCCGGTCTGGTTCTGTCCTCGCCGATTACCCTGATCAGCGCCATGCTTATCAAGCTGGAATCCCCCGGGGAGGTTTTTTATAAACAGGAAAGGGTGGGAGAAAAGGGCACGATATTTAAAGTGGTGAAATTCCGTTCGATGCGCAGCGATGCGGAAAAGGATGGGCCGGTCTGGGCCATGGAAAATGACACGCGGGTGACCAGGTATGGTAGTTTTATGCGCAAGGTGCGTATCGATGAAATTCCGCAGATGTGGAATGTCTTGAAGGGTGAGATGAGTTTTGTCGGACCGCGGCCGGAGAGGCCGGTATTTGTCGAGCAGCTCACCAGGACAATACCCTATTATGCGCTGCGGCACGTGGTCAAGCCGGGCATAACCGGCTGGGCCCAGATCTGTTACCCCTATGGCGCCTCCGAAGAGGATGCCCTGCGAAAACTTGAATATGATCTCTATTATATCAAGAATCTGTCGCTGCGGATGGACCTGTGGATCATTTTTCAAACGATCAAGATTGTCCTGTTTCAGAAGGGTTCAAGATGAAGTAACCCAAAACCCAACAAACCCAATTAACCCAACAAACCCAATTAACCCAACAAACCCAACAAACCCAATAAACCCAACTAACCCAATAAACCCAACTAACCCAACAAACCCAACTAACCCAACAAACCCAACAAACTCAATAAAGAGGTTCCCATGTGCGGCATAGTCGGCTATATCGGGCAGCGACGGGTGGTGCCCATTCTGCTCGAAGGCCTGAAAAGGCTTGAATACCGGGGATATGATTCCGCCGGGCTGGTGTACCTGCAGGATGACAGACTGCATAAATATCGCTGCGAGGGAAAGCTGGCCAATCTGGAAGAGGTGATGGACAAGGTGCTGACTGACAGCACTGTCGGACTTGGCCATACCCGCTGGGCGACCCATGGCCCGCCCTCGGAAGCCAATGCCCATCCCCACAGCGATTGCAGCGGCGAGTTGGTGGTGGTGCATAACGGCATTATCGAAAATTTCCAGACCCTGCGGGAACGGCTCACTGCCCAGGGACATGTCTTTACCTCGCAGACCGACACCGAGGTGCTGGCGCATCTGATTGAAGAACATCTGCAGGGGGATCTGGTCAAAGCCGTGCGGGCGGCCTTAAAAGAGGTGGAAGGGTCATTTGCCCTGGGAGTGATGTGGTTGAAGCAGCCTGACCGGCTGGTGGCGGCGCGTTATCAGAGCCCGCTGGTGCTGGGGGTTCATGAGGGAGGGGCCTTCATGGCCTCGGATATCCCGGCCCTGCTGCCCTTCACCCGGGATGTCATCTTTCTCGATGACGGGGAGATGGCGGTGCTGCAGGGTCATTCTCTGCAGATTTCCCGCCTTGATGACGAAAAGCCGGTGGAAAAGACTGTGCAGCATATCAACTGGAATGCCGGCATGGCGGAAAAATCAGGCTACCGCCATTTCATGCTCAAGGAAATCTTTGAACAGCCGCAATCCATCCTCAACACCTTCCGCGGCAGGCTTGATGCGGAGACCGGCGAGGTTCGCTTGCCGGAAATCGGCCTGAGCCGGGAAGAACTCTGTTCGATTCGCCGCATCTCCCTGGTGGCCTGCGGCACCTCCTGGCATGCCGCCCTGGTGGCGAAATACTGGCTGGAGAAGTGGGTGGGGCTGCCGGTGGAGGTGGATATTGCCTCGGAATTCCGCTACAGGCGATTATTGCTTGGCCCGGATGTGATGGTCATTCCCATTTCCCAGTCAGGCGAAACCGCGGATACCCTGGCCGGGCTCCGTCTGGCCAAGAAGCTTGGCGCCAAGGTCATTGCCATCTGCAATGTGGTGGGCAGCACCATCACCCGTGAGTCTGACGGGACCATTTACACCCACGCCGGGCCGGAAATCGGGGTGGCCTCCACCAAGGCCTTTACCAGTCAGCTGACCGCCCTTTTTCTGCTGACCCTTTTCCTGGGACAGGTGCGGGGTGCCATGTCGCCTGAAAAAGCAAAGGAGCTTGGCAAAGAGTTGATTGAACTGCCAGGCATTATTGAACATGAACTGCCGCGGCTGCAGGAACAATTACAGGTCATTGCCGAGGAATTCTCCCGCTGCCGGGATTTTCTTTATCTCGGCCGGGGCGCCAACTTTCCCATCGCCCTGGAAGGCGCCTTGAAACTCAAGGAAATCTCCTATATCCACGCCGAAGGCTATGCCGCCGGCGAGCTGAAACATGGCCCGATTGCCTTGATTGACCGGGATATGCCGGTTCTGGCCCTGGCGCCGAAGGACAGCGTTTATGGCAAGTTGATTTCCAATGTGGAGGAGGTCAAGGCCCGCCACGGCAGAATGATCCTGGTGGGCAGCGCCGCGGATGATCGTCTTGCCCGGCTCAGTGATTATGTGATCGGTTTGCCTGATGTTCATGAAGACCTGACGCCTCTGCTCTATGTCATCCCCCTGCAGCTGCTTTCCTATCAGATCGCGGTTCTTCGTGGCTGCGATGTGGACCAGCCGAGAAATCTGGCGAAAAGTGTCACGGTTGAATGATTTGTGGGATTTGGGATTTGGGATTGCGGAATGCGGATTTGGGATTGGGATATCGGTGAATAGGAAAGATTTTCAATAAATCCGCAATCCGAAATCCACAATCCGCAATACCAATAAATCCGCAATATCTATAATTGGAGAAATTTACATGCAAGCAACTATTGCGGTTGTCGGTCTGGGCTATGTCGGTCTGCCCCTGGCGGTAACTTTCGGCAGGCTTTTCCCGACCATTGGTTTTGACATCAAAGAGCAGGCCATCCAAAGTTACAGAAACGGCTTTGATCCCAATGGCGAGGTCTCAGCCGAGGAGTTTGGCGTTGCCTCGCAAATCTCCTTTACCAGCGATCCGGCCGCCCTTGCCCGGGCGGATTTTATTGTGGTCGCGGTGCCCACCCCCATTGACAATGCCCGGCAGCCTGATCTTTCCCCTGTGCGGGGGGCGAGTGTGACGGTGGGCAGAAACATGAAAAAAGGGGCGGTGGTTGTCTTTGAATCCACCGTCTATCCCGGCACCACGGAAGAGGTCTGCGTGCCGATTCTGGAAAGGGAGTCGGGCATGCGGTGGCAGCGGGATTTTTATGTGGGCTACTCGCCGGAGCGCATCAACCCCGGCGACAGGGAGCACACCCTGACCAGGATTGTCAAGGTGGTCTCCGGTGACAGCGCGGAAACTCTGGACAAGGTGGCCGGCCTGTACGGGGCAATTATTGAGGCCGGCATCTACCGGGCCGGCAGCATCAAGGAGGCGGAGGCTGCCAAGGTCATTGAAAATACCCAGCGTGATCTGAATATCGCCCTGATGAACGAGCTGGCCGTTATCTTCGATCATCTGGGGATCGATACCCTGAACGTGCTCAAGGCGGCGGGCACCAAATGGAATTTCCTGCCTTTCCGGCCAGGACTGGTCGGCGGGCACTGCATCGGGGTGGATCCCTATTATCTGACCTATAAGGCGGAAACCGTCGGCTATCATCCCCAGGTCATTCTGGCCGGCCGCCGGATCAATGACGGCATGGGAAAATTCATTGCCGAGAAAACGGTCAAATGCATGCTGGCCGGCGGGATTAACCTGCAGCAGGCCAGGGTGGGCATTCTGGGGCTGACCTTCAAGGAAAATTGCCCGGATTTGCGCAATTCCAAGGTTTTTGATATCATTCAGGAACTGCGCAGTTTTGGCATCACGCCTCTGGTCCATGACCCGCGTGCTGACGGGGCGGACCTGCAGCGTTACTTTGGGGTAACCCTTTCTGACCTTGAGGAAATGCGGGATCTCGCCGCCTTGATTTTCGCGGTGCCCCATAAGGAGTATTTAACCCGTCCGGTGCCGGATTTCACCGGGCGCCTCACGCAGGGAGGATGCCTCATTGACGTCAAATCAGTCCTTGATGTAACCGAGGTGCGGCAAAGCGGGGTGAATTTCTGGAGGCTGTAATCGTTCAGGGTGCTTCAGGTTATGTCGCAAAGCAGGAGGCGGCCATGCCTGCCCAGCAAGACATAAAGAGCCTTTCATGCAATCCTCAATCACCGCAGGCGGGTACAACGAACAATGATAGTCCCGCTGCTGCCGCTGGCTGCATGGGGAATGCTGGATTCTGTAACTTAACGTAATTTGACATAAAAGAGAGCGATGCGTGACCCGATACGAAGAACTGAAAAATGAATTAAGGCAGGCGCCGCGGCGCTGGCTGGTGACCGGGGTGGCTGGTTTTATCGGCTCCAATCTGCTGGAGACGCTTTTGAAACTTGAGCAACAGGTGGTCGGACTGGACAATTTCTCCACCGGCTTCCAGCACAATCTGGACCAGGTGCGGCAACTGGTGAGTGATCAACAATGGAGCAGGTTTGTCTTTGTTCAGGGTGATATTCGCGAGCCGGCCACCTGCCGCAGGCTGTGCGGCCAGGTTGATTTTGTCCTGCATCAGGCTGCGTTGGGCTCAGTCCCCCGGTCGATTGATGACCCATTGCTTACCAACGAGAACAATCTCACCGGTTTTCTCAACATGCTGGTGGCGGCACGTGATGCCCGCGTGCAGCGCTTTGTCTATGCCGCCTCGAGTTCGACCTATGGCGATCACCCGGGTCTGCCCAAGGTGGAAGGTACCATCGGCAAACCCCTGTCCCCCTATGCGGTAACAAAATATGTGAACGAGCTGTACGCGGATGTCTTTGCCAGAACCTACGGCTTTCAATCCATAGGGCTGCGCTATTTCAATATCTTCGGCAGGCGGCAGGATCCCAACGGCGCCTATGCCGCGGTCATGCCGAAATGGTTTTCGGCGCTCATCCGCGGTGAGGAGCTTTTTATTAACGGAGATGGCGAAACAAGCCGGGATTTCTGCTATATTGATAACTGCGTGCAGGCGAACCTGCTGGCCGCCACAGCCACCAATGCCGCTGCCTTGAATCAGGTGTATAACATCGCCTTCGGGGAAAGAACAACCCTGAACGAGTTGTTCAACTTTATCCAACAGCGGGTGCGCGCCATCCAGCCGGAGATAAAGGCGATAACGCCGACATATCGTGATTTCCGGCCCGGTGATGTCAGGCATTCCCTGGCGGACATCAGCAAGGCCCGCACCCTGCTGGGTTATGAGCCGACCCATTCCGTGAAGGATGGATTGGATCAGGCCGCGGAGTGGTATGTGAGACGACTCTCAGGTGAATAGTCTGCAACTCAGGTAAATAGTCTGTAGGTGATTGGGTTGATTGGGTTGATTGGGTTGCTTGAGTCAAACCCGACAAACTCGATAAACTCAACTAACTGGGGTTGCTTGGGTTGCTTGGGTTACTTGGGTTGTTTGAGTTGCTTGAGTCAAACCAGACAAACTCGATAAACTCAATAAACCCAACTAACTGGGTTGCTTGAGTCAAACCCGACAAACCCAATAAACTCAACAAACTCAATAAACCCAATAAACTCAATAAACCCAATAAACTCAATAAACTCAATAAACCCAACAAACCCAACAAACCCAACAAACCCAACAAACCCAATAAACCCAATAAACCCAACAAACCCAACAAACTCAATAAACCCAATAAACCCAACAAACCCAATAAACAATGATAAAAAAAGCCCTCATCACCGGCGCGGCCGGGTTCATCGGTTTCTTCCTGGCCAAACGGCTGCTGGCTGACGGCATGGAGGTGGTCGGGCTCGATAATCTCAATGATTATTATGATCCGGCTTTGAAAAAAAGCCGGCTTGCCCAGCTCACGCCCCAGCGCGGATTTGCCTTCGTGCATCTTGATCTGGCTGACCGCAGGGCCGTCGCTGAGCTGTTCAGCCGCCACAGGTTTGATGCGGTGGTCAATCTGGCGGCTCAGGCCGGGGTGCGCTATTCCCTGGAAAACCCCCATTCTTATGTGGACAGCAATGTGGTGGGTTTTGTCAACATTCTCGAGGGCTGCCGTCATCACGGCGTCAAGCATCTTGTTTTTGCCTCGTCAAGTTCCGTCTATGGCGGCAATACCAGGATGCCCTTTTCCGTGCATGATAATGTCGATCATCCTGTATCGCTCTATGCCGCCACCAAGAAAGCCAATGAGTTGATGGCCCATACTTACAGCCACCTCTATGGCCTGCCTGCCACCGGTCTGCGCTTTTTTACGGTATACGGGCCATGGGGCAGACCTGATATGGCCTATTTCCTGTTTACCAAGGCCATCCTGGCGGGTCACCCGATCAAGGTGTTCAACTTTGGCAAGATGAAGCGGGATTTTACCTATATTGATGATATTGTCGAAGGGGTGCAGCGGGTCATCCACAGGATTCCCACGGCTGACCCGAGCTGGGATAGAGATAATCCTGATCCGGCCACCAGTTATTGTCCCTATCGTATCTACAACATCGGCAATAACCAGCAGGAAGACCTGATGCGTTTCATTGAGGTTCTCGAGGATTGTCTGGGAAAGAAGGCGGAAAAAGAATTTCTGCCCATGCAGAACGGAGACGTTCCTGCCACCTATGCCAACGTGGATGATCTGGTCCGGGATGTGGGGTTCAAACCCACCACCACCATCGAGCAAGGCTTGCGCAGTTTTGTGGAGTGGTATCGCGGATATTATGGGGAGTGAGAAGTGAGAAGTAAAAAGTGAAAAGTGAAAAGTAAAAAGTGAGGAGTGAGGAGTGAGGAGTAGGGGCGGTTCGCGAACCGCCCTGTGAGGAGAGAGGGGAGAAAAATGATTATCAATCAAATTTTGGGGGATATGCTATAATATGAACATTACCATGATCGGTACCGGCTATGTCGGCCTTGTTACCGGGGCATGCCTGGCGGAATTCGGCCACCGGGTCATCTGCATGGACAAGGACAGCAGCAAAATCGAAAAGCTTCGCAAGGGTGAGATCCCTATTTACGAACCCGGCTTGGACGCCCTGGTGGCCAAGAATGTCAAAGACGGCAGGTTGTCCTTCACCAGCCACATGGAAGAGAGCGTCAGCCAGGCCAAAGCCGTTTTTATCGCAGTGGGCACGCCCTCATCCCGGCGCGGCGACGGCTATGCTGATTTGACCTATATCTATGCCGCGGCCCGGGATCTGGCCCCGTATTTAGGCAAATACACGGTTGTGGTTGATAAGAGCACGGTGCCGGTCGGCACAGCCAGGCAGGTTGCCCGCGTCATCAAGGAGGCAAATCCTGCCGCCAGCTTTGATGTGGTCTCAAACCCGGAGTTTTTACGGGAAGGTGCGGCAATCAACGATTTCATGCGTCCGGACCGGGTGGTCATCGGAGTAGAGACGGAACGGGCAAGCGAGGTCATGAAGGAAATTTATAACCCCCTGTACCTGATCGCCACCCCCTTTGTCATAACCGGGCTTGAAACCGCCGAACTGATCAAGTATGCTGCAAATGCCTTTCTGTCGATCAAGATCTCCTTTATCAACGAAATGGCCAATGTGTGCGAGGCCCTGGGGGCGGATGTTATTGACCTGGCCAAAGCCGTGGGGCTTGACGGACGGATCGGCCGCAAGTTTCTCCATCCGGGACCGGGCTACGGCGGCTCCTGTTTCCCCAAGGACACCCTGGCCCTGCTGCGTATCGCCCAGGAAAACGGGGTTCCCGTCCGCTCCGTTGAAGCGGCGGTGGAGGTTAATGCCGCACAAAAAGCGCGGATGGTGAAGAAGATTCGTGACGCCCTGGGTGGCTTTGAGGCAGGAAAAACAATTGGGGTGCTGGGCTTGACCTTTAAGCCGGAAACCGATGATCTGCGGGATTCTCCTGCCCTGACGATTTTGCCGCCCCTGGTTGAAAAGGGGGCAAGAATTCAGGCCCATGATCCCCAGGGAATGGCGGAAGCCGCCAGATTGTTTCCTGAGTTCGCCTATGTCAACAATGCCTATGAGGCGAGTGAGAACGCTGATGTCCTGGTTCTGTTCACGGAGTGGAATCAATACCGCGCCCTTGATCTGCAGGAGCTGAAATCCAGGATGAAATCCCCGGTATTTGTCGATTTGCGCAATGTCTATAATCCGAAACAGATGAAAGAAGCCGGTTTTTCGTATGTAGGGGTGGGGAGGGGCACTTTAGGCACTTAATGGATACTTTGAACCTGGAACTGCGGAAGACTAAGGAAGAAATCGACCGTCTGGTCAGAAACTGGCGGGCATTGCTTGATGTCATGCCTGAGATGGTTGTGCTGATCCGCGAGGACTGCATCATTGAGTACATGAATCCCAGCGCGGTTAATGTCTTCGGCGACCTGTGCCGGCAGGAATGCCGGAAAAATTTCTGTAATGCCGATGACCGCTGCAAGCATTATTGTCCCATAATCATGTCTGCCAGCGGCAAAAGAAAAAGCGGCCTGGAAGAAACCCGTATCGGCGATGTTGATGTGGAATACAGTTTTGTGCCTTTCCAGGGATATCTGGGCGACCGGCTGGTCATGATGGTGATGCGCGACATCACCGAACGAAAACTCCATGAGAAGGAGCTTTCCAGCTTCCATAACAATATTGAAGAAATTCTCCAGCAGAAGATAAGTGAATTAAAGGAAAGCGAGAAGACCCAGCAGAATCTGTTCCGGGAGATCAATGTCCTGAAACGCAAACTGCAGAATAAGGATCAGGCCGATGAGATGATCGGCACCAGCCGGAAGATGCGGGAACTGCGCGAGATGGTTGATCAGGTGGCCGGCTCGGATGCCACCATCCTGATTACCGGCGAGTCAGGCACAGGCAAGGAGTTGGTGGCCAATCTGATCAGGAAATGCAGCGCAAGGGCGGATAAAGCGTTTTTGAAGGTCAACTGCAACAGCATTAATGACAACCTGCTGGAGAGTGATCTTTTCGGCTATGAAAAAGGGGCCTTCACCGGGGCTGCCGGCCGGAAAAAAGGCAAGTTTGAGATTGTTGACGGCGGCACGATTTTTCTTGATGAAATAGGTGATATCAGCCCGAAAATGCAGTCTTCGCTGTTGCGGGTCCTGCAGAACGGGGAGGTGATCCGGGTGGGCGGCAACTCCCCGGTCAATGTCGATGTCCGGGTGATTGCCGCCACCAATGTCGATCTTGCCAGGGCGGTGCAGGACGGGGTCTTCCGGCTTGATCTTTACTATCGGCTCAATATCATCAATATTATGATTCCCGCTCTGCGTGAGCGCAAAGAGGATATTGTCGATCTTGCCACTTTTTTTGTGAAGCGTTATCGCGAAGCCTTTAAAAAGGATGTCGATTTTCTGCCGGACAGCATCATCAGCCGTTTATTGATGCATGACTGGCCCGGTAATGTCAGAGAGCTGGAAAATGTCATCCAGCGGGCCGTCCTGATGTGCAAGAATTCGGTCATTACTGAAAATGAACTGATATTTGATACCAAGGCCGCCTCTTCTTCCACCAATGATTATCTGACACTGGTATGTCAACAATTTGGCAAAAAAGCCCTGAAAGACATCATCGCCGATTTTGAGCGGGAGATTATTGTCAACTGCCTGCAGAAAAATGAAGGCAACGTGCAGGTGGCTGCCAATGAGCTGCAGGTCGGCAAGACCGGCCTCTACGATAAGATGAAACGCTTCGGGCTCACCGCCAAAATGATCAAGTCCTGATACCTCGCTGCTTTCCCCCCTTTGCGTATTTTTGCTGTCAAAATGCATGCCGCTTAAAAAATGACGTTCCGCCTGTTGTTCTGATTTGTGTGGATGGCGTATGAATTGCATGTATTTTAAAAGCTAAGATATTCAAAAGAAATAAGATTTCACCGCATTAGCCGCAGGATTGGTTGATGTGGAATGGATCTGTGCCAGGGTTAACCGAGAAAATGAAGGGCGGGGCTGATGTAAATGGGAAATGTGACGTGCAATCCGAACGATAAAAAGTGCCCGTACTGGTCGAAGAATAATGGCCATGATTGTCGGATGACCAAGGGCGGTCTCTATATCCCGATGCCCGAGCATATCGAGTTGTTTTGCTCGACAGTGCATTATATAAAGTGCCATCAGTATATGCGGGGCTGCGAACTCCTCCAGGAAGCAGCCAAGAAGTATGGATTTATCGTTGATGGCGGGCGCCGGAGGTTTCGCAGAATCAGCGAGCGTATCTCGCTGGTCGTAACCTTGTGTGATGTGAACAGGCGGCCGATTGAACTGCTTGATGACCGCGCCATCACCCTTGATTTAAGCCTTGGCGGTTTGCGGATCGAAAGCCACCGGGAGATCCCCCCGGAAACGCTGGTGGCCTTTGAGTTCGGTCCGGATTTTTCCTCGCCGGATCTCGCCGGGGTCGGCGAGGTGAAGTGGTGCGAGTCCAGGCTTGACTCCGGCCTCTTTGAGGCCGGCATAGCTTTTTCTGATTTCAGTCTGACCCAGGCCATCGGCAACCATCTCGGTCTGCCCATGATGTAGGGGCGGTTCGCGAACTGTCCCTGTGGGCACCTTTTTTGATCTTTTTCCAGTAAAATGAACGGATTTTCATTTTAACCGAAATTTTAAAAAATTAAATAAGACGATATTCCAATGGGTTGCTTTGCGACCTATTTTTTTTGTCCAGAATTCGGGAATTTTGGCAAAAGAAAGCAAATTATGAAGTATAAATTCTGAACTCCGTATCAATCAAAGGAATACGATTCGGTTTTATGGAAAAAATATGGAATTTCTAATACTGGCAAGGCTTGATAGGCTATTCTGTTTTCCGGAAAAGCGGATTTTTGATTATTTTCAAGTGTGAAATCAGGAAATTCCGGAAGTTTTGTTGCGGGTTTTTAGTGTGATTTGATGAGCGGCAATTTGTTTTTCTTATTGTTAATATGCTGAAATAGTTCATTATATTTTCTAAAAACGTGTCGTGTGTTGCGCGGGTATTTTTTTGGCACAAGAAGTGCTAATCCTCATTATGAATAATTAAACTTGGGTTATTCAACACTAACACGTGAGGAGAAATAAAATGAAAAAAGTGTTAATAAAAGGTTTGGCATTAGCCTTTATGGGGTCGTTGGTGATGTCCGGTAATGCGATGGCACTGTCAATTTCATTAAATGATAATGCTGGGCATTCTGTGCTTGTTTTGGATCAGGGTGCAGGAGATATGTACAGCAGCGTTGGAGCAGTAACATATGCGGGAAGTGTTGGTAATTGGATTGCGAATGTGACGACTGGAATTTCTTACCCTATACTTGGGACAAGTACGTACCCAATGTTGGATCTTAATTCTGTTGATGTCTCATCTGTTGCCGGAGGAACACTCACACTTTCTGTATTTAACACTTACTCAACTGTAGAGGATCTTGATGCAGGAATAAGTGGATTTTTAGGCAGTATTGGTGGCACCTCGGCTGGAACAGTTGATGTTTCTTTTGTGATTAACGGGATTTCTCTGGATATCGATTGGGATGATATGATTCACACATCGGGCGGTGGTTTTACTGCTTCAACGTCTCTTTCCGGAATTCCAGGTGTAGAAGACGATGTTTTTGACATGCAAATCATCGCAGATATTACACACATAGGTGATGGGGCGACGTCTTTTGATGCGGTTGTAGCCCCCGTCCCTGAACCAGCTACCATGCTCCTTTTTGGTTCCGGCCTTGCCGGGCTTGCAGGGTATAGCAGGCGAAAAATCCGTAAAAATAAATAGCTGCTTGGGGCTCATGGCTAAATAAAATAGCTCATGGCAGAGTCATAGCTGAAAGAGCTAGAGTTGCTTAATGGCTAGGGTAAACGCTTGGTCTTGGTATGAGATCAGGCGTTTTTATTTGCCCGAGCATACAAGGTGAACATGATAAAATTATGAGTAAGATTGTTGCTTTTGGTGATGCAAAGTGTAAAAATTATAACTGACTGGGGGTTTGTTGGTTTCTGAAAGAATGTTTTCTGTCGGGTGAACATGCAAAGACATCTGGATTGGCTGCGTCAGGCTGAAAATGACCTTCAGTGGGCTGAGTATTCACTGAAAGGCGAGTTTTACGCGCAGGTTTGCTTTATCTGTCAGCAGTCTGCCGAAAAAGCATTGAAAGCTTATTGCTTTTTCAAAGGGTTCGATACGGTTCGCACCCATTCCCTCTATCGTATTATCAAAGAGCTGAAAGAAAATGGTCAGCTGGAGACATGTGCCAGGGAACTGGACATCTATTATATCTCCGCCCGTTATCCTGATGCCTTTCCGGATGGCGCGCCTTTTGAGATTTTGACCGCGGCCCAGGCGGAACGGGCCCTGCATTCAGCCGGCATAATTTTTCGACTTATAAATGACCGGATAGTAACGGGGAAAGATGTCCAGCAATGAAGTCCTGGGGAAAAGCCGTCCCCGGACATCCGTGGTTGACTTTTCACTCAAGCAGATCAAACAGTTCCTGGCTGAAAAACTGAAGGGCAAAGGGGTGAGGAGTGCTTATCTGGTTGGCTCGCTGGCAACCGGGTCTGCATCGTTCTGGTCGGATATTGACGTGGTCATTGTCAAGGAAACGGCAACGCCTTTCCCCGACCGCGCTTTGGAATTTGTGGAATTGTTTGACCTCGGGGTGGCGGTGGATATTCTGGTCTATACTCCTGAAGAGATCAGCCGTCTTGACCGTGAGCCGACATCGTTCTGGAAAACAGCCATGCTGACCAAAATAAAGGTGCTTTAGTGAGCCATCAGCCATCAGCTAAAACATGTGCGGCATAGCCGGTTATTTTAACATATCCTCGGATAATTCTCCGGGGGTGACACTTCTGGAAAGAATGATCCACCCAGTCTCCCACCGTGGGCCGGACGGCTATGGCTTTCACGTCGGCCGCCGGGCGGGGCTTGCTCATGCGCGCCTCAGTATCATTGATCTGGAAGGCGGCTGGCAGCCTATCCATAATGAGGATAAATCTCTCTGGGTGATTTTTAACGGCGAAATCTTCAACTACCGGGAGTTGCGCGAGGAACTTGAAGAACGGGGGCATCGCTTTGCCACCAACTCCGATACCGAGGTCATTGTTCACCTCTATGAGGAGAAACAGGAACACTGTCTGGCCTATCTCAACGGCCAGTTTGCCATTGCCCTGTATGATGCCGAAAAAGAGGTTCTTTTTCTGGCCCGCGACAGGATGGGCGTACGGCCCCTTTTTTATACCATTCATAAGGGAACGCTTTATTTCGCCTCTGAGGTGAAATCCATTTTTGCGGCAGATCCTTCTCTGCCCAGAGAAATCAATCCGGATGTTTTGCGGGAAATTTTCACCTTCTGGATGCCTGGTGGCTCGGAAACCGTCTTTCGGGGCATTCATCAGCTTGAAGCGGGCCACTGGGCGCGGGTCACTGCCGGCGCCGGCTTGAGCCTCAGGGAATACTGGGATATTCCGTACTCCACAGCAGATCGTGGCAGGTTTCGCAAAGAAGACGAATACGCTGAGGAGTTGCGCGAGCTGCTCATCGATTCGGTCCGGCTCCGACTGCGGGCGGACGTCCCGGTCGGGGCCTACTTGAGCGGCGGGCTTGACTCGTCAACCATTACCTCGCTCATTCATCATTATACGGACAACCCGCTGAAAACATTTTCCGTTACCTTCAGCGACAGCATATACGATGAACGGGCCGAGCAGAACGAGATGGTGGAATTCCTCGGTACGGATCACCATGTCGAACACTGTACTTATGAAAAGATCGGAGCGGCATTTCCCGAAGTGATCTGGCATACCGAAACCCCGATTCTGCGCACCGCCCCGGCCCCGCTCTATCTGCTTTCAGCCCTTGTGCGCGACCACCGTTATAAGGTGGTTCTCACCGGCGAGGGGGCAGATGAGATTCTGGGCGGCTATGATATCTTTAAAGAGGCCAAGATCAGGTCTTTCATTAAAAAAGACATAACATCCGCTAGCCGGCCTTTGCTGTTAAAGCGTCTTTATCCCTATCTTGCCCTCTCTCCCACCAAATCCGCCGAATTCGCCAAGGAATTTTTCCATACCGACGCACCTGTAGACGATCTTTTCTATGCCCATCTTCCCCGGTGGAAAACCACGGGTCGTACTTCTGTTTTCTTTTCGGAAAATTTGAAGAGGCAAAATTTTGATGATGCGGTGGAAAACCTTGCGGCCAGATTTACCGGCAAACTGGCCGGGCTCGATTATTTTTCCCGGGCCCAGTATCTGGAGTCGAAACTTCTGCTGGGCAACTATCTTCTCTCCTCGCAAGGGGACAGAATGGCCATGGCGCATTCCGTGGAAGGCCGTTTTCCGTTTCTGGACCACCGGGTTGTGGAATTTGCCTGCGCCATTCCGCCAAACATGAAAATGAAGGTCTTAAACGAGAAAAATATCCTGAAAAAAGCAATGGCCAATCTGCTGCCCCAAACCATAGTGAAAAGAAAGAAGCAACCATATATGGCCCCGGATATCTTAAGTTTTTTTGGCGAGAATGAACCGGAATACCTCAATTATTACCTGTCCCCTCAGATGGTCGCCGAGGCTGGTTTTTTTAACCCGAAGGCTGTGGAGCAACTCCTGATCAAATGCAGAAAAAAGGCCAGGCAGGGCTTCAGGGAAAACATGGCGTTTGTCGGGATCCTGTCAACGCAGATCGTCTATGAGAAGTTTGTTAAAAATTTCAGTGTCACTATGCCTAAAAGGCTGGATAATATAAAGATAATTTCGTAAATTAGCTGATAACCCAACAAACCCAACAAACCCAATAACCCAATAACCCAATAACCCAATAACCCAATGAACCCACCAAACCCAACAACCCAAATTCGTTCCTTCATATTTGAAAATTTTCTTTTTGATGCTGATGAAAGTTCGCTGGGCAATGATGATTCATTCATGGAACAGGGCATCATCGATTCCACCGGGGTGCTTGAGTTGGTCGAATGGCTGGAAGAAACATTCAGCATGAAGGTTCAGGATGAAGAGCTTGTCCCGGAAAACCTGGACAGCGTCAACAAATTGACAGCCTTCATTAGCCAGAAAACCAGTTAGCCATTCTAAGCCAAAGGTCTTTTGATTTTGCCACGAGCCATCAGCCATGAGCCACCAGCCATGAGCTGTCAACCAATAGTCATGCGCCAAAAAACTGTTCCCGACTACCTCTTTAATTCGGCGGAAAAGTTTCCCGGAAAGCCCGCAATATTTCATGGCAACAAAAGCCTGACCTATCATGAACTCTCTTCGCAGGCGCAATCCCAAGCTGCCTGGTTGATTGCTCAACAGCTGGGAGCAGGCTTCAGGGGAGGGATACTCAGTGATGACCCCTTTGAATATGTATCGGCTTATTTTGCCATTCAGCTTGCCGGCGGAATCGTGGTCGGCCTCAATACACAGACATCGGAACGTTCTCTGAAAGCTCTGATGACTGACAGTGGCATCTCTGTCGTCTTTACGCAAAAAAAATTCCACCGTTTCCTCTCCCCGGTTGCCTCCCAGTTGCAGTCATTGAAATTGATTGCGTCGGATGACGAATTCCCCTGCCGCGGTACAAAGTATATGTGGGTGGACAGGCAGGCAATTTTGCGGACAAATTTGCAAATTGCAGATTTTCCAGCTGTGCAACCTGACAGCATAGCCCAGCTTATTTACACATCAGGGACAACAGGAAGCCCGAAAGGGGTCATGCTGCGCCATGCCAATCTTGTCGCCAATACATCCTCAATTGTCAGCTATTTAAAGCTGACGGATTTTGACAGGGTAATGGCTGTTTTGCCCTTTTTTTATTCCTACGGGAATTCTGTCCTCCTGACCCACATGGCGGTCGGTGGCAGTCTTGTTGTTAATCAGAATTTTCTTTACCCCAATGTGGTGCTGGATGAGATGCTGGAGCATGAAGTGACTGGATTTTCGGGAGTACCCTCCACCTTTGCTCTGCTGCTTAATCGCTCTGCCATTCATAAATACCATTTCCCCCAATTGCGGTATATCACCCAGGCAGGAGCGGCCATGTCACCAAAACTTGCCGGGCAGCTGAAAAAAGTTTTTCCTGAAGTGGAGATATTCATCATGTACGGTCAGACAGAAGCTTCGGCCAGACTGAGTTATCTGCCTCCAGAAGACCTTGAACGTAAAATGGGCTCGATTGGCAAGGCGATTCCCGGCGTAACCCTGAAACTGCTTGATCGTGACGGCCGGCCGGTTGCTGATGGCGAAACAGGGGAAATAGTTGCCGTTGGTGATAATATCATGGAGGGCTACTGGGGCCGAAAGCAGGAAACGGATCAGGTTCTGCGGGCGGAAGGATTATGGACAGGTGATCTGGCCCGCAGTGACCAGGAAGGGTACCTCTATATTGTCAGCCGCAAAAGTGATATGATTAAAAGCGGCTCGCACCGTATCGCACCCAAGGAGATAGAAGAAATCATCCATGAACATGAAGCTGTCCATGAAGTGGCAGTGGTTGGTGAGGAAGATGAGATTCTGGGCGAGACAATCAAGGCCTGTGTCGTATTGAAGCCGGGGATGACATGTCCGCCAAAAGAGCTGCTGCTTCATTGCCGAAGGAATCTGCCGGCTTTTAAGGTTCCTCACCAGATTGTATTTTTTACTGAACTGCCGAAAACAGCTACAGGAAAAATCATAAAACGGCAGCTGATGGCTGATGGCTGATGGCTCATGGCTCATGGCTGATAGATAAAAGCTTCTTGCGAGAATGCGATGGGGCGGTTTTCTTTTGAGGATCTGGAAGTTTGGCAAAGGGCTGTGCTATTTGCTGAGTCGGTTATTGTCTCAAGCGAGAAGTGGAAAACAGCAGGTAAGCATTATAGGTTATTGGAACAACTGGAAGCCGCGGTGACTTCCGTGGCTATGAATATCGCTGAAGGGAAAGGCAGATACTCACAAAAAGAATTCAAACAATATCTCTATATTGCCCGCGGTTCCCTCTTTGAAGTTATTACCCTGCTTGTAATAGTTGAAAAATTAGGATGGATTGACAATAAAGATTTGGATACGTTTCGCAACGAAGCAGAAATAATAGGGAAAATGCTTTCAAGCCTAGCTAACTCAATAAAAACAAAATAACATTTATGAGCCATGAGCCATGAGCCATGAGCCATGAGCCATGAGCCATGAGCCATGAGCCATGAGCCATGAGCCATGAGCCATGAGCCATGAGCCATGAGCCA